>NZ_JBHSGB010000001.1:0-436041 GCF_042654345.1 Rheinheimera marina
GAATGTGGGTCTTGTCTTTTTGTTCATCATGTCACCTAATTGCTTACGAGGTGGATCATAACACCTCTAATCAGGTGGCCAAATTCAGTGTGCCACTACAGTCGCGTGGTGTAGTAGACATTCTGAACATCGACAAAGATGGCAATCTTCTTCAATTTTTATCCTTATCCAGCGTAACGCCCCAAGCAGCGGAGCTAGCTCCGCGTGCATTGGCTTATTAAGCATTGCGCTTGATCCTCACATGAACTTTTACAATATCTTTGTCTTGCCAATTTCCAGCTCTAAACTCAAAGCGAGAACGCAAATTGCCAAAGACGTTTGACGAAATTCCTAAATTGGCCGCATTCCATTTTTTTGTTTCAATTCGGCCGTCTTTGTAAGTCGTCTCTATTTCTGCGAGCTTTGTTACTAAAAGCTCTTGCTTGAAAAGCTCAGGATCTCCAGGCTCTAGTGTTATCGGTAGATAATCTGTGCGAGATCTAATCACCTCTGAAAGCGGACCTGTAATTTCCTGCCAGTCCGATATGTCTGCTTTATCATTCACTGGAATACTATGGTCGTAATTTTTATGGCAAGGCTGACAAAGAATCAGAATTGATCTCTCTAAAGGAAAATGTTCGTCTTTGAATCGTTCTTCAAACTTTTCAATATCCACGGTCGCAATACCGTTGTAGGTATAATCCTTGAGGATCAAATCTATTATTTCATTCCTATCTCGTCCATGCACATGAGCAGACTCTAGATTTTCCTTTGAACCACAGTGCTCACAAGCGGAAACTTCAGCTTTATGGCTTTTGGTAAATTGCTGCACAAGGTTTCTCAACCTCGGGCCTATATACCTACGGAATTCTTTGTTGGTTCCTACGAACGATGCCATTTTAATTGCCTAACGCCGCGCTCTGCGGAAATTTGGGAGCGCCAGCGAGTAAATTTTCCGTAGCAGCGCTTTGTTAGCACTCTTCTTCACGCTCGAGGCTCCATTTTATTGCAGCCCGCGCGATATCATTTCCAATTTCATATTCAACAATAGCCTTCTTCACAACTGTTTCAATGTGAAGTAAATAGACTCTCCACTCCCGATACCAGTGAACCTGTAGAAGTTGCTCCCAGGTTTCAATTGTGCTTGATAGATCGGCTTTTATTTCAGAGTCAGCATTTCTTGTAAGGCCATCTAAAGCATCCAAGACATACTTCATATTGCGTACAATCGTTTCAAGTTTTAAATACGCAACATAGTCAAAATCATCGCGAACTGATTCTAACGGGTAGAAAATTTCATTCTTTACATCTGGTTTTCTGAAATATCCCCAAATTTCACAAATGTCCTTTTGTGGATCGAAGTGCGCGCGTGGATTTCTACCCGTTTCGTATGTTTCAATAAATTCCTTTATTTCATTGTTAACCCTGTCTCGACACTCTTCTATCCTTGGGCTTATTCTTTCAAACTTAAACTCTATATATTCTAAGGCCTTAAATATTTCAGCTGATTTCAACGAACGCGCTTGGCTTTCACTTGCCCGCTTCATATCCTTTATTTCTTCATACTGTAATTTCAAATCTCTGTTCTGTAAGAGAACTGTTACAATAATCCATAGAAATGCAAGTACGCCCGCGAACCCAGCCAATGAATCACCTATTTCATTCATGGGCATTACAAAAATATTCTTCGAAAATGAAGTCGTAACGAACACCAGTACTATCAATGCAGTTATATATGTCGGATAGCTTATTAAGGCTGAGTTCCGTTTATGAAAACGCTTCAGCAAATAACGTATCCTTCTCCATTGCCAAAGGATTCTTTTTTTCAACACTTCAACGTCATACAAAATCTGATGTTCTCCTATAGAGTGCTAACGCTTATTCAAAGGCAAAACGCCCGCAAGTCGGAAGTTTTTTTGCCTTCTTTGCTGATGTTTACTTATACCAAGCTACTGCCGAAGTCCCTATTTTTCAACCAATTTTTTCGAATGCGCCAAAGGCCAGCCGGACAAAATACGTACTCGCTGTACGCGAGTTGTCCGGAGTTTAACTCCGGGGTGGTTGGCTGGGTTTTTCACCAGTGGTTTTTAGGGCTTATCGAAACCAATGCCTATCTGCATCTGTTTGCTTTTGGCACAAACCAGCCATCCAGCAAAACAGACATTGGTAACTGCGTAGTGAGCAATCAAAAGTGAGCGCGGGAGGCGCGAACGGGCGAACGCAGTAGTTGCCCCTGGCTGGTTTGCCCTGCCGCCTGATGGGAATACACATACCGGCACAGGGTTAAAATATTGGATTAAAGGGCGCAGTAAACGGCGCCCCTACCACAGCAACCGGATGGCAGCGGGCGGTTAAATAAGCCGCTTCACCACTAAGGTGCCGCCAATGCGGCCGATGCGGGCCAGCAGCTTTTGCACGGCTTCCGGGTAATCACTGATGGTTTCAATGTCGCGGTAATGGTGAATGGCTTTGGCGTGGGCGGTGATCACCGCTTTTTCCTGCTCCAGCACCGGTTTTAACTGCTGCAGCTCGTCTTCCACATAAATACCGTTTTCAAAATCCAGCGCAAAGGCGCGTGGGTTCAGGTTGTGGCCGGTAAACAGGTGCTTGTCACCGTCCACACTCAGGCCCTTCAGGTGGTAACTGTTGTCCTCGTGTTTCCACAGTTTCACCGTCAGCAAACCAGCGTCGATAAACTTCTGATTCGCGCGCAGGAACTTGCGCAAAATGGTTTCGTACAGGTACGGCAGCGCGCCAATTTTGCTAAAACGCTGGCCTGGTGGAATATAAAAATCGTTGGCGGTTTTATCCCCCACCACAATAGTCACCTGCACACCACGCTGTAAACATTTACGCAGCGCACGCGACAACGCCAGTGGCGGGTTAAAGTATGGTGTGTAAATAAACACATCCCGCTGCGCCAGAGCCAGCATGGCCAGAATACTGGTGTTCAGCTCATTGTCGCGCCGGCCCAGCCCCATCAACAAAGCCGCACGCAGCGGCGCGTCGGCGTTGTCGGCTAAACCGTAGTGCATGGTTTTGGCGTGCTTCAGCCAGTTGCGGCTTTGTTTTTTCGCCGCGTCTTTCAGCTGGACCTCATCGGTCAGCAGTGGTGGTGTTTGCTCCGCGTCGCCAAACAGCTGCTGGTGGGTGTGCACCACGGCGTCGGTCAGTGCTTTATTGCTTAGCAGTAAATAACGGTCGGCGCGATAACGGCCTTGCTGCGCCAGGTAAACATTATTCAGTGACGCGCCGCTGTACAGCAGCGTTTGGTCAAACACAAAGCCTTTTAAATGCAGTACGCCAAACAGCTCGCGCTTTTTCACCGGTACGCCGATGATTTGAATAGGCAGCTCGTAATCTTTGGCAATATCACGGTAAAAATCGTTGTTGGTGCGGGCGCCTTCCTGGCCAATTAAACCTCGCCGGGCGCGGTGGTAATCCACATACACAGTCACATCCAGCTGCGGGTTGCGCTGCTTGGCTGCAAACAAGGCACGTAACACCTCTTCGCCCGCTTCGTCGGCCTGCAAATACAACGCGGTGATCACAATGCGCTGCTGCGCACTGCCAATCAGCTCCAGCACTTTTTGTTTGTAGTCCAGCGCCGAACTCAGCACCGAAACGGTTTCAGCCACCAGATTGGTTTTGGCTAACCGGGCCAGACGACGACGGTTTAATAGGGTCTGTAGCATACAGGCTCTGTTCTCATTCCATAAAAAGTTTGGGGCCGGAGTTAAGGCTCCGGCCCCAGATCTTGCCGTAAAACGGTGCTTTGGCCCAGCTTTTTTTCGTCAGGCGGTGCCGCCTACCGTCATGGCGTCCAGTTTTAAGGTAGGTTGCCCAACGCCAACCGGCACGCTCTGACCTTGTTTGCCACACACGCCTACACCGCTGTCCAGCCGTAAATCATTGCCCACCATCGACACTTGCTGCATCGCCTGCGGGCCATTACCAATCAGAGTAGCGCCTTTAATTGGTTGGGTGATTTTGCCGTTTTCAATCAGGTAGGCTTCGCTGGCCGAAAACACAAACTTGCCGGAAGTGATATCCACCTGGCCACCACCAAAGTTAGGCGCATAAATACCTTTTTCCACCGACGCAATAATTTCTTCCGGCGCGTAATCACCGGCCAGCATATAGGTGTTGGTCATGCGTGGCATTGGCAGGTGAGCAAAGGTCTCACGGCGGCCATTGCCTGTGGGGGCTACGCCCATCAGCATCGCGTTGTGTTTGTCCTGAATATAGCCTTTCAAAATGCCGTTTTCGATCAGCACGTTGTACTGGCTGGCTGTGCCTTCGTCGTCGATATTCAGTGAGCCACGGCGGTGTGCCAGAGTACCGTCGTCCACAATAGTGCAGTGCCTGGACGCCACTTGTTCGCCAATACGGCCAGCAAAAGTCGACGAGCCTTTGCGGTTAAAGTCACCTTCCAGGCCGTGGCCTACCGCTTCGTGCAATAACACGCCTGGCCAACCACTGCCCAGTACCACCGGCATAGTGCCAGCCGGTGCGTCCACTGCGGTTAAATTCACTTGCGCCATCCGCACGGCTTCGCGGGCATACCCCATCCAGCGCGGTTCGCCGTCTACGTTTTCATAAAAATACTGGTAATCCAGCCGGGCACCACCACCGGCATTGCCACGCTCGCGGCGGCCATTGTGCTGCAACAGCACTGAGCAGTTCAGCCGCACCAAAGGCCGGATATCCGTGGCGAAGGTGCCGTCGGATGCCGCCACCAACATTTCTTCGTACACACCACTTAAGCTGACACTCACTTGCTCAGCGCGGTTGTCCAAAGTGCGAATAAAGGCATCCACTTGTTTGAGCAAGTCCACCTTGGCGGTGTTATCTAGGCTTTGCAACGGCTCCACCGGTAAATAAATTTGTGGCGTGTTGCCCCGGCTAAAGGCTTTTACCTGGCCCTGTTGGCCTGCCGCCGCAATACCGCGGGCGGCACTGGCCGCCTGGTTTAATGCCTGCAGTGAAATAGCGTCGGCATAAGCAAAACCGGTTTTTTCACCGCTGATAGCGCGCACACCCACACCACGTTCAATATTAAATGAGCCTTCTTTCACCAGGCCGTCTTCCAGCGCCCAGGATTCATGCACGCTGGACTGAAAATACAAGTCGGCGTAATCCAGCTGATGGGCAAATAAAAAACCCAGGGTTTGCTGTAAGTCGTCTGCCTTCAGCTCGCTGGCTTCTAACAGGTTAAATTCCACATTGCTCATTTCATCAGCTCACTATTAAATCTGTTGTGTTGCCGCACAGGCATTTTCTCAGCCAGTTGGCGGCATTGCTCCAGGTCGACCAGCACTGTCAGCACCATCTCGCTGTTGCTGTCGCCTTCTGCCAAAATATGGCCCCAAGGGTCGATAATCAGGCTGTGGCCATAGGTCTGGCGGCCATTGGCATGAGTGCCTGCCTGCGCCGGGGCCAGCACAAAACTTTGGGTTTCTATGGCTCTGGCCCGTAATAAGGTTTCCCAATGCGCCTGCCCTGTCACCACAGTAAAGGCTGAAGGTACGGCCAGCACATTCATGCCTTGCTGTGCCAGTTGCTGGGCCAGCCCGGCAAAGCGCATATCGTAGCAAATCATCAGGCCTAGCTTAAGTTGGTCCACCGCGGCCAGTGTCACCTTGTGGCCAGCCGCCGTGCTGGCCGACTCCTGATACTGCTTGCTGCTGTCGTTGACCAACGCGTCGAACAAATGAATTTTCTGGTAATCGGCAACCAGTTCACCAGCCGGGCTGTACAGCAGGCTACTGGCAGAAAATTTGGCCGGATCTGCGCTTTGGGTTGGCAGGGTGCCCACCAGCAAATAACAGCCAAATTCACGCGCCAAACCGGCATACCCCTGCTGCATAGGCCCGTGGCCCAGCGGCTCGGCCAGGCGCAGGTTCAGGCCATCTGGCCCGGCAAACAGCGCCACACCTTCAGGCAGCGCCACCAAATGCTGTGCTGCCCGCGGCAACTGCGCCATTAAGGCCCGCACTTTGGCCAGGTTCTGCTGCCAGTCCGGGCCGCTGGTCAGCTGTACCGCCGATAAACGCCACTCAGCCATTGGCTTTGTCCTTTTTCGTGCTGTCGGCTTTCGGTTTAGGCGGCTGGTTCTGCTGCTGTTGCTCCTGCAGCTGCCGGCGTTTTTCCTGTTCGGCCTTTAACAGCTCAGAGCGTGGAATTTCTATTTCTGTGGTATGGCGTGCCACTTCGGTCACCTGAAGCGCGGCAAAATTACCTGTCACGGCAAAATTCACTTTCGACACCACTTCAGCCGACTCGACCAGTTCGTCCAGTGCCAGCGCCGCCAGCCCTGTGGCCGGGTTAAATTGCAGCAGCGCCACCAATACAGGCAGGCTGGAAGTGACTTTAGGTAAAAACGCCATTTGGTAATCCAGCTGACGGGTAACTAAATCAGCGTAGCCCTGAATTTCAATATTACCGGCAGCGCCTTCCACTTTACTGTTATTGGTATGGGCTACGCCTTTGTCCAGCTTCAGGTCGCCGGTCATTTCGGTGAAGAAAAAGCCTTTGGAGAAAATATCGCGAAAATCCAGTTTTAGCTTACGCACCAGGGAACCCAGACTGAACACCGACAATAAGCGCGCGCCTTTGTCGCTGACTTCCGACAAGGAGCCTTCGCCTAAACGCCAGTGTAAATCACCCGCCAGGGTGGCGTAGTTAAACTGGGTCGGTCCGCCGTCCCAGCTCATTTGTTTAAACTGCACTTCACCGTCACTGCCAGCCACCGCGGACGTCAGATCATAGTCCTGCATCAGCTCACCAAAATTCGGACTTTTGATTTCTGCATCTACCGTGGTGCGGCCAGCGGCTTCGTCTTTCACCCAACGCCCGGTCAGGTTCAGCTGGTGCTTTTTATAGCGGGATTCAAACTGATCAATGCTCAGACTCTGGCCGTCTGAATGGGTCTTCAGCTTCAGTTGGCCTAAATCATAAGGGCCAAACACACAGCTTTTACAATTCAGGCTAAGCGGCGGTAAGTCAGCCAACCAGGGCATAGGTTTTGGCGGCACCACTTCGGCCAGCGCTTTGGCAATTTGTTGTTCTTTCGTCAGCTTCTGCAACTCTTCGGCCTCAGCCAGTGCTTTGGCTTCAGCGGCAGCCGTGTCGTATGGGAACAACTTTAAAAAATCCAGTTCAGCGGCAATACCGCCTTGCTGCAGGTCTTTCGCCAGCATGGCCACGCCTTTGGCCTGGTCCGATTGCAGTTTCAGCTGCCAGTGCTGATCAGCTGGCACCATCTCCAGCTGCAGGTTGTCTAGTTGCAGCTCGTCTGCCAAGTTCAGCCTGGCAACCTTCGCGCTGACTTTACTGAGCGGCGGCATCGGCGAATCTTCTTTGGCGGCGGATGCCGTGATCTGATGCTGAATTAGCCCCAGCCAGGGCACAAAATCGGTTTGTTCCAGATTAGCGTTAATGGTAAAACCTGGCGGCGCGGAGCCCGGCTCCATCCGCTCACCAAGGCTGAGCTGGGCCTGGCTGACCTGGTTTTGCTGATGTTGATAATTGGCGTCAAAAAACAGCAGGTCCTGGTAATTTAATGCAATGACACTGCTGTCCTGGTTGCCTTGGGTGGAGACAAAAACCGACCCGGGCTGTCCGACCGCTTTGGCTAACGGGTTGGGCAGTTTCAGCTCAGTGTCGGCGAAATCCAGCTCTAAATCAGACTGATACTGGTAGCCCTCGCCGGCCAGTTGCAGGTCCAGTTTAAACTGCCAGCTCAGCGGCCCCTGCGCATAAGATTCAAACTCTGGCGCCAGCGCCAGCAGCAACTCCTGGCTATTCTGCAGGCCCTGGCTGAGCAGCGACACCTGATAACCCTGCTCCTGTTGCTCGCCCCGTAAGCTGAATTGCACCGGAATGGTCGACAGCGTCATATCCAGCGCATCGGCCTGCACCCGGGCGTTGTCAAAGCTCAAGCGGCCGGTCAGGTTTTCGCCGGTCAGTGCAGGACCGGATAAATTCAGGCCGTTGTTCTGAAAGTCGATATCGCCTTTGACCTGCACGCCTGGGTGGTCCAGACCAATCGACAGCGACACATTGCCCTGCACCGGGCCCGTCACACCAAGGTAAGCCAGGGTTTCACCCACCGAGTCATGCATGGGCGACGCCTGCATCAGAGTGGTGACCTGTTCCGCCAGCAATTGCTGTTTAATATCTATCAGTAAATCTGAGGCATGGAACAAATCCGGAATACGGACTGTGACACCTTGTTGTACCGGCGCATCGACCAGGAAACCGGCCTGGCTCTGAATGGTCATGCTGGCGTTTTCGAACAGTAGCTCAGCCGACAACTCGGTCAGGCTGGGCCAATCGGCGTCAAACTGAAACTCAGCGCCCACCACGGACGCCAGCGCCTGGAAAGTGCCGTTATGTTCAGCGTAAGGGTACTGGCCAAATTCACCGGACCACAGCACTTTGCCCAAGCTGACATCGCCGGACAGCAAGGCGGGCTTTAAATACTTAATGACGGATTGCGGCATATGGTGCAGCGGGAAGAAATGCTCAGCTTCAGTGACCGGCACGTTTTTCAGTTCGGCGACTAAATCCATATCTGGCTTGTCGTCCAGGTTCAGCACCATTTCTGCTTCAACGCCAAAGCTGTCTCGCCACAGGCTGAGCGACGGCAGTAATACCTGCCAGTTGCCGGCCCGTTTACGCCAGGCCGCAGACAGCTCTAATCCCTGATAAGGCCAGCCGTGGCTGAAGGCGTTGCCCCAGCTCAACGTGGCGTCTTTGCCTGTTAAATCCAGCGCACCGAAATAAGCCGACGCCAACAGTTGCCCTTCCAGCGCATGCACACCGGGAATATCGCCGACTGGCGCGGATGTCAGGCCGTCAAACACAGACGACAGGTACCATTGGTCACCTTCTGTCTGCAGATCCAAGCGTTTCACCCGGGCATCCAACTGGTATTCCAGCAGTTGTTTCAGCTGTTCTGAATCGTCAGCAAACAGCTGCAATAACGGCTGCGCCACCGCCAGCTGCAGGTTTTGTAAGGAGGCATGGTAGTTGTCCTGATTCCGACTCAGCTGGAACTGCAGATCAGGCCATTGCTCAGAGGTGGTGCTTAACTGCATGGGGCTGGAGGTTAAAGTCCAGCCTTGTTTGGTTGGCTTCCACTGCAGGTAGCCGTCCGACAGCGCCACTTTGTTCCAGACGCCGTCTTTTAACCAGCCGACATTGTTGTCTGACAGGGCCACATCAATTTGCTGCAGCTTGCCCATTTTAATATCGCCCCAGGCGGCAAAGTTCAGCTTGGCACTGTTCAGTTTGCGGGTTTGTGGCATCAATTGCTGAAACCAGGGCAGCAAATCCAGTTGCTGGCTGGCCAGATAGAGCTGGCCATTGGCTTCATGCGCTTCGCCGTTCAAGTCGACGATAAAGGACAAGGTGTTGGCGGTTACGCCAGCGACTGACACTTCGCCCCAGCCCTGGTGACGGTCTGAATCGTTCTGCCAGTTCAGCGCTTTGATGTTCAGCTCAATGTCGTCGTCTTGCTCTGTGCTGAACACCAGTTTGCTGTGAATGACAGAAAACTGGCGTAACTGCTTGAAGAATAAGTCCTGCAGTGCCTGAAACAGTTGCTGATTGTCGGCCGGTTTACTGACCCCAGAGCCAAGCCAGCGGCGGGCTTCCACATGGTACGTCAGGCCAGAGAGTTCAAAATGGGCAGCGGTCAGTTTCATGTTCGACAGGCTGCGCCAGAAATCCAGCCGCACACCAATTTCATCCACGCTCAGCTGAGGTTGCTGCTGACTGTCCAGTACCTGCAGCTGCTGCAGTACCAAAGCCGGGCCTGTGCCCTGCCAGCCGGCAGACAAAGCGCCAATCCGCACTTCAGTGCCGTATTCAGTTTTTATCCATTGTTCGATATCGGTTTTGTAGCCGGGTGCATAAGGCAAGCCCAAACGCAGCGCAGACACCAGTGCGGCCATCAGCACCACACCGATAGCAAAAACAATCCAGACTTTGTGCAGGCAATACCAAAAGGCCTGTCGGATACTTCGCACTGCGGCTCTCTTTGTTCGCTGTTACATCATGACGACGTCAAATTGTTCCTGACTGTACGCCGGTTCAGTCACCAGACTGATTTGCTTGCCAATAAAGACTTCGAGTTCAGCCAGGCTGTGAAATTCATCATTAGTCAGCATATCCCGTACTGAAGGTGACACATAGACCATAAATTTGTCGGCGACATAAGCCCGGTTGACCCGGACAATTTCCCGCAAAATTTCAAAACAAACGGTTTCCACTGTTTTCAGACTGCCACGGCCTTTGCAAACCGGACACTCCCCACAGAGCACATGCTCCAGGCTTTCGCGGGTCCGTTTACGGGTCATTTCCACCAAACCCAGGGCAGAAAAACCATGAATATTGGTTTTGGTTTTATCCCGACCCAGCGCCACTTCCAGGCTGTGCAAAACCCTTTTCTGGTGTTCTTCGCTTTGCATGTCGATAAAGTCAATAATGATAATACCGCCCAGATTACGCAGCCTCAATTGACGGGCTATCGCCTGAGTGGCTTCAATATTGGTGTTAAAAATGGTCTCTTCTAAATTGCGGTGGCCAACAAAAGCGCCGGTATTGACGTCTATGGTGGTCATGGCTTCGGTCTGATCAATCATCAGGTAACCACCACTTTTCAGCATCACTTTGCGCTCCAGCGCGCGCTGAATTTCGTTTTCAACGTCAAACAGATCAAACACCGGCCGCTCGCCTGGGTAGTACTCCAGCTTGTCGGTCATTTGCGGCACAAATTCTTCGGTAAAGCTCAGCAGTTGCTGGAAGGTCAGTTTGCTGTCCACCCGCACCCGCTCTAAGTCCGACCCGACAAAGTCACGTAAAATGCGGTACGCCAGTGTCAGCTCTTCATACAGCATGGTTTCTTTGCGGGCATTTTTCTTGCGCTTTTGCACCTTGGCCCAGAGTTTTTTCAGAAACTGTGCGTCTTGCACCAGCTCATCTTCACCGGCGCCTTCGGCTGCGGTACGCACTATATAACCACCGGATTCATCCAGGCAGGCACTGACGATGTCTTTTAAACGCTGACGCTCGGCTTCACTGTCAATACGCTGCGACACACCGACATGGCTGGAGCCCGGCATAAACACCAGATGACGGCTGGGTAAGGTAATGTCGGTGGTCAGGCGGGCGCCTTTGGTACCCAGCGGGTCTTTCACCACCTGCACCAGCAGGTACTGGCCTTCATGCACCAGCAAACGGATGTCTTTTACGGCCGCAGGTTTGACCGATTCTGGCTCGGCGATTTGCAGCTCACTGGAGATAATGTCGGACGCATGCAAAAAGGCCGCTTTATCCAGACCAATGTCGACAAAGGCCGCCTGCATGCCTGGCAACACCCGGCTGACTTTGCCCATATAGATATTGCCGACCAGACCATGTTTGGCCTGACGCTCGATATGCACTTCCTGCAGCACACCGTTTTCAATCAGCGCAACCCGGGTTTCGCTGGGAGTGACGTTGATCAGTAACTCTGCGCTCATGCCAGCACTCCCTGTTGTTTCAGCAGTTGTTCGGTTTCAAACAAGGGTAACCCAACCACGGCAAAATAGCTGCCTGAAAGCTTTGTGACAAAACGCCCTGCTTTGCCCTGGATGCCATAACCACCCGCTTTGTCGGCTGGCTCGCCGCTTTGCCAATACTGCAGTATGTCGTGCTCCGACAACAGGGTGAAGCTGACTTCGGTGCTCACCAAAACGCTTTCGGTACGCTCACCGCAGCACAGCGCCACCGCCGTGCGCACCCGATGCTGGCGGCCAGACAGTAACTGCATCATGCGCTGAAAATCGGCAAAATCTGTCGGTTTGCCCAGCACCTGACCATCAATTTCAACGATGGTATCGGCACCTAAAGTTGGTAATGGGGCGCTTTGATGGGCGTACCCGGCCTGAGCTTTGCCTTTGGCCAGCCGCACCACATACTGCTCAGGCGTTTCACCAGGCAGTTGGCTTTCGTCGATATCGCCTTTGACCACAACAAAACTCAGGCCCAGCTGGGTTAATAATTCCCGCCGGCGCGGCGAGGCAGATGCCAGAGCTATCATCAGAAACCTCAGTGGATTTTAAATTGCCGGCGAATGCGGCGCAGCAACCAGAACAGCCAGGGCCAGATAAAGGCGCCAGTCAGTACAGGCCACAAATAAGCAGGGTTAAAAGTCACGTCAGTCAGGAAGTGGCTGAGCCAGAACACCAGCAAGTGGTTAAAGGCCAGAAATAGCGCCACCACCAGACTTTGTTGCAACACCGAAAAGTTGCGGATCTTCAAATGATGTGACGAGCAAAAATAGATAATGACCGAATAAGCCAGTGCATTCACACCCAGCACAGTGCCCACTAAAACGTCCAGCACAAAACCTGTGATAAAGGCGGTGCCGATACTGACCCGCTTCGGCAACGCCAAAGCCCAGTACAGCAGCACCAGCAAAGGCCAATCAGGCCTGAACAGTTTGACAATAGAGTGCAGAGGCACCACAGCCAGCACCAGCGCCACAATCAGCGACGCATACACCAGATACAAGCGGTAGGATTTATCCATCAGTGGGCTCCGGCGACGGCTGCTGTGTCCGCTTCAGGCGGTGCAATTTGCTGATCGATTTCTGGTTTGGCTTTAGGCCAGACCAATAAGACATAACGAATGCGATCCAGCTGTGCATAAGGCCGGGCATAGACCTGCAAAAATGGTTGCTGTGCGTCTTTGTTAATCCGCACCACTTCAGCCACCGGGTAGCCTTCAGGGAAAATGCCATCCAGGCCGGAGGTGAGCAGTTTGTCACCCTGTTGAATGTCGGCACTGTGCGGTAAGTGCATCAGCCGCAGCTGGTCCGATTGCCCCATGCCTTCCGCCACCACATGGTCACCGTTGCGTTCAATCCGCATCGAAATAGCATGGGTGGTGTCCGAAATCAGCAAAGCTCTGCTGCTGGTCGGCCCGACACTGACGATTTGCCCCAGTACACCCAGGTCATCCAATAATGGCTGCTGTGCGACCACACCGTCTTTGCTGCCTTTGTTGATCACGATCTGGTTGCTGAACGGATGGCTGTACACCGCCAGCACTTCCGCCACCAGGCGCTTGCTTTCGGTGACAGGCACTGAGCCTAACAAGGAGCGCAGCTTGTCGTTTTCCTGCTGCAAAAACTGGAAACGCTGCACCTGGGTATTTTGCCGCAGCAGGGTTTCACGCAGTTTCTGGTTTTCTTCCAGCAGTCGCTGATGCGAACTGAACTGGGCCGAGGCGTCGGATAACAGCGCCTGCGGTAGATTGGCCACGTAATACAAAGGGCTGACCAGCGCAGTCAGGTAACTGCGCAGCTGAGTGGAACTGTCGGTAAATTTGTCCAGTGCCATTAGCCCGACACTGCATAGCACTGCAAAAAATAATCGCAGCGGCAATGAGGGGCCACGCTCAAAGATAGGTTTCATTCAGACGCTGCCGGGCGGTTTAGTCGTAACTAAACACGTCACCGCCATGCATATCGATCATTTCCAGGGCTTTACCACCACCACGCGCCACACAGGTCAGCGGGTCATCAGCAACCACCACAGGAATACCGGTCTCTTCCATCAGCAGACGGTCTAAGTCACGTAATAAAGCACCACCACCGGTCAGCACCATACCGCGCTCGGAAATATCTGACGCCAGCTCTGGTGGAGACTGCTCCAGTGCCACCATGACCGCAGAGACGATACCAGCCAGCGGCTCTTGTAAAGCTTCCAGAATTTCGTTGCTGGTCATGGTAAAGCTGCGCGGTACCCCTTCAGCCAGGTTACGGCCACGCACTTCAATTTCCAGGATTTCGTCGCTTGGGTAGGCAGAACCGATTTCGGTTTTAATACGTTCTGCCGTGGCTTCACCAATCAGGATGCCGTAGTTACGACGGATGTAGTTGATGATGGCGTCGTCAAACTTATCACCACCGATACGCACAGAAGAGGAATACACCACACCGTTTAACGAGATGATAGCAACTTCAGTGGTACCACCACCGATATCCACCACCATAGAACCAGTGGCTTCAGACACAGGTAAACCTGCACCTATAGCAGCGGCCATTGGCTCATCAATCAGATACACCTCACGGGCACCGGCGCCCTGGGCAGATTCACGAATAGCACGGCGTTCTACCTGAGTAGAACCACAAGGAACACAGACCAGAACCCGTGGGCTTGGGCGTAAGAAGCTGTTGCTGTGCGCTTGTTTGATAAAATGCTGCAGCATTTTTTCTGTCACATAGAAGTCGGCGATTACACCGTCTTTCATCGGACGAATGGCTTTGATATTGCCAGGGGTACGACCCAACATACGTTTGGCGGCATGACCGACAGCGGCCACACTTTTCGGGCCCCCTGTGCGCTCCTGACGAATCGCCACCACAGAAGGTTCATTCAATACAATACCTTGGTCTTTAACGTAAATCAGGGTGTTGGCTGTCCCCAGATCGATAGACAGATCGTTCGAAAACAGGCCACGTAATTTGTTTAACATGGAACAGACTAATCCTTTTAACTTGGTGTGGTGACGCAAAGGCGGTCAAAAAATGCTGCTTATTTTAAGTAACAATTGGCCGGGAACATAGCTTTATCTTTGCTTTTGTCCAAATTAAACCAAAGCCATTGAAAAGCCAATTGTTTCGAAGGATGGACCCTGAAAGTTGTGGAAAGTTTTGCTGGAAAGGCAAAAAAGACCAGCTGGGTGGGATTCAGTTTAAATCAGCGATCTGCCCAGAGCACTAAACGTCGTTTCCTCGACGACATCCTGTGCTCGCACAGGCTTAGTTTAGTTTTTCCTGCCAGTAAATCTGCCGCTTATTGCCGCGGTAACGCCCAAATATTGCTTCTGCTTTCGGGTTCTGATTGCTGGTTCCGCCAGTCCATGGATAACCAAGATAGCTGATACCGCCCGTTTGCAAATCGTACTCCATCACAGCGCTGCCGGGCGCACCTGGCGCAGACAACATAATACTTCGCGGCGGATTCAGGCCATTCGTCACCGTCGTATTTCCCGACGCTGTAGTGACCACTCCGGTTACGGCAAGATGCGTGGCATTAATAGCCGAGCACTGGTCTTCGGTATTGCGGACAAAACTATGTGTACTCGGATCCCAATACTGAGTCACAAATTGTATCGGCAGGTCTTCATCTTCAGGGCCAAAGGCATCTTCAATCATCAGGCGGCCATAACGCACATCCAGATCACCAGTGAGCGCAACAGCACAATTCTCATTTGCAAGGCAGCCTTCAAAAGCCATATCGACCCCAGCCAATACAGTCTCGTCTTCTGTTTCATCAGGTTTGATGACTGTCACCCCAACTTTCAAGTTGCTGAACATGCCGTCGCCAGCAGGAATAGGTGTTACAGGGTTAGGCTTGACAAATCTCACGTCTGTCCAACTTGTTGTAAGTGGCTGCGACACCCCATTGTTCCAAGCTTCAGGGGTAATTGGGTGTAAGTCGCCATTTGTATCCAATCGCTGTAAACGACTCGCCAGATTAACTGACGAACCACCATTGGCAGCAACAAAATGAATGCCATATTTATGCTGGTAGTTTGCATTGTAGTTTGTTGTGATATTTCCCTGGCGATTGAGGGCCTGCAGCTGATAAGCCAGCTGAATTGCAGGTTGGTCCATATAGGTAAATTCTGTGCATGCATCCATAATGTTGCTGGATGCCGAGAGTTGAAACTCCGCAGGATAAAAACGGCCTATATTAGCGCTTGCAGGTTTTGCTACCACATCTCCAGAGCCCAGGTAACTCCCATTTGCCAGGCGTGCAGTAAGCTTAATGGTTCCTGCTTCATTCCAGCGTACCCCTTTAATTTCCTGGCGACCACCTGTCAATACTGTAGTCTCAGCGCCATCATTTCTGCTTAGGTTTCCAGGATTGCTGGCGCTGGGATAAACCAACTCTGCAATGTCTTGGGCCACATCAATAAGTTCTGGTTTGGCTACATTTAGCACTAAGTCGCGTTCTTGGCCGAAGTTCGGCGTAGTATTGCCAGAAGCATTGCGTGCTTCCACCACAACGCTAAAGGGATCACCTGAAGCAATAAACTGTCCTGCCTCTGTTGTGGTTCCAGGATTTGGTTTGCTGATGCTATTTGATTCATCCTCATAAAACGCATTTACCACGACCAATGTATGCGGGCGAGTGACAAAGCTGTTCGATTCCTGCACCAGAGTGACAGCAGGTTCATTAGCGGACGCCGCCAGTGCCAGCCGTGCATGCAGTCTCAGCTGCCCAGCGTCAGAGTATTGAATGGTAAATTCAGTTTCTGCACTGCTGTTAAAGCTTCTGTTGATGCTGGTGTACTGGCTGACTGTGGACGCTGGATTGTCCGCAATAGCTGTTGTGTCCACGGTAAAACTCTGGCCAGTAATACAGCTGGTTGGATTGACGCACTGATAACCAAACTGCACCGCACTTGAGGGCGTCACTCTGGCCACACAAGCGCCTGTATTGGTGTCAGTTCGCACCACCTGCAGTTTGACTTTGCTGGGGCTGGCAAGCCCTGCCACCTGATTCGGGATAGTGCTGAACCGCAAGCCAGTATTGAGAAAACTATGGCTGCAGGCCGCGTCTGTGGTTGTCCCCTCAAGGCAGACTGCTGCTGCACTGGCCGTCACGCTGGCCGCACTGATCCCCAGGACAGAATCTCCACTACTGGTTTTACTCAGGTACTTGGTCGCCATGCCATTGCTCAAGGTAATCTGATTACCACCAATCCAGGCCCCGCCATTGTTTGCGCTCAGGGTAAGTGTCACTGTATCGGTGTAACGGCTTGAGCAGGATGCATCTGCACAAGCCTCAATCAGCACCGCTGAAGACTGGCAGGTGATCCCTTGCACTGGGTAACTCAGGCGGAAATGGTTTACCCCAGCAGGAGCTGGCGGTTCATCCTGACATAAAGGCTGAGGCTGCACTGTATGGTATGTACATTCGCCGTATATAGCACTGTTGGGCCAGTTGCCTTCAATTGTCTGCCAGGAAGTGCCTACAGTAACAGAACCATAAACGAAGGAATCCTGCAGTTTTACCTTTTGTAGATCGTAATTGGTTTCACCATAGATATTGCCGTACAGTGTGCTGTCGTTCAGCGTGACATTAAACCTGGCCTGAATGTTTCCTGTGTAGTCGGTGTCATTTAACACCACATTGTTCGGCCCGCCGAGAATATTGGCGTTAATGGTGCTGTTATTAAATTCCACCCGGTCGGCACCGCAGCCACTGCCCAAATTTGGCGTGGTCTGAATAGTGCCTGAGGTCATAGTGGTATTGGTCAGAATGACATTGTTGCAGCTCGATCTCAGGTCCCCCGCAATAGTCCCACCGGTAACCTGAATACCGCTGTAACCACTGATCCCGTTGCCAATCACAGAGTTCGTAGTTTTGACTGTGTTGGCAGTGCTGGTGACTTTGCCGCTGACCGTGGCATTAGTTAACACTACATTGCCATTGGCTGTGATATTGCCTTCAAAGACAGTGCCTGTCGCCGTCAGGGTTTGGGCTGTCACTGTGACATTATTTTTTACCCTGCCACCAGTCAGGGTAATGGAACTGTTGGAAGAACTAAGGTTGCTGTGAAACGTGGTGTTTGAAGCACTAATGCCATTATTGGCGCTGACCGCACCATAGATAGTGGCTCCATCCCCTTGAAAATTGCCCGTCACATTAACGGCGCCCATCACCACAGTTCCAGTCATCAGCCGCACATTATTGCTTGAGCCCAGGATAGAACCGTACAATGTAGAGCCTGTTAGCCGGGTGATATTACTGCCCTGGGCTTCAAGATTGATGGTTGAACCGCTATCTCCAAGTGTCACGTTCACCAGGTCGAAACCACTGTAAGACAGAATTTTGATGTTACTTGTCGAGAGCACTTTGTCACCGGATGCCACAGTAAACGGCTGCCCCCAAGTACAAACATAAGTGGACCCGTCCCAGCTCCCCTGGTTTCCGCTGCAGACTGCAGGGCGACTAGGTGGATTTAAATTGACCGTCGCAGCGATGCAGTTCGACATTAGCACTACGCCAAGCAGCAGAGCCATAAAACTAAGCCGGATGAAAGCGAATGGACTAACTGTCGCCATTGGTGATTACCTTTCTATTGCCAGACTTCAATACTGACAGTGCGCTGACTACTGATTGAACCTGCAGTACAGCTGCCAACACTGGTCAGACGGTAATACACGACAGCCGTCGCATCCAGCGTCTGCCGCCCCGAGCTACAACTCAAACTAAAGCTACAGCCTGCCAAATCGGCACTGGCAAGGCTATTGGTGTCTGCCGCACTGCCGGTATAGCCGGTGTCGGCCACTTTACAGTAATTCCCTGTTGCCCCCACAGGAAACAGCTGCACTAAGCCTTGTTCCAACCCTGTTTGCGCGGCAAAAAAAGCACGGGTTCCCAACACTTCATAACTGATGGTCTCAGAGCTGGTCTGCAGAAACCGCGACATGCTGGCCACCAGCAGGCCCATAACCACAATCACAAACAAGGCGACAACGATGGCGCTGCCCTGCTGCTTCTGGCTGGATGGATAAATTTCAGGGGACATTGGGAATATGGATCTCCTGATTAAATACCAACCGGTCAGCAAACAAGGATTTAAAAGCCAGCCGGATATGCACCACCGAATTGCGGGTCAGCACCAGACTATCCTGATACTGAAATGGCGGTTCGGCGACATAAAACTCAGTATCCAAAGCCTCTGCCATTAAGGTCCGGCCGGACAATGGCTGGTCTAACCCAGTCCTTTGATAACGGTAAAGCTCAGCACCTTCCTGGCAATAGGCCACGGGCAAGCCAAAAAAATACATACGGGCACTGGGAGAGTCTCTGGGGGTGGTCGCAAAACTAGCAGTCACACTCAGTTCGTTGCCGGTTGCAGACAGGTTTAATAAGCTCGCTACCCGTCCTTGCTGATAAATATCTGTAGATGCATCCACTGGGTACACAGTCATAAATAAAGGCTGACTATAACTGGTCAGTTCGGTCCAGCCCGCCGGGCTGAACAAAGTCACAGCGCCCGAAGCAATGCCAGGGCTGTAGCGGCCAGCGCTGATCAATGGCGCAAATTCAATGCAATTTTTACCCGTTTCAGAAGAAACACGCACACTGTTCGGCACCACATTGCGTAGTTCGCGGGTCAGCCGCTCTACAGCAAAACGGCTTTGGCTTAATAATTTTTCCCTGTCTGCGGCATCGGCATACATCTGCGCCCCCAGTCCCAGGTAACTAAAGGTTGCAGTTCCCACAATACCCAACAACACAATCACCAGTATCAATTCGACCAGGGTAAAACCAGCTGCAGGTCTGGGCATTACCAGTTCCCCCTGTAAGCAGAAAACCCGATGCTCTGACCCGTTGGCGTGGTGATGGTCACCTTTATTTTTTTCAGTTGCTCGTTGGCAAAACCTAATTCAGTGCCTGCGCAGGATACGACCACCGTAGCGCTGTAGCCACTGTACAACTCAGCCAGGGAAGTGCTGCTGTTAATGATATCGTTGCCACTCAGGGTTAAGCCGTTAAAATCGTCGACGTCATCAAAAAACTCCCTGTCTTCGGCTTCAGCCTGATTGACACTGGTGTCATTGCAAAAATTACTGCAGGCCAGATAACCGCTGTCTCCGCATCGATACTCTCCAGCAGCACGATCGGAGTTTTCATCAAAGCTACGCGCCATAATTTCATTCAGCAGACTATGGCCCAATTCTGCAGCCCGCACCTGATGCCAGGGGTCGGTGGATTGTTTAAATAAGGGGCCCAAAGCGCCGGTAATCACCACCAGGGCAATACCCAGCACCACAATGCCGATAATGATTTCGAGCAGAGTAAAACCCTTAGCTGCAACAGGCTTTAACATGGGTGGATATACCCTTCAGATTCAATGCAAAGCTTCTGACTGGTAGCGCCGGAAATTTCAAAGCGCAGGCCATTAACGGCCTGAGTGAAAGTCGCAGGATTGCCGGTAACAAAACCTGGCTGACCATAGGCATTAAACCAAAACTGACTGACCGCATTTCCACCACTGCTTTTATGGTCAAACAGACGAAGCTGAAGCTGGCTGCCCGCTTCTGGTAAACCAGAGGCTGTAACATTAAAAAGCCGGAAGGAAGAGGTGTTTTGCATCGCCTGAGTTTGGCTCAAACGCAATTGGGACAATAAACGATCTTGCAGTGTGACTTCTTCCACCCCAGCCTTCCCCGATAAACGGGGAATGGCCGTGGCAGAAACAATAGCGAGCAAAATTATGACAATAATCAGCTCGATTAAGGTGAACCCGGAAGCTCGGCTTCGCATACCCTCACCTTAACTTATCAGCCTAATTAGTCGCAGTTAGTGTTGGTAACAACGATTGTAGGACGAGCAGTAGCTGAGGTCGCAGCAGTGTAAGTCACAATACAGGTGCCATTGCGTAAATCCTGCAGGTTGTTACCCAGAACCACAGTACCGTCTGTCACTGCTAACTGTGGATTTAATGCTGCACCTGTGGTGTTGTCATGCAGCACGATACCACCGGTGAATTCAGCTGCTGCAGTTAATGAAGCCACGATGTCGGCCGGAGCTCCGAACGCAATATCTTCACCGTTAGCGCAAGTTCCAGCAGTGATTTCGGTGTCAGAAGCTTCAACCACCGCGTTGTTAACAAAACAAGACAGCGGAGCTGTATTTTGGCCAGAAATAATGGCTTTGCCTTCTACCAGACTAACAGCAGCACGCAGACTGCTTTCAATGCCTGACAGTACCGAGGCTTTGGCATCGCTCTGGAAATTCAAAAACCGCGGCGCTGCAGTTACGGCCAGAATACCTAAAATCACGATCACAATAATCAGTTCCACCAGAGTGAAACCTTGTTGAGCTTTATTGATAGTATTCATACTTCTTCTACCTCTGATTAACTAAAACCGTTATGCCTTGTTTTTAAATACTGTCACGGCCCCTGTGGCCGGATTGTAGATAAAGCCGTTTAATGAGTTGGTATCACCCGCAGCAGGAACCGCCGACAAACCATTGGTCTGGTAGTAATAGCACTGACTGGAATCAACCTGAACAAAGAGGCTGGAGCCGGTAATATTGGCTAATGTCACACCACCGCTGGTTTGCGCCACCGAAGTTGGCGCATTTTGCATAATCAGATTCAGCACATTGCGACATTGATCATGATCCATGCTGCTGATGCGGCTGTCCGCTCTTGGAGTGCCCGTAGGGAAACCAGCGACCACCCCTGTGCCAGATGCCGCATTGACTGCCACCTGCACACCATCCACAGTCACAAAAGTACCATTGGGCGATAAAGTGCCACCGTTATCAAAGTTACCATTGGGGCGAGCTGCCACTTCCCACTGACCACGCACCAGACCAACCGCAGAAGCAAAACCACCGGCAATGCCGTCGATAGACGCATCTTCAGCTTGCTCAGTTACGTTTAAAAAACGCGGTAATGCCGTCGCAGCCAACAGACCAAGAATGATCACCACGATGATAATTTCGATAATAGTGAAACCACTTTGACGTTTCATCTTTTTCACTTCACACCCCTAGGTTATAAATTTATGGTTTTTTCGCATTCTAACTGGTATTTGTGACCAAAGTTATAAATTTTCCAATTCCTTTGCAAATTTTTTAACCTTTTTTATAAGCGTTCATCATGTCCCACATAGGTGTAAAAATACCAAGGGCTAAAATCAACACCATCACAGCCACAATACAAATTAAAACAGGTTCTATCTTGGCGGTCAGGCCCTTTAAATCATAAGCCACTTCACGTTCATAAAAGCTGGCCACTTCACCAAGCATTTCATCCACCTGACCGGTTTCTTCACCAACGGCCAGCATTTGCAGGACTAACGGAGTAAACAACTCACTGTTTAATGACACCCTAAGCAGGCTTTCACCGCGTTCAATGTTTTTCCGCATCTCGCGGATTTTCTCCGCCATAAAATCATTGTCGACGGCTTCCGACACCAGAGATAACGCCGAGGTCAGCGGCACACCAGCTTTCAGCATCATGGCGAAGCTGCGGCTGAAGCGGCCCAAAGTTGCCCGCTTGATAATAGACCCCATTAACGGCAGGCGCAGCTTCCAGTAACTCCATTGATAGCTGCCTTGCGGACTGGCCAGATAGAGTTTCAAGCCCCAAATGCCACCAATCAACACCGCCAGCATCAGCCCCCAATAATTCAGAAACATATTGGAGCTTGCCAGCAAAAAGCGGGTTGCCCATGGCAACTCGGCATGGAAGCGGGAAAACATCGCCGCAAACTGCGGGATCACCATCATGTTCATCAACACCATAGCAACCACCAACGCAAACAACACAAAGCTGGGGTAACGGGTCGCCTGTTTAATCTGCTTGCGGGTTTCCAGCTCTTGTTCGAAGTAGCCGGACAACTGCAAAAAGGCTTGATCCAACCGGCCGGTATTTTCACCCACGTGCACAATGGACACCACCAGCCGACTGAACTCTTTCGGGTGCTGCGCCATGGCGACCGATAAGGTGCGGCCTTTTTCCAGTTGGTCGGCTAAATCCAGCAACACCTTATGCAGCGCTTTGGAACTGGTACTTTCTGCCAGCCCGACTATGGCCCGAATAATAGGAATTCCAGCTCTGGTCAGTGAATACATCTGCCGGGCAAACACAATCAGGTCTGTCAGGTTGACACGCTGCCAGGGCCAGACAAACTCCGCTTTTTCCTGCGCATCCTGCAGCAGCTGAATGCGGATAGGGATTTGGCTGCGTTTGATCAACACATCGGCAGCGGCTGTCTCACTGCCCGCTTCCAGCGTCCCACTGACTGATTGACCTTGCCGGTCCCGCGCCGTGTATTGATAAGTCGCCATCAGTCAGCCTGCAACTCAACTGCCGGAGTTTCTGCTTCCAGCTCCAGATATTCTGACACTTTGATCACTTCTTCCAGACTGGTGAGCCCATCCAACGCATAGTGAAGAGCCATATCACCCAAGGGTTGAAAGCCTTCGTTGGCACGAGCGGCTTGCGCAAAGGCGTCCAGATCTTTACGCCGCAGCGCATCGGCCAGTTCACGATTCATCACCAGAAGCTCAAACACACCAATCCGGCCTGAATAGCCGGTGTGGTTACAACTCTGGCAACCTTCTCCGCGCCAGAATTGCGGATTGGCGGCCATGGATTTATGCGCCAGCCAGCTTAGCTCTGCAGCATCCGGGGTATAAGGCTTTTTACAATGGGGGCACAAACGCCGCACCAGACGCTGAGCCAGAATGGCTCGCATGGCACTGGCCACCAGATAATCGGGTGCACCCATATCAATCAAACGTAAGGTACTGCTGATCGCGTCATTGGTGTGCAAAGTCGACAACACCAAGTGACCAGTTAAAGCGCCACGCAGCCCTATTTCAGCGGTCTCATGGTCACGCATCTCACCGACCATAATAATGTCCGGGTCTTGCCGCAAACTGGTTCTTAACACATTGCTGAAGGTCAGACCTATACGCTGGTTCACCTGAACCTGATTGATGCGGGGTAAGCGGTATTCCACAGGGTCTTCGACCGTAATAATTTTATTGCCGGACTGATTCAGCTCGCTCAGCATGCCATACAAACTGGTGGTTTTGCCTGAGCCTGTCGGCCCTGTCACCAGGATCATGCCGTGAGGGGTCTTCAAAATGCGCCGCAACCTTTTTAACAACGCATCAGGCATGCCGGTTTGCTCCAGCGTCAGCAAGCCCGCCGACTGATCAAGCAAACGCATGACCACAGACTCACCGTATTGCACCGGCATGGTCGACATCCGTACGTCGATGGTACGGCCTTTGATTTTGATCTGGAAGCGTCCGTCCTGCGGCAGCCGCTTTTCTGAAATATCCAGCTGTGCCATCAGCTTTAAGCGCAACACCAGTGCGGGCACGATGGAGACTTCTTTTAATACGTTTTCCTGCAAAACGCCGTCAACCCGCTGCCGGATCCGCAGCAATTTTTCGTCTGGTTCTATATGAATATCGGAAGCACGCACCTGCACCGCATCTTCGAAAATGGACTGCAGCAGTTTGACGATGGTGTTGTCATTGTCGGCTTCGTCATTCAGTGCGCCAAAATCCAGCTCTTCGGCTTCGGAATATTCCTGTTTCAGCTGAGTGGCGAAGCTCTCAATCTCTTTGGTGCGCCGGTACAAGCGGTCGAATGCACTGATCAGCTGAGCTTCGGGAACAATGGCAATAGCGATGTGTTTCGGCGCCAGCATCGGAGCAATCTGGTCCAGCACCGACAAATCGGCCGGGTCGCTCATGCCAAGCAATACTTCAGCGCCGCGATCTTCCAGCACCAGGGCACGGAACCTGCGGGCGTGCACTTCAGGCAACAGAGCAACCGCATTGGGGTCTATCTGACGTTGACTGATGTCGAGCAGACTGACGTTTAACTGCTGAGCCAGAAAACGAAGCAACTGGTCTTCGGTCAGCAACTGCAGATCGATCAGGCTGTTACCCAGTTTACGACCGGTTTTTTGTTGTTGCGCCAGCGCTTGCTGTAGCTGGGCTTCGGTAATAATGCCTTCGTGAACCAGCAGGTCCCCCAACCGCATTTTTAGCTTGGGTTTAAGCATCTGTTACTCCAGTTCCGCAATGCGGCTTCGGACAAAATTCAGGCTGTCCGCCGCCAGGCTGATTCCTTGGTTTTCCGCTTGCCGGTAGGCCAACAGCGCTTGTTCCCGCTGGGCCAAAGCGTCAAAACTCAGCGCCATACCAAGCCACCAGCGGGCTTGTTGTGGCTGCAACCGGGCTAATTGTTGAAATAATCCTATCGCCTGCGCATGTTGGCCGGTTTTCTGTAATGCCGCTGCTTTTAGCGCATAAAAGTCCGGGTGCTGACTGAAATCAGGCGCAGCATTGAGCACAGTGACAGCGTCTTGCCAACGCTGTTGTCGGACCGCCAGGCCTGCCAGTGCCATCAGCAAATTCGGGTCCTGATTCCCTTGTTCCACCGCCTGCTGCAACACCTGCTCTGCAGCGGCGTGGTTTCCCTGAATTTGCCAGAGCCTGGATTGTTGCAAATAAGGTTCAGCCTCTGTTGGCAGCAAGGCTGCGGCTTTTTGCCATAACTGCAGCGCCTGCATCAGTTGGCCGGCGTTTTCGGCTTTACGGGCTTGCTGCACCAGCAAGCTTTGCTGTTCTGACAGGCTGAGTTCAACTTTTTCAATCGACAGACTGGGCGCTTTCACCGGCGCAGCAGTTGAAAGCGCAGGCTCTTGCGACCACTCAGTTTCTGCCTCTGCAGCAGAAACTTGAGCTTCAGCAACCGGCTCTTCAGCCTCAGGCTCTGGGGCCGTGGCTTGTTCAGCCTGCACAGGTTCAGCAATAGGGTTCTGTGCTGGTTCTGCTGTTGTGGCACCAGTTTCCGCCAGTGGCGCCGCAGGCAAAGGAGTGACCGGGGTCAATTCAACCGGAGCTTCAGGCACAGTGCGCTGCGCGCTGGCCGCCTGCTGCCTGAGTGGTTCATCCTCCGCTGTTAATGGACTCAACTGGCTGTGCTCTACCTCGGCTTCTCCGACGATCGGAGTCTGTTCCGGCGTAGCTTGCCGGGTAAACCAGGCTTGCCCCAGCCAGCCGGCCACTAATGCCAGCGGAATGATAAACCAGGGCAACCATGACCAGCGGCTTTTACGCTGCAGGATAAGCGGGCCATGACTGCGTTGGTGTTGCTGCTGCCGGTCGAGATCGCGCAGCATTTTATTAATCACACTCATAACCAGCCCATCCACCAGATATAGGCGCAAGAACCGGCGGTAGCACTTAGCACTAACCAGAGAGCCCAGGCCAGACTGGGTTTGGCAGCCTGCTGCACATCCTCAGTGTCTTTGGCGGCATAACGCAAATGACTACCACTGATTTGAAATTTGTGCTCCCCAAAGGCCAGCATCAGCCCCTTGTGACTCAATACATTCACCAGTCTGGGTACTCCTCTGCTGTAACGCCATAATGCCTTTAACGCAGAGTCCGTAAATAGGGGCTGCATCACGCCGGCGATCTCCAGACGGGCGCGCACATAAGCGCGCACTTCTTCAAATGACATGCCCCGCAGGTGATAAGAAAAGCTGACGCGTTGGCGCAATTGACGGAATTTATGACTGGCCAGACGTTCATCCAGCTCAGGTTGGCCGAACAACACCACCTGCAGCAGCTTGCGCTGTTCAGTTTCCAGATTGGTCAGCAATCGCAAGGCTTCTAAGGTGTCATCCGGCAGCGCCTGTGCTTCATCAATGACTAAAATGGCTCGTTTATCCTGGCTGGCCAGCATCATCAGGTGGCGTTGCAGCAACTGACCCAATTGCTGATGATCGATATTGTCAGAATGCTTCAGGCCCAATTCGCAGGCGACTGCCCAGCGTAATTCAGAGGGGGATAAAAAAGGATCCGGAATATAGGCAATCACCCAATCAGGCTGGGCTTCATTGAGCAACTTACGGCATAACATGGTTTTGCCGGTGCCAACTTCCCCCGTGACTTTGATAAAGCCTTCTCCGGCTTGCAGCGCTGTAGTCAGCACCTGCAGTGCTTCATGGTGCTGAGGCAAATCGACGTAAAAAGCTGTGTTTGGCGTTAAACCAAACGGGCTTTGTTGCAAACCAAAATGCTTCAGATACAACATGGTCAGTTCTTCTTCGGATACCACTGGTTAATCAAATCAGCAGACTGCTGAACCTGCTGCTGCATGACCCCAGCGTTGACCACTGTCGGTTTGATCAGAATAATCAGTTCTTTTTTACGTTCGACTTTGCTGACCCGGCTAAACAATTTTCCCACCAAAGGCACAGACCCCAGTACAGGAACTTTAGACTCACTGTCGGAAATGGTCGACTGCATCAGGCCGCCAATAACCACTATCTCACCATTGCGGGCTTTAATAATGGTGTCAGACTCGCGCACATTGGTCTGCGCGAAGTCCACCTGAATGTCCTGCCCTGTGTCATCGCGGCCGATAGAGCGCGGCAGTTCAGTGGTTTCACTGACCGATGGATGCACATGCAAAATCACATCGTTATTCGGGCTGATTTGCGGCGTGACGTCCAGAGCAATGCCTGAAAATATCGCGGAATACTCGGCAGTGGCTTGTTGCACTGTGCTACTGGAACTGCCGGTCGAGGCGTAACCAGGGTTCACCCCGACAGCAAAATAGGCATCAGTCCCCACTTTAATCACCGCTTTCTGGTTATTAATGGCCGTGACTCTGGGGCTGGACAGCACCTGGGCATTGCCCTGCGATTCCAGCAACTCAATCACACCACTAAAATCCGGTCCGCTGAAGTCCAGATTCGTCCGGCCACTTGTCGTGGAGGTGGTGCTGCTGACCACACCAAAACCAGAGGTACTGAAGTTAAAATCAGTATTGCCGATGGAGCCGGCAATTTCCGACCAGTTAATGCCTTGCTGGTAATCATCATTTAAGGTGACTTCGACAATTTTCGCTTCCAGTACCACCTGGCGCTGCAGGCTGCGTTCGGTTTGCCCCAAGTACGCTTTGACTGCGTCAATCTCGGCAGGCATTGCCCGCACAGTAACTAATCCGGCTTGTGGGCTAATCACCACAGCTCTGTCCTGACCACCGCCAATAATGCCTGTCACCGCTTCTTTCAAATCTTTCCAGAAGTCGGTTTTATTTGAGCTTTGTATGGTACTGCCGCTCTGTTGGCCTCCACTTCCACTCTGATATTGAGAGTTGTAGTCAAATCCGTTCTGGTTGCTTTGCATCTGACTATTTTGCTGACTGTTAAATTGACCGTTATTGTTGCCTTCGCTCGCCGAAATGCCACCAGCGGTCACCTGCAGCGATGAGCTGCCGGAGCGCTGCATCAGCAGGTAGTTGACTGCGATAGTTTCTGTACGTAAGCCGCCTGGCATCACTTTATAAATTTGACCAACCAGCTCAATATGAAAGCCATACAACTGCTCAACCACAGCAAAAGCTTCAGCCAAGGTCACTTGTTTTAAATCAAGGGTAATTTGCCCGGTCACTGCTGGATGCAATGCCACACTGTAATCGGTATCAGCCACCAGGGATGTAAAAAAATCACCGACGTCCACATTCGCTGCCGCAACATTAAACCTCGGTAAGACAGGTGCAGTGATTTGCATAGGGCTGGTCATCGCCAGCAAATCCTGAGTGACGCTGTCTGGCACTGCAGTCGGTTCTCTGACCTCTGGGGCGGCCGCTTTCGCCAGCTCGGCGCTGGCTTCTCTGGCCACCTTGGTCTGTTCTAGCCCCTGGCATCCTAATAAGCTCAGGCAGCCAAATGTAATCACTAAGCTGGTTTGTTTAATCATTGCTTTTCATCGTTTTAAACAGCTGTAAGATTTTTTGCTCAGAGCCCTGACGCAATACGACACGTTGTGGTTCTATTGCCAGCACTGTCCAGTCAGCCACAGCATCTCCCTGCCTGACGGTTTGCCCATTAATTAAGGCGATAGGTTTGCCCTTTACAGTCCGGATCAGGTTTAACTTCAGTTCACTGACAACAGGTTCAGTTTTTTCTGCTGTTGCCGTGACTGTTGTCAAAAGCAGCTCAGGTTCAGTCGGATCCGCCAATGCCAGTGCCGCACCGCTGCAGCACAATAAGCTAAAGCTTAATATAACTTTCATTATCACTTACCGTTAACAGGTCCAGAGTCAGTTCTGCAGTCGGAAACCCTGTCACTTTGTACTCCAGTTGTTGCCAGCCTAAAGACCATGGCAACTGGTCCAGTCGGTGCAACACAGCGTTCAGCGCCGGATAACTGCCGACTAAGACCACCTGGGTGGAGTGACGGTACACAAGGGCCTTCTGTTCCAATCCGCCGTCGGCAAAAGACAGTGGCACCGGCGGTGTGGCCTTCACCGATTTGACACTGACATCGTCGCTGCTTTTCAGCACATCCTGCAGCACAACGGCCATGCGCTCCGAGCCGACAAAATAGCTGGTCAGCGCCGAAATACGTTGCTGCACTTGCTGTTCTTCCTGTTCCAGCTGCCTGATTTTTTCTTTAAAACTGGCATCAGGATCGATAGCTTCTTGTTGTGTTAAGGTCTGAATCAGCTTTGCGTTATTCGCTAACTGACTGTTCAGATTAATCAATTGCTGTTGATCTTTATGGTGTTGTTCCAGATTAGGTATTATCCACTCCAGCAAAAAAAGCCAGAGACAAAGCAGCACAACCCCATAAAGCGTAATGAGTTTTTCCCTTGGTTTCAGCGCCCGGAATTTTTCCTGCAGTTGCAGCCAGAGACTCATGGTGCTTCTCCTGCGACCTGTTCCGACTGCACAACAAAGGACATGGCCTGGGTCTGATCACGCTCCTGCTCCAGTTCAAACTGAGCAAAACTCTGGCCTTTAAAGAACTCATTCTGGCTTAACTGATTCAGCCAATAAGGCAACAACTCAGCCTTAAGCACATACCCCTGAAAGGTACTGCTGTCCGCTGAAAGCCGGAATGACGTCAGCCAAAAACCTTTCGGATCAATTTTTGCCAGGTAGTCAAACACAGGGCCATATTTTACAGCGGTCTTTTTCTGCTCATTCTGAACATAGCTCAGCAGTTTATTTTTCTGCGACAGCAGCTGGGTCAGTTCTTCGTGCTGTTTAACCAGCACTGGCGACGGCACTCTGGCCTGCAACCTGGTCCGCAGTTGTTCAATTTGGCTCTGCTGTGCAGCGGTCTGTTGCTGCATAGCCGCCAGCTCCTGGCTGGTCGCATCCGACCGGTAGTCCAGCGCCAAGCCAACCAGAGTCATGACCAGCACCAGGCAGCCAACAACCTGCACCACCAGTTTCAGGCTGATCTTTTCCTGCTCTGGTTTTATCGCTGAGGTATAGAGATTAAGGCGTAACTTCATGGTCCGCCTCCGCAGCAGCCATCACAGGCTCAATAGCACCGGCAAGCGCTTGTCCATACACTTGAAAATCGTCAGCACTGACACTGAGTTGTAGTGCATCAGCGGTGACATTAAATACTTGGGTAAATCCGTTTTGGATAAACAATTGCAGAATATGCTGTTGATGAGGACCACTGAGCCAGAGGCCAATTTCTCTGACCGGTGCCTGCTTTAGCTGGCCTTCAAAGAAATCGATAGAGCGCTGCAGTTCAAGTAATAAGTTATCGAAAACACCTTGCTCCAACTCTTCCTGATTGAACTGATCAAGCCGGTTAAAACCGCGCAGACGTCTTGAAAAATACAGACTGCCATTCTGAATGATCTGCACGCCCAGATCCTGCCCTGGCTGATGACAAACCACCATGACCGCATAATGTTTTTTCGGCAATAAATTGCGCGCCAGCCATTCTTCCGGCTGAATGCCGGTTAAGGTGAGTTTGTAGTGCTGAAAAAGAGCCGCCAGCTCTTTTAACCAACTCTTTGAACTGACCACCACATTCACTTTGGCACTTTGTAATTGGTTTTGCAGCGGCAGGTCGAGATAATCCACCACCAGATCATCGTCTGGCAGTGCCACTAAATCTTTGATGGTCCAGGGTAACGCCATTATCAGCTCTTCCGGTGGTACCGGAGGCTTGTCAATTTGCAGTACCATGTAGCGTTCTGGCGGAATAATAAGTGTGCAATCGCAATGTGCCGGCAGCAGGGCCGCCAATTGGCGAAAAGCCTGGCTTTGTTGGGCTGGCCCTTCCATCGCAAGGTTGTAATAAGCGGGAGGCTGCCATTGTCCGTCCAGGTATTGCACCACAGCCACTTTAATTTGTTGGGGCAACCAGTGAACCCCGGCGTAGTAACCAGCAGGTTTCTTTTTGAGGTTCAAGCGTTCCAACCAGGCCGATAACATAAATGCAAATACTACCTTTCACTTGATGTAATTATTGTAACGCCACGTTATCACATAAAACGATAAAAATGATAAAATATTCATCAATTCTCGTAGAATCAAGGCTATTGTATGGTGTTAACTACAGAATGGCAGCTTTTATCTCATCCTGTACTGTGCAAATTTCAGCACCAGCTCTGGATTTGTCAAATTCAGAGCCAGGATCCGCAAGTCTCTGGTAATAAAGCACTAAAACTAAAATACCAACTGGCACAGGCTGTTCAAACTAAAAACGCCGGATTGCTGACTTTAGGAGGTGCTTTTTCCAATCATCTGGCAGCGACTGCTGCTGCATGCCACAGTTTGGGGCTGGCCAGCATAGGCCTGGTGCGCACTGACGCCATAGACCTGGGGAATCCGACCCTGAGTGCCTGCCAGCAAAATGGCATGCAGCTGATCGCCGTCAGTCGTGAGCACTATCGACAACGCGACCACTTAGAGTGGCAACAACACTGGCAAATGCAATTCCCAGACTATCTTTTCGTGCCTGAAGGAGGGACAAGTGAGGCAGCAGTCAGAGCCGTCAGCGAATTTCCGCTCGGTCAAACGCCAGCAGGCCAGGCAGACTGTCTGGTTAGCGCGGTCGGCAGTGGCGGCACCTTGGCGGGCTTAATACGAGGCGCAGGTTCAGCGTCGGTGCTGGGCATTCAGGTGGCACCAGACCCAGGACTTAGCAATAAAATCAGCAGGCTGACTGAGGGAGCGACTGACAACTGGCAACTGCAGCCTGCGCTGCATTTACCGGCTTATGGCAAAGTAGACAACACGCTGTGGGAATTTTGCGCCTTGATGAAGCAGCAAGGCATAGAGCTGGAACCCATCTACACAGGCAAAGCCTTATACAACCTGCTTTTGTTGATTGAGCAAGGGCTGCTGGGCCAGGGCAAACGCATCAGTTTCTTCCATACCGGTGGTTTGCAGGGGCTGGCCGGCCTTGCGTATCGCGGCCTTATTCCATCAGCTGATTTTGGGCAATCAAACGCGCCAGTGGCTGGCTGAAGTAGTAGCCCTGCGCACCCGCCACTCCAAGTTTTTTCAGGCAATGCCACTCGGATTCGCTCTCCACTGCGGTGGCGATCACCAGGGTGTCAGTGCCACTGCAGCTTGCCAGCAAACCACGCACAAACAGCTGCTGCTCCAGTTGCTGATCAATATGCCGCACTACAGCCGGATGGATCTTTAACATGCTGATCGGCAGTTCATCACTATAGGGCGCTGGGGTCAGACTTAAACCAACATGATCAACCACCAGCGCAAAGCCCCAGGCCTGCAGCTGCAGCAGCCGGGGCTTGAGTTGCAGATAATGCTGATGCAGATGATGCTCATGAAACTCCAGCGCCATTAAATCCACCGGCAAACGCCGTTGCTGTACCTGCTCTTCCAGCCAGCGCCACCAGCCATTGTCCAGCACAGATGAAATGGTGATATTGACGCTGCAGCGTCGTCCCTGATAACTCTGCCGCTCCCTGGTGCAGACCTGGGCCACTTGCAACAACACAGTCTGATCAATGGCACCAGTCAGGCCACAGTTGGCCGCCATGGGCAGAAAGACACCGGCAGACAACTTGTCACCATCGCTGCTTTGCAAGCGGACCAGCACTTCGTGCTGTAACACATCCTCATCATGCCAGGAGAACACTGGCTGAAAGCTGAGCAGAAACCTTTTGTCGCGCAGCGCATTGTTCAGTTCAGTGCGCCACCAGACAGAACCTTTGATTTTCGGTTTTTGCGGGTCGGCAAAGCCAAAGGCCGCATTCGGGCCCTGCAGCTGAGCGGTTTTCAGCGCCATATCCGCTTCTGACAACAGCTGATAACTGCTTTGCCCCTGCTCATACAGCACAAAACCAACGTGGATCAGATCAAAATCCTGCACTTCACTGAAACAGCTGGCCTGACTAAGCACCAGAGCCAGCCGATCACCAAATAATTCAGCTTCTTTGCTCTGCATGCCGGGGATTAACAATGCCAGGTCATTGTCCGCTATCCGCGCCATCACCACTTGAGGCCAGACTGAACATAACTCGGTCAGTAATTCAATGCAGCTGCGCAATCTGGGTAGTTTCACCGTGTTGTGCAGCACAGGTTCCGGATGGCTGATTTGCAATAAAAACAGCGCGCCAGCCACAGGTTCAGCGCTGTCAGTCAGGTAATGCTGCAAGCGGCTTTCAAAGTACAATCTGTTACCGACCGCCAGCTCATGATCGACCAGGCCCTGCACCCGCACCAACTGACGGGTTTCAGCATCGCGTTTTTGCCAGTTCCGCAGTTTTAACGAAGCCCGTTGTATCTGAGCTGCGACAGGCACAGCGTCCTGATAGTCCATCTCCAATTGCTGCAGCAATTCACAGGTCTGCATTTCGGTTTGCTGCCAGTGGTGCAGCTGCTCGCGCATAAAAGGCTGCCACCACATCCACCAGGCAGCAACCAGCACAAAGGGAAGATTCAGGCATAACATCAAGGGTAAGTAGCGATCGGGCATCGCGGGGGCTACCCCGGCCAACAAAGCATTCAGCAGCAGTGCAGCCCCGATAAACAAGCGGGTTTGCCAGCGCTGCTTGCGTTTTAATAATTCAAAAAGTCCCATTGTTCACCCCCGTCCTGCTGCCTGTTTGCTTCTCCGGCAGTTTGGTTAAGTGTTGACCAGGACCTTAAAAGTTGCCGAAGATTTTTCCCCCAGGGCTTTGTTATCATGGCTGGTCTTTTGTTCAGAGGAGTTTTTATGCAGTGGCATTCTTGTAGTTTCAGCGAGCTGGACTCAGGCACTTTGTACCAGATCCTGCAGCTGCGGGTTGACGTGTTTGTGGTCGAACAAAATTGCCCCTATCCGGAACTGGACGGCAAAGACTTGCTGCCAGGAACCTTGCATTTATATCTGCAGAACGAGCAAAAGGTGCTGGCCTATGCCCGGATTTTACCGCCGGGTGCCAGCTACGCCGATAATCCTTCGTTAGGTCGGATCTGTGTGGCGCAAAGTGCCCGTCAACTGGCGCTTGGCAAAGAGTTGGTGCGACGTTCGATTGAGCTGGCTGAACAGCAATGGCCTGCCAATCCAATTCGTATCTCGGCCCAGTGTTATTTGCAGCGGTTTTATGAAGGCTTTGGTTTTATTGCCTGCAGCGAATCTTATCTGGAAGACAATATTCCCCATCTGGAAATGCTGAGACCCGTCTGAGCTGACGCCAGCCTGAGACCCTGCTAGCCTGGCTGGCCATAAATCTGTTCGGCACGATTGAACAGCACCCAACTGGTCAGTATGTACTTGTCGCCTGAGACAGGCACGCAGCCCCGGTGTGTATGTGTGAAATAAGCAGGCGCTATCACCATCCGGCCGGCTTTCGGCTGAATGGCTTTCTTCTGGTAATAAAACTCCGTCTGGCCGCCGTCACTGACATCATTCAGGTAAAACATAAACAACAATGCCCGGTGCAGCGCTTCATTGTGCCCCAGCTGCGGGTAGACTTCAGAATGCCAGTAGTTGTAGTTGCCTTTGCCTTGTTGGTATTTTTGCAGCTGAATGGGCCCTAACCGATAGATGGCCTGCGTCAGTTGCGGCACCTGAGGCCGGCCGAACTCATCAAAGTTATCCGCCGTCAGAGTGACAGCCCCCTGCCCGGACGGATGCGGCAAGGTCATGCTCATAGGGCCAATCAAGGCAAAATAGTACTTACGAAAGTATTCCATCACGTGCTGGCTGGTATGGCGGCAAATTTCATTGAGTTGCTGCTGGTACTCTGCATGCTGATTCAGATACAAATCGGTGCTGATTTTTTTACTGGTGTCGACACCTCCGCCTGTGCGTCCCGCCGTAGTGTGAGGGCTCAGTTCAAAAGTACGGATCAGTTGCTGACAAAACTCCGCAGTTAATACATCGTCATAAACTTCAATAAAGTCGTGCATAAAATCTGATAATTCCGACGGTTAAATCTACAAAACATGTTGTGCGACCAGCCTTCACCATACAGTGCCCGACTGGCTGTTTGCAAAAATTTTACAAGCGATAATGTGGCCGGCACTTCCCTGCACTCTGCCCACTGAAAGCCGCTGTTAGTCGTGGCTCTCTGGCGCAATACAGCATAAAGCAGTAGCTTGGTGGCTTTGACCAACAGAGGATAACCAGAATGAAAAAACTCGTGTTATGCAGTTTATTGGCATTAAGCCCACAGCTGCTGGCCTATGATCGCATCACAGGTGCAGAGTTCGCCAGCCGCTCCGAAGTGATAGCACCGCATGCCATGGCAGCCACCAGTCAGCCGCTGGCCACTCAGATTGCCCTGGATGTGATGAAACAAGGCGGCACTGCCGTCGATGCAGCCATTGCGGCTAACGCGGCACTGGGCCTGATGGAGCCGACCGGTAATGGCATTGGTGGTGATTTATACGCCATTGTCTGGGATGGCAAAACCAAACAACTGTACGGCCTGAATGCGTCTGGCCGCTCACCAAAAGGTTTAAGCTTTAAACAGCTGCAAAAAGAGCTGAAGAAACAAAACCTGACTGAATTGCCGCCTTACGGCATGTTACCAATCAGCGTGCCAGGTGCAGTTGACGGTTGGTTTGAACTGCATCAGAAATTCGGCAAACTGCCTATGCAACAGATCCTACAGCCCGCCATTAATTACGCTGAGCAGGGCTTCCCGGTCAGCGAACTGATTGCCTACTACTGGGACCGTTCGGTGCCGAAGCTGTCGGTGCAACCAGGTGACTTCAAAGGCACCTTTACCATCAATGGCAAAGCGCCCGCCAAAGGCGAGCTGTTTAAAAACCCGGATTTGGCCAACACCTACAAAGCTATCGCTGCTGGTGGGCGCGATGCCTTTTACAAAGGTGATATCGCCAAACGTATCGACAGCTTTATGAAAGCCAATGGCGGCTATCTGCGCTACGACGACTTGGCCAGCCATCAATCGGATTGGGTTGAGCCGGTATCAGTGAACTACCGTGGCTACGATGTGTGGGAACTGCCGCCGAATGGTCAGGGCATTGCCGCGCTGCAAATGCTGCAAATCCTGAAAAACTTTGATTTAAAGGCCATGGGCTACAACAGCGTCGAAAGCATTCATACCCTGGTTGAAGCCAAAAAGCTGGCCTTTGAAGACAGGGCAAAATTTTACGCCGACATGGACTTCAACAAAGCGCCGGTTGCCGCCCTGATTTCGGAAGCTTATGGCAAAGAGCGCGCCAGGCTGATCACCAGCAAAGCCGCACAACGGGTAGACGCCGGGAACCCGCACCTTTACACAGGCGACACCATCTACCTGACCACAGCCGATAAAGACGGCACTATGGTGTCACTGATCCAGTCCAATTACCGCGGTATGGGATCAGGGGTGGTGGTACCGGGCACAGGTTTTGGCTTCCAGGACCGAGGCCAGCTGTTTTCACTGGACCCGAAACACGCCAATGCCTATGAACCGGGGAAAAGACCTTTCCAGACTATTATTCCGGCCTTTATGACCAAAGACGGTCAGCCGCTGATGAGCTTTGGTGTCATGGGTGGCGCTATGCAGCCACAAGGCCATGTGCAGATTGTGGTGAATATGATCGACTACGGAATGAATATTCAGGAAGCAGGTGACGCCGCCCGTTGGCAGCATTTAGGCAGCACCGAACCAACAGACGCCGCCAATGCTTACCTGACCAATGGTGGTTATGTGCAGCTGGAAAAAGGCGTGCCTTACGAGACCGCCCGTGAGCTGATGAAACGCGGCCACGACGTGCGCTCAGGTTTAGGTGAGTTTGGTGGTTATCAGGCCATTTACCGTGACCCGAAAACCGGCGTCTACTGCGGGGCATCGGAATCCCGTAAAGACGGTCAGGCCGCTGGCTATTAAGTGTTGAGCACGTTGAAAAAAGGCGGGTAATAACCCTAATGCCAGTCAGTTAAGCTGACTGGCATTATTTTTTACCGCACAGTATCAGAATTCACCTGAACTAAAACAGTAAACGAACTGAATCTATCCAAAGCGAGGAAAGGTAAAAAACTAAGCAGACCGTCTTTGGCATGGATGCCAAAGCCGAGCCTACAGGGAACGTATTCACGGCGTGTCTGCGTGGGCTTTGCCTTTTCCGCTGCAACTGAACCAACTCGTGAATAGATAAGCAGTTTTTGAATAAAAACTGCTTATCTGATCGGCATTAGGTAATAACCCACCTTTTTTCGTGTTAATTCAACAGACGCTGTAATTCCGTGTCGCGCTCCGCCTCAGATAACTGCCGCACTTGAGTGCCTTCTGCACGAATTTGCTTTAACTGATCTCCCAGCAGAATATCGCGGCCTTGAGGGCTGTGCCGGATCACCAGCAGTTTCTGCACAAAAATAGTGTCCGGGTGCGTCGAGTTCAGGTAGTTGGCTGGCATAAAATCCACCCACTCACTTTCGTAACAGTCAAAGCCAAACTGGCTCAGCCACTGCCCGTCGACAAAGGCTTGCAGCACATAAGCGCCCTTGTCATCCAGCGTCAGTTTAAAGCGATCAAAATCCTGCTCCAGTTCTGTGTCCAGATGCGACAGCGCTATTGGTGCGCGGATGCCGTAGCTGCCAAAACCTAAATCCAGCAGATACTGTTCGCCTTCGGCTTCGACCAGCAACACCATATGGGTTTTAGGCCGGCGCACCGGGTAGAACATAGGCCGGGCAGCAACAAAACGGTAGCTAAAGCCCAAGGCCTGCAACGCCATTGCAAACAGGCCGTTCACTTCGTAGCAATAACCGCCACGGCGCTGCTGCACAATTTTTTCCACGATTTGCTCTGGCACCATAGACACCACTTGTCCGGCCTGCACATCGAGGTTTTCAAAAGGCACCGCAAAGAGCTGAGTCCGCATCAGGTCGTGCAGCGTCTCCAAGCTCCGCTCCACCGGGCCTGTATAACCAATGCGCTGAAAGTAGGCGGCTAAGTCAAAATTTTCGGCAAACATCATCGGCTCCTAATTCAGCACCGCACCGGCTTTGTCCTGCACCAGCACCCAAGGCGAGACCACAACAGCCCATAAGTCTGCTTTTTGCTCAAACCAAACCGCGGCCTGGCTGTCATTGACCCGGTCCACCAGCCCTTGCTGTAACCAAAGCTGCACTTGAGTTTTCAGGTCCTGGCTGAATGCATAGGCCACCTCAACCAGGTCCAGGCTGGCGGCCACTTGCACTACAGAGCCTGCTGCATAAAACTTTTGCAATTCCAGCCAGTTGATGCGTGCAGTTTCGCTGGTGATCTTCGCTTTCAGTACTTCAGGTTCAACCGAAAAATTTTCGTTCATCTTGCTTCTCTTGCCCGTTAACGGCCTGTTCTACTCAACTTCATCGCCCTGCTCGGCCACCTGGGCCGCGCTGAGCTCGTGTTTTTTCATTAACTTGTGCAAGTCCGTTCTGTTGCGTCCGGCCAGCTCTGCCGCGCGGGTGACATTGCCTTCGGCCATTTTCAGCACTTTGATCAGGTACTGACGCTCAAACTGATCTTTGGCTTCGGTTAAGGTCGGCCAAAAACTAACATTCTGAGATAAGGCCTGCTCGACCTGCGCCAGGCTAATCACCGGACTGCTGGTCAGCGCCACACACTGCTCCACCACGTTGACCAACTGGCGCACATTGCCCGGCCACTGCGCTGTCACCAACGCCTGCATCGCATCGTCGGAAAAACGGTTCACCTGGACACCGTGGCGCTCTGAGCTTTGCTGCAGCACATGACGGGCAAGCAGCGGAATGTCTTCTGCACGTTCACGCAAACTAGGCAGCTGCAAATTGACCACGTTCAGCCGGTAATACAAGTCTTCGCGGAAGCTTTGTTCCTGCATCGCCTGCTTCAGATCACGGTGAGTGGCAGACAATACCCGCACATTAATAGGAATGGTTTTGGTGCTGCCAACAGGGCGAATTTGCCGCTCCTGCAAGGCGCGCAATAACTTTACCTGCAACGGCATCGGCATGTCGCCAATCTCATCAAGGAACAGCGTGCCGCCATCCGCTTCGCGGAATAAACCGGCATGCTCATTGACCGCACCGGTAAAAGCCCCTTTGGTGTGACCAAAGAGTTCGGACTCCAATAAGTGCTCAGGTAAAGCGCCGCAGTTAATGGCGACAAAGTGCCCTTTGGCCCGCGGGCTGGCCTGATGAATGGCTTTGGCCAGTAATTCTTTGCCTGTCCCGCTGGCGCCGGTGATCAGCACGCTCACGTCACGCTGCGCCACGCGGTACGCTTGCTCCAGCACCTGCTCCATCACTTTACTGCGGGTGACTATGGCCTGACGCCATTGGTCCTGACTGGGAATATGCGACTGGTGCACCGCCTGCGCCAGAATATCGCGCAGCTCATTGTTATTCAGCGGTTTGGTCAGAAAGCCAAAGACACCACGCTGAGTCGCGGCAACCGCTTCCGGAATAGACCCATGCGCTGTCATCAGCACCACAGGTAAACCAGGGCAGCGTTTGGCTATTTCATCAAACAGCGCCATGCCATCCAACCCGGGCATGCGTAAGTCGGACAACACCACATCAAAGCTGTTTTTACCCAGCAACGGCAGCGCAGTTTCGGCGCAGTCTGCACTGGTCACCTGATAGCCTTCCCCTTCCAGCCGCAGCGTCATTAGTCGCAGCAGGCTGGGGTCATCATCCACCAACAATAAACGGGCGCCATGGCTCATCTTAGTTACCTGTCTGATTTAATTTGGCTTCAATTTGGGTCAGCGCATCAATCTTTTTCTGCAGATCTTTGGTCTGCCGGTTCAGCCGTTCAATCCGGCCCTGATGCTGAGCATTCAGGCGCGACAAAGCGGTCACGGCAGACTCGGTTTCCAGTAACTTCTGGTTATAGGCCAAGTCCCAGCGCAGCAGATCGGCCAGTCCTTTCGGCAGGGTATTGAGCCGATCAGATAACTGAGACTGGGCGGCAAAGCGCACTGAATAAGGGCTGTCCGGGTGCAGGCGGATCAGCAAGGTCTGCAGTTGGGTGACCGCACTGCTGGTCAGGCTACGCAGCAGTGCATCGCGCTGATCCTGGGTGGTCGGCAACAACTGGGCGCGGAAATCGCGCCAGGCTTGCAAGGTCAGCACATCGTCGGCAATCGCCAGCTCAGCCTTCAGTGGTTTTTCTGGCTCCACCTCTTTTGGTTGCACCAGGGCAGGCTGAGGTTCAGGTTTCTTCACCACAGGGTTCAGCGGCTTCACTGCCTGACAACCCACCAACAGCACTGCGGTGGTGATGCTTAACCAGATTTTCATACACTTTCCTCAACTAAAGGTAACCGGACCTGAATACAGACATCGGCGTAATTCACATCGACAATTTCAGCTATGCCTCCCAGCAGGCGGGCGCAGTCAGCCACAATAGACAAGCCAAGGCCTGAGCCTTGCACGGCGTCAAAACGTTGGGCTTTACCACGCTGGAAGGGTTCAAACAGTTTGGCCCGCAATTCGGCCGGAATAGGCGTGCCATTGTTGGCCACGTCCAGAATAAGGTATTTGTCATGTGGCCTTAGGCTGACCCAGACCTTGCTGCCTTCGGCGCCATAAGCCTGAGCATTATTAATCAGATTATCCAGAATACGGCGGAATAACATGCCATCGGTATAAATCCGCGGTAGCTGACAATCCAGCTCGATCTGCTGCTCACGTTGTTGCAGTGACAACGCATGGTCGTTAAAGCACTCTTGCAATAACTTGTCGCTGTCATGCCAGCTCAGTTCGGGCTTGGCCTGTTGCAACAGTTTATTGTAATCCAGCAGCTGCTCGGTCAGCACACTCAGCCGATCCGCACTGCCATTGAGCAAGGTCACGACTTCCATTTGCTGGGGGGTTAGCGGCCCCACCAACTGCTCCGCCAATAAAGCGCAGCCTTCGCGAATACTGGACAAGGGGGTTTTTAGCTCATGCGAGGCGTGGCGCAGCAAAATGAGCCGCAAAGCCTCCAGCTGCTGTAAACGTGACGCCAGCCAGCGCAGCTGTTCACCCAGTTCGGTCAGCTCACGTGGCCCATCAACTTTGTCGTGCGGAAAATGATGGCTGGGCTGACCGATAGAACGGATCATTGTATCCAGCTTTTTCACCGGTGCAGTAATACGGGCAGAAGCCCACAACACCAGCAATAAAGTTAACACCACCAATGCCACTGTCTGCCAGGCCAGCTGGCTTTGCGCTTCTTCGGCATAGGCCTGTTGTTGTTGTAACCGTTGCTCCAGCATGCTCCAGATGGCTTGTGTCAGTTGCAGCTGCTGCAAGCGGATCTTCTGTAGTATCGGGCTTAATTCTTCGTTATTTTCGGTCAGGTAATTGTCCAGCAATAACTGCAGCTGCGCCTGTTGCTGCTGACACAACAGCGGCTGCGCCAGGTTCAGACAGACTGAACTCAGGTTCTGCTGGTAATTGTCCAGGTGGGTCGCGGCGAGCTTAGACAAGGCATCGGTCTTCAGAATACTGAACTGCAGCACAGAACGTTCAATGTCATTCACCAGCTTTTGCATATTCTCGGTTCGGCGCACATTCGCCACTGAGCTCTCGGCCTCTGCAATGGCAAAACGGCTGACGTCAGACAAGGAGCTGTTGCTCTGCCACAACAACACACTTAACGGAATTAGCGCCATACAAAAGCTAAGCAATACAAATTGCCGCAGGCTGGCTGGCTGAATGGGCATACGCATAGGATAAGCAATGGCCGGAGAAAACTGCCGGTATCATAACGGATTTTATCCGGCGCAAGAAAGCAAAAAGCCGGTCAAAGGACCGGCTTTTCTGAAGTTCAACAGCAGCTTATTGGGCAACCTGCACAGCTGAGGCCACAGCACGGGCTTTACGCGCCTTGGCAGCAGTGCGGGCATAAGCGTCAGCTGCTTGTGCCCGCTCTAACTCCTTTACCTGGGCACCATTCAAATCAATTTTGCGCAGGAAGCTGACGAACACAAAAGCATTAACCATAAAGAAGGCGACTGCGGTGATTAAAAACATATCCATGATTGACCTCTCTTACTTCAGTTGAGTTGCAGCTTTGGCTGCGCCGGTCGGTAAATTAGGTAAGAGCAACAACTTCGTATCTCTTACCTAATTTACCGTGACGACTCTAATAATGCAGAGACTGTGCCAACAAATTAGAATAAAATTAAATCATTTAAAAACAACAAGATAAACAAACAACAAGTTACAAAAACCCGTTTTTTCGCTGAAACTGAACCTGAGCCACAAAAGATCTGTTGCCAATTAGCGACAGCAAATCACCCAGTAAAAATTAAATCATATAAATCAACAGCTTAAACTGTATCTTTTTAGCGACAGTTTTCTTAAGAAAGGTTAAAATCAATTAAATTCATTAAAAATCAATAAGATAAAAACATACTTTTGGAGTGGCGAGTGGAGAGCAATGGGGCCAGAACATGCTCTGGCCCCGGCAGGGTTATTCAATAAAACCGTATTTGCGGGCGACTTTGTCAAAGTACTCCAGGCATTGTTTAGCGTACTGGCGTTTTTCTACATAGCTGCCAGGGAAAAAACTCTTTTTAAAGCCATAAGCCACCATGTCTTTTAAGCGCTTTAGCGGGATATCAAAGTGGTCCAGTGCCAGTTTGTACTCGCGTGACACCGTGGTATTCGACACCAGCCGGTTGTCGGTGCAGATCACTGTGGCAATACGGTGGTCCAGCATATCGCCGAATTTATGTGCCTCAATAGACCCGATAGCCGGGTTGGTTTGCAGATTGCTGGTCAGGCAAACTTCAATGGCAATGCGTTTGTCGGCGATATACGACGCCAGCTCTCGGATATAACGCTCTTTGTCCTTGATGGCCGGGTCCTGGATCATCTCCGGCACAAACAGCGAATAGCCATGGCCAATACGGTCGGCATAACATTCTGTAATGGCTTCAAACACACTTTCTGCGCCATAAGCTTCACCGGCATGCAGGGTTTTTAATAAAAAGTGCTGGTGGGCGTATTCATAGACTTCTTTAAAGTTATGTGCCGGATAACCCGACTCCTGCCCAGCCAGATCCAGCGCGACAATGGGAATACCCGCCTCATCGCGCAGCCGCACACTGGCGCGCACCAGTTCCATAGCCGCCAGTTTAATCACCTCTATCGGAGTGAAATCGCGCATCAGCTGAAACAAATTGGTGTAATAAGGTGAAAAGCCTTTGTCGCCAAACATCCGCATGGCGCAGTTAATAATGCCGTAAGCAAAAGGGGGCTTGTCGCCGTTTTGAATCGCAGGCTGTCGATTGTATTCCTGCTGTGCGCGTTGCAGGCCATTGTTCACCGCGTGCATCACCCGATCAAAATCGATACCACCGGGTAAATCAATTAACAACTGAGGTGCAAAGCGGACTTCGATGTAATTCACTCCTTCCAGCTGGTTATCAATCGCCAACTCGTAGGCTGCCCGCTCCAGGTTGTCCATATCGCGCAGCACGGCGCAGGTGTATTGAAAGCAATGCAGGTATTCACCCAAGTTCTGGTAGCTGTCTTTGAAAACCAGCTGCTTTAAGCCCTCCACGGTTTGGCTGGGCAAGCTGACATTGGCTTTGGCTGCCATTTCAATCAGGCTTTCCAGCCGCAAACTGCCATCTAAGTGCAGATGCAAATCTGACTTTGGCATTTCTTTAATAAAATCAAAGGAATAATAGTGCATGCGCTAAAACTCACGAAAAAGACAACTGGTTTTAGTTATAGCAGTATGCGCTTAAAGAAAATACAGAAGAAGTAAACAGAAACGAGCGGAAGAGAAAACTGAGTGGTCATGGTGCCCGGGGCCGGACTTGAACCGGCACGAGGTTTCCCTCGAGGGATTTTAAATCCCTTGTGTCTACCGATTTCACCACCCGGGCGACGGCGCGTATTCTATGCGCAGAAACTCAGTTCGTCATGCATTTTTCATCAAAAGCGGCAAAAAAATAAATAACCGCTGATAAATCCAGCAAAAACAACCCCATTTTTCTACACAGTTACTGGATTTATATCTGCTGCGGTGAAATAACAGCCAAAAAACTTAGAGGTTTAGCCATCTATACTGTTGCAATCAACATTTTGCCGTGCTACTAATAAAAGCCATAACGAATACGGCGAATAACAGTCGATGAATTTTGTAACTCAGAACACCACACTGCTCAGCCTCCTCGTGCTCCTCAACGGACCACGGGGTCTTGTGCATTGGTAAATCTGTAGTTACCACACACTTCAACCCCGTGCCCAAGGCCGGGGTTTTTTGTATCTAAACCAAGGCCACCGCACAGGAATTCACATGCTAAGAGGATTATTTTATGAGTGGCCGCGACAAAATCTGGATCTTCGATACCACCTTACGTGATGGTGAACAGGCACTGCGTGCCAGCTTAAGTCATAAACAAAAAATCCAACTGGCTCATGCCATTGCCCGCTTAAATGTGGACGTGATGGAAGTGGGGTTCCCGGTCTCTTCGCCAGGTGACTTCCAGTCAGTGCAGAGCATTGCCCGCGAAGTCAAAGGCCCGATAATTTGTGGCCTGGCCCGTGCGGTTGCCGCCGACATCGATGCCTGTGGTGAAGCGCTGGCACCGGCCGAACGTAAACGTATTCACACCTTTATCGCCACCTCCCCTTTGCATTTACAGTACAAATTACGCCGCTCGCTGGACCAGGCCATTGAGCAAGCCGTTGCGTCCATTAAGCAGGCTCGTCGCTATACCGACGATGTAGAGTTTTCCTGTGAAGACGCTGGCCGCACTCCAATAGATGATTTATGCCGCGCCGTGGAGGCGGCCATTAAAGCCGGTGCCCGCACCATCAATATTCCGGATACGGTCGGCTACACCATTCCAACCGAATTCGGCCGTATCATTACCGAACTGAAAAACAAAGTGCCGAATATCGACCAGGCCATTTTAAGTGTGCACTGCCATAACGATTTGGGCTTAGCCGTGGCCAACAGCATTAACGCCATTCAGGCCGGTGCCCGCCAGATTGAATGTACCGTCAACGGCATTGGCGAACGCGCTGGTAACTGCTCGCTGGAAGAGGTGGCGATGATTATCAAAACCCGTGGCGATGTGTTGCCGTTTTACACCGACATCAAAAGCACTGAGATTTACCGCTCCAGTCACCTGGTTAGCCAGATTTGCCATATGCCAATCCAGCCGAACAAAGCCATTGTCGGTGAAAACGCTTTTGCCCACAGCTCAGGTATTCACCAGGATGGCGTGTTAAAGGCGCAAAATACCTACGAAATTATGTCGCCGGAACAGGTGGGTATTCGTCAGAACGAGCTGAACCTGACGTCACGTTCAGGCCGCGCGGTCATCCAGCACCGTTTAAGCGAAATGGGTTACACCCAGGACGACTACAACCTGGATCAGATTTATCAGGCCTTCCTGGCCTTGGCCGACCAGAAAGGCCGGGTCTTTGATTACGACTTGGAAGCCCTGGTATTTTTCCAGAACCTGCAAGACACCAACGAACCTTACAAGCTGGAGTTTTTAAGCTCCTCGACTCACACAGGCCATGTCGCCAGTGCAACTGTCGGTATCAGTGTGGATGGCGAGGTTAAGACCGAAGCCGCTACCGGCAATGGCCCGGTTGAAGCGGCCTTTCAGGCCATTCAGCGCATGGTGGGTACTGAAGTACGGATGGTCGACTTTAACCTGCAGGCTAAAGGCAGCGGCGAAGACGCGTTGGGCCAGGTTGATATTATTGCCGAGCATCAGGGCCGCCGTTACCACGGTGCCGGTCTGGCGACCGACATCGTGCGCGCTTCCGTACTGGCCTACGTGCATGTGCTGAATTTAATCGAACGCAGTAAGCAGGTGGACGCCGCCAAACAAGCGCGCCGCAGCCCGGAATTCCAGACAGAACAGACAGAGAAATAACAATGAAACAGTATAAAATTGCCGTGTTAGCCGGTGACGGCATTGGCCCTGAAGTGATGGCTCAGGCGTTAAAAGTGCTGGACGTCGTCTCCGGCAAGTTCGGCTTTTCAATCACCGCCACCCAAGCGCTGATCGGCGGCGCCGCCATTGACGCCACCGGCACTGCGCTGCCGGATGACACCCTGGCGCTGTGCAAACAAAGCGACGCTATTTTGTTTGGCTCAGTCGGTGGCCCGAAATGGACTGCCAGCTTACCCCCAGCGCAGCACCCTGAACGGGCTTCTTTATTGCCGCTGCGTAAGGCCTTTGATTTGTTCTGTAACCTGCGCCCAGGCCAGATTTACCCGGCCTTTGCGGAGTTATCCCCCTTGCACCCGCGCATCAGCAGCCAGGGCATGGATATTTTGTGTGTGCGTGAGCTGACCGGCGGCATTTACTTTGGTGACAAAGGCCGCAGCGACATCGACGCTTACGACACCCAGCGCTACAGCGTGGCGGAAATTGAACGCATCGCCCGGGTTGCTTTTGACGCCGCCACCAAACGCCGCCATAAAGTGACCTCCATTGATAAAGCCAATGTGCTGTCAACCAGCGTGTTGTGGCGCGAAGTGGTGGAGCGTGTCGCGAAAGACTACCCGCAGGTTGAACTGGAACATATGTACATCGACAATGCCGCCATGCAACTGATCCGTGCGCCTAAGGCCTTTGACGTGATGCTGTGTGACAACCTGTTTGGCGACATTTTGTCCGACGAGTTAGCCGCTATTGCCGGCTCTCTGGGCTTATTGCCATCCGCCAGCCTGAACGGTTCCAACTTTGGTCTGTACGAGCCGGCGGGCGGCTCTGCACCTGACATTGCCGGCAAAGGCATTGCCAACCCAATAGCCCAAATTTTAAGTGCAGCGCTGATGCTGCGTTACAGCTTTGGTGAAGAAGAGGCCGCCCGTGCTATTGAGGCTGCAGTTGCCAAAACCTTAAGTGATGGCGTGGTCACCCGCGACATTAACCCGAATTCAACTTACGGCACTGCGGATGTAGGCGCAGCCGTGATTGCTGCTATCTGACGAGGAACCAAAAATGGGTCAGACTCTGTACCAGAAAATTTATCAAAGCCATGTGGTCGCAGCCGTCAACGGCAGCACCGACTTATTGTTTGTCGACCGGCATTTAATCCACGAAGTGACCAGCCCACAAGCCTTCGCCGGCTTACGTCAGGCTGGCCGTGCCGTGCGCCGCCCGGATTTAACTTTTGCCACTATGGACCACAACACCTCCACTCAGGTGCGCAGCTACGATGCTGCGGGTGAAACCTCACGTAAACAGCTGGAAGCCTTAGCCGCCAACTGTGAGGCCAATGGCATTACCCTGCTGGATTTATACCACCCGGATCAGGGCATAGTGCATGTGATTGGGCCTGAGCTGGGCCTGACTCAGCCAGGCATGATTATTGTTTGTGGCGACTCTCACACCTCCACCCACGGCGCTTTTGGCGCTTTGGCTTTCGGTATCGGCACCTCCGAAGTCGAGCATGTGCTGGCCACCCAAACCCTGCCACAACAAAGTGCTAAAACCCTGAAAGTGGAAGTGACAGGCCAGTTATCGCCTTTAGTCACTGCCAAAGATGTGATCATGGCGGTGATTGGTGTGTTAGGTACTGCCGGTGGTAATGGCTATGTGGCGGAATTCTGCGGTGAAGCCATTCGCGGCATGAGCATGGAAAGCCGGATGACGCTGTGCAATATGAGCATTGAAATGGGCGCTAAAGCTGGCCTGGTCGCGCCGGATGCCACCACTTTTGCTTATATGCAGGGCCGCCCTTATGCCCCGAAAGCAGAACACTGGGATGGCGCCGTGCGCTATTGGCAAAGCCTGTACTCAGACGCGGACGCGGTGTTTGATAAAACAGTCACTATTGCGGCTGACAGCATCAAACCTCAGGTGACCTGGGGCACCAGCCCGGAGCAGGTAATTGCGGTGGACCAGCCAGTACCAGCACCTGAGTCCTTCAGCGATTTAATCAAAGCCGACGCCGCCCGTCGCGCCCTGAATTACATGGGCATAGAACCAGGTCAGAAACTGACCGACCTGGCGGTGGACGTGGTCTTTATCGGCTCTTGCACCAACAGCCGTATTGAAGACTTACGTCAGGCCGCTGCGGTGGTGCAAGGCAAACAGGTCGCCACTGGTGTGCGTGCTTTGATAGTGCCGGGTTCTGGCTCAGTGAAACGTCAGGCCGAAGCCGAAGGTTTAGCCGATGTATTTAAAGCCGCAGGTTTTGAGTGGCGCGAACCTGGCTGCTCTATGTGCCTGGGTATGAATGATGACCGTGTAGGTGCAGGTGAACGCTGCGCCTCCACCTCCAACCGTAACTTTGAAGGCCGTCAGGGCCGTGGTGCCCGCACTCACTTAGTCAGCCCGGCGATGGCCGCTGCTGCTGCTATTGCTGGCCGTTTTGTTGATATCGCCCAAGGAGCCTGAGATGAGCCAGATTTTTGCAAAAGGCCTGGTCTGCCCGCTGGATAAAAATAACGTGGATACCGACCAGATTATTCCAAAGCAGTTTTTAACTTCGGTCAGCCGCGATGGTTTTGCCGAAGCACTGTTTTTTGACTGGCGTTATCTGGACAATGGCGCACCAAACCCTGATTTTGTGCTGAACGCACCTCAGTACCAGGGCGCCTCAGTCCTTTTAACCCGCGCCAACTTTGGTTGTGGGTCCAGCCGTGAACACGCGCCTTGGGCTATTCAGCAATACGGCTTTAATGTGGTCATTGCGGAAGGTTTTGCCGATATTTTCTTTAATAACAGTATTAACAACGGCATGTTGCTGATCAGCTTAAGCCCGGCCAATATTGATTACCTGTTTACCCGCTGCCAACAAGGCCCGTTGGAGCTGTCGATTGACCTGGCAGGCCAGCAGATCCTGTTAGGCAACAACGCAGCTTTAGGTTTCCAGATTGATCCGGATATCAAACAGCGCTTGCTGTCTGGCCTGGACTTTATCGGTGCCAGCGAGCAGTTTAATCCGCAAATTGACCAGTACGAACAGAAGCGTCGCCAGCAACAACCCTGGTTAGGTTAAACCCTGATCACCGGAGCTGTGTATTCTGCTCAGCTCCGGCCTCTTTAGCCATCCAGACGTAAGTCACTGATTTTCCATCGAATCGTTTGCTTATTTCTTCAGCAGCACCATACTTGGCAAAGCTCAGCAGCCTGTCTATAGTTTCGTTATTATCACTTTAACCACTGAGGAAAGACCGATGAAGAAACTTGTTACCTGTGCGGCCTTATTAACGTTAACTGCAGTCGCAGCCCCTGCGATGGCCCAGGATCAATGGCTGGTGTCGTTATGCGAATACACCAAAGCCGATGATAAAAACCGGGTTCGTAAAGTGCTGTCAGACAACAAAATGAATGTGCGCAAAATTTACGACGCGGTGAAATGCAACGGTGACAGTCTGATCCAGTTTGCCATCCGCAGCGATGCTTATGAAACAGGTGCATTTTTTGTTAAACAGATGCCAGCCAAAGCACTGGAAGCTGAAGGTCTGGAAGCTTGGGCTGCCGCCAATGGCTTTGGCAGTTCAGCCTTGTTAAACGACATCAAGGCCCGTATCGGCCAGGACTAACAAGGCAATACGCACGTCAAAAGCGGGATCAATTCCCGCTTTTTTTATTGCGGCCCAAACGCCAGAGCAACCCGAGCCACCATAACAGCACTACCAACAGAGCTGCAGCCACCAGCAGCAGCTTGTACCAGAAGCCGCCCACCGCCGCGATATGCAGCGGATACACCAGTTGCATGGTCTGGGTCGCAGGTCCCAACTCCGTCGCTTTGGTCAGTTGCAACACAGTTGCAGTCTGTGGGTCCATCACCAGCTGAGTACGGCCATTTGGGTGCCATTCTTCAGGCAATTGCAGGCGGAATGACAGCGGCTGATTGGCCGACTTGCGAAAACTGGCCAACCGGATTTTTCCCTCGGGAACAGCCTGTTGTGCCGCCGGTAACCACAAAGACCAGGCGCTGTTTTGTAGCGGAAAATCGACGTGAAGCTGGGGAGCTTTGGCTGGCAGGCGTTCGTTCAATAGCCAGGCCAAACCGCTCGTGACTTCTTTGTTGTAGACCATCACAGTACCGGTCAACACAGTCCAGCCGACTAACGGCAAGGTGAACAACCCCAGCAGCCAATGCCAGTGTCGCGCCCGCCGGCCATCTTGCCGTGCTGCAGGTGGTCGCCACAGTCGCCAGTTCCAATGCCGTGGCCAGCTGATTTTTAACCCCAAAATGAACAGTGCAAAAGCCAGAAGTCCAGCCAGCCCAAGCAGCTGATGGTCCCAGTCTTTGACAAACAGATACATATGCAGCTGATAACTCCAGCCAATCCAGTCCTGATAAAGCGTGCGACTGAGCAGCAACTGGCCCGACGCCGAATAGTACTCCAGCGTGCCATCATGCCGCGATAACTCCAGCCAGGGTCGCTCAGGTGTTGGGATACGGGCAAAACCGTACTCTTGTTGCGGCAACTGATCCAGCACCTTGCCCCAGACGGCTAAATCGGACTGGTACGGCAGCTGCAATTGCGGGTATTGCCACTGCAGCAAGGGGTTTTTATACAGCAGGATAGCGCCGCTGACCGACACCAGCATCAACACCAAGCCAAACCAAAGTCCAAGTTGTCGATGCCAGTAACGGCCCATGTACACCTCTTAAAATGCGGTTTGCCAGCTCAGGGTGACAGTACGGCCCAGACCAGCGAAATAGGTGGCATTGGCCGGTGTAGTTTGTGAATAGTAGGTAATGTACTGCTTATCCAGCAGGTTTTCGATCCCCAGGCTCCAGCTGCCAAAACGGCCACTGTCATAACGGACTGATGCATCCACTGTGTGGTAGCCGTTAAAAGAACTGCCGTCATTGAATTGCATGTCCATCAACTGACTGAGTTGCAGCCGGCTGCTGATGTTCTGTGGCCACTGGGCCAGCCAGTACAGATTCAGCCGCTCAGGAGCAATATTGACGCCGCCCAGGTCGCGATCCACCCGACCATCGTTGTTACTGTCATACTGACCGTCGGTATTGGCGTAGGTCAGGCCCAGGGTGTGGTCGCTGTTCAGATACAACTCGGCTTCAAACTCGACACCGGAAATCTCGGTTTTTTCACGCATCACACTGTAGATACCGTCCGCATCGGCCTGCAGGCGTGAGCCTAAATCCGAGTCAGACTGAAAGTAACTTAATTGCCAACGGTACAGGTCATCGGCCATTTCAAAACCAAATTCGGCATTGTCGGACACCACAGGCTGCAGGTTCAGGAACTGCGACACCGACTGATTGGGTTTATTGATAGCGCGCAGCACCCGACCGACATCCGGCATCCCAAAACCCTGGTTGTAGCTGGCATAGACACGGGTCATCGCCGTCAGCTGATAGACCACACCAAAGTTATGCAGAAAATCGTTGAAGCTCGGCGAGCCGCCTTCGACAAAACTGCTGTTGCTGGATGCCAGCGTGGTGAAATCATCCACCTTTAACTTGCCATATTCATAACGGCCACCCGCGCTGAAGATCCAGTTTTTCAAGCCGTCATACCGCAGCTGAACAAAAGGCGCGTAGTTGCTGAAGGTCGCTTCCGGTACCCAATTACGGCCTGTCATCACCAATTGCTGATAAGTGGTGTCCTGCATCCAGTCCAGCCCGGTGCTGAGGTCCACATCAGTCCCCAGCAGGTCAGCTTTGAAATAGGTTGCGCGGCTGCCCAGTTTGCGAGACACGTTTTGGGACTGATCAAAAATGTTGCTGCCAAGCGCCGGGTCCTGGAAGGTTGCAGCACGACTGCCACCAAACATCGATTTAAAATCTTTGCCAAACAGCTGCAGACTCAGCGAGCCACCAGCAATATTTTGGTGCTGGTAGTCCAGTGACACAGTGGTCACTTTGTTTTCAGCCGCTTTGCCTTCGGTTTCGCCTTCTTTCGACGTCGCAGGAATACCCGCGGCGGCGTTGCCATTGACCAGCACGTAATTATTATTTCCCTGCAGGTCGAAGTGGTTGACCATCAGTTGCAGGCTTTGCTCTGTATCCAGCTGCCAGCGGGTTTTGACAAACAAATCCACGCTGTCGGAATCCATGGTGTCGCCTTGGGTGGTGTCGACGCCAACAGGATTGCCAGCGCCATCCAGATAAAGGCCGGTTTTGTTGTAAGCAATACCTGTCACCAGCGACATATTGTCAAACTGATCGGAATACAGGTAGCTGGCTTTATAACTTTGGGTGTCGGAGCCGCCCGCTGTCGGCGCCACACCGGTCAGTTTGACCTGATGCTGCAGCTCGGACGGTGACTTGGTGATGATATTAATAATACCGCCGCTGGCGCCCATGCCCTGAATGGCGTTAGCGCCACGAATGATTTCAATACGTTCAATCATGGCCGGGTCTATGGTGTTGCCGTCACGTGAGCCATTTCGTAATGGGGTTGATTGTGGCACCCCGTCAATCATGTACAGGGGTTCACGGCCACGCAGCGTTTCACCATTGGCAGTCATTTTCTGCCGGCTTGGCGAAAAAGACGGCATCAGGTTGCCCAAAATTTGCGATAAATCCGAGGTCGTTGCCAGCTGCTGTTTAATTTGTTCCTGATCAATCACTGTGATAGTTGCCGGCACTGTGCTGACAGGATAACTACTGCGGGTGGCTGAAATAGTAATAGTTTCAACAGGATCGACAGATTCTGCAGCCAACAAAGGCAAAGGCAGGCATAACAGGGCAAGTGGGGTCAGTTTCATCTCAGCGGCACCGCAATAAAAAATGGTTCGCCTTTATAAATGCGAACCATTCTTATGTCAACTTGCAGTGGGTCGAACCCGCTCAGTGCGTGCTGGCTTCCAGTACAAAGCCCGATTTTTCCAGCAACTGTTCTGTACTCTCAATACCTTGCATCGCACTGCCGTCTTGCATACTGGCAAAACTAACCGGCTCAGCAAATTCAAAACTCAGGCTTAGCTGGTCCGGCTGCTGAATAAACTGCTGCAGTGGCTGGCGGATAGCGTCCGGCAGTTCAGGGTTATCGTCCAGCTGTGCCAGCATCAGACTTTGCAATGTGGCAAAGTTGGCACTCAGACCGGCTTTGGCAAACTGCTCAGTCAGCTCCTGCCAGAATTGATGGTTATCTATCTGCAGCTTGCCTTTGATCAGGCTCGCCTGTCCCACTTTTTGCATCAGCTGCGGCAAATAATTGGCCTGCTCCGCCTGCTGCTGCTGTTGCTCCGGGCTAAGTTTTTGTAACTCTTCGGCGTACTGCCACAACGGCTGCATGCCGCCCAGGCTGAACTGGTAACTGAATTCCAACTTGTCCTGCACCAGCAGTTGCTGGGAGAAATTCAATTCGCCCAAATGAGCATCGTACTGATACTGGTAGTTCAGCCCCATTTTCAGTTGTTGCAGGTACGCGGCTAAGTCAGGGGCCAGCCCCTGCAGCACCGTATCTGCAATCTGAATACCTTCGAGCCTGGCCGAGCTTTGGCTCGGCATGCCTGATAATTTCAGCCCTTTTAAATCCACCAGCTCGATACTGGCTATAGCGCCAAGCCCTTCAATGCTCAGGCTCAGGCCATGCACTTTGTAGTGAGAAGTCAGCACATTGGCCGACAAATCCTGATACGCCAGCTGAAACGGCGGCATTTCGCCCAGCTCAGCCAGCTCCTTATACTGCTGATTCGCATCCTTAATCTGCGCCGCGACATAAAGCTCAGCCTGATGATTGGCGTACACCAAAGCCCCTGTCGCGGCCAGGATCAACACCACACTTCCACCTATCCAGAGTTTTTTTGTCATTCGTATATCCTTTCAAAACCTGCCCCATGCTACCACGCCAGCTTTTTGCTTGTCAGCCGCAAGGACCGGACGCTACCCTGTGCCTATCGCAGTCGGCAGGACTCAGTATGGAACTCTACTTTCACTGGTTTGATTTATTAGGCATTGCTGTTTTTGCCGCCACCGGCACCCTGGCCGCCTGGCGCAAACAAATGGATGGTTTTGGCGTGATTGTTCTGGCGACAGTCACCGCGATAGGAGGCGGCACGCTGCGTGACGTCATTCTGGACACCCCCGTGATTTGGCTCAGCGACAACAGCTATTTCGTGGCCATTTTCACTGCCGCGGTGCTGACCATTCTTTGGGTGCGTAAACGCCTGTTGATCCCCAACAATGCGCTGCAGATTGCCGATGCAGTCGGCCTGGCTTTTTTTGTGATTATGGGCACGCAAAAAGCGCTGGACCATGGGGCCTCTGGTTTTGTCGCCATTATGCTGGGCACCATGAGTGGCGTCTGTGGCGGCATGATCCGCGATGTGCTGTGCCGGGAAATTCCGTTGGTGTTTCGTGGTGAGCTGTACGCCATGACCTGCATCTTCGGTGGCCTGGTTTATGTGCAATTGCTGGAGTTTGAGGTGGCCAAAATGCCGGCTATGCTGGCTGGCATGATCGCCCTGCTCGCCTTACGGTTGGCGGCTATCCGCTGGCATCTGACCATCCCGGTGTTCGGCAAAAAAGGCGATCTGCGCTAAAGGCGGACACCTGAGCTGCATTCAGCACTTGAAATTAGTTAGGAAGCTAATTATAATTTAATTAGATTCCTAACTATTAAGTGACAAACAATGAGTTTTCAAAGCATAGGCCTGTTAATTCACTCCCTTTCACGGCAATGGCGCAGTTTGCTGGATCAGCAACTGGCTCCCTTAGGCTTCACCCAGTGTTCCGGGGTCGCATTGGTCTACATTGCAGAACACCAGGGGCTGAGCCAGACTGAACTGGCACGGCTCTTAGGCATAGAAACCCCGTCTTTAGTCCCGGTGCTGGACCAGCTGGAAAAACAAGGGCTGGTGAAACGCCAGCCGTCTGAATCGGACCGACGGCAAAAAGTGCTGACCTTATTGCCAGATGCGCTGCCACTGGTGGCTCAGATCAACGAACGCCGCCAGGCCTTGCAACAGCTGATGCTGGATGGCTTACCTGCCGACCAGCAACAACTCTTTCCGCTGATGGTGCAGCAACTGGTGCAGCAAAGTAGCCTGTTGCTGGAGCAGCAAAAATCAGGAACCCAGTCATGAGTGCAGAACAACTATTTAACCATTGGGTGCGCTGGACCCTGCTAAGCTTCGCCCTGCTGTTTGGCTACTACCTGCTGGCCGATTTAATGATGCCGCTGAGCACCGACAGCCTGATGCAACGTTATGTGGTGCAAGTGGCGCCTCAAGTGCAGGGCCGCGTCACCAAAGTGGCCGTCACCAACAATCAGCAGGTAAAAAAAGGCGATTTGTTATTTGAACTGGACGCCACCGATCAGCAACTGAAATTGGAGCTGGCCCAGCTACAACTGCAACAAATGCAGCAAAAAAGTCAGCAGTTGCTGGCGACTTTGGACAGTGTCAAAGCCCGTCAGCAGCAAGCGGCGGTGCAGCTGGAACAAACCCGGCTGGACGCCAACAGAGCCCGGCAATTACGTGAACAACAGTTGATCCCGCAACAACAGCTGGAACAAAGCCTGACCGCTTTGCAGCAGGCTGAAGCTGCCGCCCAGGCTGCCCAAGCCGCCACCGCCGAAGTGGTGGCAGAGCTTGGCGCTAAAGGTGTTGAGCTGGTCGCCATTCAGCAGGCCCGCACCCAACTGGCGCAGGCTGAGCTGGATTTATCCCGCACTAAAGTCTATGCCGATGTTGATGGGGTGGTCAGTGATCTGCAGCTGGAAGTCGGTACTAACCTCAATAGCCATCAGGCAGTGCTGGCGCTGGTGTCGTCGCAACAAAGCTGGGTCAGCGCGGCCTTCCGTGAAAAGAGCCTGCTGTATGTCAGCCAGGGAACCAAAGCACTGGTTGCCTTTGATGCCTTGCCTGGTCAGTTATTTGAAGCTCAAGTGAGCAGCATTGATGCCGGGGTTGCCACAGCACAAGGCAAACCAGACGGCCAGCTGGCCAGCGTGGAAAGCACCACCCGTTGGGTAAGAGACGCGCAGCGTCTGCGGGTCAACCTGACGCTGGCCGGGCAAGTGCCGGACAAACTGGTGGTCGGCTCCAGAGCTACAGTGCAGTTGCTGCCTTCTGAGCAAGACTGGGGCCTGCTCAACAGCCTGGCGCAGCTGCAAATTAAAGCCATCAGCCTGCTGCACTACATTTATTAATCTGCTGAACTGCAACCACAGAGGTCCGTATGCGCCCCGCTGCCGTCCATCCGTTTAATGCCGTACTGCGGCTGGCCATAGGCGCCAGCCTGAGTCTGCTGCTGGCGAAGCTGACAGACTCCGACAGCTGGGGCGTATTTTTTACCATAGGCCCAGTGCTGTTGCTGGGCCTGCTGCCCACATTAAACGCCTTTCTGCTGAAGCAATTTGTCGCCTCCACAGTGGTTTCCGGCAGCATTGTCTTTATCTACCAATGGCTGGGAGGTTACGGCCCGGTGCTCACCCTGCTGTTGTTTGGTTACTTTTTCTGGTTATTCCGCCTGATGGCTGGCGGCGTGTTTTTTGTGTTTGCCGCCACCGCGCTGATCAATAGCAGCATATTTCTGCATTTTGCCAGTTACCCAGGCCTGGATGCCGGTGCCATGCTGGAAAACAGCGTACTGGCGAATCTGGCTGCTATGCTGATTGCATTAAGCCTGACTTACCTGCTGCCAACCGCTCCTCCACCACCAAGGCCTGCGCCTCCGGTCGTGCCAACCTCGCATTTACTGGTATTGGCATTTCTGGTGACCTCCTCTTTTCTGGCCTTTCAGTGGCTCGACCTGAAAGACTCGCTGTCCGCTCAGGCCAGCACTGTTCTGATCCTGCTGCCGCTGCAGTTCAGTGCTATTGTCCAGGCGGGCTTGAAACGGGCTACTGGGGTGCTGCTGGGTTCGGCGTATGCAGTGCTCTGTCAGGTGCTGCTGTATAACCATTACCAGCAAATTGCACTGGTGTTACCGCTGTTTTTCCTTGGCATGTTGCTGTTTGCCCGCGCCCAGCAAAAAGAAGGGCCAGGCTCAGGTGTTGCCTTTGGCGGCATGACAACCATGGCAATTATTTTCGGTCAGTACCTGACTCCGTCACAAGATATGATGTACAGCGCCTTGTACCGCATCAGTTCGGTCACAGTAGCCGTCGGCATTATGTTAGCCATTGCCACCTGCGCTTTTCACGCCCTGGCCAAAGGCAACAAAAACTAAGCAAAAAAAACAGGCCCCGCAGGGCCTGTTGTATTCAGGGTCAGTGAGCTTAAGACGGGTCCGATTCCGACATCGCCTTGTGCAGTTTGACCGCTTTGCCTTTACGCATGCGGATATTGATCATCTCCACCGCCACTGAGAACGCCATGGCAAAGTAAATGTAGCCCTTAGGTACATGCACATCGAAGCCTTCTACCATCAGGGTAACACCTACCACGATCAGGAAAGACAAGGCGAGAATTTTCACCGACGGGTGATCATCAACAAAGTCACCAATAGGCTTAGCAGCAAACATCATCACAGCCACCGCAGCAATAATGGCAATCGCCATGATTTCAATATCGTTGACCAGACCCACAGCAGTGATCACAGAATCCAGCGAGAAGACAATATCCAGAATGGCGATTTGGATCAGTACCATAAACAGACTATTGGCAGCCACTTTCGGGCCAGAGGCTTCTTCTTCCACACCTTCCAGGCTGTGGTGAATTTCCTGGGTGGATTTGGCCAGTAAGAACAAACCACCCCCAATCAAAATAATGTCGCGGCCTGAGATTTCATTGCCCAGCATGCTGAATAGCGGCTCGGTCAGCCCCATCACCCAACTGATAGAAAACAGCAGCGCCAATCGCGCAATCATCGCCAGCGCCAGACCCAGACGACGGGCAAAAGCACGCTGCTGTTCAGGCAGCCGCCCGACCAGAATAGATAAGAAAATGATATTGTCGATACCCAGCACTATTTCCAGCGCTGCCAGGGTTCCCAAGGCGATCCACGCCTCCGGACTGGCGATCCATTCAAACATAACGATGTCCTGTAAGTTAAAAACTGAGGCTAGTGTAGCGGCTTTATTTACGGATTTCAGCAGCTCCAGGCGCTGCTGGCGGAATTACAGCCAACTGATGCTTAAATTCAATCAGGCCATATTTTTGTTTTAAACGCGCGATGACGTGCGACTGTTCGCGCAAAAAACGATTAAATCGTTTAAGTTGCTCCGGGTGTTTTTCGGTCGACAAATGAAAAGCCAGCTCACTAAACGGCAAGTGCAGCCCCGCCACCAGAGCCTCAGGCTGCTTCATACGCTGCAACTGGTAAGCGGCCACGTTGTACTCCACATTGGCGCCATCCACCCGCCCCCGTAGTGCCAGCTTTAGTGCAAACTCAGCATCTGGCACTTCCAGAATGCGGATCTTGTATTGACTTAACAAAGGCAACCATAAGGTTGGGGAGAAGCCGTGAATATTGGCCAACAGCTTGAACTGCTGCAGCTGCATATCCGCATTTTCCGGCCTGACCATGGTGCTGCCCAGAGTATAAATCACCGGGTCGCTGTACTTCTTAGTGGCAGCCCCTTCTGAAGCGAGATTCGGTTGCCAGGCCTGGTTGTCCGGATAAATAAAATCCGTCAGTGCGCCGGCCTCAGCGTACAAACGCTTCACCGGCAATGGCACAAAGATAAACTTGTCACCGCTCCACTGACTGTAGAGCTGGATCAAATCGTAGATATAGCCACGGGGCTGCGCTGACTTAAAATCGTAATGCGGGTAATAATCCAGTTGTTCGATCCCAATGCGGTATTCCTTTGCCACGGCAACCACGCAAACAAAAAGACAGAACACAGTCAGCACTAACTTACATCGCATCTGAGCTCTCACAACTACTGCACAGGATCTAAACATAGCGCAGAGCCACTGCTGTTGACCAGTGTCCTTTCAGGTACAACTGCGGCTGGCTGCACTGGCAAAAACCAGCTGCTGCATTAGACTGAGCAAACACACGAATCACAAAGGAACTGTGATGAGTCTGGCCCTTATTCAAAGCCGCGCCCGTTGTGGTCTGCAGGCACCGATAGTCACAGTAGAAGTGCATCTGAGTTCAGGTTTACCGGCCTTTTTACTGGTCGGCCTGCCGGAAACATCGGTCAAAGAAGCCCGTGACCGGGTGCGTAGTGCCTTACTGAACAGTGGCTTTGAGTTTCCCGATAAGAAAATCACAGTGAATCTGGCCCCTGCTGATTTACCCAAAGAAAGCGGTCGCTTTGACTTGGCGATTGCGCTTGGCATTCTGCAAGCCAGCGGCCAGTTGCAGGCCGATACTTCCGGCTATGAATTCTATGGCGAATTGGCCCTGTCTGGCGCCTTACGGCCGATACTGGGTGATATTCCGCTGATGCTTGCCTGCCAGCAAGCCGGTCATCAGGCGTTAATGCCGATGGAAAACGCCAGTCAGGCCCGGCAAATTCCAGACGCTGTGGTGCATGGTGCCGCCCATCTGTTGCAGGTGCATGCCTTTTTGCAGCATCAACAAGCCCTGCCCCCGGTTACCATGCCACCGACAGTCACCGCCAGAGACTGGCCAGAACTGCAGGATGTACGTGGACAACAACAGGCTAAACGCGCACTGGAGCTGGCCGCCGCCGGAGGTCACCATTTGCTGATGTACGGACCGGCCGGTACTGGAAAATCCATGCTGGCCCAGCGGCTACCGGGTTTGTTACCGCCGTTAACTCCGGCTGAAGCCTTAAGCTGCGCTGCGGTCTATTCAATTGCCGGCCAGCCCAGAGCACTGTCTGACTGGCAGCTACCGCCTTTTCGTCAGCCGCATCACAGTTGCTCGGCGGTCGCTTTGGTCGGAGGCAGCTCAGTGCCCAAACCTGGTGAAATCTCGTTGGCGCATCATGGCGTGCTATTTCTCGATGAGTTGCCCGAGTTTCCCCGCACTGTGCTCGAAGTGCTGCGCCAGCCGCTGGAGTCCGGCACTGTATTTATCTCAAGGGCAGCCCGCCAGGCCGAGTTCCCGGCACAGTTTCAGCTGGTGGCGGCGTTAAACCCCAGCCCGAGCGGCCATCATCAGGATGGCCGTGCCAGCCATGAACAAATCCGTCGTTATCTTGGGCGCCTGTCTGGTCCTTTGCTGGACCGCATTGATTTGCAGGTCGAAGTGCCCCTACTGCCGATCACCGCACTGCAGCAGCAACAACCAGGGGAAACCTCTGCCCAGGTGCGAAGCCGGGTGCTGCAAGCACGAGAGCGGCAATTAGCGCGCCAGCAAAAAGCCAATGCGCTGTTGTCGGCGACCGAACTAGAACAGCATTGCCAGCTGCACCAGGCTGACGCCGAGTTTCTGGCGCAAAGTATGGATAAACTGCAGCTGTCGGCCCGTTGTTACCACAAGCTGTTGCGGGTGGCCCGCACCATTGCCGACCTGACCGCCAGCCCACAGGTGAAACGTGAGCATGTGCTGGAAGCGATCAGCTACCGGGCCTTTGACCGCTTACTGCAGTACCTGCATCAACCCTGAATCAGGCTTTAGCAAGGGCCCTGGCCCACCACTGACAGCAGGCAATGGCCAGCACACCGCACAGCATCAGGCTGGCAAAAGGTACAGGGGTCCCTGTGTAAGTCAGCGCCAGCAACGGGCCTGCGACGGCACCACTGCCAAACCTCAGAGTACCAATCACAGCGGTAGCACTGCCGCTGTGCTGCGGAAACTTCATCAGAATAATGGCATCCGCATTGGTAGCCACCAGGCCCAGACACCCCATCAGCGGCGCTATACAAACCACAGTGCTCCACAACGGCAAGCCACAAAGATTGACAGTCACTAACGAACTGGCCGCAATCATCGCGCCTGTTAAACCAACCAGCAGCATACGGGGCGAACCTAACCGCACCACCAATCTGCTGTTGGTAAAATTCGCCAGCATCAGGGCGCCGACATTCAGCGCGAACAACAGGCTGAAACTTTGCTCATCCACCCGATAAAACTGGATATAAACAAAAGGCACCGCCGTTAAAAAGCAGAAAAAGGCAAAAGAGCTGAACATGGAAGTCGCGATAAAAGGCCTGGCTTGGGCCTGAGCAAACACCACTTTGTAGCCTGCCAGCAAATTCAGTTTACCGTCCAGCCGCGGCGTAGGGTCCGGCAGGTAACGCCAGGCACAACCGAGGATCAGTAAGGCGTATAAGGCCAGCAGTAAAAAGATATGCTGCCAGTGCCCCAACCAGAGTACTGCACTGCCAATAGCAGGGGCTATCAGCGGCGCCAGCATCATAATCATCGACACATAAGACATGCCTTTGGCGGTATGCTCTTTAAACAAAGCACGGATAATCCCAGGCACCACCACTGTTGCTGCACTGCCACAAAACGCCTGCACGGCGCGCAACGCAATCAGCTGATGTGCATCCTGGCAAAAAGACAACGCCAGACTCGCCAGCGCAAAGCCGCTCAGGCCAAACAGCGCCAGCGGGCGACGACCTAAATGGTCAGCCAATGGGCCAAATAACAGCATGCCGACGCCATAAAACGCCAGATAAATACTCAGGGATTGCTGAATAACGGCAATATCGGTACCGAGTTCCAGTGCCATTTGGGGCATAGCCGGCAGGTACATATCAATCGCCAGCGGTGTGCTGGCAATAATACTGGCGAGCAGCGCCAGCATCGCAAAAGAAACGGGAGACTTCATTAACTGACTTTTGACTTCGGACCGAGAGGGCTCTCTATGATAGCCGATCTGACATAAAAACCTGTTACTTTCTGTCTAGCCGGGCATCCCTTTGACCCCAATTTATGCCAGACTTGGATCAGCCATTGGATTGCAATACAGTCTGTTGGTCCGCTCTGGCGATGTTCAGTATTTTCACCTTCCGGGGACTTTATGCGAAGTATTCTGTTATGCCTTAGCCTCTGCCTCGTTAGCCTGGTTCAGGCCGCCCCCATCAAAGTGGGGCTTCATGACTCCGCCCCATGGGCGTATCGGGATAGCCAGGGCCAAATTACAGGAATTGACTACGACATTGTACAAACCATTTTGCGGCAACAAGGTATTGAAGCCAAATTCGAGCTTTATAGTTACAGTCGGCTGCTCAAGTTGTTTTCGGAGCGCAAGCTGGATATGGCCAGTCCTGTAGCGGTACCCTACCCTGGCGCTTATTACAGCCAGCCGTATTTCACCATACAGGATGTAGTGGTGAGTCGACGGCAAGTCCCATTACAAATCCGCACCCTAGCCGATCTAAAAGGTAAAAGTATTGTCGCTTATCAACAAGCCAGCTCCGTGTTGGGACCTGATTTTGCCCAACAAATGAAACAAGCTTTTTATCTGGAAGAGGCGGATAGGAAAAAACAGTTTGAGTTGTTGTTTAATGACAGAGTGCAGCTGATCGTTGGTGATGAGCAAGTACTGTCCTATTACTCCCGCACTTACTACGGTCCTGATTTACTGACGATTTATCCAATCTTTCCCGCCGTTGATTACCCTGCTGCTTTTTGGCAGGCCAGCTTGCAGCAGAAATTTAATCAAGGACTACAGCAACTGCAGGTACAAGGGAAACTGGAGGAGTTTCATCATTTCCCCAGGTTTTGATCCAAGGCCCTTATCCAGCGTGCGGGATTTCCGGCAACCAGGCTATTGGGGGCGACATCGGTAGTCACTACGCTACCGGCCGCCACAACAGCGCCATGGCCGATAGTGACACCAGGCATAATTAACGCACCGCCGCCAATCCAGACCGAATCTCCTATCGACACCGGTAAGCCCTGCTCAACACCTGTTTTGCGAAGGTCCGCATCAAGCGGATGCGTCACGGTATAAATCTGTACTCCGGGCCCGAGCAGCACATCGCGTCCTATACGGATCGGCGCCGCATCCAACATCACACAGTGGTGGTTGGCGTAAAAGTTTTCGCCCAGATCTATATGCACACCATAGTCACAATAAAAATCCGGTTCGATATAACAACGGCTGACCTGACCAAACAATTGTCTGGCCAGCTGCTGATGAGCTTTCACCGGCACAGGTCCTTGCTGGTTCATTTGCTTACACAAAGCTTTGGCTTTTTGCCGCATCGCCACCAGTTCTCTGTCCCCGGCGTTAAACCAAAGCCCGCTGCGCATTTTTTCCAGCTCAGTCATTTTTCATTTCCCTCTGCATCCCCCACCTCTGGGTTATGGTCTTCATGTTAAAAATCGGCTTATACTAGGTTAAATTTCGTCTGGCTGTAGAGAACACAATGAAAAAGAACAAAATTATTACCACTGAAGAAATTCTGCTGACTTTATGTCGCTCTGTCACCGATGTGTTAGCTGCAGCGGGCAACCACAATGTGAATTACTCCCCTATGGTGCAGAAAATTCATAAAACCTGCTTACGCCCGGACCTGGGCTGTTTTGTTCTGTTTGATGGTGGCTTCTCAGGCCTGGTCATCATGAACTTTACTTCACAGGCGGCGATGGAAATTTACCGTAAGTACATGATGAGTATGGGCATGCCGGAATCCGAACTGGCACAGTTCCACACCTCAGACGAAGTGGGTAATGTGATGGGTGAGCTGATGAACCAAATCGTCGGCGACTTTACCAACAGAGTGCGGCAGGAACTGCAAACCTCAATTAACCAGAGCCAGCCGAAAATGATGGCCATTAATAAGCAAGTGCAGATCATGGTGAACACCCAACTGGATCAGCCACAGGCCCGTCGGGTGACCTTTAGCACGCCAAATCACGCGATCTTTTATATGGAATTGTCGATGGATAAAACAGAGTTTATCCAGCTGCATGATTTTGCGCCGAATGAGGAAGAGCATCCGGATGAAATTCTGGCCAATGCGACCCAAGCTGAAACCGTGGCGCCAGCCGCAGTGGTCGACGATGCCGACGACGACTTCCTGAAAAACCTGGGACTTTAACGGCTGTGGTTATGCTGGAGCCTGATCTGAAAGCGGGCTCCTCCCCAGCTGTTGGTCTGCACATCCAGCTGGCCCTGGTGCCATTCCAGTACCCGGCAGACAATCGCCAGCCCAAGGCCAAAACCACCGAAACCTTTTTGCCGGCTCGGATCCAGCCGGACAAAAGGTTTTAAGATCTCCGCCCGCTGCTCCGGCGGAATGCCAGGACCATCATCATCAATCCACAGCAGACATTCACGGTCTTTGAGCTGCAACGTCAGCACCACTCTGCTGCGGGCATAACGTTTGGCATTCACCAGCAAATTCTGCAGTGCCCGTTCCAGATAATGCGCATCGCACCACCAAAGCATCTGCGTGGGCAAACGGGTTTCAATGGCCGCTCCAGGTAAAGGGGAGAGCTTTTCACATAAGTTTTGCAGCAACTCCGTCAGGTCAACCTGTTGCCAGTCCAGCGCGGGCTGCGCCGATTCCAGTCGGGCATAGTCCAGCATTTCGTCAACCAATAGCTCCAGCTCTTTGACATCGTTAAGCATCAACTCTTTGTCGCTATCCGACAGTGCCGACAGCTCCAGCGCAAAACTCAATCTGGCCAGTGGTGTACGCAGTTCATGTGACACCGCCTGAGTCATTTCCCGCTGCAGTCCGACCAAACGTTCAATTTGCAGGCGCATTTGCTGAAAGCTTTGTGCTATCGGCGCAATAAAGGAGCGCACGGGTAAGGCTTCTGCCGGCGCTTGCGATTGCTGTAATTGCAGCTTGAGCCGCTGCAAATCTCTGGCCACAGGCCAGAGCCAAAGCCAGACCGCCACCGCCAGCAAGCCTAAAAACAGCAAGCTAAACCAATAGCCGGGCACCTGGCTGTCCTCGGTTAAGTCCAGCGGCCCAAGCTGCCACAATTGCTGTTGTTGCATCGCATAGAAAAACGCCTGGTCTTTGGTAAACAGCGGGATCACTTCGCCCTGCTGCAGCTGCTGCAATTCGTCGGCCGACCAGAGGATGCTGCCTTCAGGTAGCGCAGTGACCGGCAGCATCAGGTCCCGGCTGCCGGGTTCGAGTTGCTGCTGGCGCAGCTGTTGGCTGAGTTGTCCGGCCAGCACCAGTACCCAGGCAGGCACCTGCTCTTGATGCACTTGCTGCCAAAGCCGCTCGACCGTCCAGCCAATACCCAGCAGCACCAGTGAAATAAACAGATAAAAATGCAGGAACAGCCTGGGCATCGCAGCTGCCGGACTTTTGTTAGTCATTCCAGGCGTCAGCAACAAAAAGATAGCCTTTACCCCAGACCGTTTTAATCCGGAACGGGGTATCGGCGTTGTCGTTCAGTTTACGGCGCAGGTGAGACACCCGCACATCGACGGTTCTGTCCAGACCATCGTACTCACGGCCGATAATCTGCTTGTGAATGGCTTCGCGTTTCACCGTCTGGCCGGCATGTTTGGCCAGCATCCAGAGCAAATCAAATTCATAACTGGTCAGTTCCACCAGCTCTGGCCCGTAATGCGCTTCACGGGCACTATTGTTGAGCCGTAATTTGCCAAACTGCAGTTCCTGATTGTCTGATTTGCTGACCGGTTGAGTGCGCCGCAGCAACGCATTGACCCGGGCTAACAGTACCCGGGGCTCCACCGGCTTAATCACATAATCGTCGGCGCCCAGCTCCAGCCCCAGCACCTGATCAATGTCACTTTGTTTGGCGGTCAGCATCAGAATAGGCGCATTGAACCAGGCCCGGATGTTCCGACACACGGTAAAGCCGTCCATGCCGGGTAACATTAAATCAAGGATCAGCAAATCCGGCGAAAACGCCTGACAAGCGGCGGCAACAGTGTCACCACGGCTTTCCAACCGCACTTCAAAGCCTTGTTGCTGCAGAAAGCTTTGCACCAGGCTGGCCAGGCGCGCATCGTCTTCCACCAGTAAAATCTTATGCATCAGAACACACTCCAGGGCGCAACTAAACGCCGTCTTTTTTCAGGTTGCCGGCTTAAGACCACCAACTCCTTTTGCAATAACACGCGCCCACCCTGCTGCAAACTCAAGGTTGCGTTCTCAGGCCAGACAATATGCTGTTGCCACTGGCCAGCCCGGGCGTCTTGCCAACAGGATAGTTCCTGCTGCGCCAGTTTCAGACATAAGTCCAGGGCGGCACTATGCTGCCACTGTACTGATAGCTGCGCTTCACAGGCCTGCTCAGGTAACGCAGAAATGCAAAAAGCCGGACTTACCGACCAGCATAAATCTTGGTTGCATTCTGGTTGTGGGGCGGGCGCCAGCCATAACTGACTGGTCAATATCAGCCCTAACATGCTCTATCCCTGCCTTAAAAAAATTGGTAACTCACTCCAACAAACCAGGTCTGTACCCTGGAGTTTTTTACCAAAGGACTGTCTGTCATCGCATCATCCAGCAACAGCATACGATAGAAGCTCAGCAAGGACCATTTCGGCGTCAAGGCTTTTTGCCAGCCCAGTCTCAATTCTGGCTGCCAGCTATCTTTGCCCTGATAACGCGCCAGATAAAACAGCTCAGACTCATCCAGGCCATAGTAGGTATCAATCAGTTTACGGCTTTTCCAGTGCAGGTTAGCGCCTAACTGCAAGTGGCCACCCAGCAGCGGGTAAAAGGTACTGGCCGACGCCGTGGCGTTCTGGCCATGGTAAGTGCCGCTGGCATCCTGCATCAGATTCAGGCCCAGTTGCCAGTCATCGCCAAACCACTGCATCTGTACACCGGCGTCCCAGGCAGTCGGGCGTTTGTTCACTTCGCTGACCGATACCATCGACATTTGTTTCGTAGCCCCGGTGTCCACTTCAGGTGGCAACATGGTGCTGGACGTGCTGTAAGTCATCAGATTGCCGGCAAACCAACGCTGAAAATAGCCTTTTTCCTGGTTCAGCTTCACCACCAGGCTCAACACAAAATCCGGTTGTTGCAACAGGCTGTAACCTGCGGTGGTGTTATCCCAAAACCAATACTCACCGTAATAGCTGACATCAGGCATCAGCAGCAGCGGCACATTCTCACCATTATGCAAAGGATTGGTGCGCTGACCGGCACCTAAGGCCAACGCCAGATTAAACTGGCCAGGTTCAACACAGCCAGAACTGGTTTCAGTGCAGGAGGCGTACGCAGTCTGGACACCACTGATACAGAACAGCACAATCATCAGCAGTTTTTTCATACAGAGCACTCACTAATTAGATGGCGATACTTTAGCAGTTTCTGAAAACCAGCTTAAGCAGACATAACAATGTTTCACAAAATGAGCGCTAATCTTTGCAACATTATCGGCCCCTGCTTTGGTTAGGATCCAATCAAGGCTTTTAATGCTATGATGCGGCACCAGTAGTAACAGCTCCGAATCTAACAATGACGTCAGACAAATCGCAATGGCCCGTGCTCAAAGGAAAAGCGACCTCTTTTGATATCGCTTATCTGGCTGGCGTTTCCCAATCGACTGTGTCGCGTGCGCTGCGTGACAGCCCGGCCGTCAATCAGGAAACCAAAGATAAAATCTTCGCCATTGCCAAACAGCTGAACTACAAAGTGGACAAAAACGCCAGCAACCTGCGCAAACAGCGCAGCGGCACTTTGGCCCTGTTGCTGTTTGAAGACCCGACCGTCGATGAGTCGCAAATCAACCCGTTTTTCCTGTCGATGCTCGGCAGCATTACCCGTGCCTGCAGTCAGCGGGGTCATGATCTGTTGGTGTCCTTTCAGCAGCTGAGCAACGATTGGCACGCCGATTATGAAGACAGCAAAAAAGCCGACGGCATTATTTTATTGGGTTACGGCGACTACAAAGATTACGAAGAAAAACTCGATACCCTGCTGGCTCAGCAAACTCACTTTGTTTGCTGGGGCGCCGAAGTGCTAAACCATCCGGAAGTCACCATTCGCAGCAATAACCTTGAAGGTGGCAAACTGGCTGGCCAGCATTTACTGAGCCTGGGTCGGCGCCGTTTTGCCTTTATCGGCAACGCTTCTGCCGGAAGCCCGGAGTTTTTCGACCGTTATCAGGGTATGCTGAAAGCCATTGCAGAGGCAGGTATAGACGAATCCCAGGTGGCGCAGCTGGATGCCATTTCGACTGAGCAAGCCGGCTTTGACGCCATTATGCAGCTGCATGCCCAAGGCAAAACGTTTGACGCCCTGTTTTGTGCCAGCGACTTAATTGCCATTGGAGCCATGCGCGCCCTGCAAAAACTGGGCAAACGTATTCCAGACGACGTGGCGGTGGTGGGGTTTGACGATATCCCAGTGGCCTCATTCTCTTCCCCGGCGTTAACCACCATAGCTCAAAACACCTCGTTGGCCGGAGAGATGCTGGTGGTCAACCTGCTACGCTTGATCAACCATGAACAAGTGGCGCTGACGGAAATTGAACCCAAAATTGTGGTGCGTCAGTCCTGTGGTGCACAAAACTAACCCAGCCAGGAAGCCAGATGCACCCACGGAATAAACACCTGCAAGGTTATGATTTTGCAGCCTTGACGGCCGCCAACGCCGCCTTAACCCCTTTTGTCCGCGATAACGGCTATGGCCGGTTATCCATTGATTTTGCTAACCCTGCTGCGGTTTTACAATTAAACAAAGCGTTGTTGGCGCACCATTATGGCGTGCAGCACTGGCAATTGCCGGACGGTTTTTTATGCCCGGCCGTGCCTGGCCGGGTGGATTACCTGCATCATCTGGCAGACCTGCTGGCAACAGAGGCTGGCAAACTGGTGAAAGGCCGCAAGGTACAGCTGCTGGATATTGGCACAGGTGCTAACCTGATTTACCCGCTGCTGGCGCAAGCCGACTACGGCTGGCAGGTCGTAGCCGCCGAGCTGGACCCTGACGCTGTGGTTGCAGCGTCACAGTTGATAAAACAAAACCAGCTGCAAAGTAAAATTTCGCTGCGTCAGCAATCATCCGCACAACAGATTTTCAAAGGCATTATCGGCCCGAAAGACTTGTTCGAACTGACCTTATGCAACCCGCCCTTTCATGCGACTGAACAGGACGCCAAAGCTGGCACCGAACGTAAGCAGCGCCAGTTAGGCTTAAGCGGCGACGGCCTGAATTTCGCTGGTCGTAGCCATGAACTGGTCTGTGAAGGCGGAGAGCAGGCCTTTATCGGGCAAATGATCAGAGAAAGTAAAGACTTCGCCAGTCAGGTACTGTGGTTCAGCAGCCTGGTGTCCAAAGTCGACAACCTGCCTGCACTGGTTAGTCAGCTGCAACAGGCGGGTGCCGATGTGAAGCAAATCGATATGCAGCAAGGCCAGAAAAGCAGCCGCCTTCTGGCCTGGAGCTGGCAAAACGCCAAACAGCGCCAACTGTGGTGCCAATACCGGTTAAAGTAGGCCTGCCGCTAAATAACAAAGCCGCTGTAAAGCGGCTTTGTTATTTCATAAACACTGTTAGTCTTTGCTTTCTTTATCCTGCACCAGCCAGACTGACAGGGCACCCAGCACCATAGAGCCACCGGCCAGCATTACAATGTATACCGCATTGTTGGCAAACAGGTGGCCTAAGATCCAACCGGCCAGCAGGCCAGAGATAATCTGCGGCGCGGCTATGGTGAAGTTAAAAATCCCCATATAAACACCGGTGCGGTGCGCTGGCAAGGCACCCGCCAGAATGGCGTATGGCATGGCCAGAATAGCGGCCCAGGCAATACCTATACCAACCATCGGGATCATCAGACTCAGGGCGCCTTGCGGAATAGTGACCTGGGTGATCAGTAAATCCACTTCGATCATGCTTGGGTCTTTAAACAGAATAAAACTCAGGTAACCCAAACCACCGCACAGCAGCGCCGCTGAATACACCAGACGGCGGCCAAACAGATTGGCCAGCTTCGCCATCACCAAGGCAAACAACACAGCAAACAAAGAATAACCGGCGTACAGAATACCCACCCAGTCGCCTGCAGCACCTTTGGCGGCGGCAATCTCAGCAGGTAAGCCCCCCATCTGGGTGATATAGGCCGGGTCAAACCATTGCACATCCACGCCCCAGCTGTGCTGAGCAATAGCGGCCGGGAAATAAGTCCACATAATAAATAACGAGAACCAGGAGAAAAACTGCACCAGCGCCAGCTGACGCATAATACGTGGCATGGTTTTGGTGGTTTGCCAGAAACCGGCCAGCTTTTCGCCAAAGCTTTTTTCGGCAGGTTCCGTCGGCTGCACAGTTTCACCTTTGTAGGCGTAATACTGCTCTGGCGGGTATTCACGGGTACGCAGCACAGTCCAGGCCACAGAGCCCAGCAAAATAGCAGCGCCAATGTAAAACGACCAAATCACGGAAGGCGCCACTTCACCTGGTGTGGAGGCATTGTTCAGTCCCATCACATTGGTCAGCACAAATGGCAAAATTGAGCCCACCACAGCACCAATATTAATCAGCAGCGTTTGTACTGAATACCCCAGGTTACGCTGATTAGCCGGCACCATGTCCGACACCAAAGAACGGAACGGCTGAAAGGTGACGTTAAAGGCGGCGTCTTTAATGGCAAAAATCACCAGACCAAACAGCATAGGCGGTATAAAAGCCACCACCATGGAGGCATTGGGCAACAGCAACATGGCCGCAGCCGCCACCAAGGCGCCACCCAGCATAAATGGCAAACGCCGGCCCAGTTTATTCCAGGTGCGGTCCGACGCCGCGCCCACAATAGGTTGCACCAGCAAGCCCATAATAGGGGCCGCCAGCCAGAATAAAGATAAGGAAGATAAATCGGCACCTAAGTCGGATAAAATCCGGCTGACATTACCGTTTTGCAGTGCAAAGCCAATTTGCACCCCCAAAAAGCCGAAACTCAGGTTCCAGATCTGCCAGAAGCTTAACTGTGGTTGTTTCATCTGCTGTCCTGTTGTCTTAATAAGCTCTGCAGTGCAAACAACCTTGGAGGCTGTTGCCAGAGAGCGTCCGGACTGAAGTCCTGTTTTAGAATGTGTGTGTCATCGATACCGCGTTGCTGCAGCACTATGACAGACAATGCCAACGCGCGCGGGTGCCCGATTAGAGCAGCTTTTCCATGCTACTACAGATGAATACGTATTCAAGCAGCCATCTTTTGGCTGCCTGCGCTGACCCACTTTAAGCACTGAAACAGACTCAGAGTTTTAGCTAGGTCACTTCAACGATACACTGCATGCTTTGCAGTTGTTTGGCTAGCGGCTTAAAGCCATCTGGACATTGGTACCCAGGGTCAATATTCAGTACATTTTTGTCGTTGTGGTAAAACCTAATCACTACGACTTCGTCATCAAACCTGTTCAGCCGGAACACCGCCTTATCCATAGCAATAGACGCGCCGCTACCAAGCTGCACAGTTCCCTGCTGCACGACAATCGCCAGCGTTTTGGGTTTGCACACAAATACGATGAATTTACCACCATAAAAAACCAAAGCGACATGTGTCACTATGGTCGCAGTCAGGTAATTCATATCGACGACAGAAGCCGAGTTAAAGATCTTGTCATGGAAGGCATAAAACCCCAGCACAAAGAGGATTGAGACCAAAAAGTTCGCACTGGATAGCAACCACGCAGTATAACTTTTAAATAAAGTGAAATTCGCCATTGGAAATCCTTTTCGACTGCAGCTTTGCGCTCAACGCACATGCCTGCGCTTTTTTCTGTGGCTGATGGCAAGGGAGGCCCCTGCGTAATCAACAAAAATAAAGCCCCGGACAGTCCAGGGCTTAAACAGGGTTAATTTAACCAGATCAATGCATTAACGCCTACCAAATCTTCACCCGAACATCGTCCGGTCTGTACATGCCGTCACCCGGTTTCACGTCGAAGGTCTGGTAGAACTCTGGCATATTCGACAGCACACCCAACACACGGTACATACCCGGTGAGTGCGGACCTGTGATCACTTGCTGACGCAGTGCGGCGTCGCGGAACTTGATACGCCAGACCTGAGACCAGCCCATAAAGAAACGCTGATCGCCGTTGAAGCCATCCAGCACCGGCGCTTCTTTGCCTTGCAGCGAGTTATGGTAGGCCTTAAAGGCCACCGTCAGGCCGCCCAAATCGGCAATGTTTTCACCCAGGCCCAATGCGCCCTGCAGTTTTAAATCATCAATAGGGTTAAAGGCACTGTACTGATCGACCATCAACTGGGTACGCTTTTTAAACTGCTCAGCGTCGGCTGGTTTCCACCAGTCTTTCAGGTTACCGTTACCGTCAGAGCGACTGCCCTGGTCGTCAAAACCGTGGGTGATTTCGTGGCCAATCACGCCACCGATAGCACCGTAGTTCACCGCGTCGTCGGCATCCACGTTAAAGAATGGCGGCTGCAAAATAGCGGCTGGGAACACAATTTCGTTCATCGTTGAGCTGTAGTAGGCGTTGACTGTTTGTGGCGTCATGCCCCACTCAGAACGGTCTACCGGCTTGCCTAACTTACCAATCATCCGATCGTATTCACACTGGCCTGAGCGCTGGATATTGCCGAGCAGATCACCGGCTTTAATCTCCAGACAACTGTAATCACGCCACACATCCGGATAGCCAATTTTGGCATTGAACTTGGACAGTTTTTCCTGGGCAGCCAGTTTAGTTTCCGGGCTCATCCATTCCAGACCGTCGATCGACTCTTTAAACGCCACCCGCAGGTTTTTGATCAGCTGGTCCATCCGCTCTTTGGCTTCCGGCTTGAAGTAACGGTCCACGTACATTTTGCCGACCATAAAGCCCAGTGCCTGCTGTACAGATTCCACCGCACGTTTTTCACGGTCACGCTGAGCTTCCAGGCCAGATAAGGTTTTGCCGTAAAACTCAAAGCTGGCCTCGTCAAAGGCTTTGGCCAGGCTGTCGCTGTTGGCGCGGACCAGATGGAACTTCAGGTAGGTTTGCCAGTCGGCGACCGGAATTTCGGCCTGCAGTTTGGCAAAAGCAGCCAGATAGGTCGGTTGGCGCACCACCACATCCGTAATGCTTTCCAGCTTGGCCGCTTTAATCAGCGCAGCCCAATCCAGGCCAGGAGCGGTTTCGGCCAGTTGAGCCAATGTCAGCTTGTTGTAGGTGGCATTGCGGTCGCGGTTTTGTACCCGGCTCCACTGCTCTTTTGCCAGTTTCTCTTCAATAGCGTACACAGTGGCAGCCACTTTAGCCGGCTCTTGCCAGCCGGCAAGCTCAGCTACTTTACTGATATAGGCCACGTACTTGGCTTGAATATCTTTAGATTTTTCATCGCTGTTCAGGTAGTAGTCGCGGTCTGGCATACCCAAACCGGCCTGATTCAGCATAGTGGTGTATTGATCAGACTGTTTCTGATCCTGACCGACAAAGAGCACCACAGGGGTTCCCACACGGTAGGCCTGCCATTCGCCCCAGAGTACAGCCAGATCTGCATGGGTTTTCAGGCTGTCGACACGCTCGAAAGCTGTAGTCAGCGGGGTCAGGCCCAGCTTATCCAGCGTTTCAGTGTCCATATAAGAGCGGTACAAGTCGGCAATTTTCTGTGCGTCTGTGCCGGCATCCGCAGGTTGTGCCGCCAGCTCTTTCACAATAGCCAGTACTTGTTTGTCAGCATTTTCACGCAGCTCATCAAAGCTGCCCCAACGGCCTTTGTCGGCTGGAATTTCAGTGCGCTCCAGCCACTGGCCGTTTACATAACGGAAGAAGTCTTGTTGGGGTTTGACGCTGGTGTCCATATTGGCCACTTCAACGCCAGATGTCAGTTGCGTTTGTTCTGCCACAGCTGCTGGCTTGCTGTCTGCCGCCGATTGTTGCGGTTGACCACAGCCAGCCAGAGCAGCCATTACAGCCAGCGCCAGTAATGATTTATGTTGCATGAAAACCTCAGTGAGTTTGTTGTTTTAGTTAGGAATTAACAAAAAATTACCGGACCAGTGTAAAGAAAAGCCTGCTGATGTCCAGCAGGCTTAAATTCAGACGCGACAGACGACCTGACGCAGCAGACGATCATCGCAGCGCGCTAAGGCGCTGTCGGCTCACTCAGTTGTAGCAGCAGACTGCCACGCGCCGGCAGCAAAAGCTCAGCCCCCAATTGTAGTTGCTGGCCTGTCAATAAATCCTGCGCTTGAGCCCCAGCTGGCATCAACTCGGCATAGCGGCTCAGGTCGACCTGGCTGGCGCTGTTGTTTTTGTTCAGCAATACCCAAATTTGCTGGCCGTCCGCATAACGGACATAACTGTATACGCCCTCTTTCGGGCTGAAATGTTTCATCCTGCCCTGCTGCAAAACCTTGCTGTGCTTACGCAGATTCGCCAAGCGTTTCACCAGTTGCTGAGCCTGTTGCTGCTGCGCAGTTAAGCCTTTGCCGGTAAAGGCATTCACTTCATCATCTTTCCAGCCACCCGGGAAATCACTGCGCACCAGGCCGTCGTCACGCTGTTTCGGGCTTTGCGCCAGAATTTCGGTGCCGTAATACAACTGCGGAATACGTGGGCTGGTAAACAGATACACCAGGGCCATCCGGTACAGGTCAACGTCATTGTTCAGCAGTGAAAACAGCCGCGCTGTGTCATGGTTGCCTTCAAACAACACCAGGTTAGTCGGGTCCGGGTACAACACGTCATTGGCCAGGGCTTCATACAATTTCACCCAACCGGCATCCCAGCTTTCAGGCGCAGTTAATGCCCCCAGCAGCGCATAATAGAGCGGAAAATCCATCATGCTGGGGGTGTAAGAAACATAACCATCATGGTTTTGTTTGCCACGTTGCCAGTACGACACGACTTGCGGGTTGGCGCTCCATTCTTCGCCCACGATATTGAAATTGGGGTATTCGGTCATCAACCGTTTCGACCAGGCGGTCAGAAAGCTTTTGTCGGCATAAGGATAGGTGTCTTCCCGAATACCGGATAAATCGGCATATTCCACCCACCAGACGGAGTTTTGGATCAGGTAAGTGGCCAGCAGCGGGTTGCGCTGATTCAGATCAGGCATACTGTCGACAAACCAGCCGTCCACAAAAGCCTTTTTGTCGGCGTCCGAGGCATAAGGGTCCTGCACTGTGGTGCGGGCATGATTAGTAGGCTGAAAGCTGCCGCCATAATTCAGCCAGTCCTTAGTCGGTAAATCCTTGACCCACCAGTGGTCCACACCAATATGGTTCACCACAATGTCCTGAATCACCCCGATGCCCTGTTTTTTGGCGGCGGCGACAAAGGCCTGATAACTGGCATTGCTGCCAAAACGCGGGTCAATGTTGTATAAATCTGTCGCGCCATAACCATGGTAGGAATACGCCGCGCTGTTATTTTCCACCAAAGGCTGCGGCCAGATTTGGGTGATCCCCAGCTGCTGCAAATACGGCAGCGCTTGTTGCATACCGGCAATATCTCCGCCATGGCGGCCACCCGGGTTGCTTCTGTCCAGCCGGTCTGGCAAACCCGCAACACTGTCGTTGCTTAGGTCTCCGTTAACAAAGCGGTCCGGCGTAATCAGATAAATGCTGTCTTTCTGACTAAAGCCCTGCCGCTGTGCTGAGCCTTCACGCCGTGCCAGCAACCTGTACTGGTAGCGGCTTTGCTCTTTGCCTTGCTGAGAAAACACCAGGTCGAACTGGCCTGGCTTCACATCGGCCGCCAGCTTCAGGTCGATAAAGAGGTAATTGGGGTTGGCAACCTTTTGCACCCCCTGCAGGCTGACGCCCGGATAATTCAGGCTAACGCTCGAGTGCTGAATACCCTTGCCATACACCATCAGCTGTAAGGCGGGCTCTTTCATACCGGCCCACCAAAAGGCTGGCTCCAGCCGGTCAATTGATGCAGCCGCGACACTGGCCGCCGGCACAGAGGCAACAAGCAGGCTAAATAACACCACAGTGCTTTTCATTTTAACCTCCGCTGCTTAGTTGCAGCTGATGCCGGGCTTTGGTCCAGTCAAGCTTCAGCCATAACTGGTTGTTGCTCTTATCCCGGTAAAACCCTGTGGCCGCCGCTTTAAGTTCCGCCTGACTGCTCAGCTCTGGCAGCGGCTGGCCATCCAGCTCAATCGCACTTGCTTTGCTCAGCTGATGCAGCACCAGCGTCACCGCACGCTGCTTCAGCATGCCGATATAACCTAACCCAGTGCGGTCCAGGCTCAGTTGCAGCTGGCCTTTGGCGTGCACAGCGTTAAATTTCAGCAACTCGTATTGGCCTGTCGCCAGGCTGTCGGGCGACACCCCATCGTCTTCGTACAGTTCGCCCTGGCCTGCAGCGACACTGTCGTCATGGTAATAATGCAGTTCCAGCTGACGGCTGCTGTATTGGCTCAGGCTCTGCACGGCCGGTACCAAAGGCACAAAAGCACCGGCTTTGACCAGAACGGGTAAAGTGCTCAGGCTGGTCGGTTGCTCAATACTGCGGCCACCTTCGTAGCGCTGGCCGGTGAAATAATCCAGCCAGACGCCTTTGGGCAGCTGCACTGTTACCGCTTTCACGCCAGGTGCGGTGACAGGGGTCACTAAAAAGGCATCCCCCCAAAAATAGCTGTCTTTGTTCAGCATCAGCTCGGTTTGGCTTTCGTCGGCAAAAAACAGCGGCCGCATCAGCGGTAAACCCAAGGTCGAGTTCTGGTACGCCAGGGTGTAGTTGTAAGCCGCCATCCGGTAACGCAGCTTGACGAAAGGCCGCAGTAAATCCTGGGTGGTTTTGTCATGCAACACCGGCTCAGGCGCTATATGCTCCTGCGCATGAGGCCGGAATACCGGCTGAAACACGCCGTACTGCAACCAGCGTACATAGAGCTCCTGGTCGAATTGCTCACCACCGGCAAAACCGCCCAAATCGGAGTGGGTATAGCCCATGCCCAGCAGGCCCATTTGCAGTGCCAGTTCCACTTGTGGTTTTAAGCCGCCCCAGGAACGGTCAACATCGCCAGTCCAGGGGATCATGCCGTAGCGCTGAGAACCGGCAAAACCGGCTCGCATCATAATCATCGGTCGTTGTTGTGGCTGCTGCTCTAAGCGGTTCTGGTACAGCATGGCGGCCCATTGATGGCCATAGGCATTGTGAATTTCGTCGGCGGTGCCAATGGCATGAATACTGTCGGCCGGGTGAACTTCGGGTTCGCCTAAATCGCCCCACCAGCCGGCCACGCCGTCCTGAGCCAGTTGGTTGTAAATGCCGTTAAACCAGGCCTGACCCTCTTTGGAAAACACATCCACCAGACCAGTATTGCCAAAGTAAAAATCAAAACGTTTTGGCTGCCCGGCCAGGTTTTTTGCCAGCGCATTGGCGGCCACGGCTTCATCCCAGCGTTTCGAGCTGCTGAGCACAAAAGGCTCGGTGATCAGAATGGTATTGACGCCTTTAGCTTTAAAGTCGGCAATCATTTGCTTAGGCTGCGGGAAGGCCTCGTTGTCCCAGGCCAGGTTACCCATATGGCCCTGAATGTCTTTGCCAAACCAGTACAGGTCCAGCACCAGCGCGTCAAGCGGAAAATCGGCATCATGGAACTTCTGCACTATGTCGCGGCTTTGCTGTTCGGTGCGGTAACCAAAGCGGGAGGCAAAATTACCGAAGGCCCAGCGTGGCGGCAAGGGTTGCTTGCCTGTGGTGTTGACGTACTGTTGCATCAGTTGTGGGTAGGTCGGTGCCGTCACCACCAGGTAAGACGTGCGGCCAGCCACTGCTTCAAACTGCAACACGTCTTTTTCGGTGGCGCCTAAATCGAGGAAACCACTGGCACTGTTATCAAACACCAGCGCGTATTTTTTGCTGGAAAGCACAGCCGGTAAACCAAAATACATCTGCTTGGTTTCACCGTTGTAGCCGTAGCTGGCTTTGTTGTAGAGCGGCAGGCGTTGGCCCCTTCTGTCCATACCAAGCACCCGCTCGCCGCCGCCCAGCAGTTTTTCATCCGGCGTCAGTGCAAAACGAAAACCGCGCAGGGTCTGGTGGGCAAAATAACCAGCTTCTTCTTTCAGTATCAACTCGTTGCCACGATAGAACTGCAGCTGCAACGGCGACTTTTGCAGCCGCACCTGCAGTTGCTCTGTACCAAACTGCAGCGCAGTTTGCTCATCCTTTAACTGCGCAGGTAACGCCAGCTCCGGTTCGGCCAGAGCAAAAGACGGCAGCTGTTTGACGCCGCTTTGCTGATAAAACACCTCAACTGCACCGGGGCTTTTAAAACTGAGCTGCAACTGGTATTCATCGGTCTGCACCTGCAGTTGGTTCTTTTGCAACTGGTGCGACTGATACTGGGCCGCCTGACTGGCCAGCGGGCAACTCAGGCTGACCAGCAGCAGCCAGCCCCCTGAGGCTGACAGGCGAAAACAACGATTAAAAAGCTTCATTTACACTCCTGTGAAGCATCTCAGTGCCGGGTTCCGGCCACCCGGGCCAGAAACTCCTGATGACTGCCAAGACGCTCGGTAGTTTTTTCAAAGATCACTTTCAGGTTTTGCAGCATATCCTGCAGCTGCGCTTCGGTAAGCGCATCCACCAGAGGATGATGATCGGCAGGCAGCAAGCCCTGCCCTAGCATCACCTGCTGCCAGGCAATTTCGCTGAACAGCTCATCCTGCTCACGGAATACCAACCCTGACTGAGCAAACTGCTGCAGCTTGCGCTCCAGGCTCGCTGGCACCGCCATCTGCTTACAATCACGCCAGAATTTGCTGTCCTGCCGCCGGGTTAATTTGTAATGCAGAATAATAAAGTCGCGGATTTGTTCGAATTCGATTTTGGACTGCCTGTTGTACTCCGCCCTGTCACTGTCATTGATGCCCAGATGCGGAAAGAACTTCAGTAAACGCAGCACCGCAGACTGGATCAAATGAATACTGGTGGATTCCAGTGGTTCAAGAAAACCACTGGCTAAACCAATACTGACCACATTGCGCTGCCATTGCTGCAGCCGCCGGCCGGTGCGGAATTTAATCAGCCGGGGTTCGGCCAGTGCTTGGCTGTCCAGGTTGCTTAGCAACAGCTGTTTGGCTTCTTCGTCCGTACAGTATTTACTGGAATAGACAAAGCCATTACCGGTGCGGTGCTGCAACGGAATTCGCCACTGCCAGCCATTGGCATGGGCAATGGAGCGGGTATAAGGCACGACAGGTTCAGTTTTCGCGGAAGGCACCGCCACGGCGCTGTCTGCGGGTAGCCAATGCGACCAGTCCTCAAAACCAGTGTTGAGGGTTTTATCGATCAGCAGGCTGTGCAAACCACTGCAATCCAGAAACAAATCACCTTCAATGCGTTGCCCTGACTGCAGCAACAAGGCCTGGATATCACCCGTCAAGGGGTCCTGTTGCACAGTAGCCACTTTGCCTTCGATGCGCTTTACGCCAACCGACTCGCTGTATTTACGTAAAAACCGCGCATACAGGCCGGCATCAAAGTGATAGGCATAGGTCAGGCCGCCCAGGTTGACCCCTTCAATCCTGTCCAGTTTGCTGAATTTGTTCTGCAGCGACGCCTGATAATTCAGCGAAAAGTCCCAGTAGTTAAAGCTCATGCCCAACTGATCGGCTCGGCGCCAGAAATGATTAAAATGGCAAAATGGGAAATCCTTACCCACAGTGCCAAAAGCATGCATATAGCTTTCGCCGACATCGCCCCAGTGCTCAAACTGGATCCCCAGTTTGATGGTTCCCATGGTTTCCCGCAGAAATTCCTCTTCCTGCAAGCCCAGCGCTGCGTTCAGGCTTTGAATAGGCGGAATGGTGGCTTCACCAACACCTATAGTGCCAATGTCTTCTGATTCCACCAGCGTGATGTCCAGCACCTTGCCAAGAATTTTCACCAGCAACGAAGCCGAAATCCAACCCGCGGTGCCGCCTCCCAAAATAACTATTTTTTTTACAGATTTCTGCTGCATAACTGTCCCGTTCAGTCTCCAATAGCCCTGCTGCGCTACTATGACAACGAAAAAAAACCCCAGTCAATGCTGGGGTTTTCTGCGATGACCGCTATTACATTTTGTAGCTGAAACCTAACAGGAAGGTTCTGCCGTACTGCTGATAGTCACGGACACGACCGTCTTGCAGTGAAACGAATGGCTCGTCACTCAGGTTCTGACCTTGCAGGAATACTGACAGGCCTTCCAGCTCAGTGAAACCACCTTCACCAAAGTCGTAGCCAACTTGGGCATCCACAATAGTTTCGCCTTTCACGTCCACTTGTTGGGTGTTAAAGCCAATGCCGTACACATCACCTTTAAAGTCACTACGTTTACGCAGGCTGGCACGCGCCTGGAAGCCAGCATGATCATAGTAACCGGTCAGAGTCTGAACAGTATCTGACAGGCCTGGCAGTGAGTAGGCATTGCCATTCTGGTCCGTTACGTCCTGAGACACACGGCTGTGGCTGGCAATCAAACCAAAACCATCCAGTGATTCACTGATGATATTAAATGGCAGTGTCACAGACAGTTCATAACCATGCAGAGTACCGCCACCGCCATTGACTTTACCTGAACCTGTCGCGCCTGAAGTTTCTGGAACTTCCCCAGTGCTTGGGTTGGCAACGCCTTCCAGTTCTAACTGGTAACGGCCATCAAAAATCCACTGGTTCAGGTCCTTCCAGTAATAAGCCACTGAGAAATAACCTTCGTCACTGAAGTAGTTTTCGTAGGTTAAATCCACGCCAGTGGCTTCTTTTGGCTCCAGTAACGGGTTACCGCCACTGATGGCCCAGTAGTTACCGTTGGCATCTGGTGTAGAGTTGTAAGACGCGCTGACAGACGAATGCATTTCATCCAGACGAGCGCGAGACAATGTCTTGGCAGCGCCTAAACGCACACTTTGATCTTCTGCGACGTCGAAGGTCAGGTTCAGGCTTGGTAACAGGTGCGAGTAGCTGTGGCTGACATCTGTTGGTGTAAACACCACTTCGCCATTCACAGTGTTGTAGGCTGTGCCCTGAGAAGATTGGTCGGTATCCAGGTAACGCAGACCGAAGTTACCAGTCACAGGAATGCTGCCCAGTTCTGTTTCGAAATCGGCTTGTACAAAGTACGCCAGGATTTCTTCGTTAACAGTCCAGCTCTTCGCCGCGTGATCCGGGTTAGTCAGGCTTTCCTGGATCAGGTTGTAGTAACCGTCACGCACCAGACCACGGGAATCATAGGCAATCATGTCGCCCATACCGATAAAGTCCAGGTTGGCTGTACCTAAACGGTATTGCTCTGGCACAGAAACCATTTCAGGGAAGTCTTTTAAGGTCATGAAGTAACCTTCAGACTTCTTCTGCTTCTCGCGGTCACGGTAAGAAATACCGTAGCTCATTTTGGTGAACATACCGGCGTCTTCCAGCAACTGAGTAGCCGCCAGTTTAAAGCTGGTCAGTTCGTCGCTGATTTCAGGCGCGTTGATAAAGCCGTCCTGAGCCGCGTTGTTGTAGACTGGGTCGCCGTTAACGCCATAGGTGTTGTTCAGCACTGCGCTTGAACCCCAGCTGCGTGGTCCACCTAATTTCACCAGGTCGAAATCACCGTAATCCAGTGTCGGTGTGAAGATAGCACCGTTGGTACCATCCACTAAGCTGTAGGTGATGGTGTCATAAGGACCAATATTGTCACCGCGGCCGTAACCTGAGTAGCTTTCCATACTCCAGATTTTGCGATCGACCTGTGAATTGGACACGTCGAATTCCAAAGACCAGTCGTCATTCAGGTTGTAGTCCACATTGAAACCAACAGCGGTCATTTCGGCAGAACGGTCTTCCGCGTCGTTACGTACCACCAGTTTTTCGCCTGATTTACGGGCGCTGGTGACGAAGTCGCCATCGCGGGCCAGAATTTCAGTGTTGGCGTCTGATACGGCATAACCCCAACCATATGGGATCTCGATACCGCGTAAGATTTTCTCGTCGTTAAAATCGACGTATAAGGCATCAAAAGTCAGCTTCAGCTTGTCAGTTGGTGCGGCTTCCAGCACGAATAAAGCACTGTCACGCTCCAGGGTAGAAGAACGCACAAACGGCTTGGCACCACCAAGCATAGTGATATCGTCGCCATCCAGAGTCGCGTTGTTGAAACCCCAGGCATTCCAGCGTTTTTCCTGATTAGGAGACGCCATAGAGGTATACGCAAAGGCAATACCTACTTTGTCGTCAGCAAATTTGTCGATATAAGAAATAGTACCACGGGCACCATTGTCATTACCGTCCGGGTTCAGTTTATCCAGGCTGGTCTGTTCGTACTGACCACTGAACTGCAGCGTACGCTCACGGCTTAATGGCTTGACCGTTTGCATGTCGATAACACCGGCAATACCTTCAGCTTCCAGTGTGGCGTTTGGCGTTTTATAAACGGTGACACCGCTCATAATTTCAGACGGGTACAGATCGAATTCCACACCGCGGTTATCGCCGATAGACACCTGCTCACGACCATTGAAGGTGGTGGCACTTTCGTTTTCACCGAAACCACGAATACTGACGCGGCTGGCACGGCCATCCAGACGCTGACTGGTTAAACCAGGCAGGCGGGAAATTGATTCAGCAATACTTGAATCCGGTAATTTACCAATGTCTTCAGCAGAGATGGATTCAACGACGTTTGGTGAAAAACGTTTGGTGTTGATCGAGTCGACAACTGAACGACGGAAGCCTTTAATCTCAATCACTTCTAACTGAGCTTCTTGTTTGGCTTTTTCTTTGGCAGACAGCTGCTTGTTATTTTGTGTATCCGCAGTCTGATCTGCAGCAGCAATACCAGACATTAAGCCTGCGGTTGCCATAGCCACTGTTAACATACTTAATTTGAATTTATGCATGCCCTTATCCCCGGTTATGTTCTTTTGTGTGTGATCACAAACCAGCCCTGTTGGAGGCGTTTCTTTTGGTTCGTTCTGACTTATTAAACCCAAGTCTGTCTATCTTCAACATGAATACGTATTCAAGCCCTAAGGCTTGTCACATTCTGGAGCAATTCACAGAAATTCGCCCCAAATTAGTGCAAATTAATCAGAAAAACTTCTGATATCTTTAGAGTTTTTTCCTCCTTTGCACTGCATCATTCCTAAGCAAAACCTTAGCTCAGCACGGCAGATTTGCCAGCCGTTTTTGCCAAATACCTGCCCTTCTGCTGTGCAATAAAGAGCTGACGGAGACCAGGCCGATCGCCGACTGAACAGCATTAAAAAGCCACTGATTTCAGTGGCTTTTTGTTCAACCTACTTACAACTTGATCACTCTGATGCTGGGGGCCGCCAGGTCTGACGCATCCAATTCAAAACTGTAGTCACCGGCCTGAGCTGGCGTCACTTTCAGATTGCCGCCTTTGCTTTGCAGTACTTTGCTCTCACCCGGCACAACCACCGCATCGGATGACCCAAAATCGATCGTGTTCCAGTCTTCAGAGGCCAGTTTAAAGTTGTACTCTTTTGCCTCCAATGTGAGGGTCGCTTTGTACAGGCCACCGCCAAATTGCATAGCGTTGGTGGTTCCCCAGCCGTTCATATCCCCCCGCACAAAGACCGTAGTTTCGCCATAAGGAGCAGGTTCAGACACCGTCAGAACCGGCGCTTCTGGATTAGAGGCATCCAGACGGAACTGGTATTGCCCTTTGGCAGCAATGCTCAGTTTCAGATTCGACGCGCCGCGGCTTAAGGTTTTCGAAACCCCCAGAGCCACCTGCTGATCAGCCGAGCCAAAGTCCACAGTGCTCCAGTTTTCCGAAGCGACTTTGAATTCATAATCGCCCGCATCCAGCTCACGGACCATGCTGTACACGCCTTCGCCGTCATAACTGAATGCATCGTCAGTACCCCAGCCATTCATCGCGCCGCGCAGGTACACTGTGGTCAACTGATAAGGAGGAATGTCCGGTGCCCCCATGGTCGCGTCAGCTTTTAAGCCCGAGCCCTGAGCACCGTGCTGAGCTTTGACAAAAACAGCGGCTGTATAAGCTGGCACAGTGAAAGTGCCTTCATTACTGCCAGCGCTAAAACTGGCCAGCTGCGCCTCTGAATCTGCCGATTGTTGCTGCACAGAGTGCAGACTGAAGCCACTGGCAGTCGGCACTGTATGTGACTGTGTAGCTGCAGTGCCGTTAATGACCACCACCAGCGCATCACAGGCCGGGTCTAAATCCGCCAGGCCCAAGCCATCGTCAATGCTCATCACAATCAGACCTGCAATGGTGGTTTTGCCGATGTTGTGGAACCCCACTCTGTCCATCACATCCTGGCCCGTGGTAAGACGGAACAACGGACTGCTCTTACGGATTTGTAAAAATTCTCTGAACACCGCAGCGGACAACTCAATTTCGGCCGGTCCGACCTGAGTGGCTGGATTGGATGCAACAGCAGCTATGGTCGACCAACTGGCTTTATTGTCCTGCGCCAGCGGTAAGCCTACATTCCAGTTATTGCTCTCTTTACTGAAATCAACAAAGTTAAACCAGTCCCCGGCATCGTAGCTATTGCGGTCCAGTGATTTGGAACGTAATAAATCATCGCCCATTTGCAGGAACGGAATACCCTGGCTCAGCAGCGGAATAGCTAACGCTATGTTATTCACCCGCACCCGGTTTTCCAGACTCAGGGTCACTCCGGCGTTATGCAGCTCCAGCTGCAGCTTGTCCCAAATGGCTTCATTATCGTGTTTGGACACATAGTTAATAATGTCAGCCGGGTCTGTGGCATAACCGGCCGGTTGACCATTCCAGCTGATGCCGGACGCCGTCCCTGTATTGCCGCGATAATCTTTCAGCAGATAGTCTTTTAAGGTACCGGCCAGACCAATTTCAATGTAGTTTTGTTGCTGCAATTCAGTGGCTGTGCCCTTGCCATTAAATAGCGCAGCGCTGCGAACCGCGTCACGGATCCTGTCGTTAAAAGTACCCACTTCGGTGCCAGCCATATTGGCCTGCCGGGCCTGCACAAAAAGCCGATCGTCCGCCACTTCACCAAAGTTCCAGCCTTCACCATAGAAGTAGGTATCTGGATCGACCGCCCGCACCGCGTCGCGGGCCGCCAGAATCCCGGCCTTCGGATGGTGACCCATAATGTCGAAGCGGAAGCTGTCAAAGCCATATTCTTTCGCCAGCAGCACCAAAGAATCTTTCACAAACTTATCCATCATTTTGTGTTCTGTCGCGGTGTTTTCACAGCAGGTCGAACGCTCAATAGTGCCGCTGGTCGGGCTGTAGCGGTGGTAATAGCCAGGCACCACTTTATCGAACACCGAGTTGTCAAAAACGCCGGATGAACTGGTGTGGTTGTACACCACGTCCAGCACCACACGCAGGCCCAAACTGTGCAAAGCCTGATTCATCGCCCGCATTTCTTTGATCCTGGCCACGCCGTCCGGGTTAGAAGAGTAGCTGCCTTCCGGCACATTAAAGTGGTGTGGGTCATAGCCCCAGTTAAAGCCGTCACTACCCCGCATGGCCTCCACCAGCGCCTGCGCCCGTTCGCCAGAAGGCGCATAAGATTTCAGCACGTCCAGCAGCACAGTGGCCGCATTCTCTTCACTGCACACAGCGGCGGTCGGTTTAATTTTGCATAAGGCGCCTACGGTATCGGTCAGCTCGACGCGTTTAGTGCTGTCTTCATTCACTGTGGCCATGTCGGCCGCCGGCAGCATGTGGAAATGCGTCACGCCACTGTCGGCCAGAGCTTTTAAATGCTGCACAGGCGCACTCTGGCTTTCGGTAAAGGCCAGATACTTACCCCGGTTAGCCACAGAGACTGAGGCATCACGGATACTGAAATCGCGGATATGACCTTCGTAAATCACGCTGTCTTCCGGATTTGTCACTACAGGTACTTCATGACCATCCCAGCCGGTGGGTTTCAGATCGGCATCTGCGAGGTTCACAAACTGACTGTAACGCCCATTCAGCGCCAGACTCACTGAATAAGGGTCTGTGCTTTCATAGGTTTCTACTTTTTTAGTCGCCGGATGGTACACCGTGATCTCAAACCGATAGAACTGCCGGTCCAGGCTGCTTTTCGCGCCACTGTAACTCCAGACGCCTGTCGCAGTATCCAGCGTCATCGCTTGAGTCGCTGTCAGTACCTTCTGAGCGTTATAGACTTTTAATTTCACCTCACGCGCGGTGGGAGCCCATAACGAGGTTTTAATGGTGCTGTCGTAGCTCAGGCCTAAAGTGGCTTCGTCTGCATCGTTGCTGCCTTTGGTGTAGAGGTCATCCAGCACTTTGGCGACTTGCACATAACTGGCGGCGCTCAGTTGGTTATCGGCATCATAAGCGGCCAGCACCAGCTGGTTCTTCACCAGTGTTTTGACCTGCTCAGCCGTCAGGTTATGGCGGTAGGCATGCCAGCTGCCTAAATGCGGCACCAGGGCCCGCTGTTCATCTGTCAGGGCTGTTTCTTCCAGCAGGACGGCCTGGCCATTCAGTTTGCTGTCGCTGTCGATAGCCAGGTCGGCTTTGTCGGAGTAGTGCAACTGCACTTTGCTGGCAATGGCTCTGTCGACATTCCACAGCAAGGTGCCGGTATCCAGCCAGTGTGCGGCGGAATCCGCGATCGACACGCCCAGAGACAACAGCGGGTACTCAAAAATCGAATTGACGCCCGAGAAGGTAAAGGCCATCCGGGCGAACTTCTCGACCTCTTTTGGTCCCAAAGGCAGCTTTTGATCGCCACCGCCCATTTCTTTGCCGGCATCATCTGTGCCTTTATGGATAATAAAGTTACCGCAGGCCCCTGCGGTGCCGGCATAACCGGGTTTTAGTTCCAGAATCCAGTAAGCACCGTAGTTAGGGTCCTCCCCGCTGATCACCAGACCATTGTCCCAGGACGGCGCCACAGAACTGTCCTGATAGGCACTGCAGGTATCATTATTCCAGGTATGTAAGCGGTAGCCGTCATAATTGGCATCTGCTCTTTTATAAAATAAAACGGCCTGCGTACTACCGGGGAACAGCTCAGGTTCTGGTGCATTTGGGTCCACACCCACCACACAGCTTTCATTTTTTGCATCAGGTACTGTGGGTGCCGGGCATTTGATCGGCGGAGGGTCAATACAGGCCGTGCCCGCAGCATTAGGGATTTGTGGCACATTACAGGTCAGCAACTTGGTGCCGCCTTCAACAGAGTCTTCGCCACCGCCACCACAGGCGGACAACAACAACGCTGCACAGCCAAGCAGGCTGAGTTTCAGCATTTGAGTCAGATGTAACATTTTTCTACTCCAATTCGGTTTTTCAGCCCGCGCACAGCAGGCTTGCATGATCAGTGTCAGAACACGTAGTTCGCACCCAGGAAATACTGCCGGCCAAAAAACTGAATAGTGCCGGTATTGGTTGGGGTGCCGAAGTAACTTTTGGTCGGTTCATCGGTCAGGTTATTCACCTGAAACAACACGCCGAACTGATCGTTGATTTGATAAGACGCCTGGTAGTCCAGCACGGTTTCGCCGTCAAAATTCACCGTCTGCGCTTCCACCGCCACCTGTTCAGAAACAAACTTGTCGCGGTAGCGCGCACTGAGCCGGGTTTCAAAACCCTGGTACTCCCAGAACAAGGTGGCCGTCGCAACATTTTTCGACAGGCCTGGCAAGGTAATATCAATAGTCTGAGCCCCCAGACTGACCTGCTGCTGAATTTCACTTTCGGTGTAGGAATAACTGCCACTGAAGCCTAAACCAGACCAGAACCCCGGCAGAAATTTAAACACCTGGGTATACGCCAGTTCGGCACCGCGGATATAACCACCGTTTTCGTTGTTGACCGCCGTGGTGTAGTCACCGGGTTTGGTGCTGACCGGAGGCAAACCATCCGGATTTCCAGGTTCGGTGCCCGGCACATAAGCCGGGATAGGAAAACCGGCAGCAGCGAAATCAAAGTCCGTAATGGTGAAGGTATTGATAAAAGACTCGATATCTTTGTAGAACAATGCAGCGACAAAAGCCCCATCGGAATCCTCAAAGTACTTCTCATAAGAAATATCGTACTGAGTGGCGTAAAACGGCTTTAAAAACGGGCTGTTGGCACTGGAGCCATTCACTTTGCCGGTAATAGCGTCAATGGTGTAACTGGTGTTGGACGCCAACCGGTCAATAGGCGGACGTGACATCACTTTGGCCGCCGCAAAGCGGATTTGATCCGAATCGGTCAGTGCAAAGTTCAGGTTCAGCGACGGCAGGTAATCGGTGTATTTCTGGCCAATCACCCCGGGTTTATACCGGGTGTTGACCAGGCCTGCTTCATCCATAATATTCTGCGCGCCCAAGGTGGCGTCGCCGCCGACATCGGTCAGATCTGTGGCTAACTGCTCGGTTTCCACCATCCGGACGCCAATATTCCCGGTCACGGGCAACCCCAGCAGCTCAGTGTCAATATTGGCCATCAGGTAGGCCGACAGCACATTTTCATAGACTTCGCCACTTTGCAGTACGGACCAGGCCGTATCCGGCCCACCTGTCACCCTCTGCTCCGGCAGAATCCCTGTGTTGCCTGTGCCCCAGGTTTGCACTGGTTGTGGCACCCCTTGTGGAAACCAGGCATTCAATGCTTTTTGCTGATCAATGGCCAGGTAGCTGGGGAAATGGCTGAACGCGCCGCTGAAGTTCACCACCTTCACCATATCCTGGGTCAGCTTCAGTGGTGGCTGGGATGACAGAAACATGCCATCAGAGCCATATTCAAACACGGAGCGGTCATTGGAGTAATCTCGCTCTGAATAGCGCACCCCAGCTTCAAACGCACTGAGGAAGTTATTATCCAGCCGGTACTTACCATCCAGCTTATAGGCATTGACTTCATCTTCGTTCAGGTAAGGGTAAATGCCATATTTACTGACCATCACCCGGTTGATGTCGGTAAAGGCTGCTTCCTGGTTAAAGCCGACTGAAGGCAAGCTTAAACCGTTCAGCAAATAACTGATCGACACATTGGGGTCAACCACGGGGACGGCGGCGTTGGCATCTTCGGCCACCAGCGACCAGAGCAGGCCATTACGGAAATTACTTTTCGCCGCCGAATGCGACAGGTCAAAATTCAGCGTCAGGTTGTCAGTCGCCTCAAAGTCGGCGTTAAAGCCAAGGCTTAACACTTCGTCATTGTCGGTATTGTCGTCGTTGACCAGCTCAACCCTGGTGTTGCCATTGGTCTTGCGGTTGATGGTGCCGCCCACCAACATATTGTTTTCAATCACCGGATTGCCGATAGCGGCATTGGCGCCGTCAAACTTCACACGGAAACCACGGGCAAAAGCTTCAGTGTCAAACTTGGATAAAAAGGCATCGGCCTTTAATGTCAGTTTGTCGGACGGCACCCATTCCAGTGCGGCCATATAACCGTTACGGGTTTCTTCACCGCCGCGGTGCTGCATTTCAAACCCTTCGCTGATCAGCTCATTCGGCTCCGCTTCGGCCGCACCATCAATATCGGCCTCTGCGTTGTAGGCAAAGCCGACAAACTGAGTGGAGACACTCGGCTGGAACAAACGGGCATACCCCAAAGCCAGCCCCAAAGTTTCGTCGAGAAACTTGCCCTGATACGACAGGCTGAAACGGTGACCATGTTCGGTGCCATCGGGAATTTCATTGGCCCTATCGTTCAACATGCCACGCAGATTCACTGTGACATTGTGGTCTTTTTTTGCTGCCAGCGGACTGGTGGTTTTCAGCTCGACGGTGCCTGCGACGCCGCCTTCGATCAGTGAGGCTTTTGGCGACTTGTAGACTGCCGCTGAACTGATCAGCTCCGACGGGTACTGATCAAACTCGATATTGCGCTGACCGCTGGTCGACACCTGCTCACGGCCATTGAGAGTGGAAAATACAAAACCACCCGCCATACCACGAATGTTAATCTCGGACGCCTGGCCACCGGTACGCACGGCTGAAATACCGGGTAAACGGGTCAGCGCGTCGGCCATCGACACATCAGGCAAGGCGCCTAAATCATCTGCAGAGATAGCCTCCACCACAGTGTCGGCAAAACGTTTGTCATTTAATGATTTGATCAGACTGGTAGAAAAGCCTTTGACTTCAATGACCTCTACCTGTTCTTTTGATTTATTGCTGTTCGCGCCTGAGTCGGCGCTTTGCTGCTCTTGCAGTTGCTGACTGGCCTGCTCCGCACTGAGCACAGTGCTGAAACCGGCAGCAGCAAAAGCAAGCGTCAGTACACTGAGCTTGCGGTATGTCATGCCTGTTGTCCCCGTTGACTATTGTTTTTATTCCGTTACAGCTGGAACTATTGTGTTATTGATCGTTGTCCGGGTTATTTATTGACCAGCACTGGAAGGCTCACAAGATGAATACGTATTCAGTGGTGCAATCAGACCGCCAACATTGTGCAGCGACGATCTGTTGCACCAAAACAAGGCTCAGACCTGATACATAGCCGCCTGCTGTTGCAACCGGGCAGCCAGTTGCGACAAAGAGCTGCTGGCGTCGGCACTGTGGGTGGCGCTGCGGCTCATATCCGCAATACTGACACTGAACTCACTGATATTCTTATTGATATCTTCCGCCACTATGGTTTGTTGTTCAGTTGCAGCCGAGATTTGCACGTTCATATCGACAATGGTTTCCACCGAGCTTTTGATCTCCTCCAGCACAGACGCCGCTTCAACAGCGTTGTCGACACTTTCACCGGCATAACGGCCACTTTGCGCCATGGCACTGACGGCTTCCAATGCCGACTGCTGCAAGGTATCGATCATTTGTTTAATCGACTCAGTCGCCTGCTGCGTATTGGTCGCCAGGGTACGGACTTCATCAGCCACCACAGCAAAACCACGACCGGCTTCACCGGCCCGAGCCGCCTCAATCGCCGCGTTCAGCGCCAGCAGGTTGGTTTGGCCGGCAATGGTCTGAATCACCGCCAACACCGAGGTAATTTTCTCCGACTCCAGCTTCAGTTGTTCAATCACAGTACTGGCACCTTGCACCACAGTGGACAGCTGCTCAATTGAGGCTTTGTTTTGCTGCACCTTCTGATAACCCGCCTGAGTGCGATGATCGGCATTGGTCGCCTGCTCCGAGGTCAACAGTGCGCTATTGGCCACTTCCTGAATAGCGGCCGACATTTGATTAATGGCGGTGGCAATCAGGTTGACCTGCTGCTCCTGTTCAAAGGCAGTGCCGCTGACCTGCTGGCTGATTTGGCTCATTTGCTCCGACGCCGCCGCCAGTTGCGACACGGCGTCAGACAACTCACTAAAAAATTGATGCACCCGGCTAATGGTCAGGTTAAAAGCACTGGCCGTCTGAGCTATTTCATCCTGTCCTATCACCTCGGCCCGCACCCGCAGGTCAGATTTTTCACCGACGACGCTAATCGCACTTTGCAGTGACGACAGCGGATGGTGGATGGAGCGATAAATCAGGAAACTTAATGCCCCCAACAACACCAGCACCATCAATAGGGCCACCACAAACAGCTTGATAAAGAAGTCGTAGCCCGACTGCGCCTGCTCTTTGAATTTGCCGGCTTCCAGCAACTGAATATCAATCAGCTTGGCCAGCGTTTCGCTCAGCGGGTCAGCACTTTGATACAGGTCATGGTTAAAGGATTCCGCTGGCATCGCCAGCAACTCACCATTGTCCAGCTGGCTCAGATAACCCTGCAGCTGGGCACGGAACCGGCGGATTTGTTCACTGGCTTTAGTGGCCAACTGCTGTTCTTCCGGCGTGAGCTCCGTGGCCAGATACTGCTGCCAAATCTGATCCGCCAGCTCAATGCTGCTACTGAGTTGGTTTTTCGCCTGCTCAGGGGCCAACACGCCGCCCCGGGCTTTATGCAACAAATCCACCGCGCTGACCGCGTAGGCATCCGACACCTGCTTGATTTGTTTTAGTGGTACGACCCTATCCAGATAAATACTGCTGGCTCCTGAGCTCAGTACTTTCATTTCATACAACGAAACCGCGCTAATCAGCACCAATACCAATAAAGGCACGCTGACCAGCACCAACAATCTGAGTTTGACAGAAAACGAATTTAACATAGCAACCCCTTTAACAAATCAGTAACTTAGCTCGACTAACATCCTATTCAGCATAGTTGAGTTTCGTCGTTGAACAGGCGGTCGCCGAAAAAAGAACAGCCCCCGCGGTTGCCTTTTTCCGGGCTTTTCCGGATCATCGAAGCAATTCCAACAGAGAAGGACCTGAGAATGAGTGACACCCTGCTTGCTTCGATTGCCGGATTACCGGAATTTTTAAGTTTTTTCCTGCTGGCCGTGGTGCTGGTTCTGGTGTTTTGCCGCCTCTACACCTGGGTCACTCCTCATGACGAGCTGGCCCTGATTAAAGACAATAACGTTGCGGCCGCCGTGGCGTTTGCCGGCGCACTGATTGGCTTTGCCCTGCCGTTATCCAGCGCCATTACCCACTCGCTGTCATTAACAGACTGTGCTATCTGGGGCGCCATTGCTCTTTTGATTCAGGTAGTAACCTTTGCTGTGGTGCGCTTTGCGCTGAAACAATTACCGCAGCGTATTCAAAATGGTGAGCTGGCTGCAGGGGTATTTTCTGCCGGCTGTTCAGTCGCTATTGGCCTTATCAACGCAGCCAGCATGACGTACTGAGGATGTATCCAATGAAACAAAAACTGTTAAAGCGCAGCAAAAAAGCAGCGCTGGTGATGATGGTTCCTACCGCCACCATCTTAATGGCTGGCTGCGGTGAAGAGCCTGTGCAAAGCGCAGTGTTCGAAACTGTCGATCAGTGCGCCGCCTATTACAACCCGGAGCAGTGCAAAGCCGATCTGGCGCAAGCCACAGCACTGCATACGCAAGTAGCGCCTAAATACACCAGCCAGCAAGCCTGTGAGGCCGATTTCGGCGCGGGTCAGTGCGAAACCCCTCCAGCGACTCAGGCGCAATCAGGCGGCGGTTTTTTTATGCCGATGATGATGGGCTTCCTGATGGGCCAGATGATGAACGGCGGCAACAAGTTAAAACAGCCGGTACAGCCGCAGCCGCTGTATAAATCCCGTGATGATCAGGGCACCTTCCGCACGGCCAACAATACACCAGTGGCTAAAAGCACTGGCAGCACCTATCTGCGCCCGTCCAGTGTGCAGACCAGACCGGCCGGCTTAGTCAGCCGTGGCGGTTTTGGCGCTCAGGCCCAACAACGCCAGTCCAGCAGCAGTAGCTACGGTGGTTAATCCGGCATGAAGAAAATTGCCTCCACAGAGCGCCCCGGCTGGCGCTCTTATGCTGAATCCGTTGGTTTTGATTTTCATACCTTTGACGGTGAAGCCTATTGGGATGAAACCGGCTATTACCAGTTCAGCCTGGACCAGATAGAAAACGACCTGGAAGGCCCAACCGAAGAGTTGCACCAGATGGCGCTGGAGCTGGTGGCTGACATTATTGGGGATGAGCAAAAACTGTCTCAGCTGGCCATCCCGCCAGCCTTCTGGGACACAGTGCAGCAGTCCTGGCACAGCCAGCAACCATCACTGTATGGACGGATGGACCTGGTCTACGACGGTACAGGCCCGGCCAAACTGCTGGAGCTGAATTACGACACGCCTACCTCGTTATTTGAAACCGGTTTTTTCCAATGGGTCTGGCTGGAAGATCAGTTAATGCGCGGCCAGGTGCCCAAAGGCGCCGACCAATTCAACTCACTGCAGGATCAACTGGAACAGGCATTTGCCAGTTTACCTCTGGCCAATCCGCTGTATTTCGCTGCGGTCGGCAGCAGCATTGAAGACAAAGGCACAGTGCATTACCTGATGGATATTGCCCGTCAGGCTGGCACTGACAGCCGCTTTATTGAACTGGAACAGTTGGGTGCCGCCAGCGGTCAGCTGGTGGATTTAGACGGATATGCTATTGGCGGTCTGTTTAAGCTGTACCCCTGGGAATTTATGCTGCAAGAGGAATTCTCCTCAGTGATCCTGACCAGTCAGACCCAATGGCTGGAACCAGCCTGGAAAATGCTGTTGTCCAATAAAGGCATTTTGCCGCTGCTGTGGCAAAAATACCCGAACCATCCGAATTTGCTGGAAAGTCATTTCGAGCAACCAGGCCAACGCCTGGATGCTGGCTGGGTCCGTAAACCTTTGTTCTCACGGGAAGGGGCCAATGTGGAATTGGTCACCAGCTCTGGACAGCACATTGCCGAGCCAGGGCCTTATAATGACGCTGCCTTTATCCGGCAGCGGCTGCAACCCCTGCCGAAGTTTGGTGACAGCTACAGCATGATTGGCAGCTGGGTGGTTGGCAACAGTGCAGCCGGTATTGGGATTCGCGAAGATAATTCGTTGATTACCAAAGACTCTTCACGGTTCTTGCCCCATATCATTCTGGACTAAAGGTCTCCGCAGCCAAAGATGGGTTGCGGCGGCTTGCCAAATTCATCTGCAACCCGGGCTCACAACCCGTTCAGCATGAATTTACTTGCACAAAAAGTGGATAAAAAATCATTTTTTAGTTAAAGTGTGCGGCATTTTTCGCCAAGACCTTTTTCGTTTTTCTGCAGCTTTGCTAGGCTCAGGAGGCCCAGAGTTCAATGGGTCGTGAAACGAACAGAAACTTTTTACTCAACCTGATAAGGAACTACAGAGTCCGTGCGTACCACTGAACTTGTTGATGGTTTTCGCCAGTCGGCCCCTTACGTCAATGCCCACCGTGGCAAAACCTTTGTGGTGATGCTCGGCGGCGAAGCCATAGCCCAACCCGGTTTTCGAAGCATAATCAATGATATAGCCCTAATGAATACCTTGGGCATAAAAATTGTGCTGGTGTATGGTGCCAGGCCGCAAATTAATACCGCGCTGCAGGAAGCCGGTCTGAACTGCGATTACCACAACCGAATTCGGGTTACCGACGACGCGTCCTTTAAAGTCATTAAGCAAGTAGCGGGTTCTTTACAGCTGGATATTACCGCTCGCCTGTCGATGAGCTTAAGCAATACACCTATGCACAATGCTCAGATCAACGTGGTCAGCGGCAACTTTGTGATTGCACAGCCGCTGGGTGTGGATGATGGCATTGATTACCTGCACAGCGGCCGGGTACGCCGTATTGATGTCGCAGGTATCCGTCGTCAGCTCGACACCAGCGGTATCGTGCTGATGGGGCCTATTGCCGCGTCAGTCACTGGCGAAAGTTTTAACCTGACCGCGGAAGAAATTGCCACTCAGGTCGCGATTAAACTGAAAGCCGACAAAATGATCGGCTTCAACGAAGCCGGTGGTATTGTTGGCCCTGATGGCGAGATCACCGCAGAGCTGATGCCCAACTACGCCGAAAAAGTGATGCTGGAGATGGAGCAAAAAGAAGATGCCTGCACCGGCACTCTGGCCTTTTTGCATGCAGCTATTACCGCCTGCCGCTCTGGTATCCCACGCTGCCACTTGGTCAGCTTCAGCGACAACGGCGCTATGCTGCAGGAATTATTCTCCCGCGACGGTATTGGTACCCAAATTGTCACCGAAGCGGCTGAACGGTTGCGTCTGGCGGCCATTAGCGACATAGGCGGTATTCTTGATTTAATCCGGCCGCTGGAGCAGCAAGGTCTGCTGGTACGCCGCTCCCGCGAACAACTGGAGATGGAAATCGACCAGTTTACCGTGATTGAACGCGATGGTCTGATTATTGGCTGCGCCGCTTTGTACCCCTTCCCGGAGGACAATGTCGGTGAGTTTGCCTGTCTTGCCGTGCATGAACATTACCGGGATGCCGACCGTGGTACAGCCTTGTTGAAAAACATTATTCAAATTGCCCGTCAGCGTAAATACGACCGCTTATTTGCCCTGACCACCCGCAGCATTCACTGGTTCCAGGAGCAAGGCTTTGAACTGGTTGGGGTTGAAGACCTGCCAGCGAAAAAGAAACAGCTGTATAACTACCAGCGCCGCTCAAAAATTCTGGCGCTGGATTTATAACGCCTTCTGCCTGACCTGCTCCACCACAGCCCGCGCCAATGCCCGGGCTGTGGTCCATTTACCGCCAGACACCGTCAGTACCTGTTGCTGCCAATGCAACTGATACTCCCGGCTGGCTTGGCCAGCATCCTCACTGCCACCCAATAAAGGCCGCACTCCGGCAAATTCCCGCAGAATATCTTTGTGGGTGGCCGGCTGAGTGAAGTAGTGGTTATACAGGCTCAGCAGGTAATGCCGCTCCTGATCGCTGACCGCAATTTTATCCTGCAGCGACTGACGCACTTCTGTGGTACCAACCAGTGTATTGCCCTGATAAGGCAACACAAACACCAGCCGCTGCTCCTGTGGCACCTGCAGCATATGGCCATAACGGCTGACTGGTGGCAGCACTAAATGGCTGCCCCGCACCAGATCCAGCGGCGTGTCCACCCCCATGCCAGATTGCTCCAGCAGCGCATTGCTCCAGGGACCCGCTACATTCACCACCACATCAAACTGCTGCCACTGCTGCTGGCCAGCCAGCACCAGCGACCCGGCCGCATTGAGTTGCACCACCGGGCTTTGGTTGTGCAGCACGGCGCCCGCTTTACTGGCCTGTTCCGCCACCCACAGGCCCAGTTTGTAGTCATCCATCTGGCCATCAAAGAATAAATAGGCTCCCTGCAGCCCTTGTGGCCGTAGCGCCGGGGAACAGCGCAGCACCTGTTCAGGCGTCAGCCAGCGGTGACGGCCTATGCCTTTTTTGCCAGATAAAACGTCGTACAGCATCAGGCCCAGCTTCAGCTGCCAGCGCGGCCGCGCGCTGTCCTGATACAAAGGAAACAACAAAGGTAAACGTCGGGTCAGTTTTGGCGCCTTCTTCAGCCACCAGCGCCGCTCTTGCAAGGCTTCATGCACCAGACGAAATTCGGCCTGCTCTAAGTAACGCAAGCCGCCATGCAACAATTTGGACGACGCCTGGCTGGTGGCCTGCATCAACTCATCGCGCTCAAACAGCTGTACCTCAAAACCAGACAATGCCAGTTGCCAGGCACAACACAAGCCATTGATCCCACCACCAACTACTGCAACCTTCATAAGTCGACCCGCTAACCTGCTGATTTATATATCAAAGCAGAGCCTGGCTTGGTTGTCGAATAAAGCGGCGACTTGACTTTGAACTTCACTGGAGTAGTGTCATTAGTGGCGGGAGCAAGGGAGGCTGCAGAATGAGAAGTTGCATAGCGAAATACCTGGTCATGGTGACCATGCTTTGTATCGCTAGCTCCGCTACCGCGGCTCCGCTGCGTTTATACACCGAAGAGTTTTTTCCCTACAATTACAGCCTGCGTAATGAAGTCGTTGGTATTAATGCCGATTTATTAAAACAAGCCTGTCAGCTTGCCAATCTCGAGTGCCGCTTTCAGTCGCTGCCCTGGCTAAGGGCCTATGAGCTGGCACAGCACCATGAAAGCTCTGGCGTATTTTCCATAGTCCGTACTGGCAAACGCGAACGTCAGTTTCAGTGGGTCGGTCCGCTGGCCTCGTCCACCACCTATCTGTACCGGCTAAAAAGCCGGCCCGACGTCAGTCCTGCAGATTTACAGCAAGCCAAAGCCTTTGGTATAGCAGTAACCCATGGTGATTTTTTCGAGCAATACCTGCTAAGTCAGGGTTTTGTGGTCGATAAAAACCTACTGCTGGTTCAAAGTCGGCTCGACGCGGTGCCGCTGTTTCTGGCTGGCAAGCTGGATTTGCTGATTAGCTCTGATCAGGTGATTGACGGCTGGTTGCAGCCTTATGGTAAAAGCGTGGCCGACGTTGAGCCGGTGCTGGATATTTCCTATGTCGGCCAAAATTTTCTGGCGCTGAACCCTGAAATACCGCAGAAAAAAGTGCAGGCGCTGCAACAGGCGGTTGACCAGCTGCGCGCCCAAGGTTTCATTGAAGAACTGTTCCGCCAGTACAAACGGGAAACCCCACCAGCCAATTCCTTCAAGTAACGGCTAGCTGCGGACCTGCCCATCCCCCAGCACCAGGTATTTTTCGGTGGTCAGCGACTCCAGTCCCATAGGGCCATAGGCGTGCAGCTTTGAGGTGGAAATGCCAATCTCAGCTCCCAAACCCAGCTCGCCGCCATCACTGAAGCGGGATGACGCATTCACCATCACCACAGCACTGTTAATATCCCGTATAAACCGCTGTGCCGTGCTGTAATCCTGAGTACAGATCACCTCGGTATGGCCTGAGCTATGACGCTGAATATGCATAATGGCCGCTGCGTAATCCGGGACTGTTTTTACCGACAACGCCAGCCGCAGATACTCGGTATCAAACTGCTGTGCGTCAGCCAACTGGGCAGCAGCAAAGAAGCCAAGGCTCTGTGCGCAGGCAAAGACATCCACCTGCTGCGCCGCCAATGCAGCGGCGGCTTTCGGCAAAAAGTGCTCTGCAATCTGCTGATGCACCAACAAGGTTTCCAGCGCATTGCAGACACCGGGGCGCTGGGTTTTGCCATTCAGCAGCAGCGCCAGCGCTTTGTCCAGATCAGCGTCTTTGTCGACATACAAATGACAAATGCCTTTGTAATGCTGAATGACCGGAATTTTGCTGTGGTCACTGACGAAGTGGATCAGGCCTTCGCCGCCACGTGGGATCACCAAATCGATGTATTGCTTTTGCTGCAGCAACTGCAGCAATAAATCCCGGTCCGGGTCCGGCACCACAGAAATAGCGGCCGGGTCAATGCCCTGTTGCCGCAGCGCCTGCTGCATCACAGCGGCAATGGCCAGGCTGGAATGCAAAGCTTCACGACCGCCACGCAAGATCACCGCATTGCCGGATTTTAAGCACAAAGCCCCGGCATCTGCGGTCACGTTGGGCCGCGCTTCGTAAATCATCGCAATCACCCCCAGAGGGATACGCATGCGCCCCACCTGAATGCCATTGGGTCTGGTGGTTAAATCGCGAATTTGCCCGACCGGGTCTGGCAAGGCGGCCACCTGACGCACTGCAGCCGCCAGCTTCAGTAAACGCTCAGGCGTCAGCAGCAAACGGTCCAGCATGGCGTCATCCAGGCCTTTTTCCCGACCTGCCGCCATATCCAAAGCATTAGCCGCCAGAATGCTGGCCTGCTGCTCTTCAATGCCCTGCGCTATTGCTTCCAGCGCGGCATTTTTTTCTGCTTCCGTTAAACGCGCCAGCTGCAACGAAGCGGCTTTGGCCCGCTGACAAAACTCACTTACAGAAAAACTCATCATTTTGCCTCCAGCAGCGCTAAATCGTCGCGGTGCACCGCCACTTCGCTTGGGCAGTAGCCCAACACCTGAGCAATGCTCTGGCTGTGCACTCCTTTAATTTTGCCAAGCTCTGCGGTGTTGTACTGACTGATGCCTTTGGCCAGCTTTGCGCCCGCGCTGTCACACAACCAGACCGCATCGCCTTTTTCAAAATCGCCACTAACCGCAGTGATGCCTTTGGGCAACAAAGACGCGCCCCGCTCCAACACCGCTTTGGCCGCGCCTTCATCCAACTGCACTTCCCCATAAGTTTTCAGGCTATGCAGCAACCAGTGTTTTTTCGCACTGACTCTGGATAACTGCTTATGAAACAGGGTTCCGGGGTTTTGCCCAGCCAGCAAGCTGGCAAAGCTGGCCGCTTTCTGGCCGTTAATAATCAGCGTATCAATGCCCAGGCTGGTGGCCTTTTGCGCGGCCTGCAACTTGGTGACCATACCACCTGTGCCTATCTGATGATGGCTGCCACCGGCCATGGCATAAATGTCGGCACTCAGCTGATGTACATCGGTCAGCAAACTGGCAGCCGGGTTGGTTCTTGGGTTGGCGGTATACAAGCCATCCACGTCGGAACAAATCACCAGCAAGTCAGCATCCACCACGCTGGCCACCAAAGCGGCCAGATTGTCGTTGTCGCCCACTTTCAGCTCGGCCGTCGCCACAGTGTCATTTTCATTCACTATCGGCAGCACGCCATGGTCCAGCAAGGTGCGCAGGGTGTTATGCACATTCAGGTAACGACGCCTATCGGATAAATCGTCGTGGGTTAGCAAAATCTGCGCACAATCAAAGTCAAACAGATTGCGCCAGCTTTGCATCATGCGGGTTTGCCCCACTGCAGCCATCGCCTGTTTGACGTTAATCGGCAAGGGGTGATGCGGGAATGGGATAGCGGCACGGCCAGCAGCCACGCTTCCTGAAGACACCAACACCACCTCAACCCCTTGTTGCCGGCATTCGCTGATAAAATTCGCGATGGCCAGCAAGTAGCGGGTTGAACATCCTTTTGCTTCTGGTGCTATCAGCGCACTGCCGACCTTCAGCACCAGACGCCGCCATAACAACGCCATAACAGGCTTACTCCTCTGGTTAAAATTCACCCTGAGCATACTGGTTTGGACGTATATATGTCTAGCCGACTTCAGCCGGATTTTAATAGCTCCCACCACAAGGCTGAAATTCAGCCGCAATTCAGACTCTTGCCATAGACTGGTGCAAAAGGCGTGTTAGTCTGCGCCCCGAGATAACGCAAGGAGAACGGAATGAATTCAACACGTTTAGCTGTGATGGCGCTGTGCAGCGCTCTGGTACTGACTGGTTGTGCTGTGGCCCCGGAAAATCAAAACACCGCAAAGGGTGCAGCCATTGGCGCTGGTGTAGGAGCCGTACTAGGTAAAGCCACCGGTAATCATAAAAACAAACGTCTGGCTATTGGTGCCGCCATTGGTGCTTTGGCTGGTGCGGCCGTTGGCCGTTATATGGACAACCAGGAAATGGCGTTGCGTGATCAACTGTCAGGTACTGGGGTGAAAGTTCACCGCGACGGCAACATTTTACGCTTAGAAATTCCGTCACAAATTACCTTCCAGGTCAACCGTTCAGACATTCAGCCTCAGCTGTATCCGGTGCTGAATGACGTGGCCAAAGTGTTGGGTGAATACGACAAAACCCTGCTGGTGATTACCGGCTACACCGACGACACCGGCCCTTATGACTACAATATGCAACTGTCCGGCAAACGAGCTGACAGCGTGAAACAGTACCTGATGGCACAAGGGCTGAACCCGATCCGGCTGGAAACCCAAGGCATGGGACCCAATTCACCGGCAGTGCCGAATACCTCAGAAAGCAACAGAGCGATGAACCGTCGGGTTGAAATTCATATTGAGCCAGTCACGCAATAACTTTGCCTGCGTTGGGTTCTGATTTATGCTGCGCCAGTCTTTGTTCACTGGCGTAGTTGTTTATGGCGTTGCTTTGGCTGGTTACCCTGGTTTGGGCCTTTAGTTTTTCGTTAATTGGTGAGTTTCTGGCCGCCAGTGTGGACCCTTATATTGCGGTCAGCAGCCGGATGGTGCTTGCCCTGCTGCTGTTTCTGCCGTTACTGCTGAAGTACCGGACACCACTGAGACTTGCCAGTCAATTGGCGGCCATAGGCGCCATTCAACTGGGCCTGATGTACCTGCTGCTGTACCATGCCTTTTTATACCTGTCGGTGGCCGAAGTGCTGCTGTTTACCATTCTGACCCCAGTGTATATTTCGGTGCTGGACTATTACTGGCGTTACCGTCAACTGCACTGGCGCTGGCTGGGCCCGGCCTTGCTGGCGGTGCTGGGCGCACTGGTCATTCGTTACCAGCAACTCAGTGCGGAATTCTGGTGGGGTTTGCTGCTGATCCAGGCAGCCAACTTCTGTTTTGCTGTGGGTCAGGTGGCCTATCGCCAGCTCGATGTCGGTAACGCCAAACAACAAACTCAGCAGTTTGGCTGGTTTTTTGCCGGTGCGGCCAGCTTCAGCCTGCTTGCCGCCCTGCTGTTCGCCAACTGGCAACGCTTGCCCGACACTCCGCTGCAAACCGGCATTTTGCTCTGGTTGGGGTTGGTGGCATCCGGCCTTGGTTATCTGCTCTGGAGCATCGCCTCACGCCAGGTCAGCGCCAACCAGCTGGCGGTGATGAATAATGTGCTGATCCCAGCCGGGCTCCTGGTCAACTTTGTGTTCTGGCAACACCAGGTGAATTGGTGGACCCTAACCGGCGGTTCAGCGCTGATTTTGTTAAGTCTGCGTTGGGCCGGGCGGTCACCCGCTGCCCAACACCTTTCTGATAAACACTAAATTCAACGAGCACAAGGATGTGAAACTATATGTGGCGACTCATTAAGCTCTTACTTCGCCTGGGGCTTAGTTTGTTAGTACTGATTGGCAGTTTTATGCTGTATGACTATCTGTTGACTGAAGCGGCAGTGCTTTACCAACTTTGGGCCACTGGCACGAGCCAACGTGCAGAACTGGCGGATGATATGGGCTTTGGCATGCTGGGGCTTCTGGTGGTATTGCCATTGAGTGCCCTGCTCGCGCTTGCAACCAGCCTGCCGGTCTGGCTGAAAACCAAATAACACCATAAGCCCTGACCAAATACAAAGGGCAGCCCAGTGGCTGCCCTTTTGCATATGCATTCGGCTTATTTCAGGCCAAACTCACGCAACACAAAATTAGGCAGCGCCATCGCGGCCTGGTGAATGCCGGCATTGTAGTATTCGGTGTTAAATGGCGCCTGCGCTGCAGCCTCGACACGGAAGCCGTCAAACTGGGCGTCTTTGCGCGCCAGGGTGCAGGTCCACCAGCCAGACGGGTAGACCATTTGCGGGAACTGCAGGGTTTGCAGTGCGGCAAAACCGGCATCCGTCATGGCTTCACGCATGGCTTTGAGCAGCGGCATATGAATAAGCGGCGATTCACTTTGTTGCACCAGAATACCGCCTGGTTTTAATGCCTTCAGGCAGCTTTCATAAAAGGCGCGGTTAAACAGGCCTTCGCCCGGACCAATAGGGTCGGTGGAGTCGACAATCACTACGTCCAGTGACTCTGGCGCCGCGTCACGCATAAAAGCGATACCGTCGGCAAATTTTAAGGTCGCACGTGGGTCGTTATTGGACGCGCACAGCTCCGGGAAGTACTTTTCCGCCATCCGGGTTACTTGCTCGTCAATATCAATCTGGGTGACTTGCGCTATTGGGTGTTTCAGCACTTCGCGCAGCGTACCGCAGTCACCACCACCAATAATCACCACCTGCTGTGGGTTCGGGTGGGTGAATAACACCGGATGGCTCAGCATTTCGTGGTACAGGAAGTTGTCTCTGGTGCTCAGCATAATGACGCTGTCAATCACCATCATATTGCCAAACTGGGTCGTTTCGAATAGTTCAATGTGCTGGAAAGGTGACTGCACCTCGTCCAGTTTTTTGGTAATTTCCAAACCAAAAACACTGCCGCTGGCGGCAAAAATTTCGGTAAACCACTGATCAGTTTTCAACATAAAACACCCCTCCTGAAAAACGAAGCGCAACATTTTGCCAGTGCAGGCCGCTATAAACAAATTTTTCATGTTTTTTTCGCCGCATTGGTTTTAAAATACCGCATCTTTTTTATCAGGGTACGACAATGGCAGATTGGGGTTTCGAAAAGGCACGTTCTATTTATAACGTCGCGGTCTGGAGCGAAGGCTATTTTGATGTGAACAACAATGGTGATCTGGTGGCTTATCCGGATCAGGATCACAACAAGCCTGGCATCAGCATGCCAGAGCTGACTGCACGTTTTAAAGAAGAAGGCTTAACCCTGCCGGTGTTGGTGCGTTTTACCGACATTCTGCAGCACCGCGTAGGCACGCTGATCAGCTCCTTTATGCAGGCCAAAGCCGAGAAGGATTATCAGGGCGAATACACCGCCGTTTACCCAATCAAAGTAAACCAGCAGTTTTCTGTGGTGAAAAAGCTGGTTAGCCACGACAGCGGTAAAGTTGGCCTGGAAGCAGGTTCTAAACCTGAGCTGATGGCTATTTTAGGCGTCACCGACCAGCCGCTGCGTATTGTCTGTAACGGTTATAAAGATTCCGAGTTCCTGCGTCTGGCCACCATAGGCCAGATGATGGGCCACAGCGTTTACGTGGTGGTGGAAAAAATTACCGAGCTGAAAACCCTGCTGCGTGAAATCGACAGCCTGGGCCATGCCCCTTATATCGGTATCCGCATCAAACTGAACTCGGTCGGTAAAGGCAAATGGCAAAACACTGGCGGCGAAAAAGGCAAATTCGGCCTGACCGCCACCCAGGTGCTGCAAGCCATCGACATTCTGCGTGACGCCGGCAAACTGGATTTGCTGAAACTGGTGCATTTCCATATCGGTTCACAAATTGCCAATATCCGTGACATTCACAACGCCATTCGCGAATGTGCCCGTCACTACGCCGAGCTGCGTACTTTAGGTGTGCCTATTGAAACCGTCGACGTCGGTGGTGGTTTAGGTGTGGACTACGAAGGCTCCAACAGCCGTTCGGCCTGCTCCATGAATTACACCATGCTGGAATACGCCCGTAACGTGGTGTACGGCTTAAAAGAAGTCTGTGACGAATACGACCTGCCACACCCGAATATCATCACTGAATCGGGCCGTGCCATGACCGCACACCATGCGGTGCTGGTGACAGACGCCATTGACATTGAACGCGCCCCGGGCCTGGTCAAACTGCCAGAGCCAAGCGAAGATTCACCAGCGGTGATCTGGGGCTTGTGGGACTCCTACAAAAACGTGACGCCACGTTCAGCCGTTGAAGCCTACCATGACGCCGTGCATTTCTTTACCGATGCGCACGCGCAGTACGTGCACGGCCTGCTGACTCTACAGGACTGGTCACTGCTGGAACAAATTTACTTCGCCACCTTAAACAAGGTGAAAAACATGCTCGACCTGTCGTCACGTTCACACCGTGATATTCACGACGAGCTGAACGAGAAGCTGGCCGACAAGCTGTTTGTGAACTTCTCCTTGTTCCAGTCGATGCCGGATGCCTGGGGTATTGACCAGCTGTTCCCGGTGATGCCACTGGAGCGGATGAACGAAAGCCTGGAACACCGCGCCATTATTCAGGACATTACCTGTGACTCGGACGGCGCGCTGAAGAGCTATGCCGACGGCAATGGTATTGAATCGACCCTGCCGCTGCCATCGTACAAAGAAGATGAGCAGTTCCTGCTGGGTATGTTTATGGTCGGTGCTTACCAGGAAATTCTGGGCGACCTGCACAACCTGTTCGGTGACACCGACTCAGTGCACGTGGAGCTGGACGAAAACGGTGGCTACCGCCTGACCAACCCAATCAAAGGTGACACTGTGGCCGACGTGCTGCGTTATGTGCAGTTCGACGCCAAGAAGCTGATTGCTTCGTACCAGAAGCAGCTGGCGAAAATTGACGTCACCACAGAACAGCAAAGCCTGCTGCTGGAAGAGCTGAAATCCGGCGTTTATGGTTACACCTACTTCGAAGATTAAGTTAAACTAGCCACTGATCGGATCAGTTATGGGGCCAGAATCAACGTCTGGCCCCAGTTTCAGATGGTGGTGTTATGTTGCATTTTTTACCTTCGCCCGTCCGCGGCTCCTTGTCTTTCCTGCTGTACCTGCTGAACACTCTGTTCTGGTTTGTGCCCATTTCTCTGCTCGCCATTATGAAGCTGCCGCCGGTCCGGCTCTGGCGCACCTGGATCACCCACTTGCTGGATTTTTGTGCCACCTCCTGGATCAGCCTGAATAATCTGACCACCCGGGTCTTTACCCGCATTCGTTGGGACGTGAAAGGCCTGGAACAACTCAGCCTGAAAGACTGGTACCTGGTGATTGCCAACCACCAGAGTTGGGTGGATATTCTGGTGCTGCAGAAAATCTTTAACCGCAAAATTCCTTTTCTGAAGTTCTTCCTGAAAAAAGAGCTCATTTATGTGCCTTTGCTCGGCACCTGCTGGTGGGCGCTGGACTTCCCATTCATGAAGCGTTTTAGCGCCAAACAGCTGGCGGCGAACCCGGCACTGAAAGGCAAAGACATTGAAACCACGCGCAAAGCCTGTGAAAAATTCCGCTACAAGCCGGTATCGGTGATGAATTTTCTCGAAGGCACCCGCTTTACCGCGCACAAGCATGACAAACAACAATCGCCTTTTAGCCATTTGCTCAAACCCAAAGCCGGTGGCATTTCCTTTGTGCTGAATGCCATGGGCGAGCACCTGCATAAGCTGCTGGATGTGACCATTTATTACCCGAAACATAACCCAAGTTTCTGGGACTACATTTCAGGCAAAGTGCAGGACATTAAAGTGCGTGTCCGGGTGTTACCTATTGATCAACAGCTGATTGGTGACTACGAAGATCCGCAGTTCAGGCAAAAATTCCAACACTGGGTTAACCAGTTGTGGTTAGATAAAGACCTGACATTAACAGAATTGGCGCATGGGGAAAAAGGCTGATGTTGTTGTGGTTACCTGTCTTCCTGAAAGCGCCGCTGGCGTTCATCTGTTTTAGCCTGAACCTGACGTTGTGGGGCGGACTGGTCACCCTGACAGGCGTTGGCAAGCTGTTGTCCCCTACTGCCGCACTGCGGGCCTGGTGGTCCGGCCCTGCCCACCGTTTTTATCGCGGCTGGTCACGTGGCAACAAATTGCTGATGGAGCTGTTTAACCCGGTGCAGTGGCAAATCAGCGGCGCCGAAGCGCTGGACCAACACACCTGGTACTTGCTAATCGCCAACCACAAAAGCTGGATGGATATTCCGGTGCTGAGCCAGTTTGCGCTGGACCGCATTCCCGAGCCGAAATTTTTTTTAAAAGAAGAGCTGAAATGGGTGCCTTTTATCGGCTCCGGCAGCTGGGCTTTGGATATGCCTTTTATGAAACGTTACAGCCAGGCGCAGATTAAGAAAAACCCGGCGCTGAAAGGCAAAGATATCGAAACCACCCGGCTGTCCTGCGAAAAGTTTAAACACCAGCCCACCACCATTATCAACTTTGTCGAAGGCACCCGCTTTACCCCGGCCAAACACAAAGCCAAACGCAGCCCTTTTGCCCATTTATTACCGCCCAAAGCCGGCGGCATTGCCTTTACACTGGCTGCCATGGGTTCTCAGTTTGATGCGGTGCTGGATGTGACCCTGCAGTACCCGGACAACCCGGGCCATGTGATGCTGGATATGCTGTGTGGCCGCTTAAAACGGGTGGTGGTGCAGGTACAGGTGCTGCCGGTGGACGAGCAAATCGTTGGTGATTACTTTAATGACGAGCAATTCAGAGTCCGCTTTCAAAACTGGCTGAACCAGCGCTGGCTGGAGAAAGACCAGCGGATCAGCCAGTACCAACACGCGGCCCCGACCACAGAGCAAAACGCCTTATGTTAGATGTTTGGTTACAGCAAGCCGCCTTTGCTGCAGGCTTAGACTGGCCGGTTTCCCATCCGGCCTTTTTGTTTATCCGTGTGCTGCTGGCGTTTATCGTGCTGGCCGCTTTATTCACCCTGGCCAGGCGTTACCTGCGGCCTGTGCTGGCGCACTTGCTTGACCGGCTGGATGGCAAGCTGGAACAGGAAACTGAACGGGACAGACGCAAATTAGCCAGCCATCTGGCGCATTTGGTGCCGGCTGCAGTGTTAATTAACAGTGTGGCGCCATATTTCAATCACTGGCCCGACTTTGTGTTGCTGGTGGATGACGCCTTGTGGGTGTATTTATACCTGGTGGCCGGCCTGGCATTTGCCGCACTGACTAATTTTGTCTGCCGTATTTATGCCACGCTGTACCCGGCCAGCAATGTGCCTTACCTGGGGCTGGCGCAGGTACTGAAGCTGCTGGATGCCATAGTCATTGGCATTTTGATCTTAAGCACTTTGCTCGGCAAATCACCGGTCTACCTGCTGAGCGGCTTAGGGGCTCTGACCGCAGTACTGCTGTTGGTGTTTAAAGACACCATTCTCGGCCTGGTCGCCAGCGTGCAACTGGCCACCAATAAAATGGTGTCCCTGGGTGACTGGATAGAGATGCCGAAATACGGTGCCGACGGCTCTGTGATTGAAGTGGCGCTGACCACGGTGAAGGTGCAGAACTGGGACAACACCATCACCACTATTCCTACCTATGCACTGATTGCCGATTCGTTTAAAAACTGGCGCGGCATGCAACAAAGCGGTGGCCGTCGCATTAAACGGGCGCTGAAAATTGATATTCACAGTATTGGTTTTCTTGATGCACAGGAAAAACAGCAGATCAGTCAACAGCCGGAACTGCAGGACTTTGTACAAAGCGACAACGCACAGCAGCTGCTGGCCACCACGCAGCTGACTAATGTGCGGTTGTACCGTGCTTACGCCGAATGGTTGCTACGCCAACACCCAAAAATTAACCAGAACATGACGCTGATGGTGCGCCAGCTGGAATCCAACGAAGTGGGCCTGCCACTGGAGATCTACTGTTTTTGTGCCGACAAAGCCTGGGTCAATTACGAGCAGGTGCAGGCCGAGCTGTTTGATCAACTATTCGCCACCTTGCCCCTGTTTACCCTGAGCGCTTTCCAGCGGCTGGGACACAGAAGTCCAGAATAAAACTCAGCGCCGGGCTGCGCTGATCCACCAGTTTCTTGGGGTCAGGCTGGCAGGGCAAAAGCGGCGCAGCTGCACCTGATAGCCCTGTTCCTGCAAATACAGCACCCGGTCCAGCACCAGACACAGCTCCAGCGCCGGTGCAAAGGCGGAACGGACCAGTTGCAGGCGTCGTACCTGCGCCTGCCGCTTCGCCCCAGCGTCCAAAAATGGCTGCAGTTCCAGAGTATCCGGCAGAGTCCAGCCATGGCTTTGTGCGGCAAAGTCGGCAAAGGCGCGAAACTTACCGCTAAACCAATGCTTTGGCACAGACTCTAAAGGCCGGTAGCCTTGCTGCCCCGTGCAATGCTGATACAACGCCTGATAACTCAGCCGCCACCAGACTTCAAGGTGCCGCAGCCGGGCAATACGCTCACCAGCAGTGCTTTGGCTTTGCACCGCCAGTTTCAGTTGTTCTTTACTAAGCGGCAGTAATTGCCCCTGCTGAGCCTGCTGCGACAGGCCAATATAGTCCGGTTGGCGGATTAAATGATAACAACAGGGGATCAGGTCAATTTGCTGCGTCTGCGCTGTGGAGGCCGATTGCAGCAATTGCAGATGCAAATCACCACAGGCATGCAGCGCCACAGCATGTTGCTGTGACTGCAGATACTGCTGGCTCGCAGGCAACAAGACATCCGCCTGCACAAAACCTTGCGCTAACTTCAGCCGGTTTGCCTCAGCTTGCCCCTGAGTGCAGAGCTCTGCCTGCCATTCAAGGCTCAGCACCTGTCGCTGTTTCCCGGCACTCAACCAACGTCCTAAGTGCCCTTTACCAGCGCACCACTCCAACAGTGGCAGTGGCAGATCCGGCAGTTGATCCACCCAAAACTCAATTTGTTGTTGTTTGCGGCCTTTGATATCACGCGCCAGCCAGAACGGCATTTCGCTCTGAACCACTGCCGGGTGCTGCTGTGCAGCTATCCAGTCGCTGATCGCCGCCAGGTCCGGAAAAAAGCCAGCCAGTCGCTGCCGGCGCAGTGGTTCATCCTGCTCCAGTTGGCTGAGATCTGCATCGCTCAGTCGGGCCAGCCAGGCGTCTAATTCTGGCTGTTGCCAGGGAGCGTCGTTCTGGTGAAAAGGTAGAAAACGCCAGTAAGGCTGATACTGGCAGAGTAGCTGCTCCAGCTGTTGCCACAGAGTACTGAACACAGAACATCCTCAGCGCGGAAAAGGCGCCACTATAACAATTCGGCCGCATGCTACCAAAAAAACCGTCTGCCTTTTCGCCTGTGACTGGCAAGCCCAAACAAAATCATGCACACTCAACCACGGACAACCCAAGGTGCGGAGAGCCCAGGTGACTGAACTTAAACGTATTATGCATGTGGAAGATGACCCGTCTATTCAGGCCGTTGCCAAAGTAGCATTGGAAGTGGTCGGTGGTTTTACCGTGGAAACCTGTAATGGCGGCGAAGAGGCGTTGCAGAGGTTTGCCAGTTTTGCACCTCAGCTGATCCTGCTGGACGTGATGATGCCTGGTATGGATGGCCCCAGCACGCTGAAACAATTGCAGCAGGATCATGATCTGAGTACTATTCCGGTGGTTTTTATGACCGCCAAGGTGCAAGCCAGTGAAATTCAGTCATACAAAGCTTTGGGCGCTGCCGATGTAGTGGTAAAGCCCTTTGACCCCATGACCTTGTCTGATCAAATCCGCACCGTCTGGAGTGGGTTCAGCGCCAAATAAGTCTGCAGCGGCCTGACGGTCGCTGCACCTTTGATTCAGGGTCTCGATTCTGTTTGTTTATCCGCCTCAAATAACGCATCCAGCTGCTGTTGGTATGCAGCTTCAGACATGCCCTGCCCCAGATAAAACACCGCTGGCAATAGACGTTCGTCGTATCGCAGCGAGCGGTCATAAGGTGAAGGCGGCATCAGCAGTTGCAGCCACTGCTGGCTGCTGACCAGTGCCATCAGCACCGTCGCCAGCAACAGCTGATAACGACGCCGCCACTGGGTTGCCAGCCAGATATTACCGGCAAACAACAACCAGAAAATCGCACTGTAGCCCAACACTTCCAGCCAGGCCGCCCAACCAGCACCATCGCTGTTAAAGCCAATCCAAAAGCACAGCAGCCCCCAGACGGCCGAAGCAGCGATGGCCGCATAAGTCATGCCCAACTGGGGCAAAAAGAAACTGTCCTGCTGATGAAAACGGCTCCACAACGCCAGCAGCGCCGGCCATAAACAAAACATCAGCAAGGACTTGGGAATTTCCAACAGCCGTACCGGCCAGGCTTGCTGCAGCTGCGTCGGCAGAGTCAGCCAGACGGTGCCTATATGCTCGGCCGCAATCAGCAGTGCAAACAGCAGGATCAACAAGCCATGCCCCATCAGGGCCAGGCGCTGGGTCAACAGGCTTAAAGGCAACGCCGGAGCCACCTGATGCTGGTCGTCGTATAAACGCAGCGCCTGCTCGCCCAGCCAGCAAATTTCGCCGGAGCGCAGTGGCTCTTTTTGCAGTACAGCTTTGCGTCCGGCCAGGTAGCTGCCGTTCACCGAGCTTAAATCTTCCAGCTGCCAATGACCCTGCTCGTCCTGACTCAGGCTGGCGTGATGAGGGCAGACATGCTTATCGAACAGGATCACATCGTTATCATAAGCCCGGCCCAGCCGAATATGCTGCTGATTGAATTTATGCCGCTCTACAACTTTGTGCTGAGCGTTCAGCACCTCGACTAAAATTGCCATGTCACCGCCTCCCTGAATTTACGGGTAAAGGCCAGCGCCATGTCTTTCTCCACTCCGGCTAACGTGAAGTGGCTGATCACGCCCTGATGCGACTGGTCCAGTGACGCCGAGATATAGGCCACGTCATACAGTCCTGGATAGTCCTTGTACGAACGCAGACAAAACACCGCTTTGGCCTGCTGCCCGGCGGCGGCCTGCACCACCTGAGTGTCGCAGCGGAAGCGGCTGACGTCGTCCTCACCGGCTTTATTGTCGGCATTCATTTGACTGATACTGTTCTGATAGCGGCGGAAAAACTGCAGCGGATGCAAACCTTTGGCCTGCTGCCATTCAAACTGCATTTCGATACGGCCGGTACTGAACTCGTTGGACAGGAAAATCTCTTCCGGTTGATTGCAGAATGCATTCACCCGTTTCACATCATCTTTTTCTTTCTCCAGATTGGAACTGCCCCAGCAGCGCACAAAGGGCACCACTTCGTCAGGCACCATGGCCGGGCCAAAAGCTTTGGTTTTCCAGTCGGCCTGCAGAATCTGTTCAAACATCTGCCGCTGGTTTTGCACCAGCTGCTGCTGAATATCCTGCTTTAAATCGTCGACTTTGGGTCGTTGCAACAATTGCAGCAAAGCGGCGGCGGGCACCAGAAACCCCAGATCATTGCCCGCTGAAGCCACATTCACGCCAATAACTTCGCCCTGTTCATTCACCGCCGGGCCACCACTCATGCCGCTGTTAATGGCACCGGTAAAATGGATGCGTGGATAGAAGCTGTGTTTTTGCAAACCGTTGTAGGTGCCTGGTACCACAATCAGCCCTAAATCGTGAGGGTTGCCCAATGAATACACCGCAGCGCCTTGCACCGGAGCCTGTGCCTGAATATGGAAAGGTTGTGCCGCCTGATAATCCGACGCCAGCAGCGCCAGGTCATTCACCACGTCCACAGCCACAATCTGCAGCTGGCCACTGGCCTGATCTTTGTTCAGAAACTCCAGCTGGTATTTATCCGGAAACAACACCGCTTCCGACACCACATGGTAATTGGTGACAATCAGTTGGGGGTCGGCCAGCAAAAAGCCGCTGCCAATGGCCGACTTGGCGCCGGAGTTTTTATCCAGCACTTTAATCTGCAATAACGCATCGGCGTAGTCGGCAAAGACCTTTTCCGCAACGGCGGCTGCTTGCACAGCAGTGGCCCCCAACAGCAACAGCAGCATCCAGCAGCGTAAGATCATGCAAGGTCCTTTGGCTTAGTACAACAGGCTGTAAAGCTTACGGCGGAATGACGATGCCAATGGGTCACCTTTGGGCAAGGTGGCCAGAATGTCCAGGCACAATTTTTTCGCCTCGCCAAAGTTCAGGTCCTGCTTGAGAATTTGATACAACAGTTCCAGCGCTTCGCCGCTACGCTGCACCTGATGATATTGCACTGCCAGTTGCTGCTTCAGCTCGTTATTGGCCGGGTCTGCGGCCAATGCCTGCTCCAGCGCTTTCACTTCCGGGCTTTGGGACGCTTGCTGTGCCAGTTCTAACCTGGCCTTGACGCTGTGATACAAGGCATCCTGATCGGCCATCAGTACTGTGGCCAGCGCTTGCTCGGCCGCAGTGAGTTGTCCCAGCTCCACTTGCACCAACGCCAGATGCAGTCGTATTTGCACATCCTGCGGTGCCAGTTCGGCAGCCTGCTTCAGCAGTGGATAAGCGTCAGCAAAGTTTTGTTCAGCCAGTAGTGCCTGCGCCTGCTGCTGCAGTTGCTGCTCAGGCTTAGGTAAAAACGCCTGCAGACGGTTCAGAATGACGTCCTCCGGCTCTTCACCAGCAAAACCATCCACCGGCTGCCCTTGTTGGATCACCAGGGTGGTCGGCACAGACTGGACGCCAAAGTGGGAAGCCAGTTGCTGTTGCTGATCACAATCCACCACCGCCAGTGTCAACTCATTCGGATAACGCTGCGCAATACGCTGCAGCACAGGCCCTAAATTCAGGCAGGCCGGGCTGCGCTCTGAGAAAAAATAAAACAGCACTGGCTGGCTAAAAGATTTCTCCAGCAAAGCCCGCACATTGTCCATCGACACCAATTGAATATTGTCAGCCACTTCAGCTACCTATAAAACGCTTGTCTGCAGGTATGATGTGGGCTATGCCCTGCTTTTGCAAGCAGCAAGCCACGTGGCTGCGGCCAGCAACACCTTTTTAGAGTTTTTACTTTAGTCCAAAAAAGCCATCGACTTTCGGCCGCCCTTCCCGTAAATTAACCGGCAAGCCTGCGCACTACGAAAACCATTATTCAGACAGGCATAATTTTTGACAGCCTTTTCTCTGTCAGCGTCCACGTAAAAAACAGCTTGGCTCAGTCCCCTGAGCCTGCCAGCAGTCGGCTGGCTGTTGGTGTTTGCTTCAACGGCAGACGCCATTTTTTCTGTATGCAAAAACGATGAGACCTGACCAATGACAAGCGAAAACACCCAACCAGAACTGCTGTCTGGGGGAGCCATGCTGATCCGCGCCTTAGCTGATGAAGGCGTCGAGTACGTATATGGTTACCCGGGCGGTGCCGTGTTACACATCTACGATGCGCTGTTCCAGCAACATCAGGTGAAACACGTGCTGGTCCGGCACGAACAGGCGGCCACTCATATGGCCGACGCCTACGCCCGGGCCAGTGGTAAAGCAGGTGTGGTGCTGGTCACCTCCGGACCAGGTGCCACTAACGCCGTCACCGGCATCGCCACCGCTTACATGGATTCCATTCCTATGGTGGTGATTTGTGGCCAGGTGATGAGCCACCTGATTGGTGATGATGCTTTCCAGGAAACCGATATGCTCGGGATTTCCCGCCCTATTGTGAAACACAATATGTCGGTGCGCCGGCCGGAAGACATTCCAGAGCTGGTAAAAAAAGCCTTTTACATTGCCCAAAGTGGCCGGCCTGGCCCTGTGGTACTGGATATCCCGAAGGATATGACCATCCCAAGCCAGAAGTTCCCGTACGAATACCCGCAGGATATCAAGCTGCGGTCGTACAATCCGAATGCTAAAGGCCACCCAGGCCAGATTAAAAAAGCGCTGGCTACTTTACTTGCCGCCAAACGCCCGGTGCTGTATTCCGGCGGCGGCGTGGTGCTCGGCAAAGCATCTGACGAGCTGACCGAACTGGCGCGTCGTTTAAAATTACCTGTGACCAACACCCTGATGGGTCTGGGCGCTTACCCAGCGTCGGACGAACAGTTTATTGGTATGCTCGGTATGCATGGTACCTATGAAGCCAACCAGGCCATGCACCATGCCGATGTGATTTTTGCCGTCGGCGCCCGTTTTGATGACCGCGTGACCAATGCCACCAAAAAATTCTGCCCGGACGCCACCATTATTCATATCGACATTGACCCGGCCAGTATCTCCAAAACCGTCAATGCCCATATCCCTATAGTGGGCCTGGTGAAACCTGTCTTGCAGGAAATGTTGGCTCAGCTGGACAAACAAAACGGCGAACTGGACCAGGCCGCATTGTCTGACTGGTGGCAACAAATCAACCAGTGGCGTGAACGCCATGGGGGTCGTTATGACCAAAGCAGCCCACAACTGAAACCGCAGGCGGTGATTGAAGCGGTGCACCGCCATACCCAGGGCGACGCTTATGTCACCTCGGACGTGGGTCAGCACCAGATGTTTGCAGCTCAGTACTACAAGTTTGATAAACCGAACCGCTGGATCAACTCAGGCGGCCTCGGCACCATGGGCTTTGGTTTACCTGCCGCCATGGGCGTGAAACTGCATTACCCGGACGCCGAAGTGGTTTGTGTGACCGGTGAAGGCTCCATTCAGATGAACATTCAGGAGCTGTCGACCTGCAAGCAATACGGTCTGGCGGTGAAAATTATTAACCTGAACAACGGTTATCTGGGCATGGTGAAGCAGTGGCAGGACATGAATTATGACAGCCGTTACTCCAGCTCCTATATGGATTCGCTGCCTGACTTTGTCAAACTGGCCGAAGCTTATGGCCATGTTGGCATTCGGGTGACCAAACCGGAAGAACTGGAACCTGCCCTTGAACGTGCGTTTGCCCTGAAAGACAAACTGGTGTTTCTGGATATCCATGTCGACCCGACCGAACACGTCTACCCAATGCAGGTGCCGGGCGGTGCCATGAACCAGATGTTCTTAAGCAAAACGGAGCGGGTGTAAGATGCGGCATATTATTTCTGTTCTGCTGGAAAACGAATCTGGCGCTCTGGCCCGTGTGGTCGGTTTATTTGCCCAGCGTGGCTACAACATTGACTCACTGACGGTGGCGGCCACTGAAGACCCGACCATGTCGCGGCTGACCCTGGTCACCCGTGGTGATGACAAAGTGATTGAACAGATCACCAAACAGCTGCATAAGCTGATTGAAGTGGTCAAGCTGATGGATTTAAGCGAAGCAGCTCACATTGAACGTGAATTGCTGATGGTGAAAGTGCGCGCCACTAACAATGACCAACGCGAAGAGGTCAAACGTTCAGCCGATATTTTCCGCGGCCAGATCATCGACGTCAGCCCCACCACCTACACCATTCAGGTGGTCGGCACCTCTGACAAGCTGGAAGCTTTTATTGAGGCCCTGCAAGGCGTGCAAATTCTGGAAACTGTGCGCACTGGCGTGTCGGGCATAGCCCGCGGCGAACGCACCTTAAGTCTTTAACTGTGAACCTGATCAGGTCCGGCCTGCCGGACCTGATGCTTTAGATAAAGTGACTGTCCTGCAGTATTTGCCGGGTCACATCCGCAGTGATAGGTTTGCGGTAATACCGCACTCCAGACTCTTCTGCCTGCTCTTCTACGGAACGCATCAGATTGGCGGTTAATAACGCCAGCTCACAACCGGGTTGTGATTGCCGGATTTTATTGGCGACCAGCAGGCCAGTTAAATCCGGTACGTTGTAATCGAGAATGGCCAATTGAATGTCGTTTTTCGCCGCCTGCGCCACCGCATCATCGCCGGATTCGGCCTGAATAATTTGCGCCTTGGGCAATAAATCCTGCAGATAATTGGCTAAAAAAATCCGGCATATTTTACTGTCATCTAGAATCAGCACCCGCACTGTCATACCGCTTGCCTCCATTCACACCGAGCTGCCCGGCTACAGTTGGCCGGTATCGAGCAGTATAGTTAAGCTTCCCTGAAATGGTGAAAAAATGCAAAAAGCAAAACTGGTTCGCTTTTTGGCAAAGCCTTGATTAGAGTGATTACTAAACAGCTGTGGAGCTGACTGTGAAAAAAACCATTCTGGTTGTTGACGACTCACTCACCTTAAGGGAAGTGGTGCAGGACTTATTAAGCCATGCAGGGTTTGACGTGTTGCAGGCCGAAGATGCACCGGCAGCTCTGGCGCTCATGGATGGCCGCAAACTGCATTTGATCCTGTGCGATCTTTATATGCCCGGCCAAAATGGTTTAAGTCTGATCCAACAAGTGAAGCAGTTGCCGGCCTACAAATTTACGCCCGTTATTATGCTGACCACCGAACATTCGGAAGAATTCCGCCTGCAGGCCTACCAGGCAGGCATTAAAGCCTGGGTGACTAAACCTTTTTCGCCGCATCAGCTGCTGACTGCAGTGAATAAATTAATTTCCAGCTGAAATCAGCAAATTTATATCTCTCCTCTTCAGTGGAGGCTTTTGATTTTATGTGCTTTTATTTTAAGGCCGTCACGAAACACATCGGCGCCATACTCAATGTCAATCTGCCAATGCTCATGCTCAACCTGCTGCATTTCTTCTGCTGGCGGCGGCTCAGTCTGAGCCGCTGCGCCTCCGGTCATATAAGCAGCCAATTGCTGCAATAGCCACTGACCATGCTGCAAATCCAGTTCAAAATCTGCGTCCTGTAACTGCTGGATCATGCCGGACAAGTGATCCTGACAGCCAAACATCAGGTTAATCAGCTCGGCGTCCATGGTCAGTTGAGCTGCCCTTACTTTATCCAGCACGCTTTCAAGGTTATGGGTGAAAGCCACCACCGCATCAAACCCGAACAGCCCTGCCGAGCCTTTGATGGTATGGGCTGCCCGGAAAATCGCATCAATATGCTCAGCGACCGTCGCTTCACCCGACTCTATTTCCAGCAGGCAGCTTTCCATGCTGGCGAGTAAACCACTGGCTTCCTCAATAAAAAGTGACTTGGCTTGCGTCAGGTCCATAAAAACTCCCGGTATCAGGCGGCTTGAAACTCAGTCTTATATAAATCCAACACCCGGCTGACAGCAGGGTTGTCGCCGTGGGTCAGGGTAAAGTGCTTTTCCGGCCAATGCTGGCGCAGCCACAACAGCAGCTGCAGTCCTGACGAGTCGAAATCCTGCACAGCACAGAGGTCAAGAATGATATTTTCCTGCGGTAAATCAGCCAGTTTTAATAACGAGCTGTAGTAGTCTCGCACGGAAAAAATACTGAAGTCCTGGTCAAACTCCACAACCAGAAAGTCCGCTTTGGGGGTGATCTGTACCGTCATCACAAGCTCCTGCTTAAGGCAGAATCAGTTTATTCACTGCTGCCAGCATTTGTTCAGGTTTAAAGGGTTTAATAATCCAGGCTTTCGCACCAGCCGCTCTGCCCTGTTCTTTTTTTCGTCTGCCCCTTCGGTCGTCAACATCACCACAGGCGTAAAACGATACGCAGGTAACTGTTTGATTTCTTTAAGCAGGCTGATGCCATCCATATTGGGCATATTGACGTCAGAGATAATCAGATGCACTTTTTGGCCCGTCAGTTTCTTTAACGCATCGACACCATCCACAGCTTCAATCACATCAAAACCATTGGCTTTCAGTGTCATGCCGACCACTTGTCGAATGCTGATTGAGTCATCCACGATAAGAATTGTTTTCATGCACTTTTCCTAAAAAAACGTGATGTCGTCATTCTTTGCTTCGGCTGATTTACCGGTGTGTACTGTCACTTGCTCCAGCGTGGTGTAGGTCTTTTTCAGCCGTTCCAGCCATTGCTGGACTGAGGTGAAGTCTGGAACCTGACCAGCACTGACCTGATGGCTCATGGTTCTGGCCTGCTGTTCCAGCTTGTCGATGTCGGCCATCACATGGCCCATAATTTGACTGGTTCTGTCCTGAAACTACAGATGCATCACCACATCAGACAATTGCATTTGCACTTGCTGAGCCTGTTGTTGCATCAGGGAATTGGAGGCGCTGATTTGCTGAACTGCGGCTTCATAATCACTCAGCACACTACTGATGGTTTCAGCGGTTTTATGCACCAGCATCTGCTCATGCTCGACCTGCTGCTCGGAGTCCGCCACCGTTTTGGTGAGCGACTGAGTAATGTCGGCCACCCGCTGACGAATTTTTTGCCCGGCTTCACTGGAACGGTTTGATAAGGCGCGCACCTCAGTGGCCACCACCGCAAAACCCCGGCCGCTTTCGCCAGCCCGGGCCGCTTCAATAGCCGCATTCAGCGCCAACAAATTGGTTTGCGCAGCAATGTCCCCGACTTCTGAGGTCATGCTTTGCAAACTGTCAGTAACTTTAGCCAGTTGCTGAATTTCGCCCAGCATCTGCAGGCGGTTTTGCTGTGCCTGCTCCAGCTGCTCGGTCATCGCCAGTAGCTTGCGCTCCGACTCCCGGATCATCGCCACCAGCTGTTGTTGTTGATCGGCCGATTGACTTTGCTGTCCGCTGGTCAGCAAATTGATGATTTAGGTGAACAATGGCGTCTTCGGTCTGCTGTTGCACCAACAGAGATTGTTTGCCCCAGACCGGCAATACCTGCTGCAACAAATCCAGCAGATTCAGACTCCAGGGCATTAAGTCGGGCCCGGCTTGAGGTTCTGTCCGCAGCTGAGCCGGCGCTTCCTCTTTATTATCCAACCAGACCACCGCGGCAAGCAGAGCAATCAGACCCATGCCGACCAGGCGATCCCACCACTGCCCCGAACCTACAAATTGCCATCCGGCCAGCAGCAACAGGATCCACAAAACCAGGCGAGCATTTAAAGTCACATCCAGCTCCGTCTACATTGAGATTAACCTGGATCAAGTATGCTTTTTATTCGCCTAATTTCCATGAAATGACGGAAAATTTGTTTATTTTCTATGCCTTAGATGGAAAAAGCTGAAGGATAGGTTTAGACAACAGGATGGCAGGAAGCCTGACTGCCGTGCAGGATAACGGCAATCAGGTATGGAGGAAGAATCAGGAGCCAGCCTGGCCTTTTACTTCCCGCAGTTCAATGGATTCTGGTTGATGATCCACGACAGGTTTCGGCTGAAACCTGCCATAAACCAATTCAAACAGCGGAGTCGCCATAAAAGTGGTGACAATCGCCATCAGCACCATAATGGAGAACAGAGCAGGTTCAATCACCCCATACTTCAGAGCGATATTGATAATAATCAGCTCCATCAGACCACGGGCATTCATCAGAGCGCCGACCGCCATCGCCGTCGGATTGTCTGTACCTGTTAACCGTGCAGCTGCCCAACAGGCAATAAATTTGGCAAACACAGAGGCCACCAGAATAATCAGTGCCACGGACATCACATCCCAGGAACCAAGAATGGTCAGCTGGGTTTTCAGGCCTGAATAGGTGAAGAACATCGGCAACAGCAGATAAATCGTGATTTTCTCCAGCCGCTTACGGATTTGCTCCACCAGTTCGCCACGAGGCATGGCGATCCCCAGAATAAAGCCACCAAAGACCGCATGCAGACCCACCCATTCCATGGCGTAAGCCGATGCAGCAAACAGCATCAGCACAAACACAAACTGCAGCGGGCTTAACACCCCTGTTCGTTCTACTTTATCCGCCAAAGGCTGCAGCCAGCGCGTGACGTATAGAAACATCAGGGTGGCATAACTGATGCCTCCTAAAACCGCTTTCACCGCCAATATAGCTCCGCCACCGAAACTCGCCAGCACCACAGCAAGCACAGTCCAGGCGGCTGCATCGTCAATAGCACCTGCGGCCAGCGCCAGAGTCCCCAACGCCGTACCGGACAAACCTCGCTCATAAATAATCCGCGCCAGCATTGGAAAGGCCGTAATAGCAATGGCGGCGCCCAGAAATAGTGCCGCATTTCCATAAGAGATACCTGTGGCAAAAAGCCCGGGGATATCCAGCAGCCACAGACACAACACAGCTGCAACCGTAAAAGGCACCAGCATTCCGGCTAACGAGACAGCAATGGCGTTTTTCGCCTGTGCTCTAAAGAGTTGGGTGTTAAACTCCAGCCCGACCAGAAACATGTAAAGCCCGACCCCAAGCTGTGCGCCGAAATACAGCAACGGCATGCTGTGTGGAATAAAAATCTGTTGTTGAATATCAGGCCAGAACAGGCCAAACAAAGAAGGGCCAAGCACCACACCAGCAACCATTTCACCAACCACTTTGGGTTGGCCAATAAAACGCGCCAGATAACCGAAAATCTGCGCGGCAACCAGAATCACCGCCAATTGCAGCGCAAAGGCCGCTAACAGCTCATAAAAAGCCATGATAAGTCCCTGTTGAAAATCAATAATTGTGTTTTTGCGAAGGCCTGCCAGCTGAAGCTGGTCTGTTTTGGCTCAGCCTACTTTGGCGGCCATCACAACACAAGAGGCCGCCAGACTGATTTAATTAAAGCATCGATAGGTAATCGCTTTCATTTGATAAGTAACCACCACAAAAACAGCAGCGCAAAACCGAATAAATACAGCAAGCCTAACCAGGATAAAGCGCGGATCCAGGTCGACATCTGGCCAGCGCGTTGCATCAGCCGGTAGTTCAGCCAGGCAAACACCGGCGTGGTGACAAAAGCCAGGCTCATTGCGAATGTAAGCATAGGCCCCAAGGCCGATTTAAAGAACAGAATCACCGCCAGCCCGGCCATTGCCTGCAGCACCAGCCAGACCGAATAACTGCGGGTGCTGTTGCTTTTTTGCCAGCCAAGCAGTTGGAAAGACTCGTTGATGGTACGGGCATAGCCGTCCAACACGGTCAATGTGGTGCCAAACATACATAAGAAAGCCACCAGCGCCACCAGCAAGGTCGACCAGTCGCCAATAGTTTTGGCGTAAATGCCGACAAACTGCTGGATATAGCTGCCACCGGCCAGCGCCAGTTCCTGCGCTGAGCCAAATTGCACCAAAGCCCCCAGTGACAAAAACACCAACGCCAGCGCCGTAGTGCTCCAGTAGCCCAGGTGAAAATCGAACATGCCATTGGCCAAGCTGATCGGCTGATGCTGCTGTTTGGCTTTCAACCACAAGGAGTTAATGGCAGAAATCTCAATAGGGGCCGGCATCCAGCCCATTAAGGCCACCAAAAAGCCCAGGTAGGCCAGTTGCCAGGGCGACGGCGCCACATAATCGGCCGGGGCCTGCATACCTTGTTGCCAGGCAATCACAGCAGCCGTCAGGGTGGTGAAGGTCAGCAGCACCATCACCCATTTCGATACTTTGTCCAGCAAGCGGTATTGCCCGGCCAGCAACACCAGCAGGCAGACGGCAAGTAACAGACAACACAACACCGTCAGGGACAACTGAACCGGAATAAAGTACTGCAGCAGCGCCGCGGTCAGAATTAACACCCCGGCGGTATTCACCACAGCGGCAATCAGGTTCAGCCAGACAAACCCCAATAAGTACCAGCGACTTTGACGCCGGTAGCCTTCAAGCAGAGTTTCCCCGCTTTGCAGACTGTACTCCACGCCAAAACGGAAGAACGGGTATTTCAGCACATTGACGAGCAGGATCAGCAACGCCAGCTGCCAGCCAAATAAAGCGCCCGCCTGAGTCGACGCGACGATATGCGAACCACCAATAGCGGCAGTGGCTAATAAAATGCCCGGCCCCAGTGCCTGCAAACGGCTGAGCCAAAGTTGTTTTCCCTGTTCTGTCATGATTGTGGAGTAACTGCTGAATAAAAGTGCACCAGCTTAGCCAATGCCAACCACGAACTCCATGCTCAGGCCGAAAAATCACCGCGACCGGACAACAAACTTGCCGCCCGGCACCAGCTCTGGCATGCTGCGGCTTTTCTGCCGGAGCACACAGATGGATCAGGAACAGGTTGATCAGGGCATTTTATTTGAAGTGCTGGAAAACCAGTTGGCCGACAACAACCCCAAACAAGTGAAAGAAACCATGTTGCGGCTGCGGATGACCGGCCATAGCAATGACGAAGCCCTGGAGCTGATGGCCTGCGCTTTAGCGCCGGAAATGCACGCGGTGATTGAACAGGGGCAAGCCTTTAACCTGGAGCGTTATGTACAGCACCTGGCGCTGTTACCACAAACGCCCTGGCTGACTGATGCAGACCTGGCGGACTGAGCACGCGCTCAGTCTGGCCTCATCGCTTAGCGGAACAACAAAATCATCTCGGCCGCTTCGCAGCGACAGTCAAAACCACAACGCACACACTCATAGCCATTGTGGCTGTCTTTACGCCATTTATCCGGGTGAATTTTCACCAGCTGACCACCTTGTTTGCTGAAATAACGCACTGCGGCATTGCCCGGGCTTTGCCGCCACAAATGCGCGACCCCGGCTTGAGCACCCTGCGCTTTTAGCGCTGCCACCGACCGCTGCATCAGCTCCCCCCCTATTCCACGCCCCTGTAATTTCGGCGCTATGGTGTTGCACTTAAAATACGCCACCTGGCTGGCCGGCATAGGCCACAACTCCGGGCTGCACCATAAATCCGGTTGCCAGTTGCCAGCGGCCCAGGCCAGCCGGAAACCCACCAGCTGGTCGTCGCTGTAAGCCACAAAGCTGGCGTCCTGCCCATGCTTGATACCCAACTGGTGGTAATAGGCCAACGTCGGCTGGTCCAGATAGCCGGCACCATGCACCGTATTGGCCAGCGTCAGCAATGGCTGATAATCCTGCAACTGCAGCTGGCGATAGAAAATGCTGGCTGAACTGCGCATCGCCCGCCCCCTTGGTTTTTCCGGTTAATCTTGCCATGATGCGCGAAAAGTCCCGCCACTGACAAGAAGGACACCGCATGTACGATCCCTTGCACGACCCGCACCCAGGTATTGGCCTCGCTTACCCGGACAGTTATTGGGCCAGCCACTCAGGCCAGGCGCCCACCGATCACGGGCCCCTAATCCAAGACACCGAGGCAGAGGTCGTGATTATCGGCGCTGGTTATACCGGTTTATCCTGTGCCTACCATCTGGCAGCAGAGCATGGTATTCAGCCTTTAGTGCTGGAGGCCAACCGCACCGCCTGGGGCTGTAGTGGTCGCAACGCCGGTTTTGTGCTGAAGTCCTCTGGCCGTAAGCCGTACTCAGTGATGAAGCAGCAGTACGGCGAGCAGGTGATGCAGGCTATTTACCGTGAATTTTGTGAAGGTCTGGACACAGTCAAAGGCCTGATCGCCACCGGAATTCAGTGCGATCAGCAGGACATGGGTTATCTGCGCATGGCGCATAAACCGGCGATGATCAAAACCCTGCAGGCCCAAGCCGCCCTGATGCAACGCGAGTTTAACTACCAGGTGGAATTTATCAGCCGTGACCAGTTGCATCAGCAGTATGTTGCTGACCAGCAGGCCTATGCTGCCTTACGTTTTCACGACGGCTTTGGCCTGAACCCACTGAAACTGGCCTGGGGCTACCAGCAACTCGCCATGCAGCAAGGAGCGGTGATTCACAGTGCCAGCCCGGTGCTGGACTGGCGGACAGAAAACGGCAAACAGCTGTTGGTCACTCCACAAGGCAGAGTGCGGGCGGAACGGGTGGTGATTGCCAGTAATGGCTATACACCAAAAGCGCTGCATCCCGGCGTGCAGGCCCGATCTTTGCCTGTGTTGTCACAAATTATTGTCACCCAGCCGTTGTCAGCCGGGCAACTGGCGGCCTGTAACCTGTTGACCAGCCAGGTGGTGATGGACACCAGAGCACTGAAGTATTACTACCGCAAGTTGCCGGATAACCGCATTCTGTTTGGCGGGCGTGGCGCTATTACTGGCAAAGGAGCTGAAGACCCCTATTTTGCCAAACGTTTGTTGGCGGTGCTGAAACAAAGCTTTCCGGCCTTAAGTGATGTGCAGTATGACTACAGCTGGTCCGGCTGGATTTGTATGGCTCTGGACGATATCCCGCATCTGGCAGCGGCCGATGACTGTAGCAAGGTGCTGTATAGCATGGGCTATTGTGGCGCTGGCCTGACGTTTTCTGCCCAAGCCGGCAAGCGGCTGGCGCAGCGTATTGCCGGTGTGCAGCTACCCGCTATTCCGCTGTATCAGCAGCGCTTACCCCGCTTCCCACTACCGGCCTTGCGTCGCCTTGGGCAATGGGGCTATTTTCAGTATGGTCGGGTTAAAGATCAGTGGTTTTAAAGTTCGGGCAAACCAGCTAGACTGGCGCCCTTTTTTTCACCGGGGCGCCCGGTCCGGAGGTTAGGATGAGTTCAAGCAAAGCACTAAAAAAGAAAATAGCCAAGCGGGCCAAACAGAAGAAAAACATCCAGGTAAAAAACTCGATCCGGCTAAAACAAAAAGCCGAAACTGAACAAGGCAGCAGCGTTCAGTCAGCCAAAGCTGTGGCAGGCGCAGCAGCCGATTCTTCAGAAAACAGCTGATTCAACTCGCCAAAATACTTCAGCTGCAAGGCGTTGAATTCGGGAGAGGCCAACACCTCGGCCAAAGCCCGGTCAAAGCGCTGACGCAGCACATCAGTCCGGAACGCCGCATGGTACAGGCTGGGTGGAAATAACCTGGCCAACTGCAATTCATCGATACTGCGTTCATGCTGCTGCAGGTAATAATTCAGAATATTCCGATCGGCGACCACTAAATCACAACGGCTCATCAGCAACATCTGCACCTGCTGACTCTGATTAGCCAGCTCCTGATAACTCTCCATCGCATTGACACTGGTTTCATAGTCGTCTCCTAACAAACGGTGTGCATTATGAAAAGCCACCACAGTGTAGGGTTGCATATCCATAAAGCGGCGGATGTCTATCGAGCGGATTTTCAGGCTGCCCACTATATTCTGGTACTGAATATAAGGGTCGGAATAAAACAAGGGCTGGGACGGGTCAACCTTTTGCAGCGAGGCCATATCGGCTTTGCCCTCCAACAGCAAATCGCGCAGCCTGGCGTTGGGCACATGCAGAAACTGCGCTTCAGCCCCCATATGCTTCAGCACCAGCCGCAGCAGATCCAATTCATAACCAGATTGATCAGTCAGGTTAATGTACGGGGGTTTGTCCAACCCCACCAGCACGGTCAAGGTGGTTTTGGCGACAGCAACAGACGAGATCAGCAAGACAAGGGCAGACAGCAAAATTTTCATGCGTGGTACTTCTCCTCAACACAGGGACAACCTTCGAACACACAAAATTTATTCGCAAAACGTCAACAGACTCTGGCCGCTTCTGTTAAAAGATAGGCATGATTTCACGCCTTTACACACAGACCGCTATGTCCTACCAAGTCATCCATCAGCCAGAGCAACAGCAATTTGTGATTACCCTGAGCCAATCTCAGGCTTATCTGCTGTATCGGCTGGATCCCCAAAATCATGCAATAAATTTTTACTCCACCTTTGTGCCGGATGAAGCCCGCGGTCTGGGGCTGGCGCGCCTGTTAACAGAAACCGGTCTGGCCTGGGCTCAACAGCTGCAGCTGACCATTCACGCCGATTGTTGGTATGTGCAGAAATTCTTACCGTGATTCAGCGGGCATAAAGCTTAGTTCCGTTACCTTAAATCCTGTCAGCAAGCGCTGGATCAGATTGGATACGAGGTGAACTATGAATAAGTCTTTAATCGCAGGTGTAGTAGTAGGGGGTATTGCCGTCACCGCCTTAGGTTCTATCGCTGGCTATAGCTATCTGGGTAAAGAACCCCAATTTGCCGAAGTAGTGGCCAGTAAAGCGGTCTATCAGTCCGTCTCAGTGCCGACCGAACAATGTTCAGACCAGGTGGTTCAGCAACGCCGCGCTGTACAGGACCAGAATCAAATTGCCGGTACTGTGTTAGGCGCCGTCGTGGGTGGTGTGCTGGGTAATCAGGTCGGTGGTGGCTCAGGCAAAAAGCTCGCCACTGTTGCCGGTGCGGCGGCAGGCGGTTATGCCGGTAAGCAAGTGCAAACCGATATGCAAAACAAAGACGTGGAAACCAGCACTCGCCGTGTCTGCAAAACAGTGCAAAAAACTGAGAAGCAGTTAGTTGGCTATGACGTGACCTATATTCTGGATGGCAAAGTCCACAAAACCCGACTGGACGAAGAACCGGCCGAACGGGTTCCGGTCATCGACGGACAGGCCGACTTCAGTGCCAGCCTGGCAGCAAATCACTGATCTCATGCAGGCAGCCACCAAAATGGCTGCCTGTTATTTTTGTGCGTTATAGTCAATCTGCAACGAACTGTTACTTTGGTACGCCCCTTTGAAATCCAGTTGTATTTGTGCGAAGAGGGCAAGTATAAATAGCGATATTCCCTTCTGACTCTGGACCGCCCTTATGCCTGAACACCGCACCGTCAGCACAGGATTGAAACTCAGCCTGTCCGTATTCGTCCTGGTTACCTTGTTGTTGCTTTATCTGGACTGGCAACTGGTGGTGCCTGGCTGGTTGAAGTACCTTCTGTTACTGCTGAACCTGGCGACACTTTTTGGTTACTGGCGGGACAAAAAAGCCGCCGAGCAACAGGCCTGGCGTACCCAAGAAAGTACCTTGTTACTGCTGGGTCTGCTCGGTGGCTGGCCAGCCGCCTTAATTGCCCAGCACGGGTTCCGGCATAAAAACAAAAAACTGAGTTTCCAAATTCTGTTTTATCTGACGGTCCTGCTGAGCTCTGGCCTGTTTTACGCACTCTGGTTGCACAGCACTTTGCTGCCATAAGCGGAAAAACTGCGGCCATCATGCTGGTCGCACCGCTCAAAGCACGTTAAATTAGTCCCTTACAATAATTTCAAAATTTGTTGAGGGGCTTATGCGCTTGTCTGCTTTACCTTTTTCCGTGTTACTTGCTCTGTTATCCAGCCACAGCATGGCCAGCGATCTGGCAGCTAAAGCACAACAACTGGCGCAGCAGAAGCTGATTATCGACACCCATATCGATGTGCCTTACCGTTTGCACGACGACTGGGAAGACGTCACCAAAGCCACCCAACGCGGCGAGTTCGATTACCCGCGCGCCAAAGCCGGTGGGTTAAATGCGCCATTTATGTCGATTTACATTCCGTCTTCGTATGAAAAAAGTGGCGGTGGTTATCAGTTTGCCAACCAGCTGATTGACAGCATGGAGGCGCTAGTCGCCCGGGCACCGGACAAGTTCGCCATGGCTTACAGCAGCAAAGACCTGGCCGAGCAATTCAAACAAGGCAAAATCTCCCTCGCGCTGGGTATGGAAAACGGCACGCCGATTGAAGGCAAACTGGAGAACCTGCAGCATTTCTACAACCGCGGTATCCGTTACATCACGCTGACGCATTCCGAGAGCAACCATATTGCCGACTCCAGCTATGACCTGCGTCGCCAATGGAAAGGCCTGAGTCCGTTTGGTAAGGAACTGGTCGTCGCGATGAACAACACTGGCGTGATGATCGATATTTCCCACGTCTCTGACGACGCTTTCTATCAGGCTGTGGCATTAAGCAAAGTGCCGGTCATTGCGTCCCACTCGTCGTTACGGGCGTTCGTGCCTGGTTTTGAACGCAATATGGACGACAAGATGATTAAAGCCCTGGCCAAAAACGGCGGTGTGATCCAGATGAACTTTGGTTCTGCTTTCCTGGTACAAGCAGCCAACCAGTGGGGTTTACAACGCGATGCCGCCTTTAAGGCCTCTGGCCAGACCAACAAAGACGCCTTTAGCTTAGAGTACAAGAAACAACACCCTTATCCTTTTGCCAGTCTGGACAAAGTGCTGGATCATATTGATTACGTCACCAAACTGGTTGGCATTGACTATGTGGGCATCGGCTCTGACTTTGACGGTGTCGGTGATTCTCTGCCAGAACAGCTGAAGGATGTGTCGATGTATCCGAATTTAATTGAAGGGATGCTGCAGCGCGGTTATTCAGAACAGGATATTGAAAAAGTCCTGTCAGGCAACCTGCTGCGGGTGTGGCGTGCAGTGGAAGACTACGCTGCAAAACATTAATTTCTTTGCTGTGGAGGCCTGAGCATGTGGTCCTGGCTGAATCAACTTTTTACCCATCCGGCCGAAGCTGATCTGCTGCTTGGAACCTATGACCCTGCCCTGGTGTCGTTGTCGGTGCTGATTGCTATTTTTGCTTCGGCGATGGCCCTGCAGGTGACAGCTCAGGCCGCAGTGGTGAAACGCACTGGCCTGCGCAATTTAATGTTGCTCAGCGGCAGCTTCAGCCTGGGAGCAGGGGTCTGGTCGATGCATTTTATCGGTATGCTGGCCTTTGCGCTCTGTACACCGGTCAGTTACACCCCCGGACTCACGGCCTTGTCGATACTGCCAAGCATTGCAGCGTCCTGGGTGGCGCTGAACCTGATCAGCCAGAGAAGACTCAGCCCACTGCAACTGGGTCTGGGTGGCTTACTGGTTGGTGCTGGTATCGGCACCATGCATTACAGTGGTATGGCGGCCATGCAGCTGTCTGCCGCGCTGCGATATGATCTGCCAACCTTTATGTTGTCGATTTTGGTGGCTGTAGCGTTGGCGATACTGGCGCTGTGGATCCGCTTTGGCCTGAAACGCTTGCGCCTGCCGCCTCATATACTGACCCTGATGGCCGCCACCGTGATGGGGGCCGCCATTTCCGGTATGCACTACACCGGTATGGCCGCCGCTCGTTTTGTACCGCCAGCAGGCTTTATTCCGGCCAAAGAAAGCGGTGAGTTGCCCATGGTACTGGCCGCTGGCATTACGGTACTGACCCTGGTAATGACCTTGCTGGTGGTCACAGTCAATGTGTTGTTACGTTACCGCGAAGCCAGTGCCCAGGCCAAAGCCAATGAAAGCCGGCTCAGCTCCATGATGGAAACCGCGGTCGATGCTATTGTCACCATAGACCCGGAAGGCTATATCCTCAGTGTCAATAAAGCGACCGCTGCTATATTTGGCTGGGACACCAGCGCCATGTTGGGGAAAAGCATTAACCTGTTAATCCCTGATGAAATTCAGCCGGGAAGCAAAAACTACCTGCAAAAGTATCTCGCCACAGGCAATGTGAGCCTTATCGGCCAGGGCCGGGACGTGCTGGCACGCCACAAAGACGGTAACAACCTTCCTGTTCGACTGGCGGTTGGCCATACCAGGCTGTCAGACCAGGACCTGTTTGTCGCCTTTATTACCGACATCAGCTCACGCCTTCAGATGGAACAGGCGCTGAAAGAGAACGAAGAAAAATTCCGCTCTTTGATCACCAATATCCCGGGCGCCGCCTACCGCTGCCTGTTTAACGAGCACTGGGACATGCTGTTTATCAGCGACGCTATTGAAGGCATTTGTGGCTACCCAGCCAGCGACTTTATGTTGCCGACTCAGGTGCGGCGTTGGACCAGTCTGGTGCATCCGGATGACCTGACCACAGCGCAGCAAATGGAGCTGTATCAGAACGGCTTTCAACTGGAATACCGCATTGTGCATAAAGATGGTTCAGTGCACTGGCTGTTGGAACAGGGCCAGGCCGTTTGCGATGACCAGGGAAAAATCCTCTGGCTGGATGGGTTCCTGATGGATATCACCCAACGTAAACAGATGGAAGTAGAGCTGCTCGACGCGAAAAACCAGGCCGAAGATGCAGCCGCAGCCCGGGCGGCCTTTTTGGCCAATATGAGCCATGAAATCCGCACCCCGATGAATGCCATTATCGGCTTCAGCGATTTGTTACTAAGCACAGATTTACTGCCCGAGCAGCGCAAACACCTGTCGACCATTCACGGCTCTGCCCACTCGTTATTGCACCTGCTGAATGATGTGCTGGACAGCGCCAAGCTGGAAAAAGGCAAGCTGGAGCTGGAAATCAACAACTTCTCCTTACCTGCATTGCTGGACTCTGTGGTATCAACTTTATGGCTGCAAGCCCGCAAAAAACAGCTGGGGCTGGAACTAAAACTGGCCCCTGAGCTGGGTGAGTTTTATTTAGGCGCACCAGAACGCATCCGGCAAATTCTGACCAATCTGATTGGTAATGCCATCAAGTTCACCGAAAAAGGCCAGGTGACTGTGCAGGTTGGGTTGACCACAGATCAGCAGCTGCAATTCCGTATTGTCGACAGCGGCATTGGCATTGCCGCCAATCGCCTGCCCTATATTTTTGACGCCTTCACCCAAGCCGATGCATCAATGAGCCGGCGTTTTGGCGGCACTGGCCTTGGCACTACCATCAGTAAACAACTGGTGGAGCTGATGGGCGGCACCATCCGGGTTGAAAGCACCGAAGGGGTCGGCAGTTGTTTTGAATTTACCCTGCCACTGCAGCCAGGCCAGTATCAACCGCAGCCAGCGCAAGGGCTGGCACCTAAGCTGCCTGCTCTGCACATCCTGATTGCCGACGATATTCCGCAGAACCTGGAACTGCTGCAACTGCTGCTGCAACGCGCCGGTCATTCAGTGATCTCTGCCCGTGATGGTTTAGAAGCAGTGGCCCAGTATCAGCAGCATCAGCCACAGCTGGTATTGATGGATATTCAGATGCCACATCTGGACGGCTTGGGTGCCTGCCGTCAAATCCGTCAGCTGGAAGCTGCCCAGGGCTTGCCGACGGTGCCGGTGATTGCGTTAACCGCCAGTGTACTGGACGAAGACAAACAAGCCGCACGGGATGCCGGCATGCAGGGTTTTGCCACCAAACCTGTCGATTTTGCGGCCTTGTCGCGCGAGATAGCCGCTGTGTTAGGCATCGAACTGCCAGATGCCGCCGACGAGTTCGAAGAAGCGCAGCCAGAGCAACTGATTAACCTGACCAAAGCCTTGCAGCTGTGGGGTCATCAGGACAGTTATCTGTTTAACCTGCGCCAGTTCCTGCAACAGCTACCAGAACAACTGGAATTGATGCTCAGCGCTTACCAGCAAGGCGACCTGACCCAAGTGCAGCATAAAGCGCATGCGCTGAAAGGCGTCAGTGGCAATCTGGCGCTGGAAGCCTTCAGCCGTATTGGCGCTGAATTGGAACAGGCCGCCCGTCAGCTGCAACCGGAACGTTGCCTGCAACTGATCAGCCGTTTACAAAGCGGCTGGCCGCGGCTGGACAAAGCTGCTGCCGCACTGCACAACCAACAACCCGAACAAAGCAATACAGAAACCGTTGACATCACACAACTGCAATTGCTATTGCAACAACTGGCGGCAGGTCTTGCTAAACACCAGCTCGACTCTCAGTTGGTACAGCAACTCAGCCAGGTTCAATCCCCCTGGCAGCATGAAATCCGCCAAATTCTGGAACTGGCAGATGAGTTTGAATTTCAGGCAGCCTTAGCCTTGTTGGATCAGCTGGGGCCGCAACTTAAACAGGACAACAGTTGATGAACCAGGCCAGAATTTTGCTGGTTGATGACGAAGCCACCAACCTGAAGGTGCTGCGCAACGTATTGCAGGACCAGTACCAGCTGATGTTTGCCAAACATGGCGATGAAGCCTTACAGCTGGCCGCCGAACATAAACCGGATTTGATCCTGCTGGACGTGATGATGCCGGGTAAAACCGGCTTTGATGTGTGCACCGAACTGAAACAACACCCGCTGCTGTGCAGTATCCCGGTGATTTTTGTCACCGCATTAAAAGATGAGCTGGATGAAACCAAAGGCTTTGAACTGGGTGCGGTTGATTACATTACCAAACCGATCAGCCCGGCTGTGGTGCGGGCCCGGGTGAAAACCCATTTGTCACTGGTGCAGGCCGAAGAGCTGAAGCAAACCCGTTTGCAGGTGATCCAACGCCTGGGCCGGGCCGCTGAATACAAAGACAACGAAACCGGTTTGCACGTACTGCGCATGAGCCACTATGCCCACGTGCTGGCTCTGGCGTATGGCATGGACGCACAGCGGGCAGAAAACTTATTGCATGCCGCTCCGATGCACGACATCGGCAAAATCGGCATTCCGGATCATATTCTGCTGAAACCGGGCAAACTGACCAGCGAAGAATTTACCGAGATGAAACGCCATCCGCTGATTGGCGCCGAAATCATTGGTGAATGCGACTCAGCATTGCTGCAAATGGCCAAACAGGTTGCGCTTTACCATCATGAGAAGTGGGATGGCTCAGGCTATCCGCATGGCTTGCAAGCCGAACAAATTCCGCTGGAGGCACGTATTGTGGCGGTGGCCGATGTCTTCGATGCACTGACCAGCCCCAGGCCCTACAAACCGGCCTGGTCATTGCAGCAAACCATGGACTATATGCAGCAGCAAAAAGGCCTGCATTTTGAGCCCCGGCTGATTGAGCTGCTGGAACAAAAGCTGCCTGACATTTTAGCTATCCAGCGAAAATGGGCAGAAAAAGACCAGTCGGTACAGTAAAGCATTGCGAATTTGCCGCCGACTTTGCAAGATAAACAGAACTTCTGCCTTCGGGCTGTGAAACGGATTGAACTGATGAAGGTTTTTTACTCTTGCTGGTGTCTGATGTTGTTAACGGCTTGCAGCAGCCTGCAGTACCAGGAACGCCTGCAGCAACCGATGCCGCTGCCGGAAGGTGAATGGACCTTGACCCGGCTGCATCCGAACGATTTAGTGTTGGTCACTGAAATGCGTTGGCAGGACAAAAGCAGCCAGGACTTGGTACAGAGTTTTGTGTTTGAACAGCAGTCCAATGTCAATCTGCAGGACACCAAACGCATTGACGATGAGCAAGGCCAACTGAACTGCGACTTGCTGTTTGACAGCCAGATCCTGAACCAGACGCCACAACGCGGGTATCCGCAACTGACCTGGGTGTCTGAGTGCAAAAGCAGCAACGGCAGCTACTCCAAGGTGCTGCACAAAGCGATAGCAGGCAAAGATTCGCTTTATGTGTTTAACCGCATCTGGCGCACTCAACCATTACAGACCGAATGGGATCTCTGGCTGGACTATAGCAGGCGGATCTACGTCTGTGATCAGCGTCAGGCCAGCAGCTGTCAATAAGTTCGCCACACCAGCCTTGTCAGCGGCAGCACCGCAAAAAGAGGCAGCCAGGCTGCCTAAAAGGAGAGGCCCGAGCTAACGTTGCTCGAGCAAAAGGATCAGATTATCCAGCTGCTGCTGGCAATTCTGTAACTGTGGCTGTTGTTGCTGCATCAGCATCTGGGCTATTTGCAACGACGCCAGCACTATGCTTTGTTCCTGCGATAAATGACCATTGCCTTTGCGCACAGAAACAACCTGTTCATTTAACAAGCGGGCAGCTTCCTGCAAATAGGACTGTTCATGCACCCGACAACGCAGCCGGTACTCCCGGCCGCAGATCAACAACTTCTGTTCAATCAGGGCTGCTGACATGGCTTATCCGGCAGACTTGCCAAAAAGTTGCAGTAACTGCTGCAAATGCTGCTGCACCTGCTGTTGCTGCTCCTCATTCTCCAGCGTTTTCAGTTCCAGTGTTTCCAGTTGAGCTTTGGTGTCATCCACCTGCTGTTTCAGTTGCTGGTTTTCACTGATTAAGCCCTGAACAAGCTGATGCAAATGCTGGAACTGTGAATCGAACATAGGATTTCCTCTCAAGAATACGATGAAGTGGGTGGTCAGGCACTGACAACTGAATGCTCACCGACTTTAGCGGCTGCAATTGAACTCTGGCTGAACAATCAGGCTTTGCGCCAATAAAAAAGCCCGCCAGAATGGCGGGCAAAAAGAGTAGTTCTACTCCAGGGTTCAGAAACTGACCAGCGTGGCGCCATCTTCGCTCTGCTCGGTGTTCAGCAAGTCATAAGCCGCGAAGGCTGGTAATTGCTGTTGCAGACGGCTTTCGACCTGATCCAGCGCCCGCAGGTTCTGGCACAAGGCATCGCCTTGGTGCTCCAGTGCTGAGGCTCTTAATTCAACGCTCTGCTCAATCTGTTGGCCAACCAGTTCCATGCGCTCACCAAAGGCTTCCATTCGCTGCTCAAAATCGCCTTCACCAGACATCATCGCCAGCCCCATTTGCCAGAATACTGAGCCCATGGATTGCTGCACCGCATCTTCCATCGCCTTTTCAAACTCAGGGCCAAAGGCCTCATCCAGTTGCTGCATCTGGCTGCCGCGAATTTCAATGGTCTGGCCGTCACGCACAATCAGCTCGTCGGTGGTCAGTTCCACTTTGTGCAGTGCGCTTTGCAAGCCGTCAAAGTCTTCAATATCTTTGCCGGTCAGTTCGGTCATCGCCTGACCTACAGCACTAACCGCCAGTTTCATGGCGTCACCCACCAGTACCACGGTTTTTTCGGTCTGGTCACGCAGGCCGGCCTGGTACTGCACCAGCAGTTCACGTTGACTGGCGTTCACCTGGTGTGGATTACCGTTCAGCCACAGATTACCCTGTGGGTCGATTTGCCATAACGAATGACCACGGTCCGACAACTCGACCATCGCCGGTGCGATACGCAAGTCCTGCTTCAGTTGCAGGTTGCACTGTGAGGGTTCAGCTGCCGCAGTGGCGCTTAACAACAACATGGAAGTGGCAATCAGAGTTTTCATAAGTGGTCATCCTTTCACTGGTTGATGCCAAAGAATTTGCAAAGCCAATGCCAACACATAAATTATTGTTTTAAAACAAATTAACAAAAACCCCATAAAACAACAAATACATTGAGTTAGTCAAATTGACTAAAAAATAGTGGCATCCGTCTGATTGCAACAGAGGCTGAACTTCCGGCTCAGCCGGGGCAGTGCTATAGTGCGCGCAGCATTGGAACAGGACAGCAGCATGAAACCAGCCACACCTTTTATTTACCCTATAGGCACCCAAGGCCAATGTTGGGGCGACACCGAAAAAGCCCTTTGGCTCAGCCAGCAAAAACAGACCAAACGCAGTTATCAGCAGGATGTAGTCAGCGCACTGCAATCCTTGCCGGCTGACGCCGAATTAGTGCAGTACGGCCATATCGATTACAGCCGCCATCAGCTACCGGACTATGCGCTCTATGCAGTGCGCAGCAAAAACTGGCAGGCAGACCTGCCTGTGCTACTGGTAACCGGTGGTGTGCATGGTTATGAAACCAGTGGCGTGCATGGCGCGCTGGCTTTTATTCAGCAGCATTTTGCTGAATTCAGCCGCCAGGCCAACCTGTTGGTCTTGCCTTGTATCAGCCCTTGGGGTTACGAAACCATCAACCGCTGGAACCCGGATGCCGTCGATCCGAACCGGTCGTTCAGCCCAACAGGCGAAGCAGCCGAAGCTCAACTGGCGATGGCCTGTATTCAGAGCCACAGCGGTAGCGTTCTGATGCATATTGATTTGCATGAAACCACTGATTCTGACAACAGCGAATTCCGCCCGGCCAAAGCGGCGCGCGACGGCACAGTGAATACCAACTGGAACATTCCAGATGGTTTTTATCTGGTGGGTGACACAGAGCGGCCTGAAGCCGGTTTCCAAAAAGCGGTGATTGATGCGGTGGCCAAAGTGACTCACATCGCGCCAGCAGACGAAAACGGCTGCCTGATTGGTGAAAAGCTGCAGCAGTTCGGCGTAGTGAATTACCCGAAACGCAGCTTGGGTTTGTGTGGTGGTGTTACCAATGCCCGTTTTGTCAACACCACAGAGGTGTACCCGGATAGCCCAAACACCAACCCGCAGCAGTGCATCCAGGCCCAGGTCGCCGCCGTGGTCGCCGCGATGCAGTTTGCGTTAACCCATTAACAAAAAGGGGTCAGGTCTTGAATTTTGAATGTGAATTCAAAATTCAAGACCTGACCCCAAAGCTGGAAAGTTGATTAGAACGCGTAGTTCACACTGAACGACAGGTTACGTGGTGTGCCGTAACGGTACATGGTGTAGGAAGTCCCCCAGGCCGTCATGTAGTTGTAGTACTTTTCATCCAGCAAATTAGCCACGTTCAGCTGCAGGTTCAGATTGGTAGCTACATCGTAGCGTGCCATCAGGTTCACCAGTGAATAGGACTGCTGAGTCAAACGCGCACCGCCGCCTTCGGCATAAGTTTCACTTTGCCAGTTCACGCCGCCACCCACCGTCAGTTCAGGTAAGGCGTCCACAAACTGGTAAGTGGTAAACAGTTTAAACTGCTTGCGTGGACTGTCGGTATTCACCTTCAGGTCATAGGCGTCTTCAGCTTCAAATTGCGAATACCCGGCGCTGATGTTCCAGCCTTCGATTGGCTTACCTACCACTTCAAGCTCAAAGCCTTTGCTTTCCGTGCCGTCGGCACCGTAATAAGCGGTTTGCTGCTCTGCATTCGGAACGAAGGTTGAGTCAACCACGGCCAGGTTATCCTGCTGAATTTGGAACACTGCTACAGTGGTATTTAAACGATCATCCAAAAAGCTGCTCTTCAGACCGAGCTCATAGCTCTTGCCTGAAACCGGATCTAATAGCTCGTTATTTTTGTCGCGACGATCCTGAGCTTTAAAGATTTCTGTATAGCTGGCATACAAACGGTGTTGTTCGGTCAGGTCCAATAAGGCACCAACATAAGGTACAAATTCACCGTTATTGCCGTAATCCTCTTTAGCGCCGTACCAGATCCCTTCACGGTCCCAGCTTGACACCCGACCACCGACAATAAACTTCAGCGCATCTGTGGCAGAAATACGGGTCGCTGCGTACAGACCTTTTTGTTTAATGGTGACATCTTCAGCCCGTACAGGCGTATTTTCCCATTCAGGTTGTGGTAAACCAGCCCACTGATAAAAATTGCCAACGTCCACACGATCGTAGCCACCACTCATATCACCACCAATTGGAGTGTAAGAATCAGTTTCAATATCCTGTGTACTGGTAATAGCCCCAACCACAAACTCGTGGCTCTGATTAAACAACTGATAATCACCTTTCAGTTGCACATCGAAGCTGTTCTGGTCGCTTTCGCCGTAGGCACGGTAGCGCTGTGCGCTCAGGCCTTCACCGGTGGCTTTATCAACTGCACCGTAGAGATACAGCAATTTGGAATCTTTTTCGTAGGCCATACGGTTGTAGTTGGCGACCAACTGCCAGCCATTAGCAAAGCTGTGATTCAGGTTAGCGAAATAATTGGTGTTGGTAGTTTCCCAGCGGGTCCAGTCAGCACCAGTCGTCTTTGAGGTATCCCAGTCGATATAGGTACCGTCACTGTACATCGCTGGCAAAGCGCCCCAAGTGGCAGCTTTCGGATCACGGTTTTGGTAACTGCCGCCAACGCGAATTAAGGTACTGTTGCTCAGGTCAGCTTCCAGCACGCCATAAAGCACATTGCTGTTATCTTCAAACTGGTCCCAGTAAGAGTCACTTTTCAGGTACTTGCCTACCACCCGGCCACGCAATGTACCACTGCGATTTAGCCCGGACGCCACGTCTGCTGTGAGCTGCTGCCGGTTCCAGCTGCCGGTCTGCACATCAACATTCCCTTTCAAGGCTGTGCTATCAGCATGCTTACGCACCAGATTGATAGACGCGGATGGTTCACCTGCCCCAGTCAACAGGCCAGTTGCACCACGCACAAACTCGACACGTTCATAAATGGCTACATCTGCCACTGTTTCGCCAGAATCACCAGCCAGAGACCAGGCTAAAGGCACACCATCAATCTGGTAGTTTGTCACTTCAAAGCCACGGGCCTTGAATGAGCTGCGCACGTTATCCACTTCTGTCGCCGACACGCCTACCGCATTTTTAACGGTTTCAAGCACCGTATTAATGTTCTGATCTTTTAAGCGCTGCTCGGTCAGCACGCTGACCGATTGCGGCGTTTCACGCAGGCTCAAACCCAAGCCCGTTGCGGTATCAATGTTTTCAGTGACAGTGTATTTGCCAACAACTTCGATACGCTCGACATCCTTTTCCGTTTTATCTGCTGCAACAGCAGCCATGCTGAACAGCGCCATTTGGGTGGCAACAACTAAAGGTAACTTACGGAATTTCACGGTGTTTGACATAAAAGATCCTCCAATTGCGGCGGATCATACACAAATGCAAACCATTATCAAATGCGGATGAGATGAATTGTTATTTCTTTACAGCCCAATTCAACAGGTTAACTTGCAATTAACCAGCCTGCCCCCATAACGGCTGTAATGCCCGTTAAAAGGAAAACCTGATGCGTCAGCTTCATATTGATTTAGTTTCGGATATCGCCTGCCCCTGGTGTGCTATTGGTTATGCGCGCTTGCTCGAAGCCTTGCACCAGCTGGAAGGCAAAGTTCAGGTCAGCCTGAGCTGGCGGGCCTTTGAACTGAACCCGGATCCAGACTTAGTGCCAGAACCTATTTTGCCGGCACTGGCCCGTAAATATGGCCGAACCGAAGCAGAAATGCAGCAGTCGCAGCAGCAACTGATGGAAATTGCCAAAGGTCTGGGCCTGAATTTCTCGGGGATGCAGCAGCGCAATACCAGCAACACCTTTAATGGCCACCGTCTGGTGAAATGGGCGGCTGGTTTTAATCAACAAAGTGCCATGAAGCTGGCGTTGTTTGACGCTTATTTTGGTCAGGCGGAAGATGTCAACAACAAGGCTGTGCTGCTCAATGCGGTGCAGGCCGCAGGACTGGACCCAGTGCAGGCGCAGGCGGTTTTAGATTCGGATGCTTTTGCGGCCGAAGTGCGGGCCGAAGAAGCGCAGTACCAGAATGCCGGCATTCAGTCGGTACCGGCTTTTATTATTAATCAGCAATACCTGATTTCCGGCGCCCGCGAACCCGAAGTACTGGCGCAGGCGCTGGAACAGATTGCCGCAGAAATCACTGACGCTTAGGCGTCAGTCATCGCGGTTTTTCACGTCGAGCAGTTCAATTTCAAAAATCAGATTGGCGTGCGCGGGTATCTTGCTGCCAATCTGGCGTTCGCCATACGCCAACTCAGCCGGCACCCACAGCCGGCGTTTACCACCGACCTGCATCCCCAGTAATCCGAGGATCCAGCCCTGGATCACTCTGTTATTGCTCAGCACCACTTCGAAAGCTTCACCCTGTTGGTAGGACGAATCAAATTCAGTGCCGTCTTCCAGCCAGCCACGATAATGCGCGGTGATCAACGAACCGCGTTTGGCGGCTTTGCCCTCGCCTGGCTGCAGGTCTTCAATTGTGAGTTCAGCGGTCATCGCAGCTAACCAGCGTTCAGACTAGTGGCAATACGGTCACGCAACTGCTGCAGTTCGGTACGCAGCCGCACCAGCTCCGTCAGCTCCATGCCACAGGCCAGGCCAATTTGCTGCAAAACCGCGAAGGCCTGCTGTTGCAGCGCTTTACCTTCTTTGGTCAGCTTAATTTCCAGTGCCCGCTCATTGTCCGGAATGCGCTGGCGGGTCAGCAAGCCTTGCTGCTCCAACCGTTTCAGCACTGGTGTTAAGGCGCCCGACTCGGTGATCAGCCGCTCGGCAATATCCTTCAGGCCAATGCCATCTTTTTCCCACAAAATCAGCATCACCAGGTATTGCGGATAGGTCAGCCCCAGTTTTTCCAGCAATGGCTTGTAGGCTTTGGTCATCATCAGCGACGCCGAATACAAGGCAAAACACAACTGATTGTCCAGGTGCAGCGCGGCAGGCTGATCCAAAGGTAAACACTGATCTGACATAGTCAAAGTCCGCTAAATACAGGTCTGGCAAGGGTAAAAGATGCGGCAGGGGCAGGCAAGTTAAAAAGCGGTGCATCGACAGGGTTAAAGAAAAAAGTCGGTTTGGTCGCTTAGAGTCTGATGGCGAATTAAGGTTAGTTTTTAATAACCAAACCTCAACCGCTTGTAAATTCTGTATAGTAACCACTTGCTAAGAATTAAGGACGTCCGCATGAAAAGGCTGCTGTTTATATTCAGCTTGTTCGCTTTCTGCTCTGCGCCGCAGGCAGCGGAGACAGTGCGGCTGCGCTGGTGTCTGGATCACTTTCCCAACGTGCACGAATTTAACAGCTCAGGCAGCAAAGCCACAGGCCCGGGTGTGGAATTTATGCAGGAGCTGGCACGTCGGGCCGGTGTTGAACTGGAGATGAGCAGCAAAACACCCAGCCGTCGTTGCCTGAAAGCGATGGAGACTGGTGAAACCGACCTGATGATGAACCTGGTGATGTCACCGGCCGGGCAAAACTATATGTGGATGTACGACTACGCCGGTCGCTTTACCGATGCAGCCTGGCAACGATACGACGACCAGCGTCCCATTGCGCAGATGGCCAGCCTGGGTAATTTTACCTTAGTGACAGTGCGAGGTTATGGCCTGCACCCCAAAGTCAAAGCTGTGGTTGACTCTTTGCCTGACCGGCAAAAAGTGCTGGCACCTTCGGCTGAACTGGCGTTGCGCATGGTAGAAAAAGGTCGGGTTGACATCGCCCTGCTACCCGGTGAATTGTCTAAAGCGGCGCTAAATACGAATCCAGACCTGAAGTCAGTGGTTCGCAAACGTCAGTTGCCCGTTGCCGCGGATGATACCCAGCCGGTTTACCTGGCATTTTCGAAAAAAAGCCCACATGCAGAACTGCGTCAACGCCTGCAGCAAAGTCTGGACAGCATGTTGCAGGACGGCAGCGTGGAACACTGGTTTGGCGACAGAGTAGTTCTTCGATCCCAATCCACCGAATACTAAACAACATTGGGGTCAGGTCTTGTATTTTGCGTTTCAATACAAAATACAAGACCTGACCCCTGCACAAAATAGACGTTAGGGATAACAGCACATGAAAATGCAGTCGCAGCGCGATGTCCGCTGGCCGAATCAAACAATGACCTTTACCAGTGTCAAACAGGGATGGCGGGTGCTGAGCGGTGCAGGTCGCACTGTGATTTGCAGCCTGTTTGCTCTGTACGTCGCAATGATCTTCTTAAACAGCAGCAAACTGAACAGCCTGCTGATGCTCAGTAACATTCCGGTCTTCGGCTTGATGTTGCTGCACTACCTGCATAGCCGGGGGCATCCGCGTTTTGAAGAAGTCAGCTTGACCGAAGAGCTTCGGTTGGACAACGGGCAGGTATGCATCGGCAATTATGTGTTTCCGGATACAGTACGCAAACTGGTGATAGGACGGCAAGACATTAACGGACCAGGATTTTTGCAACTGGCCTGGAATGGCGGTGAGCAGTGGTTATTCCCGGTGGAAGAAATCCCATCAGTGCGGCATTTCTTCCGCCAGCATGCGCCGCATATTCAGGTGATTAACGAATAAGAAAGGGGTCAGGTCTTGTATTTTGCGTTTCAATGCAAAATACAAGACCTGACCCCATACCGTAAGTTAGCCTAACCAGCGGGCGAATAAACCTGCCTGCCAGGCCCAACCGGCCAGACACGCCAGCACCAGCAACGTCAGGTACAAACCAATATGGCTCTTGTTTTCGTACGGGTCTGCCATGCTACGGCTGGAGCCTGCCGGTAACTGCGCCAGAGCGGTCAGTCGGGTGCCAAAAGGAATACTCAGTTTGGCATTGGTATTCAGCGCCCAGCCGTTGGCATCCAGCAATGGAGCCAGGTTGCGCTCACGCAGTTTAAACCAGGCCAGCAGCATCGCCGGGCCTGAAATCATCAGTGCAATCCCCGCCAACGCCAGCGGCATCTGCCACCAGCTCAGGCCAAGGAAACTACTGAATACAGTTGCCAGCGCTGTCCCCAAGGCACCAAGCGCCAAGCCAATGGCGGCAAAAATACCGGCAAATTTAGCCACATCAAAAGGTGCGGCGGGTTTGGCTGCTGTCTCCGCGACTTTGGCGGCGTCACCCACTCCGGCGGCACTTTTGGTTTCAATTTCTTTGTCTTTACTGGCGGCAAATTTCTGAATTTGATCGGAAATCATGCGGCCAATCCGGCGATACGGCGTAAAAAATGCTTCGCGGATACTGATTGGGTTTTCCACAATACGGCTGACCGTGGCGTCCCAATCCTGACCTTTGGCGTCGTAATAAACGCCGTTGCGTCCCACCATCAGATTACCGGCATCCCCAGCGGTCATGGCGGCAACAATCGACTTTTTCTCCGCGCTGCCTTTGCGGCTGCAGTCCATATACAGCAAATAAGCACCAGACAAACCCGCCACTTTGGCGTGTTTGCCGGCGTCATGCACTTCAATGCATAAATCACAGCTGCGACCGTCTATATAAAGCCGGCCATTCTGGAAAATTGCTGGTTGTTTCAGGCTGTAGAAACTCTGCAGATTGACAAAGTTATGCAATAAATCCCGCAGGTAACGCTGGTAGCGGATCAGCTTATCCACTTCCAATACAGACTCAGCCTCAGACTGGCGGGCTAAATCCTGTGCTATCAGTGCAGTGGCTTCCGCCAGTACGGTTTCCTCCAGACAAGCGCGTAACACCAGCGCATCCAGACTAGCCACCGGGCTTTGCGGTTCGGCCGCTTTCCAGTCGGCATAAGGTTTCAGCGTGTCTTTTAACTGCTGCCATTTGCTGGCATTAATTTCTTTCGCAGTTTTCCATACCGGCTTGGCAAGTGCAGCCAGGCGGGCCAGTTTGTCAGCCCAGTGCGGATGCACCCCGGCCGTTAAAGGCAACAAGGCCTCTGCACTGATACGGGCCAGCGGCAAGTGGCTGGCGTCTGCGCTGTCGGCATTTAATAACTGGCGGGACAAAGCGGCATAATCGGCGAGCGCCGCATTCAGTGGTTCAGTGGCATTGGCGTCGTAAGCAGCCAGCTGACAACGGGTAAAAAAGTCGGCCACTTTGGCATCGAGCGCCTGCACCAGCTGGTACAGCTCAGCCGTCTGTTCACCAGCCACCGCAGACACAGCGTCGGCGGCATCCAGCCAGCCGCGGTAAGCCTGACCGGCTGCGACAAACTGGTCCAGCAACGGCTGGTCAATACCCGCCATACCGCTGCGGTCCTGCACCTGCCAGCCGCAGCTGTGGATGGCGGTAATCAGTTGGGTCAAAGGTTCGGAGCTGCTGAGTGCGGCGGTGATCACGCCATCACCGTTCAGTTGGTCCGGCGGGAAAATACTGGCCATATCAGCGGTATCGGCCACCGTTAGCGCAGACGCCTCGGCTTTACCTAAGTTGGTCAGCATGCGCTGAGCCGACGCCAGCAACTTGCGGCCCTGCTCAGTGCCATCATCAATCGCACTCAATGGCAGTTCGTCGCCTGACAGCAGTACGGCCGGATGCTTTAACACTGACAAGGCCCAGCGCACTGCGCTGCGCACTTCATCAATCCGCACTTTGCCGTCGGCGTCGCTGTCGAGGTAACTCAATGTACGCTCGTCAAATTCCAGCCCTTTCACCGGGCAACTCAGCGCCGCCCATAACTTCGGGTCCAGCTCGTGCAAATGTTGCCAGTCTTCAATCTTATCCAACCGAACCTGATCAAAACCGCCAGAGCGGAAAAATCGCCACTGATGTGCCATACCAGCATCTCCTTGTAGTCAACCCAGGCCTCTAATGCAGGCGCTGGTGGTATTCTTTAAATATTTCATGCTTTTGCAGAGCCAGCAAGCTGAAATCCAGCCTGACAGGCGCCGCACTTGCAGCCGCAGCAATTGCACGGCAGACTAAAAATAAACGCCGTTCAGGGAAATCCAATGACAATAACAATCCCTTTTTGCTTCAGCCTGCTCGCAGTCGCTTACCTGTGGTTATCGCAACAGGGCGAGTTCCCGCTTAGTTTTCTGGTCAAAATTCTGCCGCTGCTGTTATTAACCGGCTGGGCACTACGACAAAACCAAGCGCAAAAATGGCTGCTGGCCGCGCTGGCGTTTTCCATGTTGGGAGACGTCTTGCTGGCCTGGGACGGTGAGCGTTTATTTGTGTTTGGCCTGGCGGCTTTTCTGCTGGGGCACCTGAGTTACCTGATGAACCTGCGGCCGTTCACCCGCTTTTACCCGGCACTACTGCTGCCTTACCTGGGCTTTGCTGCTGTGGTGCTTAGCCTGATGTGGCCACAACTGGGTGCCATGGCGCTACCTGTCTGCATTTATATTGCAGTGATCCTCAGTATGTCCTTTGGTACCTGGTGCTCTGGCCGCGCCAACCCCTGGCTGATTGCCGGTGGCTTGTTCTTTATTGCCTCCGACAGCCTGATTGGCCTGAACAAGTTTTATCAGGCCATTCCTTCTGCTGGCAGCTGGATTATGCTGACCTATTACGCAGCGCAGTTTGCCTTAGTCAGAGGCTTTTTGCAGACGCCAACTCAGCTTCAGCCGCAGTCGGACTGAATTCAGGCTGCGGCTCTGGCTCTGTCAGCGCTTCGATATTTGCTTGCTGTGCTGCCAGCAGAAGCTTCAACCCTCTGTTATTGAGCCTGACCGTGAGCGGAACCAGAATGCCCAGCACCGCATAAATAAAGCCGCCTAATAAAATCCAGGCACCTTCGGCGAACAGACCAATCAATACTGAGATCATCGCAACAATACAGAGCACCAACCCCAGGCGGATTTCGTTGCCTAGTACCGCCCGTTCATAAGTGTCCAGCGGCAGCTCAAGGTTTACCTTCAACGCATGGCGGTTTAGCAGCACAATGCACAGCATCATGCCCAGGTAACCCAGGCTGTACACCACAAAAAGACCCGCCAGCCCATGCTCCGACGCCAGGCGAATCCCTGAAGGCAACCAGCCCCCAGACACCCAGTGGAACATGCTGGAAAACACCGCTTTCAGTGGGTAGACATAAATCAGCACCAGCAACACCAGGCTGAAACTCAGCGCCACCGACACTGAATCATCCAGGCCAGTGCGGCGGCTCCAGATATGATGACGAAACCAGAAGGTACCCAGCAAGGCCACGCTAACGGCAAAGGCCGGAATATGCAGCAGCGCCTGCTGCAATTCGGCATAACTGGCGGGAATTTTGCCCTGGCCTATCACCAGCAAAGTAAAAGCAAAGGCGAAGGCAGCATCGGTCAGAGTTTCAATCCGGGTGGTTTGCAAGCCCCTTAACCTGAATTCGGCAGGCCCAGCCTTCTGCGGTGCATTCATCTCAATCCCTACCCTGCTTCCATTAACATTTGACTGCCATTTTATAAACAAAGCCACAACCGGACGCAATCCCTGCCACGCTGAACACGGTGGCTGTTGCCAGCGCTGTTTTTGCCGTTACTTCCAACCTGAAGTTTGCGCTGGATCAGCATTTGCTCAGCCGGACGGGCGCACAATGCCGCCAGTTTGACAAATCAGGAGAACAGCATGCATAAGGTTTATTTGCCGCAAAACGCCCGTTCCAGCCAATACCTGCTGGCCGAACTGCCGCTGTGTAACGAACTGCTCAGCCATTACCCGGACTTGATCAGCTGTTACCAGGCGCTGAGCCAGAGCTTCTTTGGGCACTGCCAGCAGCAAGGCCTGCACCACTGCTACTTTATCGCCAATGACAAAGTGCCGGTGGTGCGTTACCTGTCCGAAGCACTGACGGTACAAACCCAGGACCAAATGCTGTTTTTCTATAACCCGGCTTACCATGAAGGCCAGCAAGCCTACTTTGACAGCCAGTACCGCGCCCGCAAAATCAGCCTGCTGTTGCTCAGTGCTGGCGAAGAAATCCGTACTAATGCCGCCGCCTTTCACAGTGCCGTGCGCCGTGCCCTGCTGGGCTTCAGAGAAAGCCTGCCCAGCCTGAATACTGGCCTGAAACTGCGGGACCACCAACATATAGGCTATGACCTGTTTGCCCGGCAAAAAGGCAATGACCAAAGTTACGGCTACAAAATGCGCGCCGTGCCGAAACGCTACGAAAGCCGGGACTGTCAGTTACCAGAGCAATACCACCAGATGAATTACGCCGCCATCAGCCTGCCGTTTAACCGGCAGCTGCGCCAGGCACTGACGCTGGAACACGACGCACTGGCCGGCAGCAGTGTTTTGGTGCCAGCGCTGGAACAACTGTTTTTCCAGCAGGCCCAAGCCCAACAGCTGAAACTGGCCGCCTTAGTGGCCGACGGCCGCACGCCACTGGTTCGTAACTTCCAGTCCGACAAAGAGCATGTCAGCAAAGAGTTGCGGCTGCTTAGCTTCGACACCAGCACCAGCGAGGTAATGTGGCAATGCTTCTGGCAACCTGAACTTTGCCCGGACACTGTGCATTTATTGTTGGTGGCCGACGACAGCCAGTTAACTGAAGGGGGTTATGCCCGCTTTTTACAACGGGTGGAAGAATGCATGAAACAGCTGACGCGTAAGCTGATGCTAAACACCGAAAAACAGGACGTACAAATCCGCTTCCATCAGCATATCAGCTACTGGTTGTAAGTTTGCCCTGCTCAGTCGTCAGCAGCCGGCTCCAGTTGGTTGCTGACCTGTTCTGCCTTCATGGCATACAGAGTAAAACCATGGCGGCCACTGCGTTTCACGCTGTACATGGCCTCGTCGGCTTTTTCAATCAGCTCAGCAATCTGACGGCCATGCTGCGGGTAGATACTGATACCAATGCTGGCCCCCAGACTGTAACTCTGGCCATCTATTTGCACCGGCAACTCCAACAACTCAGACAGCTTTTCCGCCACCAGACTCACCCCATGCGGATGTTCTAGCTGAGTCGCGATGACCAAAAACTCATCGCCGCCCACCCGGGCGCAAACGTCTGTACTGCGCATATACTGCCGCAATCGCCGGGCCACTTCTTTTAACACCGCGTCACCAGCTTTATGCCCGGCCTGATCATTAATGGGTTTAAAATTATCCAGGTCGATATAAAACACCGCCAGCAGCTGATGGGGTCTGTTGGCCAACAGCAACACCTGCTCAAACAGCGCATCAACATAACGTTTGTTATTCAGGCCGGTCAGCGGATCTTTGTAAGCCATTTCCAGTGCTCTGGTTTCTGACGCCATCAACCGTTGCTGAAACAAGGCAAACACCGCACTGATTAAACTCAGATAGAGCCCAACCACCAGCACAGTACCCAGCCAGAACGCCTGAGTGCGCCAACCATCAAACAACACCAGTGACACCGGCTCCAGCATAAACCAGTGCACCGCGCGCAAGCAGGCAAAAAGCGCGATGGAGCGGCGGATCAATGCTGGCACGGCCGACTCCCCCTTAAGCACTGTGTAAGCCAACGCCAGCAAGAGGAGGCAGTTCACCAACCCCAAAGCCAGGTTAGGCACCCAGACTGACCAGTGCAGCAGTTGAGCAGCCACGAGACAAAGAGCGCAGGCAGCGGCTAATCCAATATACGCGGCCCGCTGGACCACAGCACCAAAGAATGCAGTCGCCCCGAGCAGCAACAACAGCTTTTCGCTAAGCGACAACAGGCTATAGGCCAGCTTTGCCAGTTGAGCATCTATCGGAAACAACCCGACGTTAAACAAACGTGCACAGCAGGCAGCCAGAATGGCCAGCGCCCACCAACCGCAGCCAGGGTTGGTACGCGGAACTTTGCGGGCAAACAACATCAACACGAAAAACACCAAGTACAATGCACAACCGACAGAATGAACAATTTCGAATGACATAATGACCCTGAATAGTAATGTGGCAGTCAACCCACCATGGTTTAAGAGGGTGGCTTGTACCGCTGATTTCAAGGCCCGAAATTTAGTGTAGTTCAGCTCTGGTGTTCCGCAGGGCGTTTTACCCTTTCTCTTGAAGCTGAAAATTATTTAATCTACATTGTAGAGGTTATTTGAGCAGGACAAGGCCCGGCAATGTCGCAGGACAAATTCATTGGTGAACTGGAGCAAATGCTGCTGTTATGCATTCTGCAGCTGCGGGAGCAAGCATATGGAACTCAAATCCGGCTCTGCCTGGCAGAACGAGCAGGAAGAGATCTCAGTATTGGCGCGCTTTACACCACGCTTGAACGCATGGAGCAGAAGGGAATGCTCAACAGCCGCCTGGGCGAAGCCACTGCCGAGCGTGGAGGACGCGCCAAAAAATACTTTGTTTTGACAGCAGAGGGCGTGCAGGCATTGCAACGCAGCAAACAGGCGTTGGATAACTTATGGCAGGGCATTGCGCTGGGCAGTCCTGATACCGGCAACAGGAGTGCCTGATGGAACACCAGAAAAAACCGTCATTTCCCCCATTACCACCAGGTCCGTTGCCGCCACATTTGCAACCACCACTACTTTGTCAGCTATTACTCGAATGGCTGCTGCCAGAGCAGCTGCAAGATGCAATTTTGGGTGATTTGCAGGAAGAATTTATCCAACGTCAGCAGCAAAGCCGCAGCCGGGCGCGTTGGTGGTACCGCCAGCAAGCTTTGCATGCAGCCTGGCATTTTCTGACACAAACCAAAGGAGACTGGCTGATGTTCTTACTCAGCATGCTGTTTTTTATTGTTTTAACTGGCTGGGCTATGTGGGTATCTTCGCCGGACGACCCGTGGGCCTTTTACGACTTTGTCTCCCTTGTTCTTATCGTGCCCACTTCACTGATGTTTGCAGTAGGAGCCACCTCACGGCAAACCATGCGTCAGGCACTCGCGCTGCTACTGGACAGCCGACTGCCGTTAAGCCAGCAGAACTATCGGCAGGCTCAACACTTTTTTGACGTGCTGGGGCAAAGTGCCCTGCTGATGGGGATTTTCAGCACACTAATTGGCGTGGTCGCCATCGCCAACAACCTGACCGCCGCCGAATTTGCCAGCGCATTTGGTCCGGCCACAGGGGTTTGCCTGCTGACCTTACTTTATGGTTATGGCCTGAAAACCTTGTGTTACGTGGCTGCACAAAAAGTAAGGTTCAGAGCAGAGCAGGACAACCCGGCTGGCAGCCCTGCATAACCGGCTGCTACTCAAAAAAGCGTTATGGCTGCTGGCTATTGACCGCCTGCCAGTTACCCTGTTTGTCGCGCTGCAGAATCGTTGCTACTGGCCTGGACGGGCAACAGCGGGCGTCGTCTGGGCCATAGCTTATGCCGAAAATTTTCACTTGGTCATCAGCTACCTTTTCAAAGCCTTTGACGGGGGCTTTGGCACTCGGCATGCCTTTGATACGAATAACAGGCGATGACGCTGTGGCGTTCACAAACAAACCGCCAACATTTTTTTCCACCAGTGTCAGCTGATAAGCATAAGAACCGCTGCCGCCGTAACAGCCCAGATCGGCCGCCCATAACACCAGCCAGGACAACATCTGCCCTTCGCCTTCGGTACTGGTATTCCACGGGATCTGGCCAATGAGTTCATGCTGACCACAGCTGAGCGCGTCGGCGTATTTATCAGCAACCTCTGTGGCCTGTTGCTCCAGTGTCAGCTCTCTTGTGGCCTGCTCAGCAACCGTTGGCGCAACCACTGGAACCGCGGGGGAGGAAATAGTGGGGTCTGGAATGGCGAACTCTTGCGGCGCCGACAACGAAAAGCAAAACACTAAACTGCTGAAACTACAAAGTTTGTTCATCCTGAACCTCGGCATTGCAAGTTGAGAACCATTCTCAACTTGCACGAGCGGCATTATTGCAGAATGCCGCTCAAGCACAAGATGTTTACAAAGATTTATCGTTTCACTCACACAGTCAGTGCTGTGCTGTCAATCCGCCTGCTGCTGCCACTGAAATACCTCCTCCAGCGGCACCCCAAAGACCCGGGAAATTTTAAAAGCCGCCTCCAGACTGGGAGAATATTTCCCTGCTTCGATGGCGGCAATGGTCTGGCGGGTGACGCCAATTTTTTCGCCCAGTTCAGCCTGCGTCATTTCGCCCTGCATAAAACGCAGCAATCGGATCCTGTTGGTCAGCTGTTCAGTCATAGAGCCTGCCTGCGGTAACTCAGCACCATCTGGCTGTAGTGCCACAACTCACTCAGCACAATAAAAAACACTGCGGCCTGAAACTGTGGCCAGCCACCTTGCGAAAATGGCATCAGGCAGCCCACCAAAATCATGCCGGTCATCAGCAGGTAATAAGCGCCTTTCAGTGCATTCGCTTCAATGGCTTTATCACGTTCATCTTTGGCGGCTTTGGCATCCAGCGGCATCTGCCAGCGCAACCAGAGATAACCTCCACCCAGCAATGCCAGCTGCACAGCCACTGTCAGACCATAAGCCTGCAGTTGCTGCCACAAACTGAGCTCCTGAGTGGCATTCAGCGACACCCAGACAAAATAAGGCCCAAAGGCCAGCAGCCGGGCCAGAATGGCCAGCCAGGCCGATTTCTCGCGGTAGCTGACTTGTGAATCTTCTGCGTGTTCCATAGCAGTCTCCAGTGCAATAACCAGCAATTAATGAATACTAAACCATACTTAAAGTTAACTACACTTAACATTAAGTCAAGTTTACCATTCAAAAAATTCTGGCATTACTGCAGGTCCTGAAACACCATAGCGCCCAGCTGCAGCCGCTGCACCGGCCAAATTCATCAGTAGAATTCACAAAAATTTGATTGATTAAACACAGCATTTAACTAATGCCATCTGTGTTTAAGCGCTGTACAATGGCCCGGCGCCTTGTGGCAGTGGTGGACGATAATTCGGGTGTGCAGCAGATGAAGTCCCACAAGGTTTTAATGGCCGAGCGCCAGTTCCCCCCATCCGCATTTTTGCTCCCGGATCCGACGAATAACGTCAGAATTTGCAGTGACAATAATGAACGGCCTTTTCAGGCTGGTAAGCAACAGGAATAAAGAAAATGGCAGCATTTGGTAGCGTATTTATGCCAGAAATGGCACTGGCCCGTTTTGATGGCAGCAGCTGGAGCGAAGGCGCTCTGGTGTCCGCCGACAGCATTTCACTGCACCCGGGCGCGCATGTGCTGCACTACGCCAGTACCTGTTTTGAAGGTTTAAAAGCCTTTCGCCACGAAGACGGCAGCATTGCTATTTTCCGTATGGATAAAAACATTGCCCGCATGCAGCAAAGTTCAAAACTGCTGTCGCTGCCGGAGTTTGACGCCGACCTGCTGAAGCAGATGATTATCGACGTGGTGAAACACTACGCCGCCGACGTGCCAACACCGCCAGGTTCCATGTATATCCGCCCAACCCATATCGGCACTGAACCGGCCATTGGTAAAGCAGCCAACCCAACCACTACGTCCATGCTGTATGTGCTGTTGTCGCCAGTCGGTGATTACTTCGCCGGTGGCAGCCGTGGCCTGCGTTTGCTGATGGAAGACAACGCCCGCTGTGCGCCGCATATGGGCATGATCAAAAGCGGTGGTAACTACGCCAGCGCGCTGCACCCAACCCTGCAGGCCCGTGCTCAGTACCAGGCCGATCAGGTGCTGTTCTGCCCGAACGGCGATGTGCAGGAAACCGGCGCCGCCAACTTCCTGTTAATTGACGGCAACGAAATTATCACCAAAGCGCTGGACGCCTCGTTCCTGCACGGTGTCACCCGCGAGACCATTCTGACGCTGGCCCGCGATTTAGGCATGACCGTATCTGAGCGCGAACTGACTGTGGCTGAGCTGCTGGAACGCGCCGCCAAACCGGGCACTGAAGCAGCGCTGTCTGGCACAGCGGCGGTACTGGCGCCGGTCGGCACTCTGATCCATCAGGGCAAAGAATACAAAGTAGGTTCAGGTGAGCCAGGCGCCACCACAGCCAAACTGCGTCAGGCACTGAACGACATTCAGTGGGGCAAAGCGGCCGACACGCACGGCTGGCTGACCCACATCTAATCGCCACTCTCTTTTGGGGGTCAGGTCTTGTATTTTGCATCCCAATGCAAAATACAAGACCTGACCCCTTTTGGTTTAGTTGCAGCAGCTGGCACCTTGGTCGGCCATTTCGCGGCGGTAACGTTTTGCCAGCTTTTTCAACCGCAGCTGATCCGCCAGCAACATCAGCACGGGCCAACGCAGTGGTGACCAGAATGGCAACGGCTTACCGACTCGGCGCAGCATCAGTCGGGTATAAGCCATAGCCGCCAAGGCTTTCAACGGCTTTTGTTTAAACGCCAGCGGCGGCAATTCCGGCGCCAGCGGCTCCCCGGCCTGCCAGCGCTTGGGTAAATCTGGCTGCAGCGCCAGTGCGGTGGCAATTCCGACCAAAGACACACCCGACTGCAACACTTGCTCAGCCACTTCGCGCCGACGAATACCACCTGTCACCATCAACGGCATTTGTGCGGCCTGCTGCAGCTCTTGGGCAAACTCCAGGAAATAAGCTTCGCGCGCCAGAGTACGGCCATCCCGACTGTCGCCCTGCATGGCCGGCGCTTCATAACTGCCGCCCGACAGCTCGACAAAATCCAGCCCCAGTGGGTTCAGCCAGTGCAGCACTTGTTTAGCGTCTTCTGCCGAAAAACCACCGCGCTGAAAGTCGGCCGAGTTTAGTTTTACACTGACAATAAAGCCTTGAGGCAATTCACTGCGTAGCGTGCGAGCAATATCCAGTAGCAGCCGGGCACGGTTTTCCAGGCTGCCACCGTAAGCGTCAGTGCGCTGATTCACCAAAGGCGATAAAAACTGACTGAGTAAATAGCCATGCGCCGCGTGAATTTGCACTCCGCTAAAACCCGCTTGCTGGGCCAGCCTGGCCGAGGTTAAAAACTGGGTTTTCACCTGCTCAATATCATCCAGCGTCATGGCGCGCGGCTGCACAAACATTTTGGAGAACTTGCCTAAATCCAGCGCTATCGCTGAAGGCGCCAGCGCAGGCTGCCCAAGATTGCTGGGTAACTGACGACCTGGGTGGTTGAGCTGCAGGATCAATTTGCTGCCCAGCGGCTGACCGGTGCCCGTCTGCACGGATTGAGCCCAGCGCTTAAACCGCGCCATATCGGAATACACGTCCAGCACCACGCCGCCAGGGCCAGTTAAGGCTGTGCGGCTGACCATCACATTGCCGGAAATCAGCAAACCAGTACCACCCTGCGCCCAGCCCTGATACAGCTGAATCAAATCGTCCGACGGGTTTTGGCCACTGCCCGCCATATTCTCTTCCATAGCCGCCTTCACCAGCCGGTTTTGCAACTGCACACCACTTGGCAGCAACAGACTTTCAAATAACATCACACACCTCTTTTATTGGACCAGCCCTTTTGGGTCGCTCTTTATGGGGTCAGGTCTTGTATTTTGCATCCCAATTCAAAATTCAAGACCTGACCCCATATCCGGAAGCCAACACCGCTATCACACGAATGACGACGCAGACAGTGTAAAGCTTCAACCCAGGTTGAGAGTCAAGTCCTTCTGTGCCAGTATCCGGCAAAATAACTCATTGCTGTCGGAGCCTTTGTTATGTACCGGATTGGTCAGCTTGCCAAATTGCTGAATGTGTCGGAATCCAAGCTGCGTTTTCTGGAAGAACAAGGCGTGATCCACTCGGTGCGGCAGGCCAATGGTTACAGGTATTACAACGACGACAACAAAGAACGGCTGGAAATTATCTTAAAAGCCCAGCAAATGGGCTTTAGTCTGGCAGAAATTCGTGCCGTGCAGCGTAAGCACGGCAGCAAAGAACACCCGGTGGATTGCCAGTTGTTAGTGCCGATGCTGCAGCAAAAACTGCAGGAGCTGGACCAGCAAATGCAGCAACTGCAACAGCAGCGCCTTGAGATGCAGCTATTGGTGGAACAACTGGCGAAACCAGCCTAACGCGCAATAACTCAGCCACATCACCCCAAATGGGGTCAGGTCTTGTATTTTGCGTCCCCATGCAAAATACAAGACCTGACCCCCAGTTTCTATATAAGAAAACTCTAAAAAACCCTGTCGCACCCAAAATACCCCTCTATACTTTCATGCGAATTTCGGTACAGCGTTACTCTCTGTGTCCAGGTTAACGACTTCCAAGTGAGCTGCAGCAAAGTTAAGTCCCCGATAATTCACTGAAAACGAGCAAGCATACCGGCCTTTTGCCGGGCCGCTACTTTGTCAAAAATCAGTAAATACAGTCCCAGTCCGCAGTGCACTGCCCATTTACTGACACACAAGGAAACGTCATGAACTATAAAAAAGTACTTCCATCACTGACCATCCCCCTGGTGTTAGCTGGCTGTTCAAACACCTACCACAACAAAGATGCCGACTTTTTCGACGTCAAACCAACGCCGCCGTTGCACCTGCTGGAAGTTGCCAACGACGACAGAAACCTGGATACAACCCTGAACCTCGACTACGCCATTACCGACGAAAAAGTGTATCGCTTTACCTATCTGGTGGAAGACACCATGCGTAAACGGGTCGACCATGGCCGCAAATGGGAAGAAGGCCTGTCGGCCATGCAGGTGATCCTGGCCGCCTTTGCGTCGGCCTTTTCTGCGTCTACCGGGGTTCACCCCGACGTAGTGACCACCCTGGCGGGCCTGAGCGCGCTGACACCAGATGTGGCCACTATTATTAACGCCGGCGGCAAAGCCAAAGCCTATGCACAGGGCCTGGAGCTGATTGAAGCCGCTAACGCCAACTATATCCGCGCGCGGTCCGAAGCGGCCGCAGGCACCGGCACCAACATTATTCCAGCCACTTTAACGCCAGAGGGTGCGGCGTTATTTGTCAGCGTCATGTCAACCTTAAAAGTGATGCGCGACGCCCTGTTACAGACACTGCCGACCGAAGAAGACTTAGCCAAAGCCACAGGTAAATACAGCCTGTTTGCGCTGGACACCAACCAGCTGACCATCACCCTGCCAGCCACCACCCCAGCCAAATTATTTGCCACCCCGGCAGACCTGCCCTTTACGCTGACCGAAGATGGCCAGGCGTATTACACCAAGGTGGTCAGCGTGGTACGGGGAGTCAAAGCCGTGCAATGCACCTCAGACGCGCCCGCAATTGCCGAGGTAAGCAACTGCGCTGACAACGCCGTTACCATAGTGCCAAAAGCCGAAGGCACTGCCGCCATTACCGTGGTCAGTGACAACGGCAGCCGAGCTATGGTTAGGGTAGAAATTAAGAAAAGCTAAAATTTAGCCCGCCAAGCTCAAACGGGGTCGGTCTTTGTGGGGGTCAGGTCTTGTATTTTGCGTCTCGATGCAAAATACAAGACCTGACCCCCTTTTGTTATGCGCCATCCGAAACCGATACCTTTAGGTATCAAAAATCATTGACATTGATACCTAAAGGTTCCAATATGATACCCGAAGGTATCAAAACTCAGTAAAAAAGGAAGGTTTATCATGGCTACATGGACTATCGAAGATCAGGAAAATTGCGTAAAAGCTTCACATGTTGGCGCACTCTTTATCGCGCTTATGACAGGCTTCACACTGTTAAAAGACATCAGTTTGTATTGGTTTGAACAGCCTGCCGTCAGTGATATTTTCGGCTTTGGCGTAGCGTTTTCGTTGATTTATTTTTTATACCAAGTGGCCAAACAACCCAAGTTTCTGTCCTATGGCTGGCGGATCCGGGAAATATGCGGCGACTTTCAGGACGAGTATTTGCGCAGCCGTTTTCAACGTGCCACCACACTCGCCTATACGCTCACCATCACAGTGGCTTTTGCAGGTTACGTGGCAACCCATCTGATCATCAAAAACGGTGACCCACAGTGGGTCGCTTTTCAGCCCTTCCCATTGCTGACTGTATTTGTCGGCACCCTGAGCTTCTACCTGAGTTTGCGAACCGTGCTGGATGAGCAGGACGAGCCCGCTGAGGAACAGCCGTAATGGAAGAGCTGGCCCTGCACAACAGAATTGCCGAGCTGCGCGCCTCCAGAGGGCTGTCGCAGCAACAACTGGCCGACGCCATTGGCGTATCCCGCAAAACCATCAGCACGGTAGAAACCAGCCGTTTTACGCCCTCGGTGGTAATAGCTCTGCAAATGGCACGTTATTTTGACGTGCCGGTAGAGCAGATATTTAGCGTTGACGGTTTTCGTTAAGCCTAAATACCCGCAAAAGCCATATGGGGTCAGGTCTTGTATTTTGCGTCACCATGCAAAATACAAGACCTGACCCCAGAACATTTCGTACTTAACCTCTTCGACCTTTCCCCCCCTGCAACCACTGCTTTACCATCCCTAACAATTCATTGGCCTGTTTCAGGCATTCGGTCACGGCAGCGTCTGTCACTAAATCACCGGAATAGTCGGTGACATTGCGCTGCTTACGCAGTGCATCCAGCACAATCAGCCGATCGGAGCTAATCCCTACGGTTTTTACCAACGACTGCAACCTAGCGACAGCGAATTCAGAATAGTGACATGATGGCCGGGTTTGCTGGTTAACGTACGAAAACCCTAGTGCTGCAATGCGGCATTGGCCAACTGCATAATGGCCTTGTAAGCCACATCAAAGCGGTTTTCGTTGCTCAATTGGGCAAAACCAGCATCTTGAATATTGCGTTCTGCCGCCTGTAATAGCCGCAAAATTTGTGTTGGGTCGGGGTTAATTCGCTCCAGCGTGGAGCCTATCAAGTTGTCTAAGGTCATCCTTGTCTCCTAGCACCATCAGTAATGGGCTGGTCAGTAATTCGGTGATAAAGCCCGAATTGCTGGCCTGCGCCTGAATCCATTCAGGCACTGAATATAGCTTAGGGTTAATTTCGCGGCCAAGTTGCTGCTGCAGCGGATATAACAGCTTCACAGCGTCAGCAAAGCTCAAGTCCCCAACCAGCAAAAGGTCAATGTCACTGCTGGCCGTGGCTTTGCCGCTGGCCTCTGAGCCAAACACAGCAGCAACCAACAACTGCTGCTGAACAGGCTGTAACGCCAGGCGCAGTTGTTCAGCCAGCCCGCTGGTTTTACGCAAAATAGCGGCCAGTTCGTCAAACACCGGGCACTGGCGGTTGGCCTGATACCACAACTGATTGCCTTGTTGCTGGCAGCTTAAAATGCCAGCCTCAGCCAGTTTGCTGAGTTCTTTATGCAAGGTGCCGGGCTGCGTATGGGTTAAGCGGGCAATTTCACGCACATGGTACGCCTGCTGCGGCTGCAGCAATAACAACCCAAGCACCTGTCGCCGGTACTTGGTAAACAACAACTCCGCTAATGCATTCACTGCCCACACCCAAAATGAAGCAAATTTAGCTACGAATGTAGCTTTATTGGCTTCGATATTCAAGCCAGCGCAACAACGAAAACCCGTACCGAAAAACTGCTTGCCGTTTTTGCGAGGCTGCTTTACCTTGGTTTTATTAACGTAACAACAATGTGTTGCAGGTTGCCGGAAAAGGATGTTTGGGCAGTTTGATTTTCAGGCGTTATCCGCTTTTAACTCTTCCGCTTTAAGTATCCAATTTCTGCTTTATAAAAGACTTAACCTTTGGGGCACGGGGCAAGACCTCAACCCGTTGTGTTGTGTGTTGGAATGAATGGGAGTTAACTTGGAACAAGTTGAAATTGGGTTGATGCTTCCTGGCGCAACTTTGTTTAACGACCTAAATATAAATAAAACCTGGAAAGCGCATGTTAAGACCCATGAGCAAGTAGTTGTTGCATATGTGAAGCTTTTATCTCCAAGAAAACTATATATTGAATGCTTATGCGCGGTTATTGGACGATTTCTTGGGCTTCCAATACCAAAGCCGATAATAGTCAAAGTTAGTTCGGATTATTCAGATGATATTCCAAGTGGACAATTTGCGCTTGGCTATGGTTCCGAAGACGCCAGCTACCCGAGCTTTCGGCGCCATGTAAATAATGAGGAAGCCATTCTGAAGCTAGAAGAATTCTCTAAAACATTAGACATTGGCGTATTTGACGAATGGATAGCCAATTGGGATAGAAATATTGGGAATATCCTTTATGATGGCGGTACAGCGTTTTCATTTATTGACCATGAAAATGCAATTAACGAAAACCTGCTTTCGGAGCAACCAGCGAATAAAAATCAAATAGTTGATGCAATTTACTCCAAAAAAAGTGAATTCGAAAAATATAAGTTACTCCGAATTGTTCAGTCTACAATTACACCACCATATGCAACCCTTCCTCTATCACTTGTATCTGAGAAGACTTACGCAGGCTCATATTTGTCAGAGGAAGAGATCTTACAAGTCATCGACTTTTTAGAAAATCGCACAAACGTTTTGGAAAAATTATTCAGCAACCGGTTGAGACTCAAACAACAAGAGATGGCGATATGAACACGCTAGAATCACTTTTCCCCTCAAATCCAAATTATGCAGGCCGCTGGCATGCAATTTATTTAGAACCAATTGTTGGTTCCGGTGAAAAGATATCTATAGGCGTTTTAGCTATTGGCGCAGATAGCCAGTACAAGGTTATTCAAGCTATTCGTGCCGAGTTATTGGATTGCTTATATGGCTCCCAGGCAGAAAATATGCAGTCTATGATTGATTGGGTTTTGACATCTGCAAGAGAGGAACTTAAACAACATGGGACCATTTGTAAGTGGTCACCACCATTTAGTGGAGTAAAACTCAGCAAGGAATATCAAGCAGCAGACGAAAATATTGAAGGCATATTAAAACAAGCGATTCGATTTACATCTAGCCTTAGTACATTAGCTTTGGATGCTGAGCGAGAAGATGACGAATATCAACCGAGAAAATACTCGGAGCATTGGACCAAAAGCATTTCGGATGAATTAAAAATCATCGCCCCTCACTTTGGCTCAAACTTCAACAGAAAAATTAAAGTTGGTGATGCAAACATACTCACAACATATGGTTTTTTGACTGATCAATATGTGACGAACTTTGGCCTGTTAATACCAACAAGACTTTCAGCATCACTCAATACTATTAAAGCAAAGTTGTTCGATTTAGAAACACTCAAGCGTTCAAATCTATTAATCAAACCAGAAAAATACGAAATAATAATTGGAACACCTTCATTCAATGACCCAACTTTGTCAGACAAATCTATAAAACGGTTGAAAGAAACATTAGGGATGATCTCAGAGCTTTCCGAAGACGAAAATATCGGTTTATTTCAAGCGGAGAGTGCGAGCCAAGCGGCAAATCATATTTTTGAAGTTGCCGCTTGATTTCGATTACATCCGTACCCTAACCGGCCGCCGTCAAAAACGCTCTATAAGCCCCATTACTCGTGACCAGCCGGTATTCGTAGCCGAGCTGGTCTAAATGCCCGGCTATCTCTGAATGATCAGCTATCTCAAACCCCGCCAATACGTCGCCGGTCGCGGCGCCGTGGTTGCGGTAGTGAAATAGCGTGATATTGCATTCATCGCCCAGCGTGGTAAGGAAGTTCATTAGCGCTCCGGGGTATTCCGGGAAGTTAAACTGGTACAGCTGCTCTTGCACTAAACGCGGTGGCATACCGCCCACCATATAACGCACGTGCAGTTTGGCCAGCTCGTCGTCGGATAAATCCTGAAACTCGTAACCGGCGTCGGCTAAGGCCTGGGTGACCTGCGCCAGCTCTTCAGCGCCGTGGCGCAGCTTAATGCCAACAAAAATATGGGCTTTGTGGTCGCTGGCGTAGCGGTAGTTAAATTCGGTAATGGCGCGCCCGCCTATGGTTTGGCAAAAGCGGCGGAAGCTGCCTTTTTGCTCGGGAATAGTTACTGCAAACACTGCTTCTTTTTTCTCGCCCAGCTCGCAGCGCTCCGACACATACCGCAGGGTGTCGAAGTTTAAATTGGCACCGCTCAGTACTGCACTCAGCTGCTGGCTGTGGTCAGATGAAGCGGCGTATTTTTTCAGGCCCGCCAAACTCAGCGCCCCGGCAGGTTCGGCCACGGCGCGTAAGTCATCGAAAATGTCTTTAATGGCGGCGCAAATTTCGTCGCTGGACACGGTGATCACGTCATCACAATACTGCTGCGCCAGCTTGAACGTCTCGGAGCCAATGCGTTTAACCGCCACGCCGTCGGCGAACAGCCCTACTCTGTCTAACGTCACTGGTTCACCGGCCTCAAGTGCCGCTTTTAAGCAAGCGGCGTCGTCGGGTTCTACCCCTATTACTTTTACGCCCGGCATCACGGCTTTAATGTACAGCGCAATGCCCGCCACCAGCCCGCCGCCACCGACGGGCACAAAGACCGCGTCCAGTTTGTTGTGCTGGCTGAGCAGCTCTTTGGCGACAGTGCCCTGGCCTGCGATAACGTCTGGGTCGTCGAATGGCGGAATATAAGTGGCGCCCTGCTCGGCCGCCAGCGCTATGGCGTGGCGGTTGGCTTCGTCAAAAGCGGTGCCGTGTAGCAGCACTTTGCCACCCAAGGCTTTCACTGCATTTACTTTAATTTCTGGTGTGGTAATGGGCATCACAATAGTGGCGTTGAGGCCCAGTTTACGCGCCGACATGGCGACGCCCTGGGCGTGGTTACCTGCCGAAGCACAGATTACGGCGGCGCCCGGCTGCTTCTCTTTTACCTTGCACAGCTTATGAAAAGCGCCACGCAGCTTAAAGGAATACACCGGCTGCATGTCTTCACGTTTTAAAAACACCTGATGGCCCAGCCGCTGGCCTAACTTGGGCATGGCCTGCAGCGGGGTTTCTACTGCCAGTTGGTACACTGGCGATAGCAGAATGTCACGCAAATAGGCTTGCTGCTGCGCTAAATCGGCCGCTGGTTTGTGCCAATAGGTATGGTTAGCCACGCCAGGCGCGGCATTTTTTACCTGGGGTGCGGCGGCAGTTTCACGTTCTACCGTAACCGTAGTCAGCGCAGTGGCATCCATCATGCGTTAGTCCTGTTCCAGTTTGGATAAATCACGCACCGCACCTTTGTCGGCGCTGCTTGCCAGCATGGCGTAGGCTTTTAATGCCGGGCTCACATAACGCTCGCGGTTGAGTGGTTTCCAGCCCAGTTTGCCTTTGGCGTCCATGGCGGCGCGGCGCGCGTTCAGCTCAGCGTCGCTAATTTCAATGGCAATACGGCGGTTTGGAATATCAATAGCAATGCCATCGCCTTCTTCTACCAGCGCAATAGCACCACCGCTGGCAGCTTCGGGTGACACGTGGCCAATAGACAAACCCGACGTACCGCCAGAGAAACGGCCGTCGGTGATCAGGGCACAAGCTTTACCCAAGCCCATCGACTTTAAGTAGCTGGTGGGGTACAGCATTTCCTGCATGCCCGGGCCGCCTTTTGGCCCTTCGTAGCGAATCACCACCACGTCGCCCGCCACCACGCGGCCCGCTAAGATGGCGTCTACCGCGCTGTCCTGGCTTTCGAAAATACGAGCGCGGCCGTTAAACACCAGGTTCTCTTTTTCTACCCCGGCGGTTTTCACAATACAGCCATTGGGGGCCAGGTTGCCGAATAACACCGCCAGGCCGCCGTCCTGCGAATAGGCGCCTTCCTTGCTGCGGATACAACCGTCAAAGCGGTCGTCGTCCAGCGTGGGGTAACGGCAGTCCTGCGAAAAGGCCTGAGTGGTGCGAATACCGGCCGGGCCTGCGCGGTAAAAGTCGTGCACTGCCTGGTCTTTGGTTAAGGTAATGTCGTAGCGGCTGATCACATCGCCCAATGAGCTACCCGCCACATGCGGTGTGTCAGGGTTCAGCAGGCCAGCGCGTAATAACTCGCCCAGAATGGCAATCACACCGCCGGCGCGGTGCACGTCTTCCATATGGTACTTTTGGGTGGAAGGCGCCACTTTGGACAGGTGCGGTACAATGCGCGACAAGCGGTCAATATCGGCCATGCCAAAATCTACTTCGGCTTCCTGCGCCGCTGCCAATAAGTGCAGCACTGTGTTGGTCGAGCCGCCCATGGCTATATCCAGCATCATGGCGTTGTCAAAGGCAGTTTTATTGGCAATGTTACGTGGCAAAGCGCTGGCGTCGTCTTGCTGATACCAGCGGTTGGTCAGTTCCATAATGCGTTTACCGGCGTTGATAAACAGCTGCTTACGGTCGGCGTGGGTGGCCAGCAAGCTGCCGTTGCCCGGCTGGGCCAAACCCAGGGCTTCGACCAAACAGTTCATCGAGTTGGCGGTAAACATGCCTGAACAGGAACCACAGGTAGGGCAGGCACTGCGCTCAATTTTTTCGCTGTCAGCGTCTGTTACATTCGGGTTGGCAGCCGACACCATAGCGTCGACCAGATCCAGCTTGATGATCTGATCCGACAGCTTGGTTTTACCGGCTTCCATCGGGCCGCCCGACACAAAGATCACCGGAATATTCAGCCGCAGCGCGGCCATTAACATGCCCGGCGTGATTTTGTCGCAGTTGGAAATACAGACCATGGCGTCGGCGCAGTGGCCGTTCACCATATATTCCACCGAGTCGGCAATAATTTCGCGCGACGGCAGGCTGTACAACATACCGCCATGGCCCATCGCAATACCGTCGTCAATGGCGATGGTATTGAATTCTTTGGCAATACCACCGGCTTCTTCAATGGCTTCCGCCACCAGTTTGCCTAAGTCGCGCAAATGCACATGGCCCGGCACAAACTGAGTAAAAGAGTTCACCACCGCAATAATAGGCTTACCAAAGTCGGTATCTTTCACGCCAGTAGCCCGCCATAAGGCGCGGGCACCGGCCATGTTGCGGCCTTCGGTGGTGGTGGCTGATCGTAACTTTGGCATGCTTAGGTAACTCCAATTTGTTTGGTTCCCCTGCGTACTTGGAACCGCAGCGTTGTTGACTTCGCTCTTCGCCCCAGTCACATAGTTCACTATGCTCCTGGGGCCTCACTCGCTTGTCGCCTAGCTGCAGCCCCAATTACTTTGGGGTGCATATAGTTTGTTTTTGCCCTGCTGCCTTGCCGCCGTAGCTTTGTTGCCTGCGCTCTTCGCTACTACGCCAATGCATTTGGGCTGTATTTTGTTTGTTGGCCCAGCCTAAAGCTGGGTTTTATCAATTTGTCTTTTTCAAGGATGAGCACCTCACCCTCTACTGCATAGCTCAACTTGCTAACTGGGTTGCTGTGTTCCATAAAGCGACCGTTGAGCGCCAGGGACGGCGCGAAACGAGCCCCCCAGGGATGGGTTCACGGGCGTGTCGCTGTTGGAATGCAGCAACCCTTTGCAGCCGATCCATCTACTCAGTACCACTAAACCCACCGAACCCAAACAACTCAACCCATCAGGCCCGCATCGAACCGGCAGCACCTGCCGCTTTGCACTCTAAATGCTGCACGTCGTACAGCTTGGCCAGCTGATTAGTCAGCAAGCTGATTGGCTTGTCGCTGTTAATAGACAGCGTCAGCAGCAGGCCGCTTAAATCCGCCAATGGCTTCATTTCAAAAGAGGCCAGCTCAAAACCACGGTAGCGCGTTACCTGCAACACCCGCTCCAACGCCACTTGCTCATTATTGGTGTGTATCGTTAAAACATGGTTCATTTGCTTGCTCCCGTTAACATATCCTGATTGGCGGCGCCCGGCGGTACCAGCGGCCAGACATTGTCTTTTTCATCAATGCGTACATGCAGTAAATAAGGCCCTGGCCAGGTAAACATGGCTTCCAGCGCCGGTAACACCTCGTCTTTGCGGCTGATGCTGTGGCCTGGTATCGCAAAAGCCGCCGCTAACGAGACAAAATCCGGGTTGTCCGACAAATCAGTTTCGCTGTAGCGCTCGTCAAAAAACAGCTCTTGCCACTGCTTCACCATGCCCAGTTTCTGGTTGTCGACAATGACAATTTTCACCGGCAGGCGGAAACGCTTGATGGTGCCCAGTTCCTGCACGTTCATCATAAAAGAGCCATCGCCGCTCACCGCGATGACCGTATCTTTTGGCCGCGCCAGCTGAGCGCCAATGGCGGCCGGTAAACCAAAACCCATAGTGCCTAAACCGCCGCTGCTTAAATGGTTGCGCGGGCTGGAAAAGCTCATATGCTGCGCCACCCACATTTGGTGCTGGCCCACGTCGCAGCACACCACGGCGTTGTCGGGCGCGCGGTCGCTTAATTGCTTCAGCATTAAAGGCGCAAAAATCTGCTCACCCGGGTGGTCGTAGCGCCAACCGTGCTGTTGTTTCAGGCGTTGGCAATGCGCCAGCCAGTCGGCGCAGTAAGTGGGTACTGACATCGCTGGCAGCAGCTCACACAAATCGCCCAGCATGGCGCAATCGGCACGGCGTAACTTGTGCAGTTCGGCCGGGTCTATGTCTATATGGATCACTTTGGCGTCGGGTGCAAAAGCGGCCAGTTTGCCGGTGACGCGGTCGTCAAAACGCGCACCTAAACAAATCAGTAAATCACATTGCTGCACCGCAAAGTTGGCGGCCTGGGTGCCATGCATACCCAACATGCCCAGGTAATAGGGGTTGCTGGCTGCCACTGTGCCCATGCCTTTTAAGGTGGTGACAGACGGCATGGGGCTTTGCGTTAAAAAGGCATTCAGCTCTGCTTCGGCGCCCGCCATATGCACGCCACCGCCAATGTAGGCCACCGGCTTTTTCGCGCCCTGGATCAATAAACGCGCCTGGTCTAACGCCGCCACCGGCAAGTGGGCTGGAGGCTCAGCGGCTTCGTTGTCGGCTACTAAACGGGGTTTTAACTGCACTTCAGCCAGTTGAATGTCTTTGGGAATATCCACCAGCACAGGGCCTGGGCGACCGGAGACGGCCAGTTTAAAGGCCTGGTTTAAGGTGGCTTCCAGCTCTGCCACGTCGCGTACCATAAAGCTGTGTTTGGTCACGCTCAGGCTTAAACCCAATACGTCGACTTCCTGAAAGGCGTCGGTGCCCATCACGGCTTGCGACACCTGGCCGGTAATGGCCACCACAGGCACTGAGTCCAATAAGGCGTCGGCTAATGAGGTAATTAAGTTGGTAGCACCAGGGCCTGATGTCGCCATACAAACGCCAATTTTGCCGGAGCTGCGGGCATAACCAATGGCCGAAAACGCGCCGCCTTGTTCATGGCGACACAGGTAATGTTTGACGTTACTGCCGTACAGTGCGTCGTAAATAGGCATAATGGCACCGCCGGGGTAGCCGAACACATGTTCAACTCCTTGTTGTTCCAGCAGGTTAATTACCAGTTCTGCGCCTTTCATACCCCATCCCCTTTTTGGCCTTCGTGCTTGGCGCTGCGGCTTTGTTGAATACTCTCCCGGCACCGATTTGGATGCTGGACGGGCGGGGGTAAACCCCGCCCCTACGTATTCATCTAGCCTGCAACGCCAATTACTTTGAGCTCAATTTTCTGTGTTGCTGTTACCGTTACAACAAAACCTGTTTCGAACTTTTCGGGGACCTTAAAAACACAAAACCCCCGAACCTTTCGGTGCGGGGGTTTTGTTGAGAATTTTTTGCTGCTTAAAATTCCAAACGCGATCCCCCGCAGTGACTAATCACCACGAGCACGAGGACCACAATAATGTTCAGAATTGAAGCTAAACGCATTTTTGTATTTTAACTCTTAGGTTAATTTGCTGATTTTCAGCACTGGGTTGTTCACCTCTGTGTGCTGTCCGGCGGTGTTTTTACGTTGTGCCGGAAAATTGCGCTATTAGAAATAGCCGTCTAAACATCTTTAGTCAACAACTATTTTTGCTTTTTGCCGCGTTTTGTAAAAAAATTACAAGCCGCACAGGCAGTTATCTGAGCGGTGCTGTGGTCAAACAAAGTAGTCAGGCAATCCCTTTGTCACCTTGTGGCGCAGCCAACACAACTGCAACTTCAAGGGCGACGGGGATAAAGAGCAGGTATGGATCAGTTAGAACTATTCGACTTACCCAACCCCTGTATTGGGGTATGCCAAAGCAATAACCGCGGTTATTGTGTGGGCTGCCTGCGCTCGCGCGATGAACGCTTTGGCTGGCACGACAAGCCGGTGGCGGAACGCGCCCGTATTCTGAAGCTGCTGGAACAACGCCGCGCCCGCCGCGACGCCGCCCGACTGGCCGGTAAACCGGACAGCAACCTGGAAGCCGATGCCAACCCGACTCCTGACCTGTTCGGCTTCTGACCGTTTCACCAAGGGGTACACCGATTGCGCATTCTGAGCGCAATGGCTACAGTGGATTCAGAACATTTCCTGGAAATCAGCAGTGTCCGCCATTTTATCCCAGTCATCCGAAATCCTTCAAAAGCAACTTCTGCATATCCGTGGCGATTTTGCCAATGCCTTATGGCGTAACTTTGCCCTGATTTCGTTGTTTGGCGTGCCGTTGTCTTGCCTGCGGGCGCTCAATACCGGCTGGTTGCCGCTGTACAACCTGCATATTGCGGTCGGATTGGTGTTTGTTGGCGGCGTCTGGCTGCTGCCGAAGCTGACGACCGCACTCAAAGGCGGTTTGCTGATCCTGCTGTTCTGGCTCATTGGTCTGCCGGGCGCCATGCACTTTGGTTTTGCCTCGCCGGGCATCTGGTGGCTGGTGCTAAGTTGTGTGGTGTCGCATCTGTTGTTCCGGCCCCTGGTCACTGTGCTGCTGGCGGTGACAGCCTCACTGAGCCTGTTCGGCCTGGCGCTTGGCTTTATTTACGGTTACCTGAATGTTCCGTTCAGTGTGCGTTCTTATATGACAGACCCAATCGCCTGGGCCACCTACCTGACCGTCAACTTTATCGCTTTTGTGGTGGTGTTCCGCACAGTGGTCAGCCACAGCGCGGCGCTGCAGGCCTACGCCCAGCATCAGTTCCGTCAGTGGGTGGAAGATTTGCCTTTGGGTATAGTGGTACTGAATAAACTGGGCCAGCCTTTTTACCGCAATAAAACCGCGCAGCAGTGGTTTGGCGCTGAGCCCCCCCAACTGAACCTGCTGTTGGGCCAACAGGCCTGCCCGCTAGACGACAGCCAGTTGCCGGAGCAACGCGCCTTATCGGGCGAGCGGGTGCAAATGGATAACCTGCAGTTGCAGCAGGGCCATGACGCCCGTTTATTGCAGGCCTGGGGCCGGCCGGGTTATAACCCGGATGGCGCTCTGAGCTTTGGTATTGCGGTCTACGAAGACATTACAGCCCGTAAAAAGCTGGAGCAAGTAAAAGACCAGTTTGTCTCGACCGTCAGTCACGAACTGCGCACCCCACTAACGTCCATCCACGGTGCACTGAAACTGGTGCTGGGGAATGCATTGGGCGAGCCGCCAGAGAAAATTCGCGCCATGCTGGAAATTGCCGAACTGAACAGCCAGCATTTAATTCGTTTAATCAATGATTTACTGGACATTCAGAAAATTGAAGCAGGCGAGCTGGCCTTTGACCTCAGCCGGTTTCAGCTGGGCCCCTGGCTACGCACCGCGGTGCAGCAACTGTCAGGTTATGCCATCAGTCATCAGGTCAGCTTTGAGCTGGCAGAACCTGACTGCTCCTGCTGGGTAAACGCCGACAGCAACAGGCTGATGCAGGTGATGGGCAATCTGCTGTCCAATGCTGCCAAATTCTCTCCGGCAGGTGCTGTGGTACAGATCCGGCTTCAATGCCTGGAAAATGGCTGCCGTATCGCCATTGCCGACCAGGGCCCAGGTATTGCTGACAACTTTAAAGAGCGGATTTTTCAACCATTCAGTCAGTCCGATACCTCCGACCGGCGCCAGTTTGGTGGCACCGGCCTGGGCCTCAGCATCAGCAAAGCGCTGGTGGAAAAACATGGCGGAACGTTGTGGTTTGAAAGCATTGCCGGCCAGGGCTGCACCTTTTACGTCGACCTGCCGGCAGCAGAGCCGCCTAAAACTGCTGACTTAGCCAGTCACTGAAAACCCGCAAATTTCGGCTCACCAACTTCCGGTGTGCATACAGCAGATTGACCGGCATGGCGGGCGCATTAAAGTCGGTCAGCACTTGCACCATAGCGCCACTTTGCAGATGGGCTCTGGCTCCGCTTTCCGGCACCTGAATTATACCTAGCCCAGCCAGACAAGCTGCACTGTAGGCTTCGGCGTTATTCACTGTGATCTGGCTCTGCATGCGGATGCGCTGCACACCGGAGCCTTGCAGGTATTCAAATTCAGCCGCTTGCCCGCTGAGTTGCTGGCTGTAATTCACCAGTTGGTGCTGGCTTAAATCGTCCAGCCGCTCAGGTTTGCCAAAACGCTGAATGTACGCCGGGCTGACACAGTTGATTTGCGGCATCTGCCCCAGCGGCCGGGCGATCAGGCTGCTGTCTTTCAGCTCGCCAACCCGCACTATGGCGTCAAAGCCTTCGGCGATTAAATCCACCCGCCGGTCTGTGCTCGACAGCTGCAAGTGCAACTGCGGATGCTGCTGTAAAAAATCCGGTAAGCGCGGCAATACCAGGTTTTTCGCCAGCCCTGTCGGCATATCGATACGCAACACGCCACTGAGTTGCTGGTCGTCGGCTTTAAACAGGTGCTGCAGCTCGTCAAACTCCGCTACCAGCTCGCTACAGCGGCGCAGATACAACTGGCCTTCATGGCTGAGCTCGACCCTTCTGGTGGTGCGATGCAACAACCGGCTGCCCAGGCTCTGCTCCAGCTGCTGTACCGCCTCTGACACTGAGGTTTTCGGCAAACCAAGCTGCTCAGCGGCCCGGCTGAAACTGCCCAGTTCCGCCACCCGCTGAAAGATCTGCATCTGCAAAATTCTGTCCATCATTCCACCACTTTATCCAAACATTGCGAACAGTGATTCCGAATTTAGCGAGTTTATCCAATTATTCCACACAATATACTAATGAACGTCAATAACGCATTGGGGTCAGGTCTTGTATTTTGCATCACAATGCAAAATACAAGACCTGACCCCAGACTGATGGACCCACACAACCCACTGAGGAGCACGACCATGACGACTAAAATTGCATTGATTACCGGTGCCAGCCGGGGTTTAGGTAAAAACGCTGCGCTGGCGTTAGCCAAAGCTGGCCATGATTTGGTGATCACCTACCATAGCCAGGCAGACGCGGCCGCTGCTGTGGTACGAGAGATTGAATCCCTTGGCCGCAAAGCGGTTGCACTTCAGCTGGACACCAGCAACATTGCAGGATTTGCCGACTTTTCCCAGCAATTAACTACTGTTTTACAACGGCATTGGCTGCGCGACCACTTTGATTATCTGGTGAATAATGCCGGCACCGGTATGCACACCGCCATCAGCGACACTACGGCGCAGCAGTTTGACGCCATGGTGAATGTACATCTAAAAGGCGTGTTTTTCTTAACCCAGACCTTGCTGCCACAACTGAATGACGGCGGCGCTATTCTCAACCTGTCGAGTGGTCTGGCCCGCTTTTCGCTGCCAGGTTATGCCGCTTACGCCATGATGAAAGGGGGCATTGAGGTGTTCAGCCGTTATCTGGCGTTGGAATTAGGACCACGCCGCGTTCGGGTGAATACCTTGGCGCCTGGCGCAATTGAAACCGATTTTGGCGGTGGTGCAGTGCGCGACAATGCAGGTTTAAACCAACTGATTGCCTCACAAACCGCACTCGGTCGGGTGGGTTTACCAGATGATATTGGGGGAGCTGTTGTTACGCTGTTGTCAGAGCAAAGTGGCTGGATTAACGGCCAGCGCATTGAAGCCTCGGGCGGTATTCACCTTTAAATGAAGTGGGGGGTCAGGTCTTGTATTTTGCGTTCCAATGCAAAATACAAGACCTGACCCCCATAGGTTTTAGCTTTGCCAGATTTGCAGCTGGTACGCACCCAGCTCTGGTGTGTCGTCTTCCTGCCAACTGATTGACAGTCCGGCCGGTACCAATGCTGCCGGAATGGCCTGCGCTTCAGCTGACAGGTTCAGTAACATCACGGACTGCTGCTCACCTAAAGTCCGGGTCAGTTTCAGCAATTTGCCTTCAGCCAGCAGTTCGGCCTGGTAGTCTCCGGCAATCCCAAACTCTGGCCGTTTTTTCTGCGCAATCAGGAATTTATACAAAGACCAGACTGATTTCGGATCTTGCTGCTGCGCCGCTACTGTAGTGGCAGCTTTCAACTGCTGTGCTAAAAAGGGTGCCCACCAGCTGGTATCGCCTTGTGGCGGAAACAGGTTGTCTGACTGCACCCAGACTTTATCCGCTGCAGTAAAACCCGCCTGATTGGAGCCGTCCCAGAACATCGGCGAACGACGGTGCATATGCTCTTTGTCTGACGCCTGGGTCAGCGCAATTTCTTCGCCGTAATAAATGTAGGTGGTGCCTGGCGAGGCAAATAACATCGCGGCCGCCAACTTAGCTTTGTTGAAGTCCTGGCCTAACTGCCAGGCCAGCCGTGGCTGATCGTGGTTGGTCAGGAAGGGGCTGAAAAACTCAAAAGGCGCACCTGACGCTTTGCGCTGCTCAAAGTTGTCCTGCAGGATATTGCCTGTGGTTTTGGCCTCGCTCATAGTGCCGAATTCAGCGTTTTGTGCCCCGGCGTTTAAAAGCTCCAGCACTTTGTAACCAAAGTCAAAATCAAAACCTGCGTCCAGGCCTTTGCCTTGCCCCCAATAGCGGGCGGCCACCGGAATATCGACCCAGGCCTCAGCCACTAAATAAGCTTCCGGGTTAATGCTTTTGACGTACTGAGTAAAATCGACCCAATAATCAATGGTCTGCTGGGTATCGGCCCGTTCCTGCGGGCCGTTTTCGATGGCGTATCGCACCGCGTCCAAGCGGAAACCAGCCACCCCTTTGTCCAGCCAGAATTTGGCGGCCTTTTTCATTTCGGCAATAACATCCGGGTGGGTCAGATTCAAATCCGGCTGGGATGCACCAAAGGCGGCGTAGTAATAGGCTTTGCGCTGTTCGTTCCAGTGCCAGACCGCTTCAGGTTTCACTTCCTGACTCCAGGCCGGGCCCCAGCCGTCCTGCGGCAACTCATCACGCCAGATAAAGTAGTCTTTGTACGGCGCTTCGCCAGCGGCCGAACGCTTGAACCAGTCGTGTTCGCTGGAGATATGGTTGATCACCAGGTCCAGAATCACATTGATATTTTTGCTTTTGGCGTCCTGCACCAGCTGCTCAAAATCAGCCATGCTGCCGTAATCCTGCTCCACCTGATAAAACTGGGTGAAGTCGTAGCCATGGTAAGACGGCGCTTCAAACATCGGGGTCAACCAGATGGCGTTGATGCCTAAATCCTGCAGGTAAGGCAGCTTGGCCTGAATACCTTTGAAGTCGCCAATGCCATCACCGTTAGTGTCATAAAAACTGCGTGGCCAGATTTGATACACCACAGCGTCTTGCCACCAGTGTTTGCTGTGTTCAGCCACCACCGGGTTTTGCACTGCAGCCGCGGTGCTGGTTGTTGGAGGAGTGTCGCCGCTTTTTCCACAAGCACTGAGCGCCAGAGCCAATGAAAGCGCCAGCAAGTTATGTTTGAGCATGATGTCTGATCCCTGTTGCAAGCACATTATTGTTGCCGCGCCCGAGCCAGCTCCGGCTCTGGGTCGCGACAGATTTTGCCCCAGCTTAGTCAAAAAGCTGGGGCTGGGCCAGACTGAATACGAATGCGAAGCCGCTGAACGCGGCCAAAAGAACTATTGGCCGGTCAGGCGTTTACCAAAGGAGATGGCGTAGGCAGGGGAACGCATCGCCAACACAGGGTCAGTACTGGCGCGCACGCCTTTGCTCAGCACATTGGGGTCAAAATTTATGCCGGTACAGGCGTCGCCGCCCTGGCTCTGAATGCTGAGCTCGGCAATATCCAAGGTTTTGCGGCCGGCTGGCCAGCTTTGCGACGGGTCGGTTTCACTGTCTCCGGCTTCGCCCAGCACCAGTTGCATAGTCCAGCGTATCGCCCCCTGCTGCAGCCGCTGTGCCAGTCGCTGCTGTAAAAAGTCCTGCGGTGGCGCTTTAATTTCTGCGTCGGTCAGCCCTTTGATGCCGTCTGCAGGAACAAACTGCCAACGCACTTTATGCTCTACGCCGCTGCTGTCGGTCAGGAAAAAACTGTGAATGCCAAAATAGGACGTAGTGGCATAACTCCAGGGTGGGGAGTTTTTTTGCAGGTACTCGGCTTGTGGCAAGGTGGATGGATTGGCCTGACGGAAGGCCTGAATTTTGGCCAGATCAGGTTTGCCGGTAGCCGGGTCCGGTAGCGAGCTTTTCAGCAGGCCTAAAAACACATCCGGGTCTTTAGCGCCAAACACCGGGGTACTCAGCATGGCAAAATGCTGCAGCTCGCCATTGGGGCTTTTCAGTTGCAGGGCCAGTCCGCGTGGGCTGCGGCTGTTTTCCGGCGCTTTCGGGTTGCCGCCAGCCATCGAAAAACGCGCCGTGACCGGCACCTTAGTCCCGGTTAACCAGCTGATTTGGCTGAACTGCTTTGCCGCAGGCAACGCACTGAACTCGCCAGCAGCACAAAAGCCTTTAGCGTGGCCTTTGCGTTCGCCTTTGTGTTCGCCAAACAGCTTGGCGAAGGTATCAATGAAGTCTGTTGGGGTGGCAGGTTCTGCCCTCAATCCGGGGCTTAGGACCGGGCTTAGGACCAGCAGCATGGCAATAGTTAATGGCTTCATTTCAGGAATCCTGTTGCAGTTGTAAACACCCTCAACAGACCCTGAGTGCAGCAGATATCTTTCGTTAGGCGAAAAAAAAAGCCGGAAGTGCTTGGGACACGACCGGCCTAAGGGAACAACAAGACTTACAGGATGCCAGAGATAGAGCGGATTAAGCCCTGAACCAGTGCAGGCTCTGCCTCTGTGTATTCCATATTGACCTGATTGGCCGTCGACATAATGCGGGTCTGATAACGTTTCCACTCGGTTTCTTCAGTGGAGCTGACGTTTTTATAACCGCTGTTACCTTGCTTCAGTGCCGCTTTGTTTTCTTCAACAACGACTACGCCTTTTTTCGCCCGTTCAGAGATCTGCAGGTCGGTGATAATGCTGTAATGCACGTCTTTGACTAAAGCATCAGCCGCCAGACCAATCAGCGCACCACCTACTGTGGCGGCTGCACGGCCACTGCCGCTGCCAAACTGGTTACCGATAGCACCGCCCACTAAAGCGCCGCCAAAACCGCCACCGAAGGCTTCGTTCTGCGCACGCAGGTCAGTCTCACCGGCTTGCAACACATTGGCCTGTAACAGGAAATTGGCCTGTTCAGGGTCACGCACCACGCGGTAGCCCTTCGATTGCACCGCTTCAACAATGAAAGGTTCCAGGCTTAACCCTTGTTTATCAGAGGTGTTACGCACCTGCACATACACGGTCCGTTTATCGTCAGCGACCGGGTCTAAGAAGATGGTGTCAGACATTTTGGTCTGCACATCCAGGTTCCGTTTGCTGATGGCAGTGTGGGTTGCGGAGCAACCAGATAACGCTAATGCACCAACCACCAGGGCTGCTGCGGCAAATTTCAACTTTGACATACATAACTCCATAGTAACTGTCGTAAAGACCTGCTTAGTTTATACGGACAGCCCTTGGCTGAGCTTGTACATCGCTAAAAATATTTGTAACAGCTTGTGCTGTTGCTGCCGTTTCAAAGCAATAGTAATGCTAGGTCTCTGAACCGTTTCTGAATAATTGACGAGCGTTCGAACAATTTATCGACAGCGCAGAAAACGATTGGGGTCAGGTCTTGTATTTTGCATTGAAACGCAAAATACAAGACCTGACCCCAAAGTTACGACAGCCCCGCAACCCGATTCAACGAAACGAGGCCACCTCTTCCGGTGTCAGAAAACGGTAGTCACCTTCGGCCAGGCTGTCGTCCAACACTAAAGCACCTATTTGCTCGCGGTGCAGCTTTTCCACCTTATTGCCAATAGCAGCAAACATGCGTTTCACCTGATGGTAACGGCCTTCGTGAATAGTCAGCAGCGCCTGCTGTGGCTCGACAATTTCCAGCTGAGCCGGTTTGGTCAGTGCTTTTTCGCCGCGCAGCAGCACGCCTTCAGCAAAAAGAGCAATGGCAGACTCCGGTACCGGATCGGCCAGCCAGACCCGGTAGGTTTTGGCGCAGTGATGTTTAGGGGAGCTGATTTTATGCGACCACTGACCATCGTCGGTGATCAGCACCAAACCTGTGGTGTCTAGGTCCAGCCGGCCAACCGTATGCAAACGCTCGGTCAATGGCTCATCCAACAGGGTGAATACCGTGTTGTGGTCCGGGTCGTCGGTAGAGCAGACATAACCAGCGGGTTTATGCAGCATGATGTAACGTGGCCCCATCAACTGCAGCTCTTCGTCATCCAGACTGACTTTGTCTTCAGGCTTCAGCTGTAACGCAGGCTGCTTCACTCTGGTGCCATTCACTGTCACCAGACTCTGCCGGATCAGCTTGCCCGCCTGACTGCGGGTCAGACCTGTGCAGTCACAAATAAACTTATCTAATCGCATCATTGGCTTCCTGTTTCTGCTGTTCAGTCTAACCAGAAGCCAGCCACAACTCCAGCCTTGTCATGGCACCGCGATACTCAGCACCTTTTGTTCACCTGTTTCTGGTTTGTAGGTCAGCAGCCTGTTGTTATTGGTGTCGGCGATATAAATCAGCCCTTGCCAGACCGCTACCGAACCCGGCTCGTTAAGAGATGGACTGAGGTTGATGCTGCTGACCTGCTTCTTATCCAGATGCAGCAAGCGCAGCCTGTGGTTGTAGGTGTCAGCCACCACCAGGGTGTTTTTATCCAGCACCGCCACATCTTTGTTGTGTTGCAGCAAAGCCCGGCGGAAGGAACCGTCTTTCAGGCCAAACTCAAACAGACCCTGACCGACCAAAGTGCTGACCTGATTGGATTTCAGGTCGATTTGCCGCACCGCACTGGCTTCGGCGTCGGCCACCCATAATTTGCCTCCTGCCAACGCCAGACCACTTGGCTGGTTAAACGCTGCGTCATCCCGACGGCCATCCAGCAAAGCTTCCTGTCCGGTACCGGCATAGGCTTCCAGCCGGTTACGCACTAAATCCAGGGTCCAGATTTGATGACTGCCCGCCATCGCAATATACAAAGTGCGGCCATCCAACGCGACATCCCAGGGTGAACGCAGCGCCATGCCGCGCGGGTCGTCACTGCTGTTGGAACGATCGCCCAGTTCACCGGTGCCCGCCAGGGTGCTGACCTCAAAGGTTTTCAGGTCAATTTTACGAATGACATGGTTGCCGGTATCGGCCAGATAAAGTGCATCGTCGGCCAGCGCTATGCCTTGGGGCGAATGAAAGGCGGCGCTGTCGGCATGGCCGTCTTTCAGCTCAGCCACGCCACTGCCAATACGTTTAATCAGCTTGCCCTGAGGGTCCAGCAGCACCAGTTGATGATGCAAGGTATCGCTGATGGCGATAAAACGGCCATCTACCGCGACAGCACCTGGCGCTGCTAACGGAGTATTCAAAGGGTCGAGTAGTTTCAGCGGCAATGGCGCTGTGTTCAGCTCGCCTTTGTATTCGGCCAGCAGTTGCGCCACCGCGTCGTCCAGTAGCTGATAACGGCCTTCGCCAGAGGTCTGGCCGACGTACTTGCCGTCCGGTGCAATCAGCACAAAAGTGGGCCAGGCCCGCACCGCGTAATGACGCCACAACACAAAGTCCACGTCATTGACGACCGCATGCTGAATGCCATAACGGCGCACAATGGAACTTAAGGTGCTGAACTGCTTTTCATTGTCGAACTTGGGCGAATGCACCGAAATCACTGCCAGCTTGTCACCGTATTTTTGTTCCAGCTTGTGCAGGTCCGGGATCACATGCAGGCAGTTCACGCAGCCGTAGGTCCAGAAATCCAGCAACACCACCTTGCCGCGCAGCTGCTGCATGGTCAGTGGCTGACTGACATTGAGCCAGGGCAAGCTGGTTGGAAAGTCAACGCTATTGGTACGGGCTGCCACTTTTTGCAGCCCAAAAGCTAAACTACCGATCATAATCACGATCCAAACCATTAGTTTTAAACGCATTTGACGCTCCTGCCTCAGACCTGCTTCTTTACTATAGACAGCGAAGATGAAAGATTTCTTTCGTAGTTTGGACAGAAGGCTCGCTGCCAGATGCCTGTTTTAACCAGATAATCCGTCCTGACCACGGATTTTTGGTTGCATTTGGTTGCATAATTACTCTATCTTGCTGCTGCACCAAGGTGTATACCCATAGTACTTAAAACAGCCGCTTGGTTGGCTTTGGGTGTATAGACTTTCAAGTTGTCGGCAGAACTGTGCGCATCCGGGCTGGCAGCACTGACCAAAACTACAATTAGAACGATGAGATCAGCATGACTAACTCTGTATCACGCGGCAGCTGGGGTTCGCGTATAGGTTTTATTCTGGCCGCAGCCGGCTCTGCCGTCGGCTTAGGCGCCATCTGGAAATTCCCTTATATTGCAGGTGCAAACGGCGGTGGTGTGTTCCTGCTGGTGTATCTGGCCTGTGTGTTTTCTGTTGGTGTGGTGATGTTGCTGGCCGAAATGATGATTGGCCGCAGCGCCAAAAAATCAGCCACTTCAGCCTACCGGGCTTTGGGTAAAGGCTACTGGCATGTGGCCGGCTGGCTGTCGGTACTCGGGGTATTTTTATTGCTCGGCTTCTACTGTGTGGTGGGCGGCTGGACCATTGCTTATATAGTGCAGGCGGTTCAGGGCAATATTCTGACCACGGATGCCACTGAACTGAACAACATTTTCACCAGTTTTATTGCCGACCCAACCTCGTCGCTGATTTTTACCGCGATGTTCCTCGGCATTACTGCGCTGGTGGTGATCGCCGGTGTGCAGTCTGGGATTGAACGTATTTGTAAAATTCTGATGCCAGCGCTTTTTGTGCTGATGCTGGTGATGGTGGTACGCAGCCTGACCTTACCAGGCGCGCTGGAAGGCGTGATCTACTTTATTACACCGGACTGGAGCAAACTAAGCATTAAAATGGTGCTGGACGCCTTAGGCCTGGCGGTGTTCAGCCTGTCGGTCGGGGCTGGTCTGATGGTGGCATACGGTTCCTACCTGAGCCCTGAAACCAAGGTGGTCAGTGCAGGTTTATGGATTGCCGGTTTAGCCACCCTGGCGTCTGTGTTGGCCGGTCTGATGATTCTGCCTGCCGTATTTGCCTTTGATGTAGACCCGGGCGCTGGCCCAGGCCTGACCTTTATCACCATGCCGGCGCTGTTTGCCCAGATGGCCGGTGGCCAGGTGCTGGCCCTGGTGTTCTTCTGTCTGCTGCTGTTTGCGGCCGTCACCTCGTCTATCTCTATTCTGGAACCCGTCGTAGCCTTCCTGATCGATGAATATGGCTTTGACCGCAAAGTGGCGACCATCAGTGTGGCCGTAGTGAACTACCTGTTATTAGGCATTCCGGCCGCCCTGTCCTTTGGCGGTGGTATGGAAAGCTACACCATCTTTGGCAAAACGCCTTTTGATGTGATGGACTTTATGGCCTCCAACGTGCTGATGCCGCTGGGTGGTATGTTTGCCGCACTCTTTGTCGGCTGGCGCATTTGGCCACAGATTAAAACCATTCTGGCCGGCGAAGTTTCTGACCTGTTGCAGAAAATTTACTGGCTGGTGGCTGCTGTAGTGTCTCCGGTGCTGATTGCGATCGTCGCCATTATGATGATCAGAGCCAGCTAAGTTGACCCAGACCAAAATAGCGTAGGAATTAAGCAGCCAGAGCCAGCTCTGGCTGTTTTACTTGCCAAAAGCCAGCCACAATGCTGAGATAACGGCAAAATGCTCGATAAGAGACCAGCAACAGCTGGATAAACACAGCAAAGCCGACCGCTGCAGCGGACCTGCTTTGGCAAGGGATAGACAATGACGAAAAAAGACTACTTCTGGCCAGTGATAGGTCTGGTCGCGGTAGCATTCTCCGTTCATTTACTGATAGACCAGCTACGGGACATCTCTTTTGATGATGTGCTCAACAGTCTTGACGCCATCAGCCTGCACGGCTGGCTGATGTCGGCACTGGCGACTGTGGCTGCGTATGTAGCTCTGGCTGGTTATGACCGGCTGGCGCTGGCGCATCTGCGTAAAAGAGTGTCCTGGCGTTTTATCTCAGTGGCGTCGTTCGTCGCTTACGCGATAGGCCATAACCTCGGTGCTTCGGTGTTTTCCGGCGCTGTGGTGCGTTACCGGGCTTACCGTTCGCAAGGCCTGACGCCTGCGGAAGTCGGCATACTGGTGGCCTTTTGTTCCTTTACCTTTGTCCTTGGCACTATCTCTTTAGGTGGCCTGGCGCTGCTGATTGAACCCAGTCTGCCGGCCCATTTCCATAAAGATATTCCACAGTGGCTGGCGCAGTTATTGGGTGCCGCCATGTTGTTTATTGTGGGGCTGTACCTGTACGGCAGCTTTATGAAACGCCGCTCCATTGATTTATGGAAAATTAATCTGGAATACCCACGTTTCTCACTGATCTGCCGTCAATTAGTGGTTGCACCGCTGGAGCTGCTGGCCGCAGCCGCCATTATTTATTACGCCCTGCCGGAACAAAGTAACCCAGGTTACTTTATGGTACTGGGGATTTTCCTGGCGTCTTTTTCTGCCGCGTTGTTGTCGCACGCCCCAGGTGGTTTAGGGGTGCTGGAAGTGATGTTTCTGCTGGCCTTGCCAGAAGTAGACCCGGCCGACGTGATTGCGGCGTTGCTGGTGTTCCGGATGTTTTATCTGATTATCCCGTTCGCCATTTCACTGATTTTTGTGATTTGGTTTGAACATGACCAACTGCTGAAAAAGTTTAAAAGCAAATAGGACGCGTCTTACACCACATCGTCCGGTTCAGCTTTAATGCGTTTCACCCGGTCCGCCCGCGGCTGGAACGAGCTGGGTAGCACTTCAATGCCAATTTTACGGCCGAGTTTAATCAGGATAGGAATAGTGATAGGGGCAAAAGGTAATACGGCGAATACGCCAAGCCCGGTAGCACGTAACACGTCCACCAGTTGATGGTTAGCAAACCGCAGTTCGGCTTCTGTGGCTTTGCCCTGCAAAGAACGCTGGTAAATCACCAGCATACGACGGGTTTCATCGGTTTCCTGCGCCAGGGCGGTTCTGAGCCGGATCATGCTAAAACGAAACCGCACCAGCGTTTTACGCCGCTGTATTCGCAGAACCCGGATCGGCGCTTTATGCAGCCGCGTTAACACATTCATAACCACCTCGGTAACATCAGCCTCTATTATCGGCCGGAACAGGCGGACAGAACAGCGTTATTTTGTCAGCTCAACTTATGTAGCAGTGCGCTCAAAGCGCACTGACCAAAAAGTTCGGGTTTTTCAGATTTTCCCGGTGATAAGCCGGGTTTTCAATGCCGCTGTAGGTCACTTCGGCGCCGGCTACTTTGGCAATCACATGACCAGCCCCAGTGTCCCATAACATGGTTGGGCCCAGCCGCGGGTACAAGTGGGCCGTGCCTTCAGCCACCAGACAGAACTTCAACGAGCTGCCGACGGCAATCAGTTCATGCAGTGGAAAGCGGCTTAAATAAGCGTCAATTTCAGCCGACTGATGGCTACGGCTACCGACCACCTTCACCACTTCACCGGCCGATGGCGTGACCGCCGTACGAATGCTTTCGGTCAGCCCATGTTGACTGCGGCTGGCGCCTAAGCCTTCAGCTGCAGTGTAGGTTTTATCCAGCACAGGGGCATGAATGACGCCAAGCACAGGTTCGCCTTGTTGCACCAAAGCGATGTTCACAGTGAACTCACCATTGCGCTTAATAAACTCTTTGGTGCCGTCCAGCGGGTCCACCAGCCAGTATTCTTGCCAGTGCTGGCGCTCAGACCAGGGGATATCGGCCGCTTCTTCAGACAATACCGGCACTTGCGGCGTCAGCGCCTGCAACTGAGCCAGGATCAGCTGATGTGCCGCTAAATCGGCTTCCGTCAGCGGCGAATCATCGTCCTTCTGCTCGACCTGAAAATCGCGCTGGTAGACCTGCAAAATCGCCTGGCCTGCCGCCTCTGCGATCTGTTTCACCTGATCGACTAATTCCTTGGTTAACGCCAGCATTAACGGATCACTCCCTGTTGTTGCAGCAGCGTTATCAGCGCGGCCACACTTTGTTCAATTGACAGCGCGGCGGTGTCCAGCACCAGATCCGGCTGCTGTGGTGGCTCGTAAGGGTCCGAGATGCCAGTAAAATGGCTGATCTCGCCCTGCCGTGCTTTTTTATACAAACCTTTGACGTCACGTTGCTCACAGACATCCAGTGAGGTCGCCACGTAAATTTCCAGAAACTTGCCTTCTGGCAGGCTCTGACGGATTTTATCGCGCTGCGCACGATAAGGCGAAATAAAGGCGCTCAGCACCACAAGGCCAGCGTCCAGCATTAAACCCGCCACTGCCCCAACCCGCCGCAGGTTTTCAGTACGGTCCGCTTCAGAGAAGCCTAAATCGGCACATAAGCCATGGCGCACATTGTCACCATCGAGCAGATAGCTGTGAATACCACGGCGCACCAGCTCTTGTTCCAAAGCATTAGCGATAGTGGATTTGCCGGCACCGCTTAAGCCAGTAAACCAGAGTACCCTGGCCTGATGACCGTTTTGTTGCTCCCGATCCGTACGACTCACCTGATAGTTTTGCCAGACCACATTCGACATCACAACTCCTTAGAGACTCTGAAACGGGAAAAACAACGGAATTAAGCTCAGCACTGCCACTGAATAGGCCAGCGCCATTGGCAGCCCGACTTTGACATATTGGCTAAGCCGGTAATTGCCGACGGTAAACACCAGCAGGTTAGTCTGGTAACCCCAAGGCGAAATAAAGCTGGCACTGGCACCAAACAGCACCGCCATAATAAAAGGCATAGGGTCAATGCCAAAGGCTTTCGCCAGGCTGATGGCCAGCGGGCAGGCCAAAGCGGCGGCCGCGTTATTCGACATCAGTTCGGTCAGCAGCAAGGTAAAAAAGTACAGCGCAATCAAGGCCCAGATTAAATGGTAGCCCGAAAACAGATTCAGCAAGCCCTGCCCCAGCAGCGCCGACACGCCGGTATTTTCCATCGCCTGTGACAACACCAGAGCGCCACCGACAATCAGCACTATATCAATAGGGAAACGGCGGCGGATCTCCTGCACTGTGACAATACGGGTGGCCAGCAAGCCGACCAGAAACAACACCAGACCTTTAAGCAACGGCAGCACACCTGTCATCGACAAAGCGACCACGGCGACAAAAGCGCTGAGCACACCCCAGCTGCGACCACGGGACAGTCGGGTGGAGGAATCCACGCCATTGACCAACAAAAACTCTTTGCCAAGCCGGCTGTTTTGTAAAAAGCTGCGGCCCGGTACCAGCAATAAAGTGTCGCCAGCCTGCAATTCGACTGTGCCTAAACCACCCTGTAAGCGCTGCTGATCGCGTTTAATCGCCACCACCACCGCATCAAACTCTTCGCGAAACCTGCTGTCTTTTAGCGACACGCCCACTAAGGCAGATGAAGGGCTGACCACCGCCTCAACCAAGGCCTGGCCATTCATACTGTGATGACCATACAAGGTCAGCCCCTGGATTTCCTGCAGTAACGCCACCGACTCCATATCGCCGGCAAAAAGCAAGGTGTCACCGGCCTGCAGCCGTTCGTCCGGCCCGACAGGCGCCACATTGCCCTCTGGCCGCACTATTTCTGCCAGGAACAACTTCCGTAAATGCCGCAGTCCGGCCTCACTGACCGATTTACCAATCAGGCAGGAGTCCTGAGCCAGCCGGGCTTCGAGGAAATAAGGTAAGTCGGCTTCATCCACAGGTTTTTCGGTCACTGGCAGTTTGTCGGCAATCAGCCAAATCATCAGCATACCGGCCAGCACCACGCCAACCGCCACCCCTGTCGTGGTAAAAAACTGCAACAAGGGCAAGCCGGCTTTGTCGAGGAAGCTGTTGACCACCAGGTTGGTGGAGGTGCCAATCAGGGTTAAGGTGCCGCCAAAAGTAGCGGCAAAGGCCATCGGCAGCATCAGTTTGCTGGGGGCAAACTTCTGGCTGCGTTTAATGGCGCCAATCAGGCTGGCCACTACGGCGGTATTGGCGGTAAAAGACGATAACAAGGCAGTGGAAAACCACAAGCGGCCCAGCACAGCACGGAAGCTGCCTTTGGTTAGCTGCTGGCCAACCCAGCTGATCAGCCGGGTTTTCTCCAGCGCGACTGACACCAGCAGCAACAACACCAGAGTCAGCAGTGATGAATCGGTGAAGCTGGCCGCAAATTGCTGCACATTCAGCAAATCGGTCAGATAAGCCAGAATAGCGACGGCGCCGAACACCCAGGCGGCAGAGAGCCGGGTTAAGGTCAGCAGGCCAATCAGGCCGGCCAGCATCGCAAAGACAGCGTACTGCTCCAGCGTCATCATCAACCTAACTTACTCAAATCCAGCGCCTGCCAGTGCGGGAAGTGTTTACGAATAAGCGCATTCAGTTCCAGCTCAAACTCAGAGAACTGGCTGTTACTACCGGTACTGGCCAAGGCCGAATCGACCAGACCTGCACCGACGGTAATATTGCTCAGCCGGTCGATAAAGATAAAACCGCCGGTATCCCGGTTTTGACTGTAGGGGTCAAACACCACAGCTTCGGTCAGCTCTATTTCCACCAGCGCGATGCTGTTCAGTTCCAGTTTGTCGACGGCCTGCTCGGTCAGGGTATTGACGTCAATGCTATGGGCAATGGCGGTGACCCGGCCACTGACTTTTTTGCTGGCCAGCTTAATATTGTAACTCTTACCAATGGTTAGCGGCTCTTCATGCATCCAGACCACTTTGGCCAGAATACGGTTGGACAACTGGGCATGGTGCTGTTTTGGCACTATTACGTCGCCACGGCTGATATCAATTTCATCAGTCAGCGTCAGGGTCACCGCCTGACCGGCAATGGCCTGCGCCAATTCACCATCAAAGGTGACAATGCTTTTAATGCGAGAGCTTTTGCCCGACGGCAGTGCAGTCACTTCGTCACCCACACTGAATTTGCCCGCACTTAAGGTGCCGGCAAAACCACGGAAATCCAGATTAGGCCGGCTGACATACTGCACAGGGAAGCGGGCTTCTGCTGCGACATTGGCGCCGGTGACCGGCGCTTGTTCCAGCAGGCTCAGCAGCGGTTCGCCCTGATACCAGGGGCTTTGTGCCGAGCGGTGCACCACGTTGTCGCCGTTCAGCGCCGACAGTGGCACAAACTGAATATCCGGTACATTCAGCTGACCGGCAAAGGCCAGGTAGTCTTCACGGATTTGCTCAAAACGGGCCTGGTCAAAACCCAGCAGGTCCATTTTATTGACCGCCACAATAAACTGCTTAATGCCCAGCAGCGCACAAATAAAGCTGTGGCGACGGGTTTGGGTTTGCACTCCGTAACGGGCGTCAACCAGAATAATGGCTAAGTCGCAGGTGGAGGCACCGGTGGCCATATTGCGGGTGTACTGCTCATGGCCCGGCGTGTCGGCAATAATAAATTTGCGCTTGTCGGTGGAGAAATAGCGGTACGCCACGTCAATGGTGATGCCCTGCTCCCGTTCCGCTTGCAAGCCGTCGACCAGCAAGGCCAGGTCAACCGCTTCACCTGTGGTGCCATGGGTTTTGCTGTCTTTGTGCAATGCCGCCAGCTGGTCTTCATAAATTTGCTGGCTGTCGTGCAACAGGCGGCCTATCAGGGTGCTTTTGCCGTCGTCCACTGAGCCGCAGGTAAGGAACTTCAACAGCGATTTATGCTGCTGGTCCTGCAAATACTGCTCAATGCCAATTTGCGCCAGTTCTTGTGCTACCGACATCAGAAATACCCCTCACGCTTTTTCTTTTCCATCGAGCCACTGGAATCGTGGTCAATCACCCGGCCTTGCCGCTCACTGGAGGTCGACAACAGCATCTCTTCAATAATTTCCGGCAAGGTGCTGGCGGTGCTTTCAATGGCGCCAGTCAGCGGGTAACAGCCCAGCGTACGGAAACGCACCAGCTTCTGCTGCACCTGCTCGCCGTCTTTCAGCTTCATCCGGTCATCGTCCAGCATAATCAGCGTGCCATCACGCTCGACCACCGGACGTTCAGCGGCAAAATACAGCGGCACTATGTCGATGTTTTCCTGGTAGATGTATTGCCAGATATCCAGTTCAGTCCAGTTCGACAGCGGGAACACCCGGATGCTTTCGCCCTTATTGATCTGACCATTGTAGGTATGCCACAGCTCAGGCCGCTGGTTTTTCGGGTCCCAGCGGTGGTGTTGGTCGCGGAAGGAATAAACCCGCTCTTTCGCCCTGGATTTCTCTTCATCCCGGCGCGCGCCACCAAAAGCCGCATCAAACTTGTAGTGATCCAGCGCCTGCTTCAGGCCCTGGGTTTTCATCACGTCGGTGTGCTTGGAGCTGCCGTAGGTAAAGGGATTCATATCCATCGCTATACCTTCCGGGTTGATATGCACCAGCAGGTCAAAACCATACTTCTTCGCTGCTTCATCACGAAACTTATACATTTCGCGGAATTTCCAGCGGGTGTCCACGTGCAATAACGGGAATGGAATTTTGCCCGGATAAAAGGCTTTGCGTGCCAGATGCAGCAACACCGAAGAATCTTTGCCGATGGAATACAACATCACCGGGTTTTCAAACTCGGCGGCGACTTCGCGGAAGATCTGCATACTTTCAGCTTCCAGTTGTTGTAAATGCGTGAGGGACTGCCCAGGCTGTGCCATCCGTTCTGCTCCGTTATAGTTGATTCAAAAGCGCTTGTGACGCCGCCTGACTGGTGGACTTACCAAACCAGGCCAGTTGAGATTGCAAGGCAACGACTTCGCCAACAATCAGCAAAGCCGGCGACTGCACCTGCTGCTGCTCAATCAGTGCAGCCAGTTCAGCCAGTTGCCCGGTGAACACCCGCTGTTCAGGCCGGGTGCCGTTTTCAATAATGGCGACCGGGGTTTGCGCTGCCCGGCCAGCCTGCAGCAGTTGCTGCTGAATATGTTCTGCTTTCATCAGCCCCATATAAATGGCCAGCGTCTGATTGGGTTTCGCCAGGCTGCTCCAGTCCGGTTCAGTGCCATCTTTGCGGCAATGGCCGGTGACAAACTGCACGGTCTGGGCGTAGTCCCTGTGCGTCAAGGCAATACCGGCGTAAGCAGCACAGCCGGCTGCGGCGGTAATACCAGGCACCACCTGAAACGCGATGCCATGCGGCAACAACACTTCTATCTCTTCGGCGCCCCGGCCAAAAATAAAGGGATCGCCGCCTTTCAGCCTGCAGACCTTTTTACCGGAAAGCGCTAATGAAACCAATAAGTTATTGGTATCTTCTTGTGCCACCGAATGGGCGCCGGCTTTTTTACCCACGCAAATGAGCTCAGCGTCACGCCGCACCAACTGCAGAATGGGTTCAGACACCAGGTAGTCATAGACCACCACATCGGCCTGCTGCATGCATTGCAACGCTTTCAGCGTTAATAATTCCGGGTCGCCAGGGCCTGCCCCCACCAACCAAACTTCACCTTGTTCTGGTTGTTCGTTAGTCAGCAGCTGCTCCAGTTGCTGCTGCGCTTGATCCAAGCGTCCGGCCTGAACTTCACGCACCACACTGGAATTAAACACTTTTTCCCAGAACTGACGGCGGGCCGCGAAGCCGTCCAGCTTTTGTTTCACCGCGGCACGGAAATTGCCGACCAGCTGGGTTAATGGTCCCAGATGCTGAGGTAACAGGGTTTCCAGTTTTTCGCGGATGCGCCTGGCCAACACAGGCGCAGCACCACCGCTGGACACCGCCACCAGCAAGGGGCTGCGGTCAATAATGGCAGGGAAGATAAAACTGCAGTTGGGCTGGTCGTCGACCGTATTGACCAGCATCTGACGGGCTTCAGCCGCCTGAAACACGGCGTGATTAACAGCGTCATCGTCGGTCGCTGCCACCACTAAAAAATGACCGTCCAGCTGAGCAGGATGAAATTCGGCATGCAGCAGTTGTACTTTGCCTTGCTGTTGCCAGGCAACAAAATCGCTGTGGAAGTCGGTCGCCACCACCGTCAGGCGGGCACCGGCAGACAGCAGCGTGTTGGCTTTGCGCAATGCCACATGACCAGCGCCCACCAGTAACACCGGGCGCTGCTGCAATTGGGCAAAAATAGGCAAGTACTGCATCCAGACTCCACAAAAACAACCAGCCGGGTTTGGGCCCTTGTCCTCAACCCGGCACTTTTAGCATTGCTGTGGATATTAGACGTCTAAACGTCTTTTTTACAAGATTGCTGCGAGCTTTCTTATAACCAAATGGAATGAATGCTTTCAGCCTTCCTAAAAGGTGATTGTATTAAATCTGCTTTGCCGCTAACCAGGCGTCGCGTTTTTTCCGCTGCGCTTTGCTGGCTTTCGGATCTTCCGTCAGTACCAGTTGCGGGTCGGTCTGTACTTTCAGTGTCAGCTGCAATGGCTGGTCAAAGCGGCGCAGGGTCAGCGTCAGCTCGTCTCCGACTTTCGCCGCAGCTAAAGCGGTGTTCAGGTCGTCTTTACTGGCAAGCCGTACATCCCCCAGCTGCAGCAATAAATCGCCGTCTGTCACACCGGCCAGCGCCCAGGCGGAGCCATGCAGCGCCACACCACGCACCAGTAAGGCATCGCCAAAAGGCTCCAGTGTCAGTGGCCCCAGCCAGGCTTTATCCTGATGTTCAGGTTTGAGCTGTAAGCCAAGTTGAGCAAACAAAGCCGGGTAATCTGGCAGTGCCGGCCCTTCAATGCTGTCCTGGAAGAAACGACGGGCAAAGGCCCGGTCGCCGCTGACCTCTGCCAGCGCCTGTTCAATATCGGCCAGTTGGTACGGCTTTTCTGCACGGCCAAATTGTTGCCACATCCGTTTCATCAGGGCGTCCAGGTCCGTCTGGTACTGAGTACGCAGCGTCAGGTCCAGCCCCAGCGCCACCACTTCACCATAGGTGTAATAAGACAAAAAGGTATTGGCGTAATTGGTCGGGTCTATCGACACGCCGGCATCAACAAACACCGCCTGCTGACTCATCGCCGCCGGACCATACCAGCGCCGGCCCGGTGCCTGTAATGCGCTATTCAGCGGCCCCTGCACTTTCTCCAGGTATTTTTCCAGGCTGAAATGGCCACTGCGTTTAAGCAGCAATTTGCCGTAATAGTTGGTAAAACCTTCGGCAAACCATAAAGCGTTACTCATGTTGGTCTGTGTAAAGTCAAAGGGTTGCAGATTCTGCGGCCGCAACCGCTCCACATTCCAGGCGTGGAAGAACTCGTGCGAAATGGTCTCTATCTGGCTCAGTTCTGCCTGTGCCAGGGATTTGCTGCTGGTCACCACAGTGGAATTGCGGTGTTCCATGCCATCGCCGTTAATGCCACTTTGATAATCGGCAATAAAGGTGTAACGCTGGCCGGCAAAATCCGGCAGCTCACCAAATACCGCCTGCTGTTGCTGCACCACGGCTTTGGTTTTTTCCAGCAGGGCCTTGGCGAGATGGTCCGGGCCCTGATGATGCAAGGCCAGTTCGATGCGGTAGTTTTTGCCATTGGAGTTTTGCTCAAAACTGAGCAACTGATGCTCACTCAGCTCCAGAGGGCTGTCCATAAAGTAGTCCAGATTTGCCGCCTGCAAGCCGCCATCGGGTTGTAGTGCCAACTGACTGGCTGCCGACCAGCGCTCTGGTAATTGCTTCAGTTGCACTGTCAGTGGCTGCTGCGCCAAGGCCGGCGCATACAAGAAACTGGCAGGCATATTCAGGTGAACATGGCGACTGTCGATCTGGCTGTACGTACCATCAGCTCTGTTGCCAAACAACAGATAACTCACCTTCACCACCCCTTGATGCCCCTGCACCTGCCAGCTGGACGGCGTCAGCCTGGTGATCGGCAGTTCCCGCCCCTGCCCGTCTGTGGCTTTGAGCGCGTAAATGTTTTTGGCAAAGTCGTGGCGAGCGTAGCGGCCTGGCGACGCGGAAGCCATGCGCAATTCCAGCGGTTCACGGTCTGGCAATTGGTATTCGGCATCGACAGCCAGCTGATGCTGCTCCCGGGCGGATAAATCTAAGGAATACTTGGTTTGAGCGACCGCTGTTGGACTGAGCAACAACAGAGCCCAGGCCCCCACTGCAACTTTCATAGTTTCATTTTCCTTTATCGGCAAAATAAAGCGGTCAGGACCTTTGGACAACCGCACTCTGAGCGAACGACGTCGCCTGTTCTTGTTGTAACTTATAAAATGGGTTCCACCGCTCTGGCTCAGGTGTTGCCATGGCGATGCCATGCAGCCCGGGCATCGAGGGGTCAAATAACAAACTACTGACAGGGCTCTCCGGCTCTTGCTGTACCGCGGGCTGTTGTAAACTGGTCAGTTTGCCCTCTGCTTCGGCAAGCGCCTGCTGCAGCTCGGTGCTGATCTCAGTAAGGATCAGCAAAATAATCTGCTGCATCCTGTCTATGCGCTCTGTGGTCAGTTGATACCAGACATCTGCAATGGCTGGCACCATGCAATCGGCGCCATTAAATTGCCTGAGCATCCGACGTAAATGTGCTAAATCCTCTGAGACCTGTGAATTGCCCTGACTGGTCCATGCATTGACCAGAGCCGGGGGGGCAATTTGCAGAAAACGTTCAGCTGCCTGCTGCTGCTCCTCATCCAGATCCATAATGTACCGGGACAATTCCTGGCTGAAACAACCTTGCGAGAAGCCAACATTGCCCCAAGCCCGCTCCTGGCCTGCCAGCTCTTTCATCCTGCTTAATTCCAGCAGACACTGCAGCATCAGCTGCAGGCTGGCGTCCGAAATCCGCTCCGCTAACAACTCAACCACCAGATGCCAGGCATGGATCAACCGGCTAAATGCCTGTGCTGACTGCTGAGTGCCAATAGCCTGGCTACTAATTTGCTGACGCAGCATAGTCAGGTCTTGCTGAGCCAATAACGCCATCGAGGTCCGGTGGCACACTGCGCTGTCAAAGCAGCCCGACTCCGGCAATAACGCCTTTAGCTTTAGCTGCAAAGCGTTCAGGCTTTGATCGACCAGAGTACACTGCAAATTACGCTCAACCCTGAACAGCTCAGATCCTGACGCCAGAAAACCGTTGCTCAGCCCCCGCTCACGTTGCAATTGATGCACCAGAGCGCAAATGGCCGAAATCAACTCCAGATAAAAGGAGAAACGCTGCCGTTGATGCAGCTCAGCCTGTTTGGCTGCCAGCAGAAATTGGAAAGCATGTACTGGTGTCATTGCATCCTGCCTTTCAACTCAAGAACTGTGCTGCCACTGCTCTGAAGTCGCTGATTTGTGTTGTCCTTGACCATCATGATGTTCGGGGTACCCGCTAAGGAATAGTAGCCAACTCTAGGGCTTGTTGACGTTTCAGGGTTATTTTTTCAGCAGTCTGGCCGGTTTTTATGCCAGGCAGTGCGAGTGCAGTGTAGTTAGCCTGCATAAACGAGCACTAACGCAGCAGAAAGACCGGCCAGGCGCTGCCCTTTGGGTTCGTCTGGCGGACACAAAGCACCCCGGTCACTGACCGGGGTGTATCACCTTATTCGGATTGACTGACCGCAGCCGTAAAGACTACATCGGTGGAGCTGTTTAACGCGGTTTCGGCGCTGTCCTGGATCACCCCAATAATAAAACCAATGGCCACCACCTGCATCGCAACGTCATTTGGGATGCCAAATAACGAACAAGCCAGAGGGATCAGCAACAAGGAGCCACCGGCCACGCCAGAAGCGCCGCAGGCCGATACTGTGGCCAGCAGACTCAGTAAAATGGCGCTGGCAAAATCGACCTGGACCCCCAGAGTGTGCACTGTGGCCAACGTCAGTACAGTAATGGTAATAGCCGCACCCGCCATATTGATGGTGGCTCCCAGCGGGATGGACACGGAATACAGTTCTTCTTTTAACTCCAGCTTTTCACATAGCTGCAGGTTGACCGGAATATTGGCGGCAGAGCTGCGGGTAAAAAAGGCGGTCACGCCGCTCTCACGCAGGCAGCGCAGCACCAAGGGATAAGGATTACGGCGAATTTTGAAATACACCAAAGCAGGGTTTACCACAAAAGCGATAATCGCCATCGAGCTCAGTAACACGGCAATCAGCCGTCCATAGCTCGCCAGTGCGCTGAAGCCGGTAGTGGCAATGGTGTCAGCGACCAGACCGAAAATCCCCAACGGAGCCAGCCGGATAATAAATTTCACCAGTGACGACAAACCATGGGATAAATCCGAAAACATCAGTTTGGTATTTTTGCTGGCATGTTGCAGCGCAATACCCAAGCCCACAGCCCAGGCCAACACACCAATATAGTTGCCGGCAATCAGCGCATTAATGGGGTTATCCACCACTTGTAACAACAAGGTTTTCAGTACCTGGCTGATGCCTTCCGGCGCCGCAATAGCTTCCGGAGAAGCTTCCAGTACCAGCGTGGTTGGAAAGGCAAAACTCAGAACCACAGCCACCAGAGCCGCCAGGAAGGTACCAAACATATACAGCACCAGCACAGGGCGCATTGCACTGTTGTCGCTGGCTTGTTTATTGGCGATAGCCGAAGCCACCAACACAAACACCAGCAAAGGAGCTATCGCTTTCAACGCCTTTACAAAGACAGTGCCGAGCAGGGACAGTTGCTTGCCAAGCTCTGGTGACGCCACAGCCACCAGAATACCCAACAAAATACCGATCACAATTTGTGGCACCAGGCCAATACGCAGCAACTTTTGCAGCGGAGAAACAAGAGTCGAACCTGTCATGGAGGAGTGTTCCTGATTGATGCCGGAGTGCGTGCTCCGGCTTATTGGAATAAGCCCCCGATTCTGCCGAAAAAGCCTACAGACCACAAGTCAGAGCAGGTCAGCAGCTCCGCGCTTTCGACAATCAGGTGGGCTGAAACTGCATGGATTCAGGGTGCAGCAAATTAGGTGTCGGATTTTGGCTCAGCAACCGCTGCCAATAACAAATGGGCTGGGGTGCACTGAACAGGTAGCCTTGCAGTTGCTGACAACCCAAGGTCTGCAGGAAACGGCGCTGCACATCCAGCTCTACGCCTTCAGCCACCAATTTCAAATCCAGCGTCTTCGCCAGCTGAACCGTGGTGTGCAAAATGCGTACAGTACGGCTATCTTGCGGCACGGCTCGCACAAAGCGCCGGTCAATTTTTAAGGTGTCTGCCGCACAATCCACCAATTGGCTTAATGACGAATGGCCGGTGCCAAAGTCATCAATGGAAATACTGAAGCCATACTGGCTCAGCGCTTTAAGGCGCTTATGCAAGGTCGGGTGCTGCACTGCAATATTGGTTTCGGTAATTTCCAGCTGCAACTGGCTGGTCAGCCAGCTATGGTCGGCGCCCAGACTCATCAACTCAGCAAAGAAGCTGTCATCCAGCAATTCCGGGCCGGCCAGATTAACCGCCACCGGGTACACCCAACCTCTTTCCTGCCAATCTTGTAATAAACGCACGGCCTGCTGCAGCACGCACCGGGAAAACTGCACAATAATGCCTTGCTGCTCGGCCAGTGCAATAAAACGGTCTGGTGTCACCACTTCGCCATTTGGGGTCCAGCGGCTCAGTGCCTCAAAACTTTGCAGCTCACCTGTTGGGCTGACTTTAGGCTGCAAATGCAATTCCAGCTGATGCAGGCGCAGGGCGTCGCGCAGCGCATTGCCCAGGCGGTAATCCTGCTCCAGCTTTAACGCCGAACCCGGGTCGTAAAAACTTAATGGCTGTGCCGGATTGCTTTGCTCCAGCGCCAGCTCGCAGCGCTCCAACAGCACCAGCGGTTCGTCCGTCGTCAAACGGGCAACCGCCAGACCAAACTGATAATGCATGCGGGCTGGAAAGCCATCGATGTTGATTTCGCTTGGCAGATTGGAACAGAGCATCTGAGCCAGATGCACCGGGTCAGTCGCATTCAGATTGGCCTGCAGCCAGATGGCAAACTTCACGCCACGTACCCGTGCCAGCACGGCGTCGGCCGGCAACACGGTCCGGCTTTTTTCAGCAAAACGCTGCATCAGCCGGCTGCCAAAGTCGTAGCCATATTGCTGATTCAGGGTTTTGATATGACATAGCCGCACTATCACCACTAAGGCAAACTGATTCGACTGCAAAGTACTGAGACGTTGGGTACCAAGCTCGAGAAATCCGGCCCGGTTTGGCAGACTGGTCAGGCTGTCGTAATGCTGCCAGACATCCAGCTTCTGCTGATGCTGTTCAAATTGTTGCTGCAGGCGTTTTAGCGGCGTGATGTCCTGCAAGTTCAGAATATGGTGACCACTGCTGGTGCGGATCACATGTTTCAGCTGCATATAGTGGTTCGGGTCGGCCTGCAACTGGCATTCAATTTTGTCTTCTGCCCAATGCGCCGGGTCTAAGGGGCCCGCCTGCGTCTGCAGCAGTTGATCCAAACGCAGCGGCTCAGTTTCACACTGCAACAACTTACGGGCTAAGCCATTGGCTTTAATCACTTCACCTGTGCTGTGCACCAGCAAGGTCGCCGAGCCATTATTTTCAAACAGCTCTTCGTAATAATTATGGCTCTGTTCCAGCTGCAGATTTAGCACGCCAAGACGGCGCGAAGTGCGGCGTAAGGTGCCAAAAATCCGCGCAAACGCCAGTGGCATACAAAGGTTAAAAAACAAAAACAGCAGGCCATGCAGATACAAGGCGGTGTCAGGCAAAGTGAAGGACCAAGGGGTCAGATGCAGCGGCTGATTCAACCACACCATGTAGCCAAAAGGCACTAAGTTCAGCAGCATAAAAAACACCGCCGCTCTGAGTCCAAAAAACATCAGGCTGATCATTGGCAAGGTGTAGACAAAAATCACTCCCAGCTTAGCCAGGCTGAAATCATCAATAAATAATGACATGCAGAGACCTGCCCCTATCACAACGCCCAACAGGGCCACAGCCCCAGCTTTGGTGTGATGGCGTGACAAATACAAAGCGGTCAGCAAAGAAACGTAGAAACTGCAGGTGATGGCAATAATATGATAAGAACCTTGCAGCCAGGCTTGCCAGGAGCTGTGCAGTACGATCACCAGCACCAGCGCCAAACCCGACAGTAAAATAATCCGCAGCACACTTTGTTGCCAAAGTGCAGGCTCAGCAGAAGCTAAGTCTTGCTTCGTCAGTCGTAAAAATTGTCGAAACCACTGCATGACGGATATCTCAGCTTTCTGCGCAAGGCGCATACATTAGCAGAGCCATTATCATTTTGTCTAAAAAATCACAACTAATGCACTTCAAAAAGAAAATTTGTTGTTAAACGATGGGTAAATATGTAATAAAACAACAACTCTCTGATTATGTTTCAGACAGGAAGTCCTATGCACACCAGGTTACTATGGCTGATTGCGATATTGATGTTGGCAGGCTGCCAGAGCAATACTGCCCCCCAAAAAGTGACGGTCACTATGCCGGCATTCGAGCAGCATTGGTCGCCTGCTCAGGTGCAGCTGCCAGAATTGGATCACTGGTTTGAGCTCACGCCAGAACAACAGCAACACTTCCTGAGCTTTTTTAATAACCCTGAATTTGCTGACCAAAGCCCGGCCCAACGCTTGTCTTCTTACCTGCATAACAAGCTGGTCAGTTTCCATTACCTGGGTGAAAACCTGTCTGCGTCAGAAGCTCTGCAAAAAAATCAGGGCAATTGCCTGACACTGGCGGTCGTGACCACAGCCCTGGCGCGCTTGGTCAACATCAACCTTGGTTATCAGTTGGTGTCGTCACAGCCGGTCATAAATGTGAAGAATGGGGTCTGGTTAAGCTCAGACCATGTGCGGACTTTATTGTATAAACCAGCAGAACCAGGCAAACCTTTATTGGACCGTGGTTCGATAGTGGTGGATTATTTCCCGGACGCCGAAGATGTCAGCGGCCCTAAGCTGGCCGAATCACGCTTTCGCGCCATGATCTTCAACAACCTGGCCGCAGATGCCTTTATAGCCAAGCAAAACGCCAACGCCTATTTGTTAGCCAAAGCAGCCTTGGAACAGGACCCGACTTACACTCCCGCCATAAACCTGATAGCTCTGACACTGACACGTGACGGCGCCCTTGGGTCAGCGCAAGACTGGTTTGAGTATGGCAGTCACAGCACAGAACCAAATCTGAGCCTGCTGGCCAATTACCGGGACTTTATGAAACAAGGTGGCGAACTGCAAGCGGTACAGCGGATCGAACAGCAAATCGAATCGGTGCATTTCGGCAATCCTTTTGCTGACTTAGTGCTGGCACTGGAAGCTTATCATCATCAAAACTTTCCCAAAGCTCAAAGGTATTATCAACGGGTGCTGAAGCAAGCACCGCATTTACAAAAAGCCTATCTGGCTTTATTGGATATTTACCTGAAAGATGGCCAGTACCGGGAAGCCAGGCAGGTTGCCGAAACCGCGATGCAATACGCCTACGAACCTGGCCTGCAAAACTTTTACCTGGCTAAGCTGGCGGCGCTCAGCCAGCAGCCAGAGTAAGGCCTGTTAAATACCGTCACCGTCCAGATGCAGGCCGCATTCGCGGCCAAAACCATTAAAGCGAGTGTCTTCTTCGCTCATGCCCAATTCCAGCTTGCGGGTGGAATGCACATCACCGACCGACACATAGCCTTGCTCCCATAATGGGTGGTAGGGTAAGTCGAACTCTTTCAGGTAATAAAAAATGTCTTTGTTAGACCAGTCCAGTATCGGCTGCACTTTCACCACACCACGGCTGATTTCAACAAAGTTTTTGTCGGCGCGGCTTTTCGACTGGCTGCGCCGCAGGCCGGTAAACCAGGTGCCCACCTGAAGCTCTTGCAGTGCCCGTTGCATCGGCTCTACTTTGTTCACCTGATTGTACTGCTTCATACCGCTTTCGGTTTGCCACAGCTGGCCAAAACGGGCTTCCTGCCAGGCCGGGCTCAGTGCAGAGCGGTACACCTTCAGGTTCAGATCCAGCCGCTGTTGCAGCTCGTCGACAAACTGGTAGGTTTCCGGAAACAAATAGCCAGTGTCGGTCAGTACCACCGGAATATCCGGCTTCTGCCGGGTGACCAGATGCAACATCACCGCGGCCTGAATACCAAAGCTGGAGCTCAGCATTGGTTGCTGTGGCAAATTGGCCAGCGCCCATTGCACCCGTTCGGCCGGATGCATTGGGGCCAGCAGCGCATTGACTTCATCCAGCCAGTGCTGCTGTGTGTTCTGGTCCTGCTGGACTATCGCGTTCACACTGCTCATGCTCTACTCCCGCCCTCAGGCATGGAAATCGGTTTTTGACACTTTGACTTCCGCAACCACACCGGCGCGGATCACAAAATCACCAAAGCCTTCACCATCCCTGCGCTCTGCGACCCAGCGGCCAATCAGCTCGTCCAGCGCCTGCAGAATTTGCGCTTCGCCAACGTTGTCCAGGTACAACTTCGGAATACGGGTGCCTTCACGGTTACCACCCAGGTACAGGTTGTATTTACCCGGACCACGGCCAACCAGACCGGCTTCGGCCAACATGGCGCGGCCACAACCATTCGGGCAGCCCACCACCCGCAGGATCAGGTGGTCGTCCGCAATGCCGTGACGGGCCAGCATGGATTCGACATAAGTCACCAGCGTCGGCAGGTAACGTTCTGCTTCCGCCATTGCCAGTGGGCAGGTTGGCATCGACACACAGGCCATCGAGTTTTTCCGCTGCTCTGTGACGCTGTCGTTGATCAGGCCATGCTGGCGGGCCAGTTGCTCAATCTGCGCTTTATGCTCGGGGGCCACGCCGGCAATAATCAGGTTCTGATTAGCGGTAATACGGAAATCACCTAAATGAATGCGGGCAATTTCCGCCACCCCGGTTTTCAGGCTTTTGCCCGGATAATCCAGCAAGCGGCCATTTTCGATAAACACCGTTAAGTGCCATTTGCCGTCAATGCCTTCCACCCAGCCAAAACGGTCGCCACGACCGGTAAATTCGTATGGACGGCTTGGCTGGAATTTCACGCCAACGCGTTTTTCCACTTCAGCTTTAAAGTTATCCGCGCCAATCCGGTCAATGGTGTATTTGGTTTTGGCATTTTTACGGTTGACCCTGTCGCCATAGTCACGCTGCACTGTGACCACATGCTCAGCCACTGCCAGCACATGTTCCAGGCCGATAAAACCAAAGTCTTCGGCTTTACGCGGGTAGGTGCCTTTATCGCCGTGGGTCATTGCCAGGCCACCACCGACCAGCACGTTAAAGCCAATTAACTGACCCTGCTCAGCTATGGCGACAAAACTCAGGTCATTGGCGTGCACGTCCACATCATTTTGCGGTGGGATCACCACAGTGGTTTTAAACTTACGCGGCAGGTAAGTTTCGCCGAGGATTGGCTCCACTTCTGTGGTTTCGACCTTTTCTTCGTCCAGCCAGATTTCGGCGTAAGCGCGGGTTTTTGGCAATAAATGCTCAGAAATTTTTGCCGCCCATTGATAGGCCTGCTGATGCAGCACCGACTCAACCGGGTTCGAAGTACAGAGCACGTTACGGTTGACGTCACCTGCAGTGGCAATCGAATCCATGCCGATTTTGTGCAGCATCTGGTGCATGCTTTTGATTTTTGGTTTTAACACACCGTGGAACTGAAAGGTTTGACGGGTGGTTAAACGAATGCTGCCGTACAGCGTATTGGCACCGGCAAATTCATCAATGGCCAGCCACTGAGCTGTAGTGATAATGCCGCCTGGCAAACGGGCCCGTAACATCACATTGTGCAACGGCTCCAGTTTTTGTTCGGCACGCTCAGCCCTGATGTCGCGGTCATCTTGCTGATACATACCGTGGAAGCGGATCAGCATAAAATTGTCACCGTTAAAACCACCGGTGATTTCGTCTTTCAGATCCTTGGTAATAGTGCCGCGCAGCAGCTGGCTGTCTTTTTTCAGCCGCTCGTTGTCCGACAACTGGCCCTGAACCTGAAAGTCCGGATTGATTGGGTGAGTCATTAGTATACGTCCTTCTGATAACGTCTGGCCTGACGTAAATCATCAAAATAAGTTTCTGCCTGTTCAGCGTCTAAGCCGCCGTATTGCTGTGCGATTTGCAACAATGCCTGGTGCACATCTTTTGCCATCCGGGCGCCGTCACCACAGATATACAGATAAGCACCTTGTTGCAGATAGGCCCAGACGTCGGCGCCTTTTTGCAGCAATTTATGCTGCACATAAATTTTTTCGGCCTGGTCACGACTGAACGCCACATCCAGCCGGTTCAGTACGCCACGTTTTAAATAGTCCTGCAGTTCCACCTGGTAGAGGAAATCCTGAGTAAAACTCGGGTTGCCGAAGAACAACCAGTTTTGTCCGGTGGCACCAGCCTGATCCCGCTCTTGCAGGAAAGCCCGGAACGGCGCAATGCCAGTGCCAGGGCCAATCATCAGCACAGGGGCCTCATGATCAGGCAAACGGAAGTTGTCGTTGTGTTCGACAAAGACCCGCACCTCTGCGCCTTCGTCCAGCCGGTGCGCTAAAAATCCTGAAGCGCCGCCTAAATGTGGCTGGCCAAAAGCATCGTAACTGACCACGCCGACGGTCAAATGCACTTCTTCACCGACTTCGGCTTGCGAGCTGGCAATCGAATACAAACGCGGCTGCTGTTTACGCAGCGCATCTACCAGATTTTGGGCATCAATGGCCGCCGGGTATTGCAGAATCACGTCCGCCGTCTGGTGCTGCTCTAAAAAGGCCCGCAGTTTGGTTTTGTCAGCCACCAGTTCCAGCAACACCGGCTGCTGAGTGGCCTGTGCATACTTCTCGACAAAAGACGGGTAAGACTGAGTCAGTTCCAGCTGGCTGATTAACGCCTCGCGTATTGTCAGTTCAGTGGCAGCCACCTTTACTAAGGTATCGGCCGCGCAGCCAGTCAGTTCAAGGATAGAATCGACCAGTTGTTCATCATTACTAAAATACACCCCTAAGGCATCGCCCGGCTGATAGGTCAGCCCGGAACCGGCCAGATTGATTTCGATATGCCGCACATCTTTGACCGAGTCGCGACCGGTAATTTTCTGGTCAACCAACAACTCTGCGGCAAAAGGCGTTTCTTTGCTGTATGGACTGTCATGCGATGCCGCCTGACCTGGCCAGGCAATCACCTGTGCTGAAGCGTTACCCGCTTGTTTTAATTCAGGGGCAAAAGCACGGATGGCGGTGTCGGTCCAGCCCGCAGCAGCAGCGGCATAATCCACATCCAGCAGCGCGGCCTGATGCAGCCGGGTCGCCCCTAATGCCTGCAGCTGCTCATCAAAATCAGTGGCAGTTTTACAGAAAAACTCATAGCTGGTGTCACCCAAACCTAATACGGCAAATTTCAGCTCATTCAGCTTCGGAGCTTTTTTGCTGAATAAGAACTTATGGAAAGCCACCGCGCTTTCTGGTGGTTCCCCTTCGCCGTAGGTGGAGGTCACAATCAGCAGGTACTTCTCTTTCGCCAGCTGATTGGTTTTGTAGCTGGCAATATCCTGCACCTGCACCGCCAGACCTTGTTGCTCAGCTGCGGCTTTAATTTTGTTCGCCACACCTTTGGCATTGCCGGTTTGCGAGGCGAATAAAATGGTCAGGCTTGCCGACTCTTCGGCCCGAGCTGCAGCACCGGCCGACAGACTTTGCCCGGCAAATTGAGCAGAAGCGGCCAGATAGCCACTGACCCAGGCTTGCTGGATTGGGTTAAGCTGGCTGACCAGTAGTTGCAGATCTTTGATTTGCTGCGCCGACAGCGGGCTGGCCTGAGCCGCCAAAGATGCCAAAAGCATGAGTTCACCTGTAGTATTAACACTTCAGGCATTTTAGCCATCTATACGGATGCTGCAGAAATAACCCTTCTCTCTGCTTTATTCCGTTTGGTTATTAAAATAAAGTTTGTATGCCTGACCCGTTGGTGATCGGAATCACTGCCTGGCCCTTATTCAGGCCGGATTCAGTGCCTGCTGTTCAGGATGCCGTCAAAGTCCCGGAGGTAACCCCCATGAAGTTAATGATGATCCTGCTGGCTGGCCTGAGCAGCACAGCCGTCTTTGCCAGCCAGTGTGGCCTGCAGTTGCAGCAGGATTTAACCGTCAGCCCCAGCCAGATCAGCCTGCAACAGGGGCCACAGCAACTGTGGCGGATGGACACCCAAGGCCGGCTATGGCAGCAAAGCCAGCCCGTCGCCGTCAGCCAGCCGCAACAACAATTATTGCAGCGCTATCAACAGCAACTACGCAGCCAGGTGACGGCCTCAGCCGCCTTAATGGATGACAGCCTGCAACTGGCCCGCACTGTGCTGGACCAGAATCTGCAGCAGAGCACAGGCCAGGGCCTGAACCGCTACCCGCAAGTGCAAACTGTGGTGCAGCAACTGGAGCAGCAGTTAAATCAAATTGTTGAACGCAAAGATTCGTCCATCTATGTGTATGGCAGTCAACTGGCAGCAGTGGATCATAATCTGGCGCAGGATGCCGAGCAGAAAATTCAGCAGGCGATGCTGAAAATCAGCAGTCAGATGATGCTGACGCTTGGCCAGCAGGCGTTGCAGGGCAACGGTACCGCCGCCGAAAAAATGCAGCGGTTCAGTAATGGCGTTGGCCAGTTCAGCAACAAATTAAAAGCGGATCTGAAATCTGGCAGTGCACCACTGCAACAGCGTGGTCAGCAAATTTGCCAGCAACTGCAGCAGCTGGACCAATTGGAAAGCCAGATCCAGCAACAGATCCCGGCCTTATCGGGTCTGGATTTAATTGACGGCACCAGTGCAGGTTTCAAAGCAGGCCTCTAGACGCGAGACGCCTCAGCCGTTAGTCTCGCTGCACAACCAAAGAGGAAGAAGCATGATCCAACGCATATTGCCGGGTAAAAGATACAGTGAAGCCGTGATTGCACAGGGGCTGATGTTTTGCTCTGGCATGGTACCGGAAAACACCGACGCCGATGCCACAGCTCAGACTCAAAACGTGCTGCAACAAATCGATCAGTTGCTCGCCAGCCAGGGCACAGATAAAAGCCGGATTGTCGATGCCACTATTTATCTGGCGGATATGGCCGACTACAACGCAATGAACGAAGCCTGGGATGCCTGGGTGGCCGAGGGTCATGCACCTGCACGGGCCACTGTCGAAGCCCGGTTGGCCGACCCGCACTGGAAAGTGGAAATCAAAGTGGTAGCGGCGTTAAGCCAAAACTAGTGCGAGCCGGCTGACGGCTCAGCCGGAAACAGCGCCACTAATAAGTCATCCAGCAAAGGTTGCCAGTTGTCCCAATCGTGGCCTTGTTCCACTTTGAGCCGCACCAGTTGATGGCCTTGTTTTTCCAGCAACTTCATCATTTGGGTATTGGCGTGCAGATTGTCATTGCGGTTACCCACCGAATAAAACAGCCGCATCTGTGGACCTTGCCGCTTTTTATACTCTTGCCTGAGCAGCGTCAGATGCTCTGAGTTGGCCGGTGACTGCAAACCATACAGACCAAACTGCTCAGGCAACATCAAACCAAAACACAACGCATTGGTCGCACCAAAGGACAAACCCATAATGCCGCGTTGCCCGCGGGATGGCTGAATACCAAGCTGAGATTCCACCTTAGGGATCAGCTCATCGCGATAGAATGCCGCGTACTGGGTGTTGCATAAATACTGCTGATTGCGGCGGTCCTGCGTTAACTGGTCGGGGTCACGGCTGTCGACGAAAACGACATAAAGAGGGCGAATTTGCTGTTGTTGGATCAGTTGTTCCAGCACAGCAATCATCTTGCCTTGTTGCAGATAAGCGGCGCCGTCTGAAACATAAAGAATGTGCTGAACTTGTTGTCCGGTCGGGACTGCAGGCCGGTACAACCAATACTGCAGCGGATACTGCAAAGTTTGACTGTCGAGGCGAAAAAGTTCAGCCCTGTCCACTTGCGCGGTCAGGGCTGAGCTGCACAGCATCAGCCAAAGCCAGCTGTATTTCATCAGATCTTGCAGGCACCGCCTGCACAGTCGTCACCACCATCCTGTAACTCTGCCAGTTCGGCCAGCTGCGCTTGTTGCTGCTTATCCTGGTCCGCTTTGGATTTTTGTTCCGCGGCGTCAAAATCCAGATGGTCTAAATCAAAATCAAAGTCACTCATTGTCCGTCCTCCACTGCTTTGCATGGTCAGTGGAGTCACTGTAACGGACTTTCAAGTCGGACCCAAGGGCATTTTTAGCCAAAAATGCGCTGCAGTTCGGCCAGACGCTCTTGTTCAGACATGGCTTTTAACTGTTGGATCACTGACGGAGTCAGCTTACGGATTGAGCCACGGCTGAACTCACGAATTTGACGCTCAGCAGAAGTCTCAGTGATCTGGCTTCTCGCGGCGCTCAGTAAAGCTTTGCATTCTGCTTTAGCTGGCACAAAACCCAGTTTGTCAGCATAGGCACTCAGCATTTGTTTGCTGGCGTCCTGACGAACCAGAGCGCAATACTCCTGATTGCTGTACTGGTACTGTTGTTCAACAGTCACAGGATTGGTTTGTACAGACATACTGAATAAAGCGGCAGTGAATAAAACAGACATGGTCGGCTCCTATGGGCAGTTCGTTTAACTGCGCGCATTTTGAGCAGATTATGTGACAGTCAGGTGACGGATAGCGGAGAAAAATCATGACAGAAGCATAAGATTTACTAATGCTTCTGTCATTTTAGCTCACGTATTACTGCACCAGCAGGCCGGCTTTCACCACTGCGGCCGGTTGCTCCAGCTGCTTGATGTGCTGTAAAGGGTCGGCCTTTAGCGCAATTAAATCAGCAAAAGCACCCACTTCGGCAACCCCAACATTTTGCTGGCCCTGATCATTTTTCCAGTTCAGCAAAGTGCCAGCATTCAGCGTAGCTGCCTGAATGGCCTGCAGCGGCGTCATGCCCCATTGCACCATGTAAGCAAACTGGCGGGCATTCAGACCATGCTGATAGACGCCAGCATCGGTACCAAACGCCATTTTCACACCGGCTTTCACCGCTTTCTGGAAATTCTGCCGCTGAATTAACCCGACTTTTTTCTCTTTTTCCAGTGACTCCGGCAGAATACCGGCCTTTTCACCTTCGGATAAAATAAAGTCGCTGACATAGACATCCATCACCAGGTAAGTGCCATGCTTTTTCGCCAGCGCTATAGCGTCATCGTCAATAAAGCTGCCGTGTTCAATGGAATCCACCCCAGCCTGAATGGCGCGTTTAATGCCCTGTAACCCATGGGCATGAGCCGCTACAATACGGCCCCTGTCATGCGCTTCTTCAATCAGCGCTGTCATTTCTTCCAGATTGTACTGGCTGGCGTTAACGTCAGTATTTTTGGATAACACCCCACCAGTCGCGGTGAATTTGATCACGTCTGCGCCGTATTTAATATTTTCCCGCACTTTGGCGCGGATTTCGTCCGGCCCGTTGGCCACACCACCACTGTTGGCGCGGTAAATATGCGGCAGCAGGTTGTTGTCGCAGTGGCCGCCGGTAATACAAAGAGTCCGGGCCGCAGTGCGCATGCGCGGTCCGGCAATTTCACCTTCGTCTATGGCATCACGTAACGCCACATCGGAAAAACCACCGGCGCCTAAATTACGCACTGTGGTAAAACCGGCCTTTAAGGTAGCTTCAGCCGCTTTCACGCCATAAATGGCTTCACGGGCCGGGGTTTCTGCCAGCGCCCGGTAGCCATGTTTATTTGGGTCCGAGGTCAGGTGCACATGCATGTCAATTAAACCCGGCAATACGTGGTAGGCCGACCAGTCCAGCACAGGCACATCAGCAGGTGCGTCCTTGGCTGCTACTATGGCACTGATCCGCCCCTGTTCAACCAACAACGCCTGATTCTCTCGGTATTTTCCGCTACGAACATCCAACAACTTGCCGGTCAGTATCACTTGCTCAACCGCTACGGCCTGCCCTGCTAGCACCAGCAACCCCGGAACTACCCACTTCATCATTCCACTTTTCCTTGCTTCGCCGCCACTAACTCAGCCACCTGCTGCTCCAGTTGTTCCAGTTTGGCGCGGGTGCGGGCCAGTACCTGCGTCTGCACATCAAATTCTTCCCGCGAGACAAAATCCAGCTGACTGAGCTTGTTCTGTAAGGTCTGCTTGATTTTTCCTTCAATATCGTCGGCCATTTCCCGCACTTTAGGTGGGATGCTGTTGCCAATCTGACGTGCCATTTCTTCAATTTTCTTTGGATCAATCATGGTCGTTCTCCTTTTGTTGTTTTCATTCTACGGCCAGAACTGCAGAACGCGAATGAAATCTGCCGCAAAAACCAGATAGAATGTCCGGCTTAGCGGAGGACCCAACCCAAGTGAAGCTCAATCCCCAACAAAACGAAGCCGTAAAGTACATCAGTGGCCCTTGCCTGGTGCTGGCTGGCGCCGGCAGCGGCAAAACCCGCGTGATCACCAACAAGATTGCTTATCTGATTGAAGAATGTGGTCTGGCGGCCAAACATATCGCCGCAGTCACTTTTACCAACAAAGCGGCCAGGGAAATGAAAGAGCGGATCAGCCACCAATTGCCACGCCCCTTGCTGCGCGGTTTGACGGTATCGACCTTCCATACCCTGGGGCTGGATATTCTGAAAAAAGAATACAAAGCCATTGGCTACAAGGCGAACTTCACTCTGTTTGACGATCAGGACAGTATGGCCCTGCTGAAGGAGCTGACCGAAGCCGAGCTGCAAGGGGACAAAGATCAGCTGAAACTGCTGATGAGCAAAATCTCCAATTGGAAAAATGATTTGTTATTGCCTAGTCAGGCACTGGCTCAGGCCAAAGACCCACAAAGTATCAGCTTTGCCAACTATTACCAGCAGTATGCCCAGCAGCTGCGGGCTTATAACGCACTGGATTTCGACGACCTGATTATGATGCCGACGCTGCTGTTTGCTGCCAATGAGCAAGTACGGCAAAAGTGGCAGCAGAAGATTCAGTACCTGCTGGTGGACGAATACCAGGACACCAACACCAGTCAGTACGAACTGGTGAAATGGCTGGTCGGTGAACGGCAACGTTTTACTGTGGTGGGCGACGATGACCAGTCGATTTATTCCTGGCGCGGTGCCAAACCACAAAACCTGGTGCTGCTTGGCAAAGACTTTCCGAACCTGAAAGTGATTAAGCTGGAGCAGAACTACCGTTCGGCCGAGCGTATTCTGAAATGCGCCAATATTCTGATCGCCAACAACCCGCATGAATACGACAAGAAGCTGTTCAGTGAACTGGGTTATGGCGTGCCGTTACGGGTACTGCCGACCCGCAACGAAGAAGACGAAGCGGAAAAAGTCGTGGCCGAGATTATTTCGCACCGCTTCGTCAACCGCACTCAATACAAGGATTACGCCTTACTGTATCGCGGCAACCATCAGGCCCGGGTGTTTGAAAAAGCCCTGATGACCAACCGTATCCCCTACAAAATATCCGGCGGCACCTCGTTTTTTTCCCGTAGTGAAATTAAAGACATCATGGCGTATCTGCGGTTGCTGGTGAACCAGGACGATGACAACGCGCTGTTGCGGGTGGTCAATGTGCCACGGCGGGAGATTGGCGCCGCGACTCTGGAAAAAGTCGGCAGCCTGGCCAACGAAAAACACATCAGCCTGTTTGCTGCCTGCTTTGAACCTGAACTGGCCGAGCGCTTACCTGCCCGCAGCCTGACGGCTGTGACTTCTTTTGCCAACTGGATTAACCGGCTGGCCGAGCAGGCGCTGCGCAGCGAACCAAAAGAAGCAGTGCGGGACCTGATCCGGCAAAGTAATTACGAAGCCTGGTTGTTTGAAACCAGTGCCAGTGGCAAAGCCGCCGAAATGGCGCTGAAAAACATCAATGAACTGTACCGCTGGGTCAGCGAAATGCTGGACGGCAAAGACGATGAAGAACCACTGACCTTAAGTGAAGTGGTCACCAAACTGACACTGCGCGACATGATGGAACGGCAGGAACAGGAAGACAATGCTGACCAGGTGCAGCTGATGACCATGCATGCCTCTAAAGGCCTGGAGTTTCCTTTTGTGTTTATTGTCGGCATGGAAGAAGGCCTGTTGCCGCACCAAAGCAGCATTGACGAAGACAATGTCGAAGAAGAGCGCCGGCTGGCCTATGTTGGTATCACCAGGGCACAACGTGAGCTCGTGTTTACCTATGCCCGCGAGCGTCGTCAGTACGGCGAAATCGTCAAACCTGAACCCAGTCGTTTTCTCGATGAGTTACCGCCGGATGATCTGGAATGGGCAAAACCTGGTGTGGTGAAAACCGAACAGGAACGGCAACAAACCGGCCTGGCACATCTGGACAGGTTACGCCAGCTGCTGAAAAAGCCCTGATTGCTGCACAGCAACCGCCACTGGCTGCTCAGTGAAATAATAGCCGCCAGCCTGCGCCATCAGCTGCTGGATTTCTTTTTGTTCTGCATGGCCTGCAATCAGCTTGAATTGACGGCTCTGCGCCAGTTGTTGCAGCACTTGCAGTAACTGGCGACGGCTTTCACTGCGTGGCAGACTGCGGCTAAATGCAGTATCCAGCACCACAAAATCGAATGGGTACTGCACCAATAAGCCTAAGGCGGCCACTTCTGCAGCAAACTGATCCAGTGACAAACGCACACCCAGACGTTTCAACTGATGTAAATTGGCCAGTTGTGTCGCCGACAATCGCAATAAATCCGCTTCCGTAAAACCCAGAACCAGTTGATGCAAAGGCAAAGCAGACTGATGCAGTTGCTGCGTCAGTTTATCCAGTAGTAAGTGGTTACTTAACCAGGCTGGGCTCAGGCTCAGACACAACACGGCCCCCTGCTCCCACTGCGACGACATGCTGCTCAGTTGCTGCAGTAACATCAACTCAATGTCCGGCATTAAACCTGCCTGGGTGGCCTGGCGGCTCAGTTCCTGTTGCTGGGTAGCATCGGCCTGCAGCCAGGACAAACTGGCCTGATAACCGACCAGGTCGGTTGATTCTGCCGCTATCAGAGGACGCAATTGCGGCTGAAATTGCCGTTGTTGAACGGCCTGTTGCAGCGCTTGTTCCTGCCCCAGTTCCTGCAGCATTTGCGAGCGCATGCTGTCATTGAAAATCACAAAGCGGTTACGGCCAAAGGATTTCGCCTGGTACATAGCGGCGTCAGCATCGCGCAGCAACTCGTCTGCATGCTGGTACCAGTTCTGATAGCAGGCAATGCCGATACTGGCACCGGAGCACACCTGATTCCCTTCCAGGTTCATCGGCTGACGCACAGATTCAATTAAACGCTCCGCCACTTCTTCCGCGTCGACTTCATGCTGAATTTTGCCCAGCAGGATCACGAATTCATCGCCACCTAAACGGGCGACTAAATCGTGTTCCCGCACTGCTTGCTGCAAACGACGGCTCACTTCAATCAGGAACAGGTCGCCTATGTGGTGACCAAGGGTGTCGTTGATCAGCTTAAAGCGGTCGAGGTCGATAAACAGCAAAGCAAAGTTAGTGGCTGAATCCCGGTTGCGGTACGAAAACCGTTGTTTAAGCTGCATCAGAAACATTTGTCGGTTCGCCAGACCTGTTAATGCATCGTGGTTGGCTTCGAAAAATAGTTGTTCTTCGGCTTTTTTCCGTTCTTCGACCTGCAAACGTAAAAACAAATTAGTCTGGCGCAGTTCACGGGTGCGTTCGAAAATGCGTTTTTCTAAATCTTCGTGATGTTGTTTTTGCTGTTCTGTCGTCAGTTTCCGGCTGATCGCCACCGCGATGTGCTGAGACACAAACTTCAATAACACCAGCTCCTGCTCGCTATATTGGTGGCTGTTGTCATAACATTGCAGCGCTATCACACCCAGGATCTGGTTGCCAATTTGCAGTGGAGCGCCAAGCCAGCTGGTACACATCGGCTGATAACCCGGATTACTGACCTGCCGCTCTACCTCACCGGATTGGATCAACTGCTGCAGCTGCACTTGTGTGACTAAACGGGCCTCACCAGACCGAATCACATATTCAGTCAGGCCACGCTGCAAAGGTCGCTGCTTTTGCGTAGGGCTGTACTGATCCAGATAGAAAGGGAAATTCAGCTGCTGTCCGTCTTTGTCCAGCAAAGCAATGTAGCAATTATCCGCTTGCAGCAGTTCACTCAAAATGCTGTGCACTTCGCGGTAAAAACTGGACATATCGGAGCTGGCGGCAGTCAGCTCGGAGATTTTGTATAAGGCCGCCTGCAGCATTTCAGCATGGCTACGTTCGCGAATTTCATGCTGCAGCGAGTCATTAGTATTGCGCAGCTGCTGCGTGCGTTCACGCACTGTTTGTTCAAGTAGCTCACGGCTGCGCACCCGATCAATGGCGGTCACGGTATGAATGGCAATATGGCTGATCAGCGCCAGGTCGTGTTCGTTATAACCCGCATCCGCCTGATAACTCTGAATAGCCATCACACCGATCACCCGCTCACCGCGGCAAAGCGGAACGCCTAACCAGTGCATAGGCGCAGAACCTTGTGCCTGTATCTGACCTTCCTGCACCAGACGGTGAAACCCTGCTTCGTCACAAAGCAGTGCTTTGCCACGTCGGGCAACATACCCAGTCAAGCCGGAGGCAAAGGCTTCCGAAGGAGCATCAAGCAAAATTTGTTGGTCTTTTTCGTCGGCAAAATATTCAGGCCGGAAGGTACCGTCTTGGTCAATCAGCGCAACATAGAAGTTATCAGCACGCAGCTGCTGATTCAGCAACTGGTGAATAGCGGGATAAAACTCACGCATTTCTTTAATGCCGGATGCCAGCTCAGACAGGTTCAGCAACGCGCCCTGTATGGTGTATGCCCGCTTATAGCCAGACAACAGCGTACGCATGCGGCGTAGCTGGCTGTGCCAGACTGCAGGAATAACGGAGCTGAGCTTTTGGTCCTTCAAGGTGTTCTCTGTATTCTTATTATTAGTTGCGGCGAGTGCCAAAACGGCAGCCTCTATTATGCACAAAGTCTGACCAAATGGAATGACTGATTTTTAATCTGTAGCCATGCAGTTAGACAGATTCCGATCTGGCTTAGAATTAAATGACATAGAACGCAGACATATGGGCAGGAAAGCAGCAAAACACAGCAATAAAAAAAGCCGCGACCCGGGCGGCTTCTTTCAACACCAACAGATTAGATACCGTCGGTCATAAACTTAATTGCAGCCGCCAGCTCGTCTTCAGAGCAATCACCACAAGTACCGCGAGCAGGCATAGAACGAATACCTTCTATTGCGTGTTTCAGCAACACGTCAGCGCCTTGAGCCAAACGAGGTTTCCAGTCAGCAGCTTCCCCCTTTTTCGGTGCACCTAAGGCGCCAGTGCCGTGACAGGCAAAACAAGCCCCCTGGAAGACCTGCTCGCCAGTGCGAGGGCCTTTTGGACCAGTGTCAACAGCAGCTTCCGCACCTGCCAGATAAACCTGACCTACAGGCTCAAGACGTTTTTTCAGTGCGTCGTTATCGGTTTCCTGAGCGACTGCGTTGACCAGGGCAGCAGAAGTAATCAGGGCGAGGATAAGCGTTAATTTTTTCATCTGTGTGATCCCGTTCAAAGCCTTCTTAGTTTTGGGGCATTATAGCGTTGCAAGCCTTAACTGTGGAAGCCCCTGTATTTACTGGTGTTTCATTTGCGACGAAACGCATGCAAATCTTTAGTTCAAATTCATTATAACAAGTTGTTTTTGGACGCTCTTTTTTATCTAAAAAAAGTTCAGTCCGGGCCTATGCAATCACCCTGATTGTGGTAGTCTGTTTGTCCGGTTTTGACCTTACCCTTACCATCCACTTTGCAAGGGTCGTCAACCCCGAAAAAATACTCACAATTGGATGTATAAGAAAAACAATAAGGGAATAGGTAGTTTACCCCTTCTTTTTCTTTTCAAAACAAACACTTAAAAACACACAACCAGAACATGCTGCGGCACGTGCTGTATTCAGCCTATGGTCTTTCCACAAAGTTATCCACAGACTAAGCAAGCAGCTCACTGCATTCAGCTGGCTCCGATCCTGATGTTATGGCATGCTAAAAAAAAGCGTTTTCAGGATATTCCTTTATGGCCTCTGCCCCACAAAATCCGCTGATCCTGGTGGATGGTTCGTCTTACTTATTCCGTGCCTACCACTCGCCTCCGCATCTGACAAATTCACGCGGGGAAGCCACTGGTGCCATCTACGGCGTAGTCAATATGCTGAAAAGTTTGCTGAAGCAGTACCAGCCAGATGAAATGGTGGTGGTGTTTGATGCCAAAGGGCCTACCTTCCGCAATGAAATGTATGCCGACTACAAGGCGCATCGCCCGCCGATGCCTGACGATTTGCGCACACAGATTGAACCTCTGCATAAAATTATTCAGGCGATGGGCTTGCCGCTGCTTTGCATCAGTGGCGTAGAAGCCGACGACGTGATCGGTACATTGGCAATGCAATACAGCCAGCTCGGCCGGCATGTACTGATTTCCACAGGTGATAAAGACATGGCACAGCTGGTGACGGATAAGGTCACGCTGATCAATACCATGACGGATACCCTGTTGGACCCTGCAGGCGTGCAGGAAAAATTTGGCATAGGCCCGGATCTGATCATCGATTACCTGGCATTAATGGGCGACAAAGTGGATAACATCCCAGGGTTGCCAGGTGTGGGTGAAAAAACTGCATTAGCCCTATTACAAGGCATAGGCTCCATTGCGCAGCTGTACCAACGCCTCGACGAGATTGCGGCTTTAGGTTTCCGGGGTAGCAAGACGATTGCGGATAAAATGCGTGAGCATCAGAGCCAACTGGAGTTGTCCTACCAACTGGCCACCATCAAAACAGACGTGCAGCTGAACCTGACCGAAGAACAGCTGAAAATCAGTGCCGCCGATCTGTCCGCACTTGCCGAACTTTACAAAGATTGCGAATTCAGACGCTGGCTCAGTGAAGTGCTGTCAGCCCAGGAGAAATCTGCACCGCCCGCTCAAGCCAGTTTGTTTAGTGACGCTGAGACTGAACTGCCCACTGAAGTGCAAACCAGCCAAGCAGCAGCCGAGTATGATTGCATCCTGACCGCTGAAGCCTTTGCTGCGTTACTGAAGCGGCTGCAGCAAGCCGAACTGGTGGCCCTGGACACCGAAACCACCAGCCTCGATTATATGGTGGCCGAACTGGTCGGCATGTCTTTTGCGTTTGCTGCGGGTGATGCCTGCTATTTGCCTTTGGCCCATGACTATGTCGGCGCGCCGGAACAACTGAACCGTGACCAGGTATTGGCAGAATTGAAGCCCTGGCTGGAAAATGCCACTGCAGCCAAAGTGGGCCAGAACCTGAAGTACGATATGAGTGTACTGGCCAGGTACGGTATCACACTGCAGGGCATTCAATTTGACACCATGCTGGAGTCTTATGTGTTTAACAGCACCGGCTCCCGCCATGATATGGACTCACTGGCGCTGAAGTACCTGGGCCATAAAACCATCAGCTTTGAAGAGATCGCTGGCAAAGGCGCTAAACAGCTCACCTTTAACCAGATTGCCATTGAACAGGCGACTGCTTATGCCGCCGAAGATGCGGACATCACCTTACGCTTACATCAGACCTTGTGGCCGCAGTTGGCAGAAAATACCGACCAAGCCAAAGTACTGACCGACATTGAAGTGCCGCTGCTCAGCGTATTGTCCAGGGTGGAACGGCAGGGAGTGCGAATTGACCCGCAGTTGCTACGCCAGCAAAGCCAGCAACTGGCCGAACGTATTGCCGAATTGGAACAACAGGCGTACCAGCTGGCCGGCAAAGAATTCAACCTGGCATCCCCGAAGCAGTTACAGGAAATTCTGTTTGAGCAAATGGGCTTACCGGTGATCAAAAAAACCCCAGGCGGCACCCCTTCGACCGCAGAAGAAGTGCTGGTGGAGCTGGCTCATGATTACGAATTTCCGAAACTGATTATGGAGCACAGAGGACTGAGTAAGCTGAAGTCCACTTACACCGACAAGCTGCCGCTGTCAGTGAATGCGCAAACAGGCCGGGTTCATACCTCGTATCATCAGGCCGTCGCCGCCACTGGCCGTCTGAGTTCAACCGAACCCAACCTGCAGAATATTCCAATCCGCAGTGAAGAAGGTAGGCGCATTCGGCAGGCCTTTATTGCCCGGGATGGTTACACCATTCTGGCTATCGACTATTCGCAAATTGAACTGCGCATCATGGCTCACCTGTCCAGAGATCAGGCTTTGCTAAACGCCTTTGCTCAAGGCAAGGATATCCACAGAGCAACAGCTGCTGAGGTCTTTGGCGTCGCGCTGGACGACGTCAGCACAGAACAGCGTCGTCGCGCCAAGGCCGTTAACTTCGGTTTGATTTATGGCATGTCTGCTTTTGGACTGGCCCGCCAGCTAGACATCAGCAGGTCCGAAGCCCAGCAATATGTTGACCTGTACTTTGAACGTTTTCCAGGCGTGCTTGACTACATGGAGCGCACCCGGGCTCAGGCCCATGACAAAGGCTATGTCGAAACCTTGTTTGGCCGCAGGCTCTATCTGCCCGAAATTAATGCCCAGAATATGGCACGGAAAAAAGCGGCGGAACGGGCCGCCATTAACGCGCCGATGCAAGGCACTGCAGCGGACATCATTAAAAGAGCGATGATTCAGGTCGACTTATGGCAGCAGCAGCAGCCGAAAGAGACCGCGCTGATGATCATGCAGGTCCACGATGAACTGGTGTTCGAAGTGAAAAGCGAAATGTTGGCTGAGGTGACAGCTGAATTAGTAAAATTGATGGAATCGGCAGCGCAGCTGGACGTGCCATTATTGGCCGAAGCAGGCTCCGGCCCGAACTGGGATCAGGCACACTAAAAATATTTACCAAATGGGTGAACTTCGTTGCAACGAAGTTATCTGAAGAGATGTGTGAATGCCCATTCCTGGTATGTTGACCTTCCGCCCCGGTATATCCGGGGCTTTTTTATGCTGTGGCAAAGCCACAGACATCGCCGTAAAACCAGTAAATCAATGAGTAATTCGATTACATTTGCAATACTTTTGGCCAATAAAACCGAAATTTTGTAGTTTAATTACAAACTTCGCCTTGCTTTTTTATTCAACAGTTGTAGAATTCAAAACGTAGGGTACAGAGGTAAGATGTTCTATCTTTCAGCACTAACCAGCATATTTGTTGAGTTAATGACCAGAAAGAAAGGCTTTATTAGCCGCCCCACTGCTTGCAGTGGGGCGTTTTTTTTGTCTGTTAGTTACGGAAAAAACAGAATTGTGAAATAAAACTAGATTTTTTAGAGCAAATACTTCAAACAAGAAAATTTCTGTGTATAATGCAATTGTCTTGTCAAACAAGACACCCTGTTGATTTGAAATTATTGAATAGCTTCTCCCCGTTTGCTATGACCGGCCCCGTAAAGGCCGGTTTTCTTTATTCTGCTCCCAGTAAATCTGAAAACTTTCCGTCTAACAAACAAATGCCTGTAGAGCAGATCTTCGATGCTGGTTACTGCTTGGGTGAATCAAGTGGTCAAAAGGGAAGACAATCTAGATGCGCGAGGGTGCCAGAATGCACCCCCTGAGTGAATAGCGACTTATTGGCTGTCGGCCTGAGGCTCCAGGCCTTGCGGATAAAACCATTGATCCAACACTTGCTCCAGCTCTGCCAGACCTAATTTAGTTAATGAGCTAAACACCTGTACTGTCACATCTCCCATAAAAGCCAACGAAGCTTCACGAACTTCCATCAGTACTTTTTTGCGTGGCCCAGGGCTCAGTTTGTCTGCTTTGGTCAGTAACAACAAAACTGGCAGTTGACTACCGACGGCCCAATGGATTAAATCCTGGTCCAGATCTTTCAGCGGGTGACGGATATCCATCAGCACCACCAAGCCTTTCAGGCTGTCACGCTTGACGAGGTATTCGCTTAAGGATTTTTGCCACTTCAGTTTAACTTCAAGTGGTACCTGAGCGTAACCATAACCTGGTAAATCGATAAGACGCTGGTCTTCTCCCAAGGCAAATGTATTGATCAGCTGAGTCCGACCTGGTGTTTTACTGGTACGAGCCAGGCTTTTCTGCCGGGTCAGTGTATTTAAAGCACTGGATTTTCCCGCATTAGAGCGTCCGGCGAACGCAACTTCGATGCCAGTATCTGCAGGTAATGCTTTAATGTCTGGGGCGCTAGTCAGAAAACTGGCTTTCTGATAATTGATTAAGGCTTTGTACACAGCCTGCTCCGATGGAAAAATTTGCGTTAGTGTAACGGATCCTGCCGATCCACAGAAGCATTACTCCACTTTATGGGATTCTCAGTGGGCAAGAATCGTGTAAAATAGGCATAAATTATAAGGTCATTCACAACTTGGTTGCCAGCTTGCTGGTGGGTCATCGCGGACAGAGACGGAAAAAAATGAAAAAATTCGCACTTCCACTCATGCTTCTTGTAGGTTTAGTGGGTTCAGCTTCAGCATTCGACGGTAATGCAGAAGCAGGAAAAGCCAAATCAGCAACATGTGCAGCCTGCCATGGTATGGATGGCAACAGCCCAACCGACATGTACCCTAAAATTGCCGGTCAGCATGCTGGTTATATCTTCAAACAGCTGAAAGAATTCAAACTGGGTGCAGAAACCGGCGGCAAACAAGGCCGTAATAACGCGGTGATGGCCGGTATGGTGGCGGCATTATCTGAGCAAGACATGAAAGACCTGGCTGCTTACTTTGCCAGCCAAACCATGAAACCAGGCAGCACCCCAGAAGATGTGGTTGCTAAAGGTGAAAAATTATTCCGCTCAGGTGATAAAGAACGCGGCATTGCTGCCTGTATCGCTTGTCACGGTCCACGTGGTGTCGGTCACAGCATGGCAGGCTTCCCGAAAATTTCGTTCCAGCACGCTGCTTACATTAAAACTCAGCTGGAATCGTTCCGTGCAGGCACCCGTTCTAACGATATGAACGGTATGATGCGCGATGTAGCGAAAAAGCTGACTGACGAAGATATCGAAGTGTTATCTAAATACGTCGGTGGCCTGCACTAACAGCTACAGCACCAGCAAAAAGCCAGTCGGAAGATTGGCTTTTTGCTGCCAGGCCCAAAGAAAAAGGCCCACCTGTGGTGGGCCTTTTTCTTCAGTTCGAATTACTTCGTTGCTTCTTCAGCTTTTGGCTGTTCAGCTTCTTCACCGATACCTAATAGTTCAACGTCAAATACAAGTACGCTGTTCGCTGGGATAGTGCCCATATCACGCTCGCCGTAGGCTAAATCGCTAGGGATAGTGAATTTGAACTTAGAGCCAACGCTCATCAGCTGCACACCTTCAGTCCAGCCTTTGATCACCTGATTCAGCGGGAATTGTGCCGGACCACGCTCTTTGGAACTGTCAAACTCAGTACCATCAGTCAGTGTACCAGTGTAATGCACACGCACGACGTCCGTCGCTTTTGGTTTTGGACCATCAGCGGCTTGCACTACTTCATACTGCAGGCCAGATTCTGTCACTGTCACGCCTGGTTTCTTAGCATTTTGTTCCAGGTAAGCTTTCCCAGCAGCGATGTTTTGCTCGGCCTGAGCTTTAGCCAGTTCAGTTTGTTTCTCACGCGCAGTTTGCTCTAACGCCACCATCACTTTCTGCACTTCTTCTTCAGTCAGCTGAGCTTTGCCAGCCAGTTGGTCCTGAATACCACGCAGGATCACGTCAGAAGCCAGAGGTAAACCCAGTTTTTCGTGCTCTTTGATCGTGCTGTCGATAAAGCGGCCAGCGGATACGCCCAGGCTGTACGATTGTTTAGCAGCATCTGTGTCCAGAGTCAGTGGTTTTGGTTGTTCTGCTTCTTTATTGCAAGCAGTTAACGTGAAGACGGCTACCGCAATCAGCGATACCTTAGTCATTAAGCGCATGTAGTTCTCCGATAAATTACGCAGGTTGAGCTGTCAAAATTATGTTTTAATAAGTCTAAAGGTGTGAAACCACGGTCCTATACTAACGGTTTGTGCGTATGACGTTAACCCATGGTGCGAAATATCTGTCGCTTTTTTTGGTCATTGGTCTGCTGGGCTGTAACAAAGTTCAACCAGAGCCGGTTCGGCAGGTGCTGCACAGCGAAAATCCCTCTTATGCAGCCAGCATCGACCAGGCTGGTAACAAGGTTGCCGTCTCCGCGGTGGACGCTGGCGTCACGGTCTGGGACATCCACAACGACACAGCTTTGTATGCGTTAAAGCACCAAGGAAAGGCAGATAACCAAATCCTTGCCTTAAGTCTGAGTCCGGATGGCAGTTCGCTCGCCACCGCAGACAGCCAGAATTTCGCCTTATGGCAGATGAGTGATGGTAAAAACCTCGGTTTCTGGGCTGTCAAGGACGCGACCATCCGGGACCTGGCCGTGGCCGACAACGGCCAAAGCCTGCTAATCGCGCAAAGTGATGGCAAAGTCCAGCACCTGACACTGGCGACAGGCAGACGACTGGAGTTTCTCGGTCACAGCGAAAACGTCAACTCGGTTGATTTGTCCGCCAACGGCCGCTTTGCGTTAAGCGGCTCGAATGATCATTACGCTTATTTCTGGGACACCAACAGCGCCCAAATCATTTACAGTTTTCCGCACCCGAACCGGGTGACCAAAGTGGTGCTGGACCAGCAAGGGCGTTACGCCTTTACCTCTGGCAGCGAAGTCACAGCGTTTATCTGGGATTTGAAAACCGGTAAAAAAATCAGTCAGCTGGCGCTATCCAGGGCCCAAATAATTACGGCGGCCCGCTTTAGTCCTGATGGACGCTTTTTGGTCACGGGGTCGCCATCGCGCGCTTTAGCCTTGTGGGACGTACACAGTGGTAAAAAGGTTCAGCAATGGCAGGTTCGGGCCATTCTGAACAGCAGACCGGCCAGTGCCGTGGTGCATGCGGTCGCTTTCTTATCCGACCAACAGATTATCAGTGAAAGTTCCAGTGGTATTGCCGAAGTATGGGAGGTTCGTAAGTGACTCAGGCCGAGACTGATCAGCTGCAACAGCAGATCATCGATTTAGAAAGTAAACTGGCATTTCAGGAGGACGCAGTGTTCGCCCTGAACAATGAATTGCTGGAACACCAGAAACGCATAGAGAAGTTGCAGCGCCAAGTGATTTTACTGGCAGAAAAACTCAGTCGGGGTGGTCAGAGCGACATTTTGACGCCAGAAGAGGAACCACCACCGCCGCATTATTAGGCCAGGCCTTTATTCGGGTTTAAATACCCCAATCACCTGTTCAGCAGGGCGCGCCTGTTTGGCGACTTGCTGTTCAGGCTGCACCATCTGATAGTGGCACTGCACGCACTCTACCTTTTCCACATTGTTTTCCTGAAACAACATCATGGTGTCGACGGCTTTGCATTCCGGGCAGGTGGCGCCAGCAATAAAACGTTTTTTCTTCCGGATCGTCGTGTTCATACTCTACAATTCGCTTTTTTGTCAGATGTCTGATGGTTTGGCCTGTCAACAGGCCCAGTGTGCTCAGGACCCCGTTTTATGATCCAGCTGCAACAACTTGAACTGCGCCGTGGCATTAAATGCCTGTTGAAGGACGCTAATCTTACCGTATTTCCAGGCCAGCGCGTCGGAATAATTGGTGCCAACGGTTGTGGCAAATCCAGTTTATTCGCCTTGCTGCAACACAAACTGCAGCCGGATGCCGGCACAGTCAGTATTCCATCCAGCTGGAGCATCGCTACGGTCGCCCAGGAAACGCCGGCGCTCGACATCAGCGCGATGGATTATGTACTGCAGGGCGACAGCCAATTGTACCCTTTATTGCAGCAGTTGAAGATCACCGACGGTTCTGTGGATCTAGCCTCGGTGCATCACCAGATTGAAGCGCTGGACGGCTACCGTGCCGAAGCCAAAGCGGGCACCTTACTGGACGGTCTGGGGTTTTCTGGCGCCGCACAGCAACACAGCGTTAAATCATTTTCGGGTGGCTGGCGGATGCGCCTGAACCTGGCCCGTGCGCTGATGCAACCGGCCCAGCTGCTGCTGCTCGACGAACCAACCAACCACCTTGATTTAGACGCAGTGCTCTGGCTGGAAAAATACCTGGCCGGTTATGACGGCACCTTATTGCTGATCAGCCACGACCGCGATTTCCTCGACGCCGTAGTGGATGGCACAGTGCATATTGAGCACCAGACTTTAACGCTTTACAAAGGCAACTACAGCGCCTTTGAACGCCAGCGCGCCGAACATTTAGCCCAACAGCAATCCAACTTTGAGAAGCAACAGCGTCAGGTAGCGCACCTGCAAAAGTTTATCGACCGCTTTAAAGCTCAAGCCACCAAAGCCAAGCAGGCTCAGAGCCGGATCAAGGCACTGGAACGCATGACCTTATTAGCCCCGGCCCATGTCGACTCACCGTTTCACTTTGAGTTTTTACCGCCGCGCACGTTACCAAATCCTTTGTTGAAGCTGGAAAACGTCAAAGCCGGTTACGGCGACACCAGCATACTGCAGCAGATTAACTTTCAGCTGCTGCCTGGCAGCCGTATCGGTTTGTTAGGCCGCAATGGCGCAGGTAAATCCACGCTGATTAAGCTGCTGTCTGGCAGTATGCCGCCGCAGGCTGGTGACCTCTGGTATGCCAGTGGTGTGTCTATTGGTTATTTCGCCCAGCACCAATTGGAAACCCTGCGACCACAAGATTCGCCCTTACAACACTTAGTCCGCTTAGCGCCAAACGCCACAGAGCAGCAACTGCGCGATTATATTGGTGGTTTTGGTTTCCATGGCGATAAAGCGCTGGAAGCCTGCGCGCCGTTTTCTGGCGGCGAAAAAGCCCGCCTGGTGTTGGCGTTGCTGGTGTATCAGCGCCCTAACCTGCTGCTGCTGGACGAACCGACCAACCACCTGGACCTCGACATGCGCGAAGCCATTGTGATGGCGCTGCAGAGCTTTGAAGGCGCCATTGTGGTGGTATCGCACGACCGCCATTTATTGGCCAGCACCACAGACGAGTTTTATCTGGTCGCGCATGGCAAGGTCGCCCCTTTTGCTGGCGATCTGGCCGATTATTACCAGTGGTTACAACAGGACCAAAAAGCCAGCGCCGAGCCTAAGGCCGAAGCGGCCGGCAGTGCGGTGCAACGTAAGGATCAAAAACGACTGGAAGCTGACCTGCGCAACCTACTGCGGCCACTGAAGCAAAAAATTGAGAAGTTGGAGCAACAGCAGGATAAGCTGCAACAGGCGCTGTCGGCCATTGAACAGCAGCTGGCCGATACCAGCCTGTACGAGGCCAGTCGCAAAGCCGATTTAACCCGTGTGCTGAACGAACAGCAGCAACAACAGAAAACGCTGCAACAAACCGAAGAAGACTGGTTTGCCGCTCAGGAAGAATGGGAAGAAAAAACCGAAGGCTTCTGGGCCCAGCAGAATGGATAATACCCAGTTCTGGCAGTTCAGTCTGGCTTTGTACCCGCCTAATCAGCAACTGTTGCTGCAATGGCAGGACCACTACCAGCTGAACGTCAATCTGGCGTTGTTTCTGCTGTTTTTACACCGGCACCAGCAACCGCTGTCTGAAGCTGGTTTAGTGTCGCTGCAACAGCAGTTGCAGCTGTTCGGTCAGCAAGTCACCCAGCCACTGCGTTCGGTGCGCCGTGCCGTACCTACGCCCTGGCTGGACGAAAACCTGCAGCGGCCATTTCGCCAGCAGCTACTCCACGCTGAGCTGGCGGCCGAACAGCTGGAGCAGCAGCTGTTGCTGCAGCACTATGCTCAACTCCCTGGCGCCACCACTGGCAGCGCCAATGCAGAGCTGCTGACCCGCTACCTAGAGTTATTGCAGGCACCCACCGGGCAGCTACAGCAGCAGATTATTGATCTGTATCAACAAGCAGAACAGCTGCAGCAGCCCTAGCCAGCAGACTTTGATCTACATCAGATCAGCCGTACGCCTCTCTCACTAAGCTGGGTATATATCCACAGAGAAGGAGCAACACCATGAATGTCTGGCAACAATTTGTGCAAGACCCGGTCATTTTTATTTCATTCAGCGGTCTGGCGCTGGTGATTGGGCTCTGCCTGTTTTATGCGGGTTATTTTCTGTATAAAACCAGCCATAACGAATAACCAGGCCGGTCAGCGGATTAACTGAGGTTTCAGCTGCTCCAGCTGCCACAGCGTCAGGCCAAATATGGTCAATTGTGGATTCGCTCCCAGGCTGCTCGGCAGTATGGAGCCATCCAGCACCGACAGGTTGTGCAGCTGGTGATGGCCACCATCCGGACGCACCACCCCTTTGGCCGGGTCTTGGCTCATGCTACAGCCTCCCATCACATGGGCACTGGCCAAAGTACAAAGGTAAGGTGCCAGTTCCAGCTGGTTGATAGCGGTTTTCGCTTCTGACCAGCTGCGGTAATGCAGAGCCTGTTGGTGCAGCGGCAGCACAGTTTTGGCACCGGCAGCAAACTGCACTTCTGCCATAGCCAATAATGCCTTGCGGGCGCCTTGCCAGAAGTAAGGGCTAAAGGGGTAATGCAATACAGGCTCGGCCGCTGCATCCAGTTTCACCACGCCACCGGGACTGTCCGGATGAAAACCATCGCGCAACAGCGCAATACACACCTGTAGCTGATTAAACTGCTGCATTAACGCGGCATGCGCTTCGGCATGACCGGTCAGTTTGCTGGCCATTAACACAGGATGCACAGGTGCCACTTCCAGCTTAAACCCCATACTGCCATCGTCAGGCCAGACAAACTGGTCCGAATACACCGACTGTGGTGCACCACAGTGGCCGGCGATCTGCTCTGGATAAAAAGCCCCTGAAATCAGGCTTGGGTGCAGGCAGGTGCGTTTGCCCAATTGGGCGTACGGGTCCGGCGCACCTGAGCGCAGCAGTAACGCCGGTGAACCCAGGGCTCCGGCCGCCAAAATAAAATGCCTGGCTTCAAACCGAAGCAGCGGGCTGCTTTGGGGCTGAAAATACGAGTCCACCGGCACAGCTTCCAGCGCTTGCACTGTGGAGCCAGACCACAACAAGCGTCTGGCACTGAGGTTACTGATCAATAAAGCGCCATGCTGTAACGCTGCCGGAATGGCACTGACCAGCATCGATTGTTTGGCATTTAGCGGGCAGCCCATACCGCAGTAGCCCAAATTCGCACAACCTTTTACATTACGGTGGATCTGGCTGTAGCTCCAACCAAGCTGCTCGCAGCCCTGACGCAGTTTGTCATTGTTGGCATTGGGCGCGATGGCCCAAGGGGAGATATTCAGCCGCTGCTCGGCCTGCTGGAAATAAGGATCCAGCTGTTCGGGACTGAATGGCAAATCAAACTCAGACCGCCAATAACTTAAAGTCGGCGCCGGCGTGCGAATAGAGGTAGTCCAATTGACGGTGGTAGAGCCTCCGACGGTGCGGCCCTGAAGCAGGCTAATCGCCTGATCGGCTGTTTTGCGGCCTGCGCCATCCTGATACAGCGCCGGGTACGCCCAACGCTCCTGCTGTTGAAACTGCCCCCCTTCCTGTAAAGAGCCCATTTCCAGCAGTATCACGTCCAGCCCGGCCCTGCTTAACTGCTCTGCAGCAGTCGCGCCACCGGCACCAGAGCCGACAATCACCACATCAGCCCGCCAGGTTTGAGCTTCTGTCAGTTGACGGGCATCCAGATAACGCCAACCCGCGGCTACCCCATCGGCAATGATATTTTTACTCATAGCGCAGCAACCGGGTTAAACACAGGCGGCTGATACTGCAATGGCTGCCAGTGCGCCGGGTCGCCATAATAAGCGCCCAGCAGCAGCTCTTTACAAGCCGCATAGGCCTGTTGCATCAGCTGCAGGTAGCTATCACGCCAGCTGTCGAGCAACCGCAAACGCTCCACCAGCGGCAGCTCTGTAAGACTTAACCAATGCCCGGTCAAAGCCAGCCGCAGCAAATCTGTCTCCAGCACAGCAAACAGTTGGTGCAGCTGTGCCTGCTGGCTTTTCGCCAGAAACCCCAGATACTGCAAAACCGCCTGACGGGTCTGCCGGAGTTGCTGCGCCGCCAGTTGAGGGTCGTGCGGCAAGGCACCCGCCAATAACGCGGGCAACAACGCTTCCACGACCAAAGTCGCACTGTCGGCGCTGCCGTCGGCCTGTTGATACTGGTATACTGTCCACCCTGTGCTGGCGCTGACCAGCAGCGCCAGGGTGCTGAAAAGAAACTGGCGTCTGTGCATTGTTGTTCTGGTCCGGCCAGGAAATCGAAAGTTTGATTGTTGAGTAGACACTGTGAATTTGCAAGCCCAGCCTTTTTCCATGCAATTGCCGCCGGCTTTTAAAGCCGCCTGGTGGCTGCGCAACTGCCATCTGCAAACCATAGCCGCCAAATACCTGGCCCCACCTCGCAAGGCTCCGGCCTGCAACGAGATGCTGGCCTTGCCGGATGGTGATCATTTACAGCTTAGCTGGAGCGAGCCGTCGACCTTGCGACCAGAAGCACCGCTGGTGGTGGTATTGCATGGGCTGGAAGGCAATATTCACAGTCATTACGCGGCTGGTATGCTGGCGGCGTTGCAGCAGCAGGGTTTCACTGCGGTATTAATGCACTTTCGCGGCTGCAATGGTCAACCGAACCGCTTGCCGCGCGCTTACCATTCCGGCGATACCGCCGACCTGGCGTATTTTGTTGCCCAGCTACAGCACCAGTTTCCCAGCCGCCCGCTGGCTGCAGTTGGCTTTTCATTAGGTGGCAATGTACTGGTGAAATACGCCGGCGAGACAGGCGCGAGTTGCCCGCTGTCCGCGCTGGTCGCGGTATCCGCGCCGCTGGCCTTGGCTCCTAGTGCAGACAGGATCAATCAGGGCAGCAGCAAAATCTACCAAAGCTATCTGCTCGGGCGCCTGAAGCAAAGCATGCTGGCCAAACTCAAACGCCACAGCCATTTTCCATTGCCCTTAACAGCACAACAAATTCTGGCCGTGCGCAGTATCCGTGAATTTGACGATTTACTGACTGCCCCACTTCATGGCTTCAGTAATGCGGACGAATACTACAAACTATGCAGCGGCAAAGGCTTCTTAAAGCAGATCCACAAACCTACATTGTTGGTACATGCAGAAGACGACCCTTTTTTGTCGCCAGCTGTGTTGCCTAAAGCCACTGAAATGCCGCCATGGGTGTCGTTATTGTTGTCCAAACGCGGCGGCCATGTAGGTTTTGTCAGTGGCAGCAACCCGTTTAAACCCCGCTATTACCTGGAGCAACATATCCCAGGTTATTTGCAGCAGTTTTTCCCACAGGTGGCGACTTGATGTTGATCCCATACCAGCAACTGGACAGCGCTACGCTGGACAATCTGATTGAAGCTTTTGTACTGCGTGAAGGCACGGATTACGGCGAGCTGGAAATGGCATTGGCCGAAAAAGTCAGCCAGATCCGGCAACAGATCAAAGCCGGGCAGGTCGTGATTGTGTATTCCGAACTGCATGAAAGCGTCGATTTGCTGACCAAACAGCAATGGCAAACCCGTTTGTCAGAACAGGACCCTGACAGTTAAGTGATGCTGCGGGTGGCGCTGTGGGCACGTATCAGTGTTGCCCAGGACTGCTCCGCCCGTCCCAGTACCATAAAGTCCGGGTTGGCCAGGGTTTCACGTTGGTTATAGCTCAGCGGCATAAACTGGCTGTCCAGAATTTTACCGCCGGCTTCTTCAACAATAATCTGCACGGCCGCCGTGTCCCACTCGCCGGTGGGTCCCAGACGTAAGTAACAGTCAGCGCCGCCTTCTGCCACCAGACAACTTTTCAGCGAGCAGCTGCCCAGAGCAACAAATTCCGGTTGAACCAACTCATTTAATAAATGCTGGATAGGTGCCAGAGGCTGACGACGACTGACCGCAATAGTCAAAGGCTGGCCTGCCTGATGCTGACGGACCTGAATACGTTTAATCAGCGAGCCTTGCTGTTTAAACGCACCATGACCACGGGTGGCATAATACCAAACCTGCTCTTTTGGCCAGTAAATCACCCCCAGCACTGGCCAGCCATGCTCCACCAGCGCAATACTGACAGCAAAATCACCACTGCGGGCGACAAATTCCTGAGTGCCATCCATCGGATCAATCAGCCAATAGCGGGGCCAGTCCTGTCGCTGCTTCAGCGGTAACAAATGCATTTCTTCCGACACCACTGGAATATCAGGACTAAATTCAGCTAACGCATGCAGGATCAGAGAATTCGCCGCTAAATCAGCAGAAGTAACCGGGCTTGCATCCGACTTTTGTTCATGCTGGTAATCGCCGCTCTGGTAAATAGACCAAAGGGTTTCTCCGGCACGTTGTGCTGTTTGTTTAACAGGTTCTATTAACCTACTTAAAAACATCCTGATGGGTATCCAGATAATTCCGGGCGAGATACAAAGCGGCAACACTGCGCGCTTCCGTGAAATCAGCTTGTGTAAGCAATAAAGACATTTCTGGCCAGGTCCAGCTCACCAGCTCCAGCGGTTCAGGTTCATCCCCCTGCAACCTCGATGGTGACAAGTCCAAGGCTAACACCACATGCATTGTAGCATTAAAGTACCCCGGAGCTAAGGCCAGGGTCTTTAGTTCAATCAAACGACTGGCCTTAAAACCAATTTCTTCCTGCAGCTCCCGGTTGGCCGCTTCCAGTGCAGTTTCACCCGGGTCAATTAAGCCTTTGGGAAAGCCCAGCTGGTAATCATGCGTACCGGCACAGTATTCACGCACCAGATAAAACTCGTCCGGACCTGCACAAGCCACCACCATCACGGCGCCTCGGCCAGAGCCTTTCATCCGCTCATAAGTGCGCAGCTCGCCATTACTGAACTTCAGCTCCAGTTGCTCCACTTTAAATAAGTTGCTTTGAGCAACCAGCCGGCTGGCCAGAATTTCAGGTTTGACTTTCGCTGGGTCCTTCTGCGCCATCAGACTGCCTCTGTTACAATGTGCTTCCGCTCTACTATAAATGGAAAGGCTGAAAAAACCTATGCTGGACTGGCGACAAATAGATACGGTGCTGTTGGATATGGACGGCACTCTGCTCGATTTGCATTTTGATAACTACTTCTGGCTGGAGCATCTGCCAGAGCGCTGGGCCGCTCAAACCGGCCTGACGGTCGAGCAGGCGAAAGCTCAGCTGAAAGCCGAATACGATGTGCTGATGGGGAAACTGGAATGGTATTGCCTGGACTACTGGGCCAACCGCACCGGCTTGGCCATTACTGAACTGAAACGGGAAATCCAGCATAAAATCCGCATGCGCGACGACAGCCCGGCTTTTTTAACTGCGCTGCGCCAGTCGGGCAAGCAGGTCATGCTGGTCACCAATGCTCACCCGGACAGCCTGTCACTGAAAATTGAGCAAACCACTCTTGCCAGCTACATCGATACACTGGTGTCGGTGCATGAATTTGGCTACACCAAAGAGCAGCAGCAATTGTGGCAACTGCTGCAGCAGAAGTATGGCTTTGACCCAGAGCGTACCTTGTTTGTCGATGACAGCTTGCCGGTGCTGCGCTCCGCTCAGCAATTTGGTATCCGGCATTTGCTGGCGATCACTAACCCCGACAGTCAGCAACCGGCCCGCATCATCACCGAGTTCCCGGCTATCGATAACTATGCGGTGTTACTGGACGACTTAACGGCTGCCTAACTGCACCGGGAAACGTCCTTGCGCATCAGGCTTGCCGACAAACTGCATCGCCTGATGCACGTCCTGTGGCATTGAGCTGTCCGGTTTGACGAAGCCATTTAAACGGTAACGCCCAACCGGACTGACCAAAGCGGTCACATCCAGATGCAATGGTGGGCTTGGCAGCGTCACTAACTGCAGTTGATTGTCAGCACAGCTCAACTGCGCGTCCAGAGTGCCTAAATTCACCCAGCCTGTTGGCGGTTGTACCCTGGCGTCCAGCCAGCTGACCAACCCCTGCAGCTGCTGACAACCGTCCGCCGACCAGTCCAGCTGAGGTATTTTTACCAGCATAGCTCCGTCCAAGCCTACGGGTAATGGCAGCTGCAGCATGGGCTGCAACAAAGAGACTGGTACTCTGGCCTGCAATTGACTGACACTGACGGAACTCAGACCCAACGCCAGCTCGCCTTTTAGCGACGGCAACGCAACTTGCCGCTGCTGTCCGGCTTCCAGGCTGAGCGACAGCTTGCCGGTGAACAATGACCAGGGGTTTAACTGCCACTTCAGATCGGACAAGGTCAGGCCTTGCACAGACACTGCCTGCACACGGCCTTGCCACAAGGTTCCACTCACTGGGCCCAGTTGCACAGACGCCGGTAACGACACGAGTTTAAGCCACAAAGCTGCTGGGCTAAGCAGCAGCAAAAATGCCAGATACAATGCCAGAATAATCAGGCCGGCTTTAATTTTTTTCATTAACTTTCAACCACTAAACGTCGAACTCTGACCAGGCCAACCTGGTCGGCTTTGGTCAGATCCAGCTGCACTATCGACACCTTGTGCTGGTACTGCAACTCGTGCAACCAGCCTAATAACTGATCAAAGCTCAGGTCATTCAGCATCACCTGCATTTGATCATTTTGAGGTTGCATCCGGCTGACTTGAATATTGTGCTTGCGGGCACTGGAGCTGATCAGGTCAGTCAGACTGACAGTTGGCCCACTTTGCGCAGCAGCCACAGGGAAACTTTGCACTTGGTTCAACTGCAGCTGAACGCCAGCCAAATCGGCTTTTTGTTGCGCCAGGCTTTGGTGCAGTGGCTGCCACAGGCCGTAATAAAAAATGGCGATCACCACCACAACAGCCGCAGTCATTAAAAGCTGTTGCTCGCGGCGTTGCAAGCCAGACCAACGTGCCAGAAGTTGTTGTTTGGTCATGATTTCGCCCTCACAGACACAGTACCAACCACTTTATTGCCCTCGTTGCTCAGTGCACCCTGTTTTACTTCAAAACCTTGCTGCTCCAGCCGGGTTTTCAGGCTGTCAAAACGTTGGAAGCTGTCGGCCTGCGCTTGAAAACGCAACTCATGACTTTTTTGATCGTACCGCAAATTGTCCAGGCTAACTTGCTCTGTGGCAGTCAGCTCTCTTTGCACATCCTGCAACAAGCCAAACAAGCTCAGATCCTTGCCGGTGCCGGCACCTCCGGTTTTTCGTGCCAGTGCTCTGCTGATATCCCGCGTCGACTCGCCGGGAAAACGGCTTTTATACAGTTGCACCAGTTCAGTCCGCTGCGATTGCAGCTCTCTGCCTTGTTGCCAGACCTGCAGCCCAACCGAACTTAAATAAATCAGCAGACAGGCCGCGGCCGACAGCAATGAGGTTTTCCAGAGCCCCCAGACTTTGCTTTGTGGCTTTTTCGGCTGGTACGCCCCCTGCAGCAGGTTAAAGCTCTGCTGCGGTAATTGGCCAGCTAACAACGCCAGCGGCAGTTCAGGTTCAGCCAACTGCACTTGCTGTAATAGCTGTTCAGGCCATGGGCTGTAGCTGGTGATCAACGGCAGGTCGGCTAAGGTCAGGTAGTCGGCCCACCAGCTGCTGTCGACACTGGTCGCCTGCCATTCTGAATGCCGTAACAGCCATTGCCCTGCCAGTTCAATGGCACTGGCACCTTGTTCAGACCACGGCAGTAGCAACGCATCAGGCAACATACGGCTGGCGCTGAAACCCGCGTCAGTCAGCTGCTGCAGCCACAGCTCCAGCTTGGTTTTTTTACATAAGGCGACTTGCTGCCAGTAACTTTGCTCTTGTTGCACACAAGGCCCTAACGCCAGGAACAGCTGTTCAATGTCTTCGGCATGCTCTTCTTCCAGCATATAAGGCAAAGCTTGCAACAGCTGACGGTTCGGTTTGCCTGGTAGTGCCACTTTGGTCATCACCACATCAGAGGCCGGTACCAACGCCACCACGGGGCGTGCTCCAACCCGCTCGGCCAAGGCTGATAATTCCGAACTGTCTTTTAACTGCCCCGACGCTATCACTTCTGCGCTGGCTGCCGACCAAACCAGCCAGATCACTGGCTGATCGGGCTGGCTGTTCAGCCGGATTATTAATTGTTCTGTCACCACTGGCCTCCAAAACGCCGGGCTATCACTTTTACTTTTTGTTGTTCATCTATGTGCAGTACAGACGCCAGATTAAACAAACTGTCCTGATAGGTCACTGTACTTTCCAGCACAAAATAATTCGTTTTTAACACAAAGAGCGCTTTTACTTCATCCGGGATATTTTTGCCCTGCAGCTGCTGACTTTGCCAGACTTCGTCAAGCGTGGAAAAACCTTCTTCCGGCCTGCTGGCGATCAGCTCCTGGGCAGCACTTTCATCCAGCTCCGGGATATAAGCACTAAGCAGTACGGCCTGTTCGGCGGTGATGGTGTTCAAATTCAGTTTGCTGTCGCGTGTTTTTGGGATCACACAGACAAAGGGACGCACCTGCTCATAATCAGAGGGGGTCATATCCAACATCACCCGCAATTCAGACACAGATCCCATCAAGCCATTGGCAGTGTAATAAGGCAACAGCAGACCCGCGTAATCGTCCTGCTCGGCACCACCGGCCGTCTGCAGCAGCGAATCGGCGTCCAGCCAGTCACTGACCCGGGCGACCAGGTACTCTGCTGGCATCGACAGCTCGGTGACTTTCAGCTCCAGCAGCCGTTGAAAGGCCTGTTGTGCTGTGGTTTTTCCGGCACCGACCGGACTCTCTCCTGTCGTGCGCTGCAGGTTGTTCAAATTAAAGCAGCTCTGCAAATCGATCAGCTTGCCGGTAATGCTGCCGTCATCCACCGGAAAGGTGGCGCCAAGCCTGGCCCAGTCTTGCGATAAATTCGTGGTTTCTTCTTTCACTACAGTGCGTTTTAACAACTGCAAAGCCGCCTGTTCAGCAGCAATGGCGTACCAATAGGCCTGTTGCTGGTGCTGACGGTTAAACTGACGCTGCAATTGCAGCTGTAACCGGCCACTCATTTCCACCGCCACCACCACCACCAGCGCCAGGATCAGCATCACCACCACCAGGGCTACACCACGTTGTTGCCGCATCAGGTCAATCCGTCCACTAAGGTATAAAAACGCTGTATCTCACCCAGGCTTTCATGCGTGATGGTCAGACGTATCGCTTTAGGTAAACGCTCGGAATTCCACTGCTCTTTCCAGGTTTCCCCTTCCAGGTATTCCAGTTTAAAGCCGGTGACATGGTCCAGCAGGGGCTGAACCTTGGGCTCAGTTCCGGTGACGGCATCCGGATATAAACTAAACAAACGCTCAATGCGGCCTTCTTTCAACCGGTATGCTACCGCCTGAATTTCACTGCGAGGCAGCACCATGCCAGGGTTACGCCAGCCATGGTGCACGAACGCCATAGCGTCTTCTTCACTGTCAAACAGCAGTTTTTCGCCAATCAAGATCGACTTCAGCGGCTCATCACCGTCCAGCCGAATTTGCCGGCTGCTGATTTGCGCTAAATCCCGCTCCAGCAGATTAAAAAAGCGTTGCAGCTGTACCAGGCGCTGCTCAGCAGCCCGTGACGCGGCATCGGTGTCCAGTACCGAAGATAATACGCTGGCCGAAGCCAACCCAACGACGGCAAAAATAGCCACCGCCAATAACATTTCGATAAAGGTAAAGCCAGGGCTACGCATCTGGCTTGCCTATGTAAGTCTGCAGCTGAAAAATCACCCGTTCTGGCTCATCTGCCAGACTGACTTTGACCACCACAGCGCTGAAGTTGGCGTCGGCAGTTTTTCGGATCTCCTGCCGCCACAGCCAGCTGCGGTTCGCCAATTCCACGGTCTTTTGTTGGTTTTTCAACGGCCAGCTCTTTTCCAGAAACACCGCATTCAGCTGGTTTTCGGCGACATAACCGGCATAGGTCTGTTCTTCCAGCATGCTGATCGCCCGCACATGCTCTGAGGTGGCTTTCATAGCAGCTACCCCTGCAGTTGCAAATATGGCAATAGCGACCAGCAGCTCCAGCAAGGTAAAACCCTGGTTTTTCATGGCCGCACCGTATCAGGTTCAGTTCGGATCAGGGGGATGCTGTACTCCCCCTTCAACGACTGAAACCAGGAGGGGTCGTCGGTTTGATCCGACAACACCAGCAAAAACGGACTTAAATCACCAGAAGATAAAATATAGACTTGCGGTAACAGTGGCTTTTGTTTGGCATCCGGCACCTTTTTTGTTGGTGTTTTGCCGTCTTTGCCCTCTTTGCCGGCTGCATCTTCTGCTTCGTCTTCCTGTTCCATCAGCTGCTCCAGCCACTGCTGTTGCTGCTCACGAAACTCTTCCTGTCCCATAATGCTGTCTTCAGCAAAGGGCAAACCATCCAATTGCAATTCTGCAGTCAATTGCTCAGGCCAGGCATGGAACTGCATAAAACGGGGTTCTGTTACCCGCTGCCAGCGGGTGCCGTCATGCCACAGGAACTCGTAGCCTTTGTCATTCAGCGCCAGACCAAAGTCCATTTGTTTCATCACGGCCGTTTCAGACACAGTCTGCACCAACTGCTGCAAACGTTCAGTTTCGCGCCGCAACACTTTCTCCCGCGGCTCCAGCACAAAATTGACCACCACAAAAGACGCAAGCAGCCCCATCAGCACCATGACCAACATCACTTCAATCAGGGTGAAACCCTGGTGCCGGGGCTTTTGCATCAGTTTTGTTGCTCTTGCGAATCCAGGTTCCAGTTCCCAATGTCATCTTCGGTACCTGCCACCCGGTCCGGCCCCATGGAAAATACATCGATACGGCCCATTTCACCTGGGCTAACCAATTGATAGTCGTTGTCCCACGGGTCTTTTTGCAGGCGTTTAACAAAACCACCCTCAGGGAAAGAGCGTGGAATAGGTTCTGAGGTCGCTTGTGTCACCAGCGCTTGCAACCCTTGTTCAGTGGTCGGGTAAAAACCGTTGTTCAGCTTGTACAGGTCCAGCGCATTTTCAATTTGCTGAATATCGACGACCACTTTTTGTTTGGCGGCTTTTTCCTGGTTCCCAATCAAGTTCGGCACCACCATGCTGGCGATAATACCGAGAATGACGATCACCACCATTACTTCAAGCAAAGTAAAACCTTTTTGCTGTTGCATCCTAACCTCCTACTAAATTGTTTAATGCCAAAATAGGTTGCAATATCGCCATGACAATAAATAACACTATGCCAGCCATGGACACTACCAGCACAGGTTCAAACACTTTCAGAGAAACGGTAACCAGGGTTTCGAATTCCCGGTCCTGGGTATTGGCCGCCCGTTCCAGCATGCCATCCAACTGACCGCTTTTTTCGCCGCTGGCGATCATATGCAGCATCATAGGCGGAAATAATTTGGTCTGATCCAGCGCAGAGCGCAGTGAAGCCCCTTCCCGCACTTTGGCGGTGGCTTCGCCAATGGCTTGCCGCATGTAGCTGTTTTCCAGCACGTCACTGCTAATGCGCATGGCTTCCAGCAATGGCACCGCACTGGCATTTAAAATACTTAAGGTACGAGCAAAACGTGCGGTGTTCAGGCCGCGACTGACTTTACCTATGATGCCCAGCCCCAACATTCGCCGGTCAACGGCCAGCTGAAAAGCCGGCTTACGCAGCGCGCGTTTGAACGCGGCCACACCAAGCATCAACAGGCCAAGCAACACCAGACCATAGTCACGGACGAAGTCACTGGCGGCGATTAAAAACAGCGTCGATCCAGGCAGACTCTGACCCATATGTTCGAACTGTCCGACAATTTTTGGCACCACAGCGGCCAGCAACACGCTGATCACGCCAATAGCCACCAGCGTCAGAATGGCCGGATACAGCAATGCCTGCAAAATCTGGCTGCGCATATGCTGACGCTGTTCGGTGTAATCAGCTAAACGGTTTAACACCGCGTCCAAGTGACCGGATTTTTCGCCCGCCGCTACCATCGAGCTGAACAGATGATCAAACACATAAGGAAACTCAGCCAGGCCTTCCGCCAGACTGTAGCCTTCCACCACTTTAGAGCGCACGGCCATCATCATGCTTTTCAGCCGGGGCTTGTCACATTGCTCGGCAACGGCGAACAGAGCGTTTTCAATCGGCAGGCCCGCTTCGACCAGCGTAGCCAGTTGACGGGTGATCAGTGCAAGCTCAGAGGCTGTCACCCGGGGTTTGAACCAACCCGAACCAGCCGACAGCAGCTTTTCTTGCTTAGCGACTAGTTCCAGACTCAATGGTGTCAGCTTTTGTTCACGCAGTAGCTGACGGGCATGACGGGCGTTGTCCGCTTCCATCACGCCTTTAGTTTTGCGGCCTCTGGCATCCAGCGCCTGGTAATCAAAGGCAGCCACTACGCATCCTCGCGCGTCACACGCAGCACTTCTTCCAGCGTAGTTTCACCGGTCAGCACTTTGCTGAAACCATCCTGGCGAATACTTGGGCTTTGACTGCGAATGTATTTTTCGATGGCCTGTTCGCCTTTGCCATTGTGGATCAGCTCACGGGTGTGTTCATCCACCACCAAAAGTTCATGAATACCTGTTCGGCCGCGATAGCCAGTCTGGTTACAGTGTTCGCACCCAACGGCACGGTAAATCAGCGGCGCGTCTTTTTTAGTCACCGCCAGCAGCGCCCGCTCTTCTTTATCCGGTTCATGTGCCTCTTTGCAATGTGGGCATAAGGTCCGAACCAGACGTTGCGCCAATACCCCTAACAAACTGGACGACAACAGAAACGGCTCTACGCCCATATCTTCCAGACGGGTAATAGCACCAGCGGCAGTATTGGTGTGCAATGTGCTCAGTACCAGGTGACCGGTCAATGAGGCTTGTACCGCAATCTGCGCCGTCTCCAAATCCCGGATTTCACCCACCATCACCACGTCCGGGTCCTGACGCAAAATAGCGCGCAGACCTCGGGCAAAGGTCATATTCACTTTGCTGTTGACCTGGGTTTGACCTATGCCTTCCAGCTCGTATTCAATCGGGTCTTCTACCGTCAGAATATTGCGGTCTTTGGTGTTAATTTCGGTCAAACCGGCATAGAGCGTGGTACTTTTACCCGAACCTGTCGGGCCTGTAACCAGAATAATGCCATGTGGTTTTAAAATAAGGCGGGAGAAGGATTGTTGCACCGACGCGGTCATGCCCAGCTTGTTCAGATCCAGATGGCTGTTGTTTTTATCAAGTAAACGCAGCACCACCCGTTCACCGTGACTGGATGGCATAGTCGAAACCCGCACATCGACGGCACGACCGGCAATGCGCAGGCTGATGCGGCCATCTTGTGGCACCCGTTTTTCGGCGATATCCAGCTTGGCCATTACTTTGATCCGCGACACCAGCAGGCTGGACAGCTTTCGGTTCGGTTTTAACACCTCACGCAATACGCCATCGACCCGGAACCGCACCACCAGGTTTTTCTCAAAGGTTTCGACGTGAATATCCGACGCTCCCAGCTTGATGGCTTCACCCAACATCGCGTTGATCAGCTTGATAATGGGCGCGTCGTCTTCGTTTTCCAGCAGGTCTTCGGTTTCCGGTATTTCATCCGCCAAGGAGGCTAAATCCACCTCATTGCCAATGTCCTGCATGATCTGTTGTGCTTCGGTGGAATCACGCTGATAGGAAGCCTCCAGTAAGGCTTCAAACTCGGTGCTTTGCAGCTTATGCACTGAAAAGGCTGTGCCTAATAAACGCCGCACCTCCAGCAATGCCGCCGGTGCAGTTGTGGGATTCACATACAACACCCAGCCTTGTTCCTGCGCCTGCAGCAACACCCCAAACCTTTTGGCAAAACCAAAAGGCAAACGGGTTCTGGGTGTAGCCGCCTGAGCCTGTTCAACCTCTGCCATCAGGATTACTCCCCACCATTCTGGGTTTTCTTTAGCCGTTCAGCCTGGTCCTGGGCTTTTTTCTTTTCCAGGTACTCGTCAAAGCTCGGAGGAATAATCAGCGTAGAATCAAATTCAGGCATGGCCGGGGTGTCCGTATCTGACATCAGTTTGATGCCTTTTTCGCCCTGAACCAGCTGGGCGGCACGCACATAATTGTATTTGCGCTGGCTGATTTCATTCATCAGGCCATCATCACGGATAATGGTAGGTTTAATAAACACCATCAGGTTGCGTTTACGTTTAGTCGAAGAGGTCGAGCGGAACAGAGCGCCTAGCACAGGAATATCACCAAGTAATGGTACTTTGGCTTCGCTTTGCTGGACGTCTTCGTCAATTAAACCACCCAGCACCACCGTGGCACCATCATCGGCCAGCACTGTGGTTTTAATTTCACGTTTAGAAACGATAGGGTTGCCTTCAATGTCACCGTTACGGCCTGACACTTCCTGCTCAATGTTTAATTTAACTGCATTACCTTCATTGATTTGTGGCGTGACTTTTAACTTGATACCCACTTCAATCCGGTCCAGCGTGGTAAAAGGGTTGGTGCCACCTGAACCCGGACTGGTGGTGGTTTTCACCGGTATTTCTTCACCGACAATAAAAGACGACTCCTGGTTATCCATAGTGGTAATGGACGGTGTGGCCAGGATATTGGAATTGCTGTCACTTTTGACTGCCTGCAAAATAGCGCCCCAGTCGTTTTTCACCACGCCCAGCATCATCCCAGTGGCACCGCTCAGGGCTGACGCCAGGGTAGAATAATCACCCGCCTGATCAGGATTTTTCACAGTCACGCCTGTTTCCGTATTCGTCTCAGTCGTTCCCTTGGTCGGTTGTGCTGCAGCCGCGCCAGCAGCCACAGAGGTAATAGGCACCACCCCATTATTAAACTGAGTAAAACCACCGTCCGCGCTGATCCATTGCACACCCAGGTTCACCCCGGCGTTGTCCGCCACTTCAACAATAATGGCTTCAACCAGCACCTGAGCTCTGCGCACATCAATCTGACGAATCACATCTTCCAAGGAACGCAATACGTCCGGCTGCGCCGTGATCACCAACGAGTTACTTTCGACATGAGCTTCGATACTGACATCGCGGTTGCTACGACTGCGAGCACCTTGTTGGCCTGCAGCAGCAGTTCCACCCTGAGTTTCTGCAGCGATAGTGGCGCTGACCCCTTGCAGAACTTTAACTAAATCTTCGGCTTTGGCGTATTTCAGGTAATAAACCCGGGTATTGCCCTGGCTTTCCAGTTCAGCATCCAGCCGCTGTACCAGTGACACTACCCGTTGCCGCGCCTGACGCTCACCACTGACAATCACACTGTTGGTACGTTCATCCGCAACGATTTTTGGGATCAGGAATTCAGGTGTCTCACCTTTCCCCTGATTCTTATAGATATTTTCTAAAATACGCACCACCTCACCCGAGGAGGCGTAACTCAGCTTTATGATTTCCAGGTCCTGGTCACCGGCCTTATCAACCCGGGATATAATATCCACCAGTCGATTTACTGTGGCGGCCTGTCCCGTCATCATAATAACGTTGGACGGGTCATAGTTCACTACGCTGCCGCCACCACTTTGGTCAACAAACTGTCGCAGCAAGGGTGCCAGTTCACGTACCGAGACGTTTTTGACCTGCACCACCCGGGTGACCATTTCATCGCCTTCCGCGCTGCTATTGTCACCCACCACCGGGATATTGGCGGTTTTTGCGTCTTTTTGCCGTACGACTTTCAGCACCCCATTGTCCATTTCCACCACAGAGAAGTCATAAACTTCCAGTACGTTCAAAAAGAACTGGTAATACTGTTTTTCATTCAGCATTTCATAGCTGCGCACATTAATGCGTCCCCGCACCTGCGGGTCGACAATAATGGTTTTATTCAGGTTTTTGCCGACGATGTTAATAAACTCATTAATGTCGGTATTCTTAAAATTAGGCTGGTATTCCACAGCGGCAGCAAAAAAGCTCAGTAATGCCAAAGCACCGGCACCTAACCAGCGTTGCATCTGTTTACAGGAATATCTGACTGACTTCATTGGGTTTGAACCATTCTTTAATGTAATTGTTATTGCGACAGACTGAAGACGATGTCCCGGGTCTGACCATCCCGCTCTATTTTTATCGAAGCCTGGGTCGCTTCCCTTAATTCGCGCATGACTACCATGGCCTGTTGCATGTCATCCAGGGGAGTACCGTTAATTTCGACTGCAATATCGTTGGTCTGCAAACCCATCCGCTCAAATAAAGCAGGGTCTTTACCCGGCGTCACGCGGTAACCATAAAGCTTGCCGTTACGGTATTGCGGAGAAATACGCACATAGTCAAAGAACTTCATTGGCTCCTGCATCATTTCCTGACGAGCTGCCGCCAGATCTTCAGGCACTTCCACCAATTGCGGGCCTTCCATAGGTTCGGGTTGCGCCTGATAGTTATCCACGGCCTGATTCTGTTGCGCCATTTGCTGGTACTCCACGCCATCCAGCATCAGGGTTTCAAAACGGCCGCCTACTTTCAGCAACACCCGGTCATCCAGCACCTGACTTAAACTGGCGCTGGTGCCGTCAATACGATCAGGCACACCATAGGTTTGTTCAGAGCCCTGACTGTCGATGATCGCAGAACCTGCATCCGGCTGGCCTTTGATGGCGACCACCCCGGTCAGTTTCAGATTCAGGCTGGTTTTTGGCGCGTCTGATGGGGCAGGGGTCGCCACTTCAGCTACGGCCTCCGCCTTGCCAAACAACTGAGCGGCCAGCAACAACTGCAGATCCACAGCTGACGATTGGGTAATTTTGCCCGCACTGACAGGTAAATTAGGCGTTTGAGCCGAAGGCAATAACTGCCAGGTCAGCTGGGCCGCCAAATAACACGCCAGCAATACAAAGGCTGCGGTCAGGCCAGTATTGACACGGTTCTGAGGCACCCGGGAAAACCAGGCCAGATAAGGGCGGACGGAAGCAAGCCAATTCATTCTTTAATAATTCTTTTACAAAACTAGGTTTATCTTACTCAGTTGTCTAAAGCGCAACAAGCCTGCAATTTCAGCTGACATAACCCCACATTCTACGCTGGGGCGTACGGCTGATTTGTGGTAATTTGTACCAGTACACTACTGGTGTTTTTACCACCTCAGGAGCCTTGGATGTCAGAGCCTAACATAAATACATTACGATTAGATAAATGGTTATGGGCCTGCCGCTTCTACAAGACCCGCAGCCTGGCAAAAGACATGATCGAAGGTGGAAAAGTTCATTATAATGGCCAACGTTGTAAAGCCAGCAAAACGGTAGAAACCGGCGCGACTATTCGTCTGACCCAGGGCTCAGACGAAAAAACCGTCGTCGTGCTTGGGTTGTCGGAACAACGTCTGTCCGCACCATTAGCTCAGGCTTTATATGAAGAAACAGCAGAAAGTATTGCCGACCGCGCCAAACGCGCCGAATTGCGTAAACTGAACGCCTTATTCGCGCCGCATCCGGACACCAAGCCGGATAAAAAAATGCGCCGGCAATTGCTGCTGATTAAAGCTCAGCAATCCTGAGCAGTTCAGATAGGTAACCCATGAACAGAGATCTGCTACAACGCTTTTTATTCAGCCACCGCGATGTACGGGGTGAACTGGCTTATGTCAGTGACAGCCTGCACCAAATGCTGCAAAACCATAATTACCCCTACCCGGTGAAACAATTGCTGGCAGAACTGGTGACCGCCACCAGCCTGCTGACCGCCACCTTAAAATTTGATGGCGATATCGCCGTGCAGTTGCAAGGGGATGGCCCGATCCGTTACCTGGCCGTCAACGGCAGTTCCAGCCAACAATTTCGCGGCGTCGCCCGGTTACAGGCAGAAATAGCCGGAGACAGCTTTCGCGACTTGGTTGGCGAAGGCTTTATGCTGGTCACCATTACGCCAAAACAAGGGGAACGTTATCAAGGCGTGATCCCTTTAGTGGGCAATAGCCTGAAAGAAACCCTGGAAGCCTATTTTGTGCAGTCCGAACAGCTGCCTACCCGCTTGTACCTGTTCAGCGATCTGACAACCGACAGCAGCAGAGCAGCTGGTTTGTTGCTGCAGGTGCTGCCTGTGGATCCGGAAAAAGCCAAACAGGACTTTGACGATTTGGTGGTGCTGACGGACACCATTACCGCACCTGAACTGCTGGACTTACCGGTCGAACAAATACTGCACCGGCTGTACCATGAAGAAGATCTTGAGCTGTTTCCAGCGCAGTCCGTGCAGTTTGTTTGTGGTTGTTCCAAAGAAAAATGTGAAGCCGCCATTATTTCATTGGGCAAAGAGGCGGTTGAAGAACACATGGCCGAAGGCAAGCTGGACATCAGCTGTGACTACTGCAATACCACCTACCGTTTTGATCAAAGCGAACTGGCGCTGATACTGACTAAGTTCTGAGCCATCTGACAGGGCGGAATTGTAACCCGCCCTGTAAACTTTCAAAATTCCCTATAAAAACCTGTCAAATCCGCTATCCAAGGGTCGTATCGACCGGTCAAATACAGTACAATCGCCGCCATAATAGCTATAAAACACCTCTACAACTGACTTATGTACCTCAAGGAGTCACCCTACAATGACCTCTACAATCACACGCCACATTGATTTAACCGTGGCGGATTTAGTTGAGCATGCGATTCGCCGTGGCGAAGGTGTGTTGGCGGATAACGGCGCTTTAGTGGTTAAAACCGGTCACAGAACCGGCCGTTCACCGAAAGACCGTTTTATTGTCAAAGAGCCTGGCACAGAAGCTGAAATTCAATGGGGCAATGTGAACCAGCCTTTTGACGCAGCCAAGTTTGACGCCTTGTGGGCCCGGGTCAGCGATTTTATTGCGACCAAAGAGCATTTCGTCTCTCACCTTGAAGTAGGTGCAGACGCTGAGCACTACATCCCCATGACAGTGACCACTGAAACAGCCTGGCAACATGTGTTTGCCAAAAACCTGTTTATTACGCCTGAGCACTGGAACAAAGCGGGTAAAGACCACTGGCAAATTCTGAACGTACCGTCCTTCAGCTGTGCTCCTGAGCGCGATGGCACCAACAGCGACGGCACTGTGATGATCAACTTTGCCGCACGTAAAGTGCTGCTGGCCGGTATGCGTTATGCCGGTGAGATGAAAAAAGCCATGTTCTCTGTGCAGAACTTCCTGTTGCCAGCCAAAGGCGTACTGCCCATGCACTGCTCGGCCAACGTGGGTGAAGCCGGCGACACCACTTTATTCTTCGGCTTGTCGGGCACAGGTAAAACGACTCTGTCTGCCGACCCGAAACGTTTCCTGATCGGTGATGACGAGCATGGCTGGGCACCAGGCAGCGTCTTTAATATTGAAGGCGGTTGTTACGCCAAGTGTATTGACCTGTCACAGAAAAACGAACCTGTGATTTGGGACGCCATTCGTTTTGGAACCATTCTGGAAAACGTGGTACTGGATGACCAACGCACACCAGACTACAAAGACGCCAGCCTGACCCAAAACAGCCGTGCCGCCTACCCCTTGGCCCATGTGGAAAAACGCGTACTGGAAAACCGTGCCGGCGAACCAAAAGCTGTGGTTTTCCTGACCTGCGACGTCAGCGGTGTATTGCCACCTGTGTCGGTGCTGTCTGAAGAAGCAGCGGCTTACCACTTCTTAAGTGGTTACACCGCGAAAGTGGGCTCAACTGAAATTGGCTCTACCGCCGCCATTGAATCGACTTTCTCTACCTGTTTTGGTGCGCCATTCTTCCCACGTCCGGCCGGCGTATACGCAGAATTGCTGATTAAACGGGTGCGTGAATTCAACTCGAAAGTCTACCTGGTGAATACCGGCTGGACAGGTGGTCCACACGGTGTGGGTCAACGTTTTGATATTCCGACCACTCGCGCCATTATTGACGCCATTGTGTCGGGCGAATTGGCCACAGCAGAAACTATTCACCTGCCACAATTGAACCTGAACGTGCCGGTGCACGTGACGGGTGTGAACAGCGCACTGCTGAACCCACGTGACACCTGGGCAGATAAAGCGGCTTATGATCAGTACGCCGCCAAACTGGCTGCAGAATTCGCTGCTAACTTTAAGAAATACGACGTATCGGACGCTATCCGTAACGCCGGTCCTAAAGTGTAAAAGCGGGTTTCACCCAGGAAAGGTACTCAGGGGTCAGAGCTAAGCGCTGGCCCCTTTTTCTTGTTTCAGCGGAAAATACACGGTAACCACCAGGCCACCATAAGCATGATTATGCATGCTGATGTGACCTTGGTGCATATCGACAATTTTCTTAATAATGGCCAGGCCTAAACCTGAACCGCCACTGCCACGGGCAATATCGCCTTGGGCAAATGGCTCCAGCATTCGTCCCATTTCCGGTTCAGGAATACCAGGGCCATGATCCCGCACCTGCACAAAGACCCGTTTACTGGCCCGCTCTACCCCTGTACTCACTTCAATGGCACCATCTGAGTACTTCAGTGCATTTTCAATCAGATTGGTCAGCACCCGCTTCACCGCAATACGCCGCAACGGCACCAGCGGCAAATGGCTGTCCAGATGTGCGTTGATTTCACGTTTTTGCAAACGATCAGCACTGATTTGCTCAGCAACCAGCGCGTTTAAGTCATCATTTTGCAGGCTTTCTTCTTTATGGTGCCTAATGTAGTCAATAAACTGGTCGATGATAGCGTTCATATCATCGATGTCGCTGGCAATGCCGTCGCGGATCCAATTGTCCTGCTCACTGACCATTTCGCTGGCGAGACGAATACGGGTCAGTGGCGTGCGCAAATCATGTGATACACCAGCCATTAACAGGTTGCGGTCTTTTTCCAGCTGCCCTATGCCTTTGGCCATATGATTAAAAGCGCGGGTCACCGCGACAATTTCGGTCGAGCCCTGTTCAGGAATAGGTTCAGGGATCTCCCCCCTACCTACTCTGAGCGCTGCTTGCTGTAACGCCTGTAACGGCCGGTTCAACTGGCGGGCAAAAAGCCAGCCGCCCGCCACACTTAAAAAGCCAATCACCAGTACATAAATTTTCAACGGGGAAAAGTCGGTTTCATCCAGGCCCGTCAGCGGCACTTTAACCCAATACTGTGGCGCCTGCGGCGGTTTGACCCAAAATGCATAGTTGTTTTGCTGCGCAATCCGCACCTCGGCCGGCCCGCCTAATTCTTCCGACATTTCTTCAGAGAAATACTGGTAATAGCTGGCTTCATTCAGACCGTTCTGCACAGCTGTGGCATCGGTGTAGACTTCGATACCTGTTGCCTTCTGAAACCGACGGGTCAGCTCTTCCGACAATAAGTGGTCACGGTGATCCACATCGATAAACACCACTTTGATTTGTTTGGCAATCAAATGGTTTATTTGCTGATAGCTGGGTTTGATCACGTAATACACAACGGACAGGTAAGAAACCAGTTGGTTAATCAGCAGCAAAATGCCAATTAAGAAAACGGTCTGGCCAAAGGCGCTGCGGGGAACCAGACGCATCTAGCTGACAGCACCATCCGGCACAAACACATAACCCAGGCCCCAGACGGTCTGAATATAACGTGGGCTGGCCGGGTCATCTTCCAGCATCCGGCGCAGGCGCGACACCTGCACATCAATACTGCGTTCCATCGCTGAATAATCACGGCCGCGCGCCAGGTTCATCAGCTTGTCGCGCGACAACGGCTCGCGGGCATGACTGACCAGTACTTTGAGCACGGCAAATTCGCCACTGGTCAGCGGCATCAGCTCGTCACCGCGGTGCATTTCACGGGTGGCTAAATTGAAGGTAAATGGACCAAACTTGACCTGCGTTTCTTCCTGAGTGGGCGCGCCAGGCAATTCCTTGGATTTGCGTCGCAACACAGCACGAATACGGGCCAGCAGCTCACGAGGATTAAATGGCTTGGGCAAATAATCATCGGCGCCCATTTCCAGGCCAATGATACGGTCGACTTCGTCGCCTTTCGCGGTCAGCATAATGATCGGAATTTCATTATCCTGCTGTCGCAGTTTACGGCAAATAGACAGGCCGTCTTCACCAGGCAGCATTAAATCCAGCACCAGCAAATGAAAATGCTCTCGCTCCATCAGCCGCTGCATCTGCTCATAGTTGGCCGACGTCCGCACTATATAGCCTTGCTCCACCAGATAACGCTCCAGTAAAGCCCGTAACCTCATATCGTCATCGACCACTAAGATCTTGATGGTTTCCTGTCCTAACATACGTCACCCTCCACGCCACCAGACCACTATAAACGAAAAAACCCGTCACAGTAGCTGCCGTGACGGGTTCTTGTGTTACAAAGTTTGTCGGAACGACTTAATTTGTCTGCACTTTTTCAATTTTTTTCAGGGGTGGATTCATCCATACCACGTGACCTGTATGCGAATTTAACCGGGTCGAATTTTCCTGCTTTTCCAGTTTTTGTTGGTCAATCACATACGCATAATCAGCTGACGAACTGCAACCACCGAGGATCAGTGCCACTGCAAGGACCAGCAGACCTAAAATTTTTGCTTTCATAGTGGTCTCCTTATTTCAGAACACAAGTTCACTATAGCCAGCAGGCCACCAAACGCCTAGCATATTTTTGTTACATCTAAATGACAGTGAAAGATTATTTTTAAATAAGCAGCGTAATTAGACTAAATCACTGTATTCATTAGAAATATATTTTCACCCATAGCATTCCCCTGTCATACCGCCGAAATAATCCAAAGAAAAATCAACGCTGTCTGGTCAGACTGTTGCAGAATCGCTATAACGTCAGGGAATAACCACAGCTCCTTTATTGGCATGAAAACAGAATTAATTACCCGCGAAGGCTACGAAGCTCTGCAACAGGAACTGAATCATCTGTGGCGCGAGAAACGGCCTGACACTACAGCCAAAGTCGCTTGGGCCGCCAGCCTCGGCGATCGCAGTGAAAACGCAGATTACCAATACAACAAAAAGCTGCTCAGAGAGATAGACAGGCGGGTCCGCTATTTGCGGAAGCGGCTGGAAGTGTTAAAAGTGGTGGATTATTCGCCACAACAGCACGGCAAAGTGTTTTTTGGTGCCTGGGTGGAAATAGAAAACGACAATGGCGAACAACTCTGTTTTCGTATTGTCGGGCCGGACGAAATTTATGGCCGTAACGATTACATTTCTATTGATGCACCTATGGCCAGAGCTCTGATCAAAAAACAAGTCGACGATGAAGTACAGGTAAATACCCCGGCAGGCAGCAAGACCTGGCTGGTGAATAAAATATGGTACCCGCAGGAGCAACAATGAACCCTTATCAGCCAGAGTTTCAACAGCAACAACAGTACTTTGCCTCAGGTGTCAGCCGCTCCTTGCAATGGCGACGTCAACAGTTGCAGGCCATGCGGCAAATGTTGCAAAACCACCAGCAAGAATGGCAAGACGCCTTACAACAGGATTTGGGCAAAGCACCTTTTGAAAGCTGGTTGACCGAGATCGCCTACCTGGACGCAGAAATCCGTCACACACTGAGTTCTTTAAAAAAATGGAGCAACGCACGGCGGGTGAAAGCGCCGCTGATGCTGTGGCCTTCGATGGCCTATGTGCAGCCCGAACCTTATGGCGTGATGCTGATTATTGGCGCCTGGAATTATCCGCTGCAACTGGCCTTAGGGCCCTTAGTGCCAGCCATTGCCGCCGGCAATATGGCCGTGATTAAACCGTCGGAACTCTCCCCCGCCACTTCAGCCCTGATAGCCCGGCTGATCCCACGTTACCTGGACGCACAGGCCGTCAGGGTAGTGGAAGGCGCAGTTGCGGAAACCACCGCTTTGTTAGAGCTGCCTTTTGACTACCTGATGTACACGGGCAACGGGCAAGTAGGCAAAATCGTCATGCGCGCAGCCGCTGAACATTTGACACCATTAACCCTGGAGTTAGGCGGCAAAAGCCCGGTTTATGTCGACGCCAGTGCCAATATCCAGTTAACGGCACAGCGGCTGGCCTGGGGTAAATGGTTAAACGCCGGCCAAACCTGTATTGCCCCAGACTATGTGCTGGTACACAAAGATGTTGAGCAGCAGCTGATCGACGCGCTACAACAGCAAATCAAACAGATGTTTGGTGACGACCCACAGCAAAGCCCGGACTACGGCCGTATCGTGAACAGCCGCCACTTACAGCGCATCCTGGGGTATCTGCAGCACCAGCCCAAGGTTTTGGGCGGGAAGTTCGATGAAGCCGACCGCTATATAGAGCCGACGTTGGTATTGGATCCAGCGCCAGACAGCCCGTTAATGCAGCAAGAAATATTTGGTCCCTTGTTGCCTGTGTTAACAGTGAGCAACTTCAATCAGGCCATTGAATTTATTCGCAGCCGTGAGAAGCCGCTGGCTGCTTATCTATTCAGTGCCGACAGCCAGCAACAACAGCTTTGGGTCGACCGGATCAGCAGCGGCAGCCAATGCATAAACGACGTGATCCTGTTTATGGCCGTAGCTGAACTGCCCTTCGGTGGCACAGGCCCCAGCGGCATGGGCCAGTATTCCGGCAAAGCCGGCTTTGACCAGTTCAGCCATTTAAAATCGGTGTTGCGCCGCACCTTCCTGCCCGAACCGCCACTGCGGTTTGCCCCTTATCAAAGCTGGAAACAGCGTGTTCTAGGCTGGTTGCGCTAAGCAACCAGCGCATCGGCATTGGCAAGCTTTGTGTAAAAGTGGACAATGCCAGCACCTGAACTGACCAAAGGCCAAGCTGTAGCGGCCTTGACCAAGGATGTATTGATTCCATGTCAATGATTACCAAACAAATTGCAGTAGAGATTTCAGCAAAGGCTGAACAGGTTGCTGCAGCTATTCAATTGCTGGATGAAGGCGCCACAGTGCCTTTTATTGCCCGTTACCGTAAAGAAGTGACAGGTGGGCTGGACGACACGCAGCTGCGAACGCTGGAAAACCGCTTGACCTATTTACGTGAACTGGAAGACCGCCGCCAGGTGATCCTGAAAACCATCGCCGAACAAGGCAAACTGACTACCGAGCTTGAACGCGACATTCTGAGCGCCGACAACAAAACCCGTTTAGAAGATTTATACCTGCCCTACAAAGCAAAACGCCGCACCAAAGGCCAGATCGCCATTGAAGCGGGCTTATTGCCTTTGGCCGATGCGTTACTGGCCGATCCGGAGCTTAGCCCGGAGCAAGAAGCCAGCCGCTACCTAAATGCGGACGCGGGTCTTGCCGACACCAAAGCTGTGTTGGACGGCGCTAAATACATTCTGATGGAGCGCTTTGCCGAAGATGCTGCACTGCTGGCTAAACTGCGTCGCCATTTGGGCCAATACGCAGTGCTGAAAAGCACCCTGGTTCCCGGTAAAGAGCAGGAAGGTGTGAAGTTCCGTGATTACTTTGCGCACAGCGAAAACTTCAAATCTGTGCCGTCTCACCGCGCTTTGGCGATGTTCCGTGGTCGTAACGAAGGCATTCTGAATCTGCAGCTGCAGCCAGACGCAGATGAAGCCACAGCTCATGCCAGCTGCGAACAGATGATCGCCAGCCATTTCGATTTGCGCCAGCAAGGCCGGGCCGCAGATGATTTCCTGCGTACCGTAGTGCAGTGGACCTGGAAGGTAAAACTGCATCTGCACCTGGAAAACGATTTATTGGGTGAATTGCGTGATCTGGCGGAAGACGAAGCCATCAAGGTGTTTGCACGCAATCTGAAAGACCTGCTGATGGCGGCCCCTGCTGGCTTGCGCCCGACGCTGGCATTGGACCCGGGTTTACGCACCGGCGTTAAAGTGGTTGCCGTTGATGAAACGGGCAAAGTGCTGGACACCACCACAGTGTTCCCCCATGCGCCGCAAAACCACTGGGATAAATCGGTCCGCACCCTGGCCGCTTACTGCAAACAATACAAAGTGGAGCTCATCGCCATTGGCAACGGGACTGCGTCACGTGAAACCGACAAACTGGCGGCTGAAGTGATTAAGTTACTGCCAGAACAAGCCATCACCAAAATTATGGTGTCGGAAGCAGGCGCCTCTGTGTACTCTGCCTCCGAGCTGGCGGCGCTGGAATTCCCGAATTTGGACGTTTCCTTGCGTGGTGCAGTATCTATTGGTCGTCGTTTACAGGACCCGCTGGCCGAACTGGTGAAGATTGAACCTAAAGCCATTGGTGTAGGCCAGTACCAGCACGACGTCAACCAAAGCCTGTTAACCAAATCGCTGGATGCGGTGGTGGAAGACTGCGTAAACGCGGTAGGGGTAGACCTGAACACAGCATCAGTCCCGCTGTTGGCTCGAGTGGCTGGCCTGAACAAAACGCTGGCACAAAATATTGTGGTGTACCGAGACACTAACGGCCGCTTCGGCCAGCGCAAAGACTTGCTGAATGTAGCCCGCCTCGGCCCTAAAGCCTTCGAACAGGCGGCAGGCTTCTTACGTATTGGCCAGGGCAGTAATCCACTGGATGCCTCCGCCGTTCACCCGGAAGCCTACCCTCTGGTCGAGAAAATTCTGGCGAAATTTGGCAAACCTGTGGCAGAGCTGATTGGCAACAGCAGCTTTTTACGCGGCCTGAACCCGGCAGAGTTTGTCGATGAACGCTACGGCTTACCGACAGTGGAAGACGTGATCCGCGAGCTGGATAAACCAGGTCGTGACCCTCGACCTGAATTTAAAACAGCCCAGTTTAAAGACGGCGTGGAAACCATGGCCGATCTGAAACCAGGCATGTTACTGGAAGGTGTGGTGACCAACGTCACTAACTTTGGTGCCTTTGTCGATATTGGTGTGCATCAGGATGGCCTGGTACATATCTCCTCGCTGACCGACAAATTTGTCTCAGACCCACACCAGGTAGTGAAGGCCGGCGATATTGTCAAAGTGAAGGTACTGGAAGTCGAGCTGGACCGTAAGCGCATTGCATTGACCATGCGGATGGACGAACAGCCACAAGCCAAAGCAGCCACAGGCAAAGACAGCGGCTCCCGTCAGGCAGCCCCGAAAGCGGCCAAAGCCCCAAAAGCGATCGATAACCCGAATGCAGCCATGGGCAATGCCTTTGCCGCCGCTTTTGCCAAGCTGAAAAAATAATAGCGAACCAAACGCAAAGGCCGCTTTAAGCGGCCTTTTTTATTGTTTTCACCCGACTAGGCGGTTTGCAATAAAGGACGTGAACTTGGCACTGTAGAGCGGGAATAAAAACCGGCTATCACTTCAGAGCGCAATTGCATTAAGGGTTGCTGCAGGCTCTTCGACACTTTAGACCTGTACACAGGGCCTGTTTCTACCTCAATCGCAGCATAAGGGTCAGCCGCCTGTTCAGTGCCTTGTGTCTGGCTCGTTTCCCGGTACTCCTGATGGGTATCGCTGACCAGTTCTGCGCGGGCTTCTTGCATCTTACGGCCCGCTTCCGCAGCAATGGCACGGTCAGCCCCTGACGGCTCAGCTGGCGCTAAGGCGGCAGCTTTCACCTGCTGCATTTTAGCAATAGTAGCTTGCGGGTCGTTAGGTATCTCAGAAATATCGATCTGGACTTCGCCGCCCACCGCATATTTTTGGCCGTCCGGGCCTGTCTCATACTCATAACTGGGGGAGCCAGCATACTGCCCGCCTATGGCGGCATGCGCCTGCTCGTGCACCCGCACTTCCTGATCACGGGCTTTTAATTCCGCAATCTCTTTCTGCTCAGCCTGCTGTTGCTGCTTATCGGCATCAGACTGCTGCCCTGAAGATTGCTTTTGGCCTTGCTGATCCTGCTCTTTTTGATCTTTCGCTGTAACCGCCTGATCGTAATCCAGGCCTTTGGTTTTACTATCATCCTGATAAGAGGTTTGGGTCTGGCGGGCGTCCCGGCCTTTATCATCAGCCTGTACGCCTTTTTCAGCACCTGAACGGGCCATCTCACGCACAGGTTCTATCACTTCGCGGCGCGCGTTGTCGCGCCGGACCAAATCAGTGGCCGGATTACCTACATACAGAGGTACGTTAGGGTAATTCGAAGTGAGGATCATCTGTCGCTTACACCCTTATATCAATAATTGAGCCCAAAACTTCATCTGCGGTCTGCACAGATTTCAGATTGGCTTCGGCTTGATCCTGAGCCACGTTTAAATCAACCAGACTTTGCTCCACCGATACCGAACTTACTGGCTCTGCTGGAGTTTCCAACTGCTGCTGATTGCGCGACGCCGCAGTTTGCTGATTAATATTGATAGTGGCTTCAGTCACTCGATCTGACGCACGCTGGTAGCCCTGTAAACCACTGGAAAAAGCGGAACTGATTTCCATCACAAGCCTCCGTTAATTAGTAAAGTGCTTAATTATTGGCCAAAACCAATAAAAACGGAAGCAAAACGGCAATTTTTTGCCGTTTTCTGCTTAAAAATCTGTCAACTGCGACACTTACAGCAACTTCAGTACCCAGGAAAGGAAGAGATCTGGATGGGAAATAAATGGCGCATGAGAAGCTTTGTCCAATAAGGTCCAATCCGCCTCAGGTTTCAGGCGCTGCAATTCGGCTAATACTGCGGCCGGCACCAAAGAATCCAGCCGGCCATATAAGCCGGATACAGCAATGGGTAACGCCTGCAACAGAGGACGCGCATCCAGTTCGGCCAGCCAGGTCAATCCCTGGTTCAGGCTGTGCGCTGACGGCAAAGGTAAACTCAGTACCGCCTGACGCAACAACTTAATGTCCTGCCTGGCACTGCTGCTGCCCATCGCCTGTATCGCAAGAAAACGGTCGACCGTCGTTGCCAAATCCTGCTGCAGTGACTGAGCAAACTGGCGCATCACCGCAGCATCCATCCCTGGCCAACCGGCATCTTTCAGAAATTTCGGACTGCTGGCGACTAACCCTAACCGGCTGACTTTTTCAGGGTAACGCGCGGCCAGTTCAATGGCCAACAGCCCACCCAAGGACCAGCCGACCAGCACGGACTGTGGCGGGATCTGAGCCGCCAGTTGCTCCAGCACCAGCTCCAGCTTATAAGGTTCTGGTGCCGGACTACCTCCGTAACCAGGAATATTCAGCGTCAGCACTGGCTGACCGGCTGGCAATAACGGCAGAAATTGACTCCAGACCTGCTGGTTCAGGCCCCAGCCATGCAGTAGCACCAGAGTGCTGGTATTTAGTGGTGATTTCACCATACTTGATGTCTCTTCCCATTGGAGATGGACAGGATGTCCGGATTGAGCTTTTGGTTTGGTTACCTCAGACGTCAGTTGATGCCATCTGTCTGCCTTTGGTGCCAACAACCTTTAGCCTGGCATGAACCTCAACTGTGCCACCATTGCCACCGCCATCTTCCCCGACTGGACGCGGCGCTGACTCAACACAATGCGCTTTATTTGCCACCAGTGCAGCGCGGACTGGCGCAGGCCCGCTTTGATGCGCTGTACCCTATGGCTTGGTACCAACAGCCTTATCGGCATTGGGTCCAACGCTGGAAGTTCCAGCAAGGGCTGGCCGAAGGCGAGTTATTATGCCAGCTGATCGGAGAAAAAGCCGCAGCACTGCGAGATACAGATGGCATAGTGCCCGACGCTGTCGGCTTTGTGCCGATGTCCGCCGCCAGACTCAGACAAAGAGGCTTTAATCAGGCGCTGTTATTGGCGCAATCGGTCGCCAGACAGTGGCATCGCCCTTGCCTGGCGCTCTTTGACAGCCCGGCATTGGTCCCACATCAGACAGGGCTGAGTCGCCGGGACAGGCTGGCCAATTTGCGGGAGAAAATTCAGTTAAACAGCGGCACATTGCCAGCCCATGTGGCTCTGGTGGATGACGTTGTCACCACTGGCGCCACCATGGACTGGCTGACTGGGTTGTTAAAAAATGCAGGCGTCCAGCGGGTCGATGTCTGGTGCCTGGCGGTTACTCGTCACTCGACTGCGGCCTCTTCACCGTCGTCATCCATCGAGTCCGCGCTAAACATTTTGCCCAGATAAATCGCATTGATCAGCAAGCGACTGGAGCCGACAAAATAACCGCGAAATACAGGGTTGTCGGACATACCAATGACCCGGCCTTGTCCCAGGTTGTGGGCAACCAATGCTGCGCCTTCAGCAATACGGTCGACATACTCGGCTGTGGTATAACCCGCCAGCTGTGGTTTTTCGCTGTAGAGCGCCACGTTGGTAAAAGCTTGCTGCATCGGCATTAACAAGAAGGTGCTGTTCTTAAACACCGGCAGCTCAGGGCGGCTCAGACCAAAAGCCAGCGGATGCGTTAAATCCAGTTTGGTCTGGTAAATAGCCCCGGCAATACGGCGCTTGCCTGCCAGTTTCTCTTTGTCACCATAGCTGGCCCCTTCGTCGCTGACTAAGGCGGCCATTTCAGCTGAGTTCCAGGCTTTGGCTTTTAGCAGACCGGCCCGGCTTAACCAGGCGGCGCCGCCTTTATGGCCCCAGAGCACACCGCCCTGACGAGTCCATTGCTGCAGCAATTGCTGCTCTTCAGCCCCCCAACTGCGATAGCTGCCATCCGGCAAGATGATATGGCTGTAGCGGTTCAGGTTAATGCGGCCCAAACGCTGCGGCTCCACCAAACTTGGCGACAGGCCCGCCAGCTGCTCCAGATTAAACCAGGCTTCACCGGCCTCAGTGGAATTCACATCTGGCCCAGCAACCAACAACACTCTGGGCTTCTCCACCGGCACAAACCCATTGCTGCCGAGATCCTGGCCTTGCCCAGTTAAACCCGACTGCACAGCCATAACAGGCAGATTGACTTGCTGCAAGGCGCGTCCGAGTCGCTCGAACCAGTCCGATTCAGTCTGCAGACCCGAGTTGACCACCATGGCACCGGCTTTAAAGCGATGTTCGCCCCCGGAAGTGCGGGCGACAAAATCTTTACTGGCCGCACGCACCACCACCCCCTGTTCGAGCAGAGCCTGTGCCAGCTGAGGCGCCTTTTGGTCGGCCCAGTCAAACGCATAGGCATAAGCGCCTGCAGCTGGCACAGTTGCGGCGGTTGACCCTGGCTGCCAGGCCTGTGCTTCCACCGCCGGGCTGCGACCGGTTTTACCGAACTCGATGTTGTAGGCATAAGGCAAAGTCCAGGCCGACACATCGTAAAAGGTATTGTCCGGGAAATTGGTTTCGGTGCTGAACGCAGCTTTTAACAGCAGATACTGTGCTTGTTGCAGCGGCAGGTAGTAGGCCTGTCCTGGCTGATAGGTTACGCCTTTGTACTGCCATTTTTCGGTCAGCGCGTACGCCTTAATATGATGCTTCGCCAGTAAGCCCAATAGCGCCTGCAACCGGCTGGCGTCCTGGTCTTCGGCAATGATATAGCCTTTGTAAGCTTCGTCCGCAGCCAGCCGCTCAGATTCACGGAAAAACGCTTGCTGGTAGTTTTGCAGCACTTTTTTCTGGTTCAGTGCCCCACGCAAGGTCGACAGCGAGGTGATGAACTGATTGTCGATGGTGGTGGCAAAACTCAGAGGCCCATTGATGCTATCCTGCAGATGACCACGGCTGCTGGCCTGTTCAAACAGAATACCGATCGATCCATTGACGTCTGGGTAGGTCGAGCCTTTCCCGACATAGAAATCATCAAAACTTTCTTCGGTGTAATAGAGCTTACCTTTACTATCAAAAGCTTTGGCATGAAACTTAGCAATCTCTGCAGTCAGTTGCTGATTGCGCGCCGGTGTCAGCGGATAAGTGCGGCTTGGAATACCTGGCTGAAAGAAGTAGCTGCTGTTCGGGCCCATTTCATGGTAATCCCCCATCACTTCTGGCCGCCATTTATAGAATTGTTCGATACGGGCCTGACTTTCCGGGTGCTGCAGTGGCAGCCAGTCGCGGTTTAAATCAAACCAGTAATGGTTGGGCCGGCCATTTGGCCAAGGTTCAATATGTTCGCGGCTTTGCGGGTCAGCCACTGGTGTTTTGCCTTTGTGCATATTGGCCCAGGTGGCAAAACGTTCCATACCATCTGGATTCAGGCTGGGCTGGATCAAAATGACTGCATTTTTCAGCCAGTCCTGCACTTCGGGGTCCTGGCTGGTCAACAGGTGGTGAGCAACCCGCACCGCCGCATTCGGGCCACTGCTTTCATTGCCATGTACGCCATAGCCCAACCAAATCACCAGCGGAATATCGCCAGACAGTTCTGTGCCAGCGCTTAGCTGAGCCAAATGCTGCTGACGAATTTGCTCCAGCTTCGCCAGGTTTTCCGGCGCTGAGACAATCAGCTGTAACAGTGGCTTATGCTCGTGGGTGTGACCAATGACTTCCAGCCGGGCTTTGTCTGACGACGCCGCCAGTTGCTGAAAATACATCTGAATTTGGTCATGGCGTAAGTGCCAGTCGCCGGACTGAAAACCCAAAAATTGCGCCGGACTTTGTGGCTGAGCCATTGCGATTTGACTGCTGCACCCCAATAACAGCGAACAAAGTATTAGTTTGAACCTTGGCATTACTGCTCCTCTTTGTTTTTGTTTCACCTTAGCAATAAAGCTTCACTGCCGACAAGCGGGGCTGGCAGGGGGGGCAGAACAGGAGTATCATAGCCATTAACCTAGTAATTTAGTCAGGTACTACCAATGATCAAAATTTCCGAAACCGCTCAGGCCCACTTTAGCAAGCTGCTGGAAAAGCAGGCCGCTGGCACTAACATCCGGGTCTTTGTGGTCAACCCAGGCACTGTTTCTGCGGAGTGTGGCGTGTCTTACTGCCCTGCAGATGCGGTGGAAAGTACCGACATTCAGCTGTCATTTAATGGCTTTTTTGCCATTGTGGACGCGGAAAGTGAACCCTTTTTAGTCGATGCAGAAATTGACTTTGTCACTGATCAAATGGGTTCTCAGCTGACTTTAAAAGCGCCAAACGCCAAAGTACGTAAGGTGGATAACGACGCGCCGTTGAAAGAACGGGTTCAGTATGTGATTGATGCTGAAATCAATCCTCAGCTGGCCAACCACGGTGGCCGGGTGTCAGTGGTTGAACTGACCAACGATGGTGTGGCCGTGCTGCAGTTTGGCGGCGGCTGTAACGGTTGCTCTCAAGTTGACCTGACTTTAAAAGAAGGCATTGAGAAAGAACTGTTAAACCGCTTCTCCGGTGAGCTGAATGGCGTGCGGGATGTCACCGATCACCAACGTGGTGAGCATTCCTACTATTAACTAGTGCACAAGACAAAAGGCCACCCAGTGGCCTTTTGTTGTTTCTGGGAGTTGCCTGTGCTGAAACTAATACTGTTTATGATAGCCAGCTGGAGTCTGAGCACTCAGGCCGCCATCATTTTGCAATACCACCATGTCAGCACCAGTACGCCGCGTTCGACCAGTGTCACGCCAGCTGAATTTCGCAGCCATTTACAGTACTTAAAAGACCATCAGTACCAGGTAATTGGACTGGACCAGCTGATCGCCCAACTGAGCTCAGGTCAAGAGCCTGCCGCCAATGCCGTAGTGATTACCTTTGATGACGGCTATGACAATATTTATCTGCAGGCCCACCCAATTCTGCAGCAATTTGACTTCCCTTATACCGTGTTCTTAAGCCCGGCCCTAATTGACCGCCACGAAGGCCCGGTAATGAGCTGGCAGCAAATCAAACAATTACAGGACGATGGCGTGATCATCGCCAATCACAGCTCATACCACGATCATCTGGCCAAACCGCAGGCCAATGAAAGTCAGGCCGACTGGCTAAAAAGGGTGAAAGCAGATATTGAGCTGGCGCAGCAGCAGCTGGAACAGCAGTTGGGGATTAAGCATAAATGGCTGGCTTACCCTTATGGCGAATTCAGTGAAACGCTGGAACAGCTGGTTTCGCAGTCAGGTTACATCGGCATAGGCCAGCAATCCGGCGCCGTTGGGTTGGCCAGCAGCATGACGCGTTTGCCCCGTTACCCCTCTTCAGGCCAGTATGCCGCGCTGAAACACTTTGCCCCCAAACTGAAAACACTGGCGATGCCGGTGAAAAAGGCCCTGGCGGCCGATCCGGTTAAAGGGCCAAACCCGCCGACCCTGAGCCTGCAACTGGATTTAACCGATCTGAATCCAAAACAGCTGAACTGCTTTAGCAATGGTGAACCTATTGAAGTGACCTGGCTGAGCGCGGACAGCTTCGCCGCCAGAGCGAAGGCACCACTGCGCAGCAGCCATAAACGCTATAACTGCACAGCACCATCCCTCAGCCAAAAAGGCTATTTTTACTGGTATTCTCAACCCTGGGTATTGGATTAAGCCTCACCCAGCGCCAAGTAACTAACCTTCGCTGCGCTCTAATACCAACGGAAAATCGGCCAGTAAAATGTCACTGTTCACCAGTGGCGGCTGGCCAGCTTTCATTTCGGGTTTAAACATGGCGACTACATCGGCTTTTGGACTAATCAAGGCAATACTGGCGCTGTGATCCACCAGGTAATGCCCTTCCTGCTGTTGGGGGATGGCATACATCAGACCCAGCTGACGCACAAAAGGAAAGAGCGCCGGGTGGTCTGCCGTAAAGGCTTTTAATGCCGGTTGATTAAAATGCTGAACGTACTGCGCCAATTGTGTCGGCGTATCCCGCTTGGGATCCACAGACACAAACCAGACCTGCACAGGCGTGCTGGTCATTTGTTGCAGTTTAGGCTGCAAACCGGCCAGTTTGGCCATGGTCAGAGGGCAAATATCCGGGCAGGAGGTGTATCCCACAAACACCAGGGTCCATTGACCACGTAATGCCTCCAGACCAGCTGGCTGTCCCTGCTGGTCCAGCAAACTAAATTCAGTTAACGGCCTGGCTTTTGGATACACCACAGCCTGTTGTGGCTGCTTAGGGCCCGCCTGCATTTGTGACAACCAGACGCCAGCCAACAAGGCCAGCACCAATACCACCCAGAGCGCATACTTATTCATCAGTTTTCCTTTGCCAGTGTTAAAACGCGGACCAAAGCCAATAGTGGTCCGCAAACAACAGCAGGAATAATACCATCAGATGCCAGACCGAGTACTTAAAGGTGGCCATCGCGGTATCGGCTCTGGCATTAAATTTCAATTGCCAGGCATACCAGACAAAACCGAGATTGAGTACCGTGCTACCCACCAGATACACCAGACCCGTCATCCCCACCAGATAAGGCAGTAAACAGACCAGACAAAGCATCAGGGTGTAGAGGAAGATGGCGGTTTTGGTGAACTCAATACCATGAGTCACCGGCAGCATCGGCATATTTACTCTGGCGTAATCATCACGCCGGTGTATTGCCAGAGCCCAGAAGTGTGGCGGCGTCCAGGTAAAGATAATCATCACCAGCAGCAAGGCATGTGCATGCACTTCTGCCGTCATGGCCGTCCAGCCCAATAACGGCGGCATCGCACCTGCCAGGCCGCCTATCACAATATTTTGTGGGGTGGCCCGTTTCAAAAACATGGTGTAGACCACGGCATAACCGAACAGGCTGGCCAGCGTCAGCCAGGCCGTCAGCGGGTTAACCGCGACAAACAGCAACAAAAAGCCCGCCAGCGCCAGGCCAAAAGAGAACTGCACCGCCTGACTGGTGCTGATACGGCCTTTGGCTACGGGTCTGTGATAGGTCCGGGCCATTTGAGCGTCAATGCGTTGGTCCACTACATGGTTCAGCGCTGCCGCAGCGGCGGACAACAAGCCAATGCCCACAGTGGCGGCCAGCATCAAGCCAAGCGGGGGCAAGTCCGGCCTGGCCAGCACCATACCCACAACAGCCGTCAGCACCAGCAGTGCCACAACTTTGGGTTTGGTCAGCTCCAGATAATCACGCCACTGATTGCTGGCAATTCGTTGTAACGGCTGAGTTTTTTGCATAAACACTCTCCTTGCTTCTGTGCAGCAGATAACCGCTGCACACCAGACACATCAGTAAATTGGCCGCGACAAAGTTATGGGCAATTGCATTTACAAGCGGCAAATGCAACGCAACATTGGCAATACCAAGGCCAATTTGCACCAGCAGCAACAGCCCGATCAGCAGTGAAAACTGCCGCAGCAGCGCCACCCCCTGCCGCCATAGCATCCACAGATACCCCACTACCACCAGCGCAGTGACCATAGCCCAGACCCGATGCATCACATGCACTGTGGCCCGCGCATCCAGGCTCATGACGCCAAATTCGTAGCTGTCGTAACCCAGATGCAATGAAAAAGCTTCGTCAAAATTCAGCCGGTCTGCCCAGCCCGCTTCGCACAGTGGCAGCTGAATGCAGGACAAGGCCGCGTAATTCGCGGAGGTCCAGCCCCCCAGAGCTATCTGGCCCAGTACCACCAGCAGGACAGGCCAGAACATTAGTTTCATCGTCTGGCTGATCTGCCAGACGGGTCGGGGTTGCTGCTGCCACCAGTGCACTGCCAGTAAAGACAGCAGAGCAAAACCGCCGAGCAAATGGCCCATTACCACCACAGGATGCAAGGCCAGAGTGACTGTCCACATGCCAAGTGCGGCCTGAAACAGCACCAGCGACGACAAGACCATTGGTAAACGACGTTGGCGCAGTCGCCAGCCGTTAATCAGCAGCGCCAGGATCAGCAAGCCCAATCCACCGGCAAAATACCGATGGATCATTTCGTTCCAGGCTTTGTCTGCTTCCAGCGGCCGATCAGGGAATCTGGCTTCAGCCAGCTCCCGGTGAGCATCATGCTGTGGCACCTGCAAAAATCCATAACATCCAGGCCAGTCCGGACACCCCAGACCGGCGTCCGTCAGCCTGGTGTAAGCGCCTAGCAAAATCACCGCCATCGACCAGAGCACCGCCAGCGTGACCAAAAACTTTTGCAGCCGCATCAAAGCCCCCTTTCATACTTCAGCAGTTTATTCAGGTCAGCCAGTATGGCTTTGCCAGTTTGCACGTTCAGTTCACGCTCCAGTGCCACCGGGTAGCTCAATAATCCAAGGCCATGCCTGTCCACCAACACCAACTGACCGCTGTATGCTTCAGCCCCTGCCGGCAGCGCCTGTTGGGCCACTGCAGGTGCCGTGGCTGCGCCCAACTGCCATAAAGCCAGATAATCCTGCTTGCGGCCAAGCGCCTGATACACTTGTTGCTGCAGGTACGCAGCCTCTTCACAACGCATATCACAGCTGGTGTCTGCAGTCAGATAGGCCAGCCGCCAGTGCTGTTTCTCAGCTACCGCCGGCAATAGCAGCAGCTCTTCGGTAAGCCACTGGCCTTTGTTATTGGTTTTGTCACTAAACCAGCCAAAACTAAGCACCGCCTGCGCCGCGGCCAGCGGCAACACCAGGCAGACCACAAAAAAAAGTAAAAAACGGGATTTTTTCATTCAGAGCTCCCTGCGCCACAAAGCGCCTGCGACTACCAGCACCACCAGTGCCAACAAGGCCCATTGCACGGCATAAGCCCGGTGTTTTTCAGGCGGCAGCACGACAGCTTGGTAGTGATAACGAAATGAAGATTGCTGTTGATAGACCACACCTGTGTAGACAGGCTGAGCCAAAAGCTGACCCAACTCTTGTGGCACCACCTGCTGCATACGCTGTGGCCATAAGCCTGAATTTTCCAGGTTCTGCCCCAACAACACGCCCCCCAGACGGGTGCGTAGCAACCCTTGCAATTCAAACTCAGCCGGCACACTAAGCTCAGGTAACTGGTCGCGCCGCGCCGGCGCAGCAACCCAGCCCAGATTGACCAGCACCAGTGGCATGCTGTTGTCGACCAGCACTGGGATGACCACGTCATAGCCAGCTTTGCCATCCAGCAGTTGATTGTCGAGCAGCCAGACCGCAGGCTGTTGCCAGACCGCCCGGCCGCTAAGCTGTACACCATCCAGTTGCAATGGATCGGCCAGCGGAAGCTCTCTCCAGGCAACAGGACCTTGTTGCTGCCAACTGGCCTGTTGCTGCAACAGTTGCTGTTTTTCATCCGCTCGCTGCCATTGCCACAGCGACAACTTGCACAGCAACAAAAAAGCGGCCAGAGTGAATAGCACCAGCAGCCATTGCGCCAACCGCCACTGCGGCTTCAGGCTCAATGCTGCCATCTGCTTTCCCTGAAACGAGGTTGTATGCTGATTAAATTACTGCTCATAGCGCTGCTGCTCTTTATTGTTTTTAACTTGTTTCGCGCGTTATTTTTGATGATGAAGAATGATCCGAACCAACCACCTATGTCTGTTTTTCTTGGCCGTCGCCTGATTTGGTCTGTCGCCGTGGTGCTGCTGATTGTGCTGGCACTGGGGTTGGGCCTGATGAGCCCACACCCCAGGCCTTACTAGTCAGAGCACATAGACAAACACAAAGAGGCAAAGCCAGACCACATCCACAAAGTGCCAGTACCAGGCCGCCGCCTGAAAGGCAAAATGCTTGTGGGCGCTAAAGTGATTTTTCAGCAAAATGCGCAGGAAAATCACGGTGAGAAACATAGCGCCCAGAGTCACATGCAAACCATGAAAACCAGTCAACAGGAAGAAGGTATTGCCGTAGACCCCGGAATCCAGTTTCAACCCTAAATCACGGTACGCATGAATGTATTCATAGACCTGAAAGCAGAGGAATAAGAACCCAAGTGCGATGGTCAGAAACAGCATCAGTTTCAGCTGACCCCGTTTATCTTTTTCCATCGCAATATGAGCAAACTGCAAGGTGACTGACGACGTCAGCAGGATCAGGGTGTTGTACAGCGGAATACCCTGCCAGGGCATCGCCTGGGTCTGGGTACCATCCGGGGTAGTCAACAAAGGCCAGACCGCTTCAAACGCCGGCCATAACACTGCAGCCGTCATCGCGTTGTTGCTGGCGCCGTCCAGCCAGGGCACCGCAATCAGGCGGGCGTAAAACAAAGCGCCAAAAAAGGCTCCGAAAAACATCACTTCAGAAAAAATAAACCAGCTCATGCCCTGGCGGAAGGATCTGTCCATTTGCGCGCTGTACAGGTTGTGCATGGATTCGTCGATCACATTACGAAACCAACCCACCAGCATAAACAGCAGTATCACCACGCCAGCCACAATGGAGTAGCCGCCATAACCCGGCTGATCCTTGGTCACTTCGTTGACAAAATGCCCGGCACCAAAGGCAATTAAAAACAGCGCTACAGCGCCTACTATGGGCCAGGGCGATTGCTCCGGCACATAATAATGTTGATGTTGTTCACTCATAGTTATCCCCTGTAACAGTTCCCGCCGGGGCAGTCGTTTCAGCACCCTGCACCTGATACAAGGTGTAGGACAAGGTAATAGTGCTGAACTGGCTGGGAAGAGCGGGATCGACATAAAACTGCAGCGGCATCAGCATTTCCTGGCCTGCCGCCAACGCTTGTTGATTAAAACAAAAGCACTCAATTTTATTAAAGTACAACGCCGCCTGACCCGGTGACACTGACGGTACGGCCTGCGCCACCATAGGCAAAGCGGTTTCATTTCTGGCCAGATAATTCACTTGGTGAATTTCACCCGGATGCACCCGTAACCTGGTGACCACAGGCTCAAATACCCAAGGCATGTTTTTATTTGGCCGGGCAATAAACTCCACCAACACTTCGCGTTGGCTGTCCACCACAGCAGCCTCGGCGCTGGCTGCTTCAGTGGATGTTTTACCGTTTAAACCGGTAATGTCGCAAAACACGTCGTACAGAGGCACCAGCGCATAACCAAAACCAAACATAGCCAATGCCGCTATGCTCAGTTTGACTGTCAGGCGTTGATGAGCAAGTGCCATAAAACCTCCGTTACTTCACGTCTGGAGGCGTGGTAAAGCTGTGATAAGGCGCCGGAGATGGTAAGGTCCACTCCAACCCTTCAGCACCTTCCCACACCTGATCCGTTGCTTTTTTCCCACCCTGAATACACTTCACCACCACAGCCACAAACAGCAATTGCGACAGGCCGAAGGCAAAACCACCAATGCTGATAAAGGCGTTAAAGTCAGCAAACTGCAGCGCGTAATCCGGGATCCGCCGTGGCATGCCAGCCAGGCCTACAAAGTGCATAGGGAAAAACAACATGTTCACCGAGATGAGCGAACACCAGAAATGCCATTGGCCGAGGCTCTCGTCGTACATATGCCCCGTCCACTTCGGCAACCAGTAATAAGCCGCCGCCATAATGGAGAAGATAGCCCCCGTTACCAGCACATAGTGGAAGTGCGCCACCACAAAATAGGTGTCGTGGTATTGAAAGTCAGCCGGGGTGATGGCCAGCATCAGTCCGGAAAAGCCGCCAATGGTAAACAACACGATGAACGCCAATGCAAACATCATCGGCACTTCGAAGGTCATGGCGCCGCGCCACATGGTGGCCACCCAGTTAAAGACTTTCACCCCGGTCGGCACCGCAATCAACATGGTGCAGTACATAAAAAACAGCTCGGCAAAGACCGGCATGCCGGTGGTGAACATATGGTGAGCCCACACCAGAAACGACAGCAGCGCAATGCTGGCGGTGGCGTACACCATAGAGGCATAACCAAACAAGGGTTTACGGGCAAAGGTCGGCACTATGGCGGATACAATACCAAAGGCCGGCAGGATCATGATGTACACCTCGGGGTGACCGAAAAACCAGAAAATATGCTGGAACAACACAGGGTCGCCACCACCTGCCGCTTCAAAGAAACTGGTGCCAAAGTATTTGTCGGTCAGCACCATGGTGACGGCACCGGCCAGCACCGGCATCACCGCAATCAGCAAAAAGGCGGTAATAAACCAGGTCCAGACAAACAACGGCATTTTCATATAGGTCATGCCTGGTGCACGCAGGTTCATAATGGTCACAATCACATTGATGGCGCCCATAATGGACGAAATACCCATAATATGAACTGAGAACACAAACAAAGCCGTACTGTCACTGCTATAGGTGGTGGAAAGCGGCGCGTAAAAAGTCCAGCCAAATGCAGGCCCGCCACCTTCCATAAAGAGTGACAGCAGCAAAATGCTGAACGCAAACGGCAGGATCCAGAAGCTCCAGTTGTTCATGCGGGGTAACGCCATGTCCGGCGCGCCAATCATCATAGGCACCAGCCAGTTGGCTAAACCGGTAAAGGCAGGCATCACAGCGCCAAACACCATAATCAGGCCGTGCACTGTGGTCATCTGGTTAAAAAAATCCGGCTGGACAATTTGCAGGCCAGGCTGAAACAGCTCGGCCCGGATCACCATCGCCATAGCACCGCCAATAAAAAACATCAGCAATGCAAACAGCAAGTACAAAGTGCCAATGTCTTTATGGTTGGTGGTATAAAACCAGCGTTTCAGGCCTTTGGCCGGGCCATGATGGTGATGCTCAGCATGAGCATCATGATGGTCTGTTGTCACTGTACTCATCAGAGCCCCCTACTGTTGTGCTTTGGCAATGTCAGCGGCCTGCACCACATCACCGGTATTGTTATCCCAGGCATTACGCTCATAGGTAATGACAGCAGCAATTTCCTGCAGACTGAGTTGTTTGGCGAAGGCTTGCATCGCAGTGCCGGTTTTGCCATGCAACACAATGTCGATATGGCCAGGTAAATCCTCCAGCGCCATTTTGCTGCCTTTAAGTGCCGGGAATACGCCAGGAATGCCAAGACCTGTTGGTTGGTGACAAGCGGCACAATAGCCGTTATAGGTTTTCTCACCCAAGGCCATCAGCTCTTCTTTGCTCATGGTCATCGCCAGTAGTTTTTGCTCTTCCTCTTTGGCTTTGGCCTGCACTGCCGCGGTCTCTGCCAGCCAGCTGTCAAAATCCGCCGCTTCCTTTGCAATTACCACCACAGGCATAAAGCCATGGTCCTTACCACAGAGTTCAGCGCATTGACCACGATAAATGCCTGCCTGATCCACTTTGGTCCAGGCTTCGTTGATGAATCCGGGGTTGGCGTCTTTTTTCACGGCAAACGCTGGTACCCACCAAGAGTGGATCACGTCGTCGGAAGTCATCAGGAAACGGACTTTTTTGCCGGTGGGGATCACCAGTGGGCGGTCGACTTCCAGCAGATAGTTGTCGCCTTTGGCTAATTTGTTCGCAATCTGCTGACGTGGTGTGGCTAACAGGGAGAAAAATTCGACATTCTTATCCATGTACTTGTAGTGCCACTTCCACTGTGAGCCGGTGACCAGAATGGTTAAATCTGCCTCGGAAGTGTCTTCCATAGCGATCAGGGTTTTGGTGGCAGGTATCGCCATCAACACCAGAATAATCACCGGCATAGCCGTCCAGGCCAGTTCAACCTTGGTGCTTTCATGAAATTGAGCCGGCACGGCTCCTCTGGCTTTACGGTGACGCAGAATAGACCAAAACATCACCCCAAAAACTGCTATCCCTATAGCACAGCAAATGTAGAAAATAGTCATATGCAGGTCATAGACCTTCTGACTGATCTCCGTCACCCCCTGCGTCATATTCAGGGGCATTTCTGTGGACTGCGCACGAAACGCAAGCAACAAGGTTAGCAGCGAACCACTCCAACGACTGGAATTCGCCACGTAACTTCTCCTCTGTCTTTGCCATAGGCATGTTGCAGAAAAGAAGACACTTCACCCTACACTTCGTCTTCGCGATGCAACCGCCATTATTCTTATAATGCCAGCATCAGTTGCTGAAGCTGGCACACAGATAAAGGAACCTGTGTGGTTTAAGAATTAGACAAGGAAACTGGGGATGTAAACCTGACTGGCTGATAAAACCATCTGGTCGTACCAGCCAAAGATAAAAGGCAAGCTATTGAGAAAGGATAACTTTTTCTAGAAGCCATTGGCCCGGATCACGCCAACGGCAAGGCCTTCAATGGCAAAATGCTGTTGTGTCAGATCCACTTTAATCACGTTAAAATCGTCATTTTCCGGGTGCAGAAATACGATTTGCCCCTCTCGGCGAAAACGCTTCACTGTTACTTCATCTTCAACCCTGGCCACCACCACCTGACCCTGACGGGCTTCAGAGGTTTTGTGCACTGCCAGTAAGTCACCATCCATAATGCCGATGTCTTTCATACTCATACCCTGCACCCGCAGCAAAAAATCAGCATGAGGCTTAAACAGGCTGGCATCCAGCTGATAACGCTGCTGAATATGTTCAGCGGCAAGAATAGGCTGACCTGCCGCCACTTTACCTACCAAAGGTAAGCCTGGCTCTTCTTCGGCTTCATTGGCTGCTTCGTCGTCCACCAGACGAATACCACGGGAGGTACCCGGCATCATTTCGATAAAGCCTTTTTTTGCCAGTGCTTTCAGATGTTCTTCCGCCGCATTGGCCGACTTAAATCCCAGCTGCGCAGCAATTTCTGCCCGGGTCGGTGGCATACCGGTTTCGGCCTGATAGTCTTTCACCAGTTGTAAAATTTCGGCTTGTCGTGGCGTTAATGGGCGCATAATGCTGAATACCTATACAGTGGATACTGTGAGTATATACAGCATTTTTGCCAGTGCCAAGCCCAAGCCGGAATTTTGCTGGTCTAACCATTCATGCTATTCTTAGCGCCCTGTGATCCGAGTGGAACCCCTATGTTAAGACCCGTCCGCTGGCTGGCCAAACTGCTGTACTGGCCGCTGAAACCTCTGGTGCGTTGCAAAATTGTCCCTGACGCCGTCAAAGAAAACCTTGAGCTGAACCCAAATCAGCCGGTGTTTTACATTACCAGAACGGAGTCGGCCAGCGATCTGGCGACTTTGGTGCGGATCTGTCACAAGCTCGGGCTGCCTGACCCATTACAACCTGTGCAATTTGGTGCCAGCTGGTTGCCGCGGGTGTTGTTCCTGGAACAACCTCATGTGTTATGGGGAGCCCGCGCAGCAACCACAGCATTGGAGCAAGGCTTAACCTTATTGCAGACACAGCAGCGCCACCCCGAGCTGCAAGCGCAGTTAGTGCCAGTTTCTGTGTTGTGGGGCCGTGCGCCCGGTAAAGAAAACAGCATTAAGTCCGTGCTGGGTGAATCCGAATCCCCCAGCTGGCTGGCCAAGCTTTTTATTGTGCTGATTTCTGGCCGCCATACCTTAGTCCGCTTCAGCCGCCCGGTATCAGTCGGGGAGATGATTGCCCAGACCGAAGTGAATACAGAAACCGCACATAAATTACTGCGGGTGGCGCGGGTGCACTTTTACCGGCAACGTCTGGCGGCTACAGGCCCGAAACTGCCGGACCGCAGTGCGTTATTTAATGCGTTGCTGGGCTCGGACCGCCTGAAACAAGCCATCGAAGATGAAGCTCGCAGTAAGCAGATCCCAGTGTCAGAAGCCCGAGCTGAAGCGTTAAAACTGCTGCAGGAAATCGCGGCTGATTATCGTGAATCCACCTTACGGCTGGGCGACCGTTTGCTCGGCTGGTTATGGCAACGGCTGTACAACGGCATTGTGATCAATAACAGCAAAGTGCTGACCGAGCTGGTGCAAAAGGGCCATGAAATTGTTTATGTGCCCTGCCATCGCAGCCATATGGATTATTTACTGCTCAGTTATGTGATTTACCATCAGGGTCTGGCTCCTCCGCATATTGCCGCCGGGATCAATCTGAATTTCTGGCCTGTTGGCAGCTTATTCCGTCGCGGCGGTGCCTTTTTTATCCGGCGCAGCTTCAGCGGCAACAAACTCTATTCCGCGGTGTTCCGTGAATACCTGAGCCAGCTATTCAGCAAAGGCTACCCGGTGAAGTATTACTCCGAAGGTGGCCGCAGTCGCACCGGCCGTTTATTGCAACCGAAAACCGGCATGCTGGCGATGACAGTGCAGGCGATGCTGAAAGGCATAGACAGACCCATCAGCCTGGTGCCTGTGTATCTGGGCTATGAACACGTGATGGAAGTAAATACCTACCTGAAAGAACTGAAAGGCTCAGGCAAAGAAAAAGAATCCATTGGTGGTGTGTTTAGTGCCATCCGCAAGTTACGTGATTACGGTTATGGCTACGTCAACTTTGGCCAGCCTATTGCGCTCACCCAGTTTATTAACCAGCAGCAACCCGACTGGCGTGACAGCCTGACCGACGATCCGGCTAAACCGGCCTGGCTGAATCCGCTGGTTGCCAACCTGGCGGATCAGCTGATGCGCCGGGTGAACCAGAGTGCGGCGCTGAACAGCATTAATATGATTGCCACTGTGCTGCTGGCGACCCGCCAGCATTCGCTGCCGCGTCAGGAACTGGAACGGCAACTGGCGTTTTACCAACAACTGCACCAGCAAGCGCCTTATGCGGCCTTGGTGACGAAAGCAGAAGGCACCGCTGAGCAATGGGTTGAGCACGCCCTGAAACTGCAAAAGATCCAGCAACATCATGACAGTTTTGGCCCCATTATTCAGCTGACGGCCGAACAAGCCATTACCATGAGCTACTACCGCAATAATGTCAGCCATTTATTTGTGGTGCCGGCACTGCTGGCGACTGCCTTATTGCAGCACCATGAACTGAGCACTGTTCAGCTGAAAAATATTATTCAGCTGATCCAGCCGCTATTGGCTGACGAACTGTTTTTACAACTGGATACGCTGGACTCGTACCTGCAGCAACTACTCGATGCGATGCAAGAAGCCGGGCTGATTGAGCAGCAGCAAGGCCACTACAGCGCTGTGCCGGTGCAACAGGCAGGCCACCGCATGCTGGAATTACTGGCCTTTAATGCGCAGGACATTTTGCAGCGGTATGCGGTGGTGTTGAATTTACTGTCGGATACCCCGCTTAGCCGGGAAGAACTGGAACAAAAGAGCCAGCAAATGGCCAAACGACTAAATACCCTGCATGGCGTCAGCTCGCCCGAGTATCTGGATAAAAACCTGTTTGCCACTTTGGTCAATGCGCTGAAACAAGCAGGTTATTGTCAGTTAACAGACCAAAACGCCTTAATCGCAGGCAGCAGTGCGCAGCCGGTGCAACAGACAGTCAATGCGCTGTTGCACGCCGAAGTGCTGCAAACGGTGCTGAGCATTGTGAAAGGCCATTAACTGACCAGTAAAGCCGGGGTGGGTCTACTGACCGCCCTGGCCTCTGTTTTCGTAGCTGCGGATCACCCCTTCCTGCATGGTCGACGCCACCAGCTTGCCATCCCTGTTAAAGAACTGACCCCGCACCAAACCTCTGGCGCCTGAAGCACTTGGGCTATCCACCGCATACAGCAGCCAGTCGTCGAAGCGGAAATCATGGTGAAACCACATCGCATGGTCGATGGTCGCCACCTGCATATTCGGCGCCATAAAGGATTTCCCGTGCGGCTGCAGCGCCGTCGGCAGGAAATTGAAATCTGAGGCATACGCCAGCAGGTACTTGTGCACCCGCAGGTCATTTGGCATCAAGCCGTTGGCTTTAAACCAGACATAACGTTTCGAGTCGCTCACCTGAGGCTGGAACGGATTCTGGAAATCGACCGGACGCATCTCAATCGGCTTTTCACAGATAAATTTGCTGCGAATGGCTTCCGGGATCAAATGGGCATGCTGTTGGTAAAACACCAGGTCGGATTGCAAGTCCTCCGGCGGCGGCACCTGTGGCATGGGGTCCTGATGTTCAAACCCCTGTTCCTCGCTCTGGAAGGATGCAGTCATATAAAAAATGGCTTTACCAAACTGAATGGCGCTGACCCGGCGGGTGCTGAAGCTTTTACCATCACGGATGTTTTCCACTTCGTACACTATAGGTTTGCTGGCATCCCCTGGCCGCAGAAAATAAGAGTGAAAGGAATGCACTTTGCGATCCGGGTCTACCGTCTCTTTGGCCGCGGATAAGGCTTGCCCCATCACCTGACCGCCAAAGACTGCCTTAAAACCAAGGTCCTGACTCTGACCCCGGAATAAGCCCTGTTCAATAGTTTCTAGTTTTAACAAGGACAATAAATCGGCTAATACCTGACTCATGCGCTACTTCCTCAGTGAACAATCTGTTGTATTCTGCCGACTGAACTGCCACGATTCAACCCGTTCTGCAGACACAACGGAGGATGCCATGTACTGGCTGTACAAAACTGAACCTGAAGAATGCAGCATTGATGATTTTGCCAGCACCCCTGACAAGGCCATCATCTGGGAAGGTGTGCGCAATTATCAGGCGCGCAATTTCCTACGCGCTGCCACTCTGGACGATTTAGTGCTGATTTATCACTCCAGCTGCAAACTGATTGGTCTGGCCGGTATTGCCCGTGTAGTAAAAACCGCCTACCCGGATCCATCGCAATTTAACCCAGGCAGCATTTATTTCGACGGCAAATCCAAAACCGAACAGCCGCGCTGGTCTGCGGTGGATTTGGTTTTTGTCGAAAAATTTCCGGCCTTGGTGCCGCTAGACAAACTAAAGCGCTCATCTAAGCTAGAACAACTGGCTCTGGTCCAAAAAGGCAGTCGGCTGTCAGTAATGCCCGTGCAGCCAGACGAATGGCAAGTGATGTTGGCGATGGCCAAGCAGGAGTAGCACCAATGAAACAAGAGCGTCGGCGTTCAGCCAAGAGTTTTAATCAGTTCTGGCAGCTGTTAAACCCGGCCCAACAGTTCTCCGTGTTTGAACTGCAGCGTTTTGGTTATGAGTTGTCTTTTGTAAGAAAGCTGGAACAACAGCACCTGGCCGTGTTAAAAGCCGGGGACCGGCTGGCCAGCGTCGACATTGAAGGTCAAATCAATATAGCACCTACTGTGGTACTGCGGGATTAGCTGGCTCTGCGGTCGGGAGCCGTCGAACTCTGCTCTTGCAGGATCTCCAAACCCTTATGACATAACTTGAAATAAGACGTCAGCGTATTGCTTTGCCATAACTCGGTCAGGATCGGGTAATGCCGCAGAAAGTTCTCGATATCATTCATCGTCAGCTCTGAATGCTTTTTCAGATAGAACCCAAAGCTTTGTTTTGGCGTCAGCCCCTTGTTCGCCTGATCGCGGCACAAGGTAGGAATGGCTTTGAACAGTTGCTCAAGATGTGGTGCATGCAAAGGCAGTTTGGCTTGTTGACGTACCCAGTGCTGCAGTCTGGAGATCAGTTGCTGGCTTTGCTCTTCCGCCAGCCAGAACGCCAGATGCTCAACCTGCACCGATTGCTGCTCAGCAAAATGTAATTGCACTTTAAGCCGGTTGAACGCCTTGCTTTGTTGATCCAGCTTCATCACCAGAACCACTATTGGGGCTACCGCCAGTACCAGAAAAAATATCCACCACATCAGGCATCCCTCCAAGGATCATCCAGCTTGTTGACGCTTCCGGGCAAAATGAAACTTTACGCTGGGCTGCAGGGCGCGCACTCTAGCAAAGAGCACCCCCGACTGGCTACGCCAGTCAGGGTGAATTTTTTTCAGGCTTTGCCCGCCTGCTCAATATACTGAGTCACCTGCAACTCCAACTGAGACAGTGGCACACTGCCGTTCTTCAGCACAGCCTCATGGAAATCGCGCACGTTAAATTTGTCACCAAGCTGTTGTTCAGCTTGATTACGCAGCTTTTTGATGGTGATTTCGCCTAACTTGTAAGACAAAGCCTGGGCTGGCCAGCTAATGTAACGGTCAATTTCTGTGGTCACATTATGCATTGAAAGCGCGGTATGGCTGCCCAGATAATCCAATGCCTGCTGACGGCTCCAGCCCATTGTATGCATGCCTGTATCCACCACTAAGCGACAAGCGCGCCACATTTCATAAGTCAGTCGGCCAAAATTACTGTACGGGTCCTGATAAAAACCCATTTCCAGGCCCAGAAACTCCGAATACAAGCCCCAGCCTTCGCCAAACGCAGAGGTGTAGAAGTTACGTCGGTAATCGGGTTGGTCCGTCATTTCGGCGGCCAGCGCAATTTGCAGGTGATGGCCTGGCACGGCTTCATGCAAAGTTAAGGCTTCCAGCTCATAGAGCGGACGACGGTTCAGTGCATAGGTGTTGACCCAATAAAAGCCTGCCGAATCTGCTCTGCCGCGGCCAGAATAGCGGCCCGACGTGTATTTAGGTGCAATTTCCGCTGGCACCGGGGCTACGCCATAAGGTTGTCGCGGTAAGGTTTTAAACAACTTCGGTAATTCTGCGTCAGCCTTTTTTGCGATAAACGAAGCTTCTTTTAGCAGGTCGGTTGCCGTTTTGGCATAAAACTGCGGATCAGTCCGAAGAAACTCAATAAAGTCGGCAAAACTGCCTTTAAACCCCACCTGGTCGATCACTTGCTGCATTTCCGCTTTGATACGGGCCACTTCCTGCAATCCAAGCTGATGCACCTGCTGCGGTGTCATTTTCAACGTGGTGTAGTGTTCCAGCCGGTTTTGGTAAAAGGCTTCGCCCTGCGGCAATGCATTGGCGCCAATCTCGTCACGGGCCGATGGCCGGTAAGTACCGACAAAGAAATCATAAAACTGCTGATAAGCAGGGTTAATTTGTTGAGCGATTAATGCCTTGGCTTGCTGTTCAAACGAGGTCCAATCTGCGTCCGCAATAAACTGAGGTTTTTTCTTAAAAGGCCGGTAAAAAATACTCTGCTCCGGCGTTTCACTGATATAAGCCTGAATACTCTGCTCATAACCAGTAAGCACAGCTTTGGGTTGGGTGAATCCTTTGTCCATACCCTTGCGCATCCAATCGGTTTGCTGCTGCATATAACGGGGTACTGAGGCCAGCTTTGTCAGGTAATCCTGATAGGATTTAACCGAACTGAATTCGGTACCTGACGCCATAAAACCAAGGCTGGAGTGGAAGCCCGATTCCGACGTCAGTGGCATGTAATGTGCCCCAAAACGGTATTCATCAATGGCGTCCTGCAGTTCATACACCAGGATCTGATAATTAATCGCCTGCTGCTCATTTAAGCTGTTCTGATCTACCTGCTGCAGTTGTTTTAACAGGTGCAGCCGTTTCTGCTGTTTCTTTTCAAGTGCCTCTGGTGACATATCTGGCAAACGAGTGGCGCTGCGGTCGGATAACAGCTGCTCTTGTTGCCATATTTGTGCGGACAGCTGGTCAAAGCCCGCCGTTGCGGGAGCGACTTTGGCGGCACAGGCGGCCAAAGACAAGGTTAAACTCAGGGCGATCAGTGTTCTCTGCATTATTATTCTCCTTGTTTTTTCTGATTCTACTCTGACAAGCCAAGAGCTCCAGCTGAACTGTCCGGGCTTTCTGGAGATTGGCCGTATTCTGTAGACAAAGTCAGTTATTTCGACAGCTTTTAACGGCTTAACTGCTAAAAGCACATTTAAAAATGCTCAAAACTAAAAAAATAATCTGTTAAGTCCCAAGCAAATGCAGACTTTTTTTTACAGATATGTCAGCTTAGTGGAAAGCGGTTGCTTGCCTTAGTGTTAGATTCGCGTAACATGGCAAAAATAACGCTAAATGAGCAGTAAAATTTAGTTGGAGTCAGGTTTGGCATGAAATATCAGGACTCAATCGATCAAGCGAGTGAGAAGGCGGCGCTAACGTCGGCCTTTTTGCAGCGGTATCGTTTGGCAGCCCACCCGGTTAATTACACCGTGATTTATGAGTACATCAGCGGTCACAATGCCGGTTTATGCCATGCTATCGAACAAAAACTGGCTGCCCAAGCCAATTTTGACGACTTTGTGATGGCCGAGCTGTACAGCCAATGGCTGTTACCGCAGCAAGCCCGGCAAGAAGCTTTAGCCCAGCAAGTCACCACCATGCTGGCGAAACTGTCCGGCACGACCGACATTGCCAATGAAGCCGTTCAACAGTACATAGATATGCTGGATCAGGTGTTACTCGGCCTCGACCCCAATAACAGCAATCGCAGCAAAGACAGCATTAATAAAGCCATCAGCGCGACTTACGCCATTAAAGCGTCCCAGCAAAAATTGCAGGACCAGCTCGAATTTTCCAACGAACAATGCCACCACTTACGTGACGAGCTGGAGCGCTTAAAACAAGAGCGCCAGCTGGATCCACTGACCGGCCTGTATAACCGCCTAGCCATGCAGGAACATCTGGATCTGTGGCTCAGTGAAAATCCGCATCGGCGCATTGCCGCTATTGCCGTGGATCTTGACCATTTCGCCCAGTTTAACCAGGACTATGGCGCTGGCATTGGCGATGTGATTTTAAGCAAAGTGGCACGCAAAATCGCCAGTTATGTGCAGGAAAGCGGATTACCTGTGCGCTGTGGCGGTGAAGAGTTCCTGATCCTGCTGCCGGATGTCGATTTACGCACTGCCGGTGAAATTGCCGAGCAAGTACGACGTGGCGTGGAAAAACTGCGTTTTGTGTCGTCCAAAAGCAAAAAGACCTTACCCAAAATCACCATTTCTCTGGGTGTCTCCATCTACAACACCGCAGAAAACTGGCACCAGTTTTTATCGCGTTCAGCCCGGGTGCTGCAGGAAGCCAAACATCGCGGCCGTAACCAGGTTGCCAACGAGCTGATGCTGGCCGTGTAAATGGCAGCAGCACTGAAAGACTGCTATTCCCCCTCCTTTGTTCAACAGCTGGGTCTACTGTGCCAACACCAGGACCCGGCTTTCCAGCTGAGCGCTTTTCACGCCTATGTACTGACAGATGACTGGCCAGAGCTGGAACTGAAACAACGGATGCGCCGCATCAGTACTGGACTCGGCCTGCATTTAACCCAACCTTATGCCGCCGCACTTGCTGTTGTGCTTCAGGTCGCCAGGCAATTTTCCGGCTTACCAGGGTTGGTGTTTCCCGACTTTGTCGAAGTTTATGGGCTGGAGCAGCCGACTTTATCTATACCGGCACTGGGTGAACTGACCCGCTATTCCAGCAGCGAATTTGCCATCCGGCCTTATTTGTTGCGTTACCCTGAGTTGGTCCTGCCTCAACTCTTGCTCTGGGCACAGTCTCCTGACCTGCACCAGCGCCGCCTGGCCAGTGAAGGTGCCCGGCCACGGCTACCCTGGGGATTAGCGCTGAAAAATTATCAGCAGGACCCGTCCGCTTTGCTGCCGCTACTGGAGCAACTAAAAGCCGATCCGGAACCTTATGTGCAGCGCAGTGTCGCCAATCATCTGAATGACATCAGCAAAGATCATCCTCAACTGGTGCTGGACCTGGCAGCTCGCTGGCTGAATCACAGCGCAGTCACCAACTGGATTTTACGCCATGCGCTGCGGGGCTTGCTCAAACAAGCCAACCCGCAGGCACTGCTGTTATTTGGTATTACACCTGTGGCCTTAACTGCCAAGCTAAGCCTGAGCAGTCCAAGCGCTTCGGCCAGTCAGCCGTTGCACTTTCAGATCAGCCTCGCAGGTTCGGCCCCGCCATGTCAGCTGCGGCTGGAATACCGCATTGGCTACCTGAAGAAAAATGGCAAGCTCAGTTTTAAGGTGTTTCAATGGGCCAAACCCAAATGGCAAGGCCAGCCTTTGCAGCTCGCCAGACAACAGGCGTTTGTCGACCTGACCACCCGCAAACATTACCCAGGCCAACACCAGCTGGAGATTTGGCTGAACGGCCATTGTGTTGCCCAGCAGTCATTTGAGCTTCGCTAACGGATATCTGGCACTGAGCTGGACAGAAAGTCCGCGCAATGATTGGCGTTGTCGCCTGAATCTTTTACACTAACGCCAATTTTTCTGCCTGAGGCTTATTTATGTCAGACCAGTCCAATCAAACCCACTTTGGTTTTAAAACAGTACGGCAGGAAGAAAAAGTGTCGATGGTGGCCAATGTGTTTCACTCCGTGGCCGGTAAATACGACCTGATGAACGATTTAATGTCGATGGGCATTCACCGTTTGTGGAAACGCTTCACTATCGACAGCAGCGGCGTGCGCGCCGGTCATCAGGTGCTGGACCTGGCGGGTGGCACCGGTGACATCACAGCGTTATTTTCTAAACGTGTGGGGCCAACCGGCAAAGTGGTACTGGCTGATATCAATGAGTCTATGCTGAATGTCGGTCGTGACAAACTGCGTGACCTGGGTTTAGTCAACAATATTCAGTATGTGCAGGCCAATGCTGAAGCCTTACCTTTTGCCGACAACAGTTTCGACATTATCAGCATTGGCTTTGGTTTACGTAACGTCACCGACAAAGATGCCGCTTTGCGTTCTATGTACCGCGTGCTGAAGCCGGGTGGCCGGCTGTTGGTGCTGGAGTTTTCCAAACCTGAATACGACTGGCTGAGCAAAGTCTACGACTTGTACTCCTTTAAATTGCTGCCGACCATAGGTCAACTGGTGGCCAATGACAAAGACAGTTATCAATACCTGGCAGAATCGATCCGGATGCACCCGGACCAGGAAACCCTGAAGCAGATGATGCAAAACGCCGGTTTTGAGCATGTCAGCTATCACAACCTGACAGGTGGCATAGTCGCGCTGCACAAAGGGTACAAATTCTGATGTTGAACCTGCTGCCACAGCTGATTTGCGCTGCTTTTGAGAAAGCACTGCAAAAGCTGCTGGCTATGGACCCGGCAGCAGAGCGCCTGCTGAGTAGCGTGCAAGGCAAACAGCTGGCGGTAAAGCTCACAGAACTGCCCTGGCGTTTTGTATTATCCGCCTCTGAACACCAGTTACTGCTGAACCAGCATCAGGAACCAGCCGACTGTGAAATTTGCACCGATCTCGCCACAGCCCGTCAGTTGTCAGACCCCAGCCAGCTGACCCGTTTGATTAAACAAGACAAATTGTGCATTCAGGGTGATTTGCAGGTCGCACAAAAATTCAGTCAGGTACTGCAACAACTGGATCCCGACTGGCAGCAAGAACTCTCTGTCTGGTTGGGCGATGCACTGGCGCATAAGCTGGCGACCGCACTGACGCAAGTCCAGCAGTTGCTGCAGCACAAACTGGCACAACTGCAGCAACAAAGTGTGGAACTGCTGCAAGACGAGTTACAAACAAGCCCCAGCCGCGCCGAGTATCAACAGTTTCAACAAAACCTGACCGCGGTGCAAACCCGGCTTGAGCAATTAAGCCGTCAACTGAAAACCCTGCAGGAGTCCTAGTGGGTATTAAGCGCTTTTATCAGATTTTCAGTACCTTACTGCGCTTTGGCCTGGACAACCTGGTGCCTGAAAAATGGCGTCCCTGGTACTGGCAGTTGCTGCGAAGCGGCGCCTTTTGGTTAAATAACCGCCATCCGGAAAAAACTCAGGGCGAACGGCTGCGGCTGGCGTTACAGCAGTTAGGTCCTGTGTGGGTCAAATTTGGCCAGATGTTGTCGACCCGCCGCGATTTATTCCCGGATGAATGGGTCGACGAGCTGGCCAAGCTGCAGGATAAAGTCAGCCCTTTCCCTGGTGAACAAGCCGAAGCTGTGGTGAAGAAGCAGTTAAACCTGCACAGCCTGGATACGTTATTCAACTATTTCGACCTGACCCCTTTGGCGTCAGCCTCCATTGCCCAAGTGCACACTGCAGGCCTGAAACAAGCCGACGGCACTGTGGTGGATGTGGTCGTCAAAGTGATCCGGCCCGACATCAAGCCACAAATTCTGGCCGATCTGGAACTGATGGAAGCCATGGCCGGATTGGTGGCCCGTTATCTGCCAGACGGCAAACGGCTGCGACCGAAAGAAGTAGTGGCCGAATACCGCAAAACTATTCTTGATGAGCTGGATTTACAACGCGAAGCCGCCAATGCCATTCAGTTGCGGCGCAATTTCGAAGGCTCAGATTCGCTGTATGTGCCTTATGTTTATGCCGATTACAGCCGTCCTTCAGTGATGGTGATGGAGCGCATTTACGGCATTCCGGTCTCCGACATTGCGGCGTTAAAAGCTCAGGGTACCAATATGGAGTTGTTGGCTAAACGTGGGGTCGAAGTGTTTTTCACCCAGGTGTTCCGCGACAGTTTTTTCCACGCTGATATGCACCCTGGCAATATCTTTGTATCACGCGAGAATCCGGACAACCCTCAGTACATTGGCATTGATTGCGGCATTGTCGGCACCTTAAACAAAGAAGATAAACGTTATCTGGCAGAGAACTTTGTCGCTTTCTTTAACCGGGATTATTTAAAAGTGGCTCAGCTGCATGTGGACTCGGGCTGGGTGCCGGCTGATACCAGTGTCGAAGAGTTTGAAAGCGCCATTCGTACTGTCTGTGAACCTATTTTCCAGAAACCGCTGCAGGATATCTCCTTTGGTCAGGTGTTGTTTAACCTGTTCAATACGGCGCGCCGTTTTAATATGCAGGTGCAACCTCAACTGGTGTTGCTGCAAAAAACCCTGCTGTATATCGAAGGCCTGGGTCGTCAGCTTTACCCTCAACTGGATTTATGGCAAACGGCGAAACCCTTTCTGGAAAACTGGGTCCAACAGCAAATGGGACCGACCGCGCTTTGGCGTGAGCTGAAAGCCAATTTGCCATTCTGGGCAGAAAAACTGCCTGAAATGCCCGGCTTGTTGCACAACTACCTGCAGCAAGGCCCCAAAAACCAACTGGCATTGTTGCAACAACTGCAGCAGTTACAGCTGCAGCAGCAGGAACAGACAAAAAAACTGACCTGTGCGGTGTTTGGTGGTATGAGTTTTGTGGCCACTGTCTTATTATTGACATCTGGCTGGACTATAACAGCAGCCTGCGGTGGCTTAATCACGGCAGCTATGCTTTGGAAAATACGCTGAGCTTCAACTGGCGCAGCAGGCAGTAACAAGGGGATATTCAACATGGGTTTCGGTGGTATCAGTATTTGGCAACTTCTGATTGTGCTGGTTATTATCGTGCTGTTATTCGGCACAAAACGTTTACGCGGTCTGGGCTCAGATTTAGGCTCAGCCATTAAAGGCTTTCGCAGTTCCGTGAAAGAACAGGACGACGCAGAAGTACCGACGCCTGCCGCAGTCGAGCAAAAACCTGCGGCACCTGCTCAGTCAGTCGCCAGCCAGCCTGAACAGCAAAAATCAACTGATCAACGCTAAATGAGTTTTTGGGAGCTGGTGGTTATCGCCATCGTCGCTTTGTTGGTGTTAGGCCCTGAGCGACTGCCTGCAGCCATTCGGAGCGTCAGTGAATTTATCCGTGGAGTCAAACAGTTTGGTCAGCAAATGCAGGCCGAACTGAATGACGAACTGCGGGTTCAGGAGCTGCATGAAAAGCTGAAACAGGCGGAAGAAAAAGGCCTGTTGAATCTGAACAGCGAAGAAATGAAAGCCATTGCTGAATTACGCCAGGCGGCTGCGGATGTGACCAATCCATACCCCACTTCAGCAGTTCAGGCCCCAACAGCCCCAGCCGCACCGGCAGTCGACGCGACTGGCGGGTCAGCCCCTTCGGCATCAACCACAGACAATTATGAGCAACACAAACCCCAATAGCCTGTTAGGGCATTTAATTGAGTTACGCCGGCGTTTGTTGCATGTAGTGGCGGCAGTACTGTTGGTGTTTATTTCACTGGCTTATTGGGCGGCGGATATCTACCATCTGCTCGCCTCGCCCTTAATGACCGTGCTGCCTCAAGGCGCATCGATGATCGCCACCGATGTGGCTGCACCTTTTTTTGCACCTTTTAAGCTGACTTTTATTGTGGCGCTGTGCCTGGCGGTTCCTTATATTCTTTGGCAAATCTGGCTTTTTGTTGCGCCCGCCTTGTACCAGAAAGAAAAGCATCTGGTGGCGCCGCTGATTGTATCCAGCACGCTGCTATTTTATCTGGGTATCTGCTTTGCCTACTTTGTGGTCTTCCCGATCGTCTTTGGCTTCTTTACCAGTGTGGCACCAGAAGGCGTCACTATCGCCACCGATATCAGCAGCTACCTCGACTTTGTACTGAAATTGTTTTTTGCCTTTGGTCTGGCTTTCGAAATTCCTGTTGCCGTGTTATTACTGGTCTGGACAGGTGCAGTGGACCGAAAAAGCCTGGTAGAGAAACGCCCTTATTTTGTCGTGATTGCCTTTATTATCGGCATGTTGCTGACACCACCTGATGTCCTGTCACAAACATTGCTGGCTGTCCCTATGTGTCTGCTGTACGAACTGGGGATCTGGCTGAGCCGGTTTTATCAACCAGGCACTGAAGAACATACGCATGAGGAAGTTCAATGAAAGCTGTAGCCGTCATTTTGGGTCTAATCGTTGTCTCAGCACAAGCCACCACCGTCAATGACGAGCTATCGAAGTGCCGTCAGATTACACAAGACCTGCCACGGTTGGTCTGTTATGACCAGATAGGCAGCCCAGCTCCAGCCGCCCAGCCTGTGATTGTGACAGCGGATGCCGTCAGCGACACAGAGCAGCTGACAACGGTCACTGCGGCAGCCCCTCAAGCAACGGCGACAGCTGAGCAGAAGTTTGGCATTGAACACCGGGCGGCCCCTCCGACCGATCTGCCGGAAGCCGTCAGTGTCGTGCTTGCCAAGGTGACCAAGGCACCGCGCGGTGAGTTAGTGTTCAGCTTTGATAATGGTCAGGTCTGGCGTCAGGTCAACAAGGAATCCTTTGTCGCAAAAGCCGGCGAAACGTACCAACTAACCAGGGGCGTGCTCAATTCGTTTTTCCTGGGCCAACAAGACTCACCACGCAAGACCCGGGTACGTCGGGATAAATAAGTGGTCAGTTACTGTGATGCCGGAGTCAATTTATTCAGCAATCAATTTGACTCCGATCGTGCCGAGGTCATTGAACGCGCGCATCTGAATGCAGTGCGGCAACTTCTGCTGATCAGTTCAGATGTGGCAGAAAGCCGGCTGAATCTGGATTATTGCCAAGGCAAGCACAGCTTAGTCTGTACCGCCGGCGTCCACCCACATCAGGCGGCTGCGGTCGCACCCGATTGGCTGCAGACCCTTATGCCATTGCTGGCCGACCCTGCAGTGGTCGCTGTGGGTGAATGTGGTCTGGATTATAACCGCGATTTTAGCCCCCGACCTGCTCAGCTGCAGGTGTTTGAACAGCAATTAGAATTGGCCTCCCGGGTAAACAAAGCTGTTTATTTGCATGAAAGAGATGCTTTCGCTGACCAAATTGCGTTACTGAAATCTTTCCCTGCCCTGACCGGTGTCGCCCATTGCTTTACCGGCGACAGTGTGCAACTGAGAGCCTATCTGGATCGCGGTCTCTACATAGGTATTACCGGCTGGCTTTGTGATGAGCGGCGCAATCAGAGCATGATAGAAGCCTTAACCTACCTGCCGCTGGATCGGATCCTGCTGGAAACAGACGCCCCTTATTTGTTGCCTCGTACGCTTGCTGACAAACCCAAAAGCCGTCGCAACGAACCGGCCTTTGTCAGCTCGATTGCAGCGCAGATTGCACAATTGAAACAACTCAGTCTGGACCAGGTTGCCGAACAGACCACCCTTAATTTCAACCGCTTATTCAGACCAGTGGAGCCTAGTGATGGGGTATGAATGGATATCACAGCAGTGGCAAGGAATGCTGGCAGGCTTCGCTTTTGCTGGCGTGCTGATCGCACTGCTGGCCTGGGCACTTTTTGTCTGGCAGCAACGGCGCTGGCAGCAAAATGTGGCCGATGAGCTGGAAGAGAAAATCCAGCAACGCACTCTCGAACTGCAAATTACCCTGAATGAACTGGCTGATAAAAACCGTCAGCTGGAGCAGCAAAACACGCTGGACGCACTGACCGGCATACGCAACAGAGCCTTTTTTGATCAGAAACTGATTGCGGAACTGAAACGCTGCCGCCGCGAGCGCAGCTATTTGTCATTGTTGATGATAGATATCGATCATTTTAAAGCCATTAACGACCAGCATGGCCATTTGGTGGGCGATGCAGTCATTCAGCAAGTCGCTCAGTGTATTCAAAGCCATTTAAAACGCAGTAGCGATCATTTGTGCCGTTACGGTGGTGAAGAGTTTGCACTGATCCTGCCCAACACCAATTCTGAAGGTGCCATGCAGCTGGCCGAACTGGTACGCCAGGACCTGGCCAGCAGTCAGGTCAATTACCAACAACTTGCGCTGCTGATCCATGCCAGCATCGGCTGTTACACGGCAATCCCCGAACCACAGCAGACCAGCAGTGACTTTATTCAAGCCGCAGATGCAGCTTTGTATCAGGCTAAACACACCGGACGCAACAAAGTGGTGTGTTCGGAACTTTCGCAGCATGAGATTGCTGAACAGGAGCCAGAATCCGATGACCAAGACCAATGAGTATTTCCCTGCCAGCCGCCTGCGTCGGTTACGAGCGCACGATTTCAGCCGTCGCCTGATGGCGGAAAACCAACTTAGCGTTAACGACCTGATTTACCCGATGTTTATTGTGGAAGGCGAAAATCAGCGCCAGGCTGTCGCCTCTATGCCAGGTGTAGAACGCCTGTCACTGGATTTATTACTCGAAGAAGCACGCGAACTGGCCGATTTAGGTATTCCTGCCATTGCCTTATTCCCGGTGACAGCAGCTGAGAAAAAATCTCTGATGGCTGAAGAAGCCTATAACCCGGACGCTTTAGCACAACGCGCGGTGAGGATGTTGAAACAGCAGGTGCCACAACTTGGTGTGATCACCGACGTGGCGCTGGACCCCTTCACCACTCATGGTCAGGACGGCATTATTGATGAAGACGGTTATGTGCTGAATGACATCACTACAGAAATTCTGGTGAAACAGGCGCTGTCGCACGCCGAAGCTGGGGCCGATATCGTAGCACCATCTGACATGATGGATGGTCGTATTGGTGCTATCCGGGAAGCCCTGGAAGACGCTGGCTTTGTGAACACGCAGATCATGGCTTATTCAGCTAAATACGCTTCCGCCTACTACGGCCCATTCCGCGACGCCGTTGGCTCGGCTGGCAATCTGAAAGGTGGCAACAAGAAGTCCTACCAAATGGACCCGGCCAACAGCAACGAAGCACTGCGTGAAGTGGCGCTGGACCTGGAAGAAGGGGCCGACATGGTGATGGTAAAACCAGGTATGCCGTATCTGGACATAGTCCGTCGTGTCAAAGATGAATTCGGCGTGCCCACCTTTGCTTATCAGGTCAGTGGCGAATATGCGATGCATATGGCCGCCATTCAAAATGGCTGGCTGAATGAAGAAGCGGTGGTGATGGAGTCGTTGCTGGCCTTCAAACGCGCCGGTGCGGATGGCATCCTGACTTATTTCGCCAAAAAAGCCGCCATTTGGTTAAAACAGAGCTGAGTTTAATTGAAGAAGGCGGGGTTACCCGCCTTTTTAATGCACCATCAACTGCCAGCCAGCTTGCTGCTGGTAGGCAATTTCCTGCTCCAGCTCAGCCCGCATCAACGGATGATGATCCAACCAGCCGTCGGGCAGTTTAAGATGTAAGCCTTCCGCCTGAGCCTGCACTTGCACCGCTGGCAAGGCTTCGTGACGGCGACGCATGGACAAAATCACCGCCAGTCGCAAGATACGGGTCAGCCGCACCGCCAGTAAAACGGAGGTCATGGTCTGACGCGCCAGAATATCTTTATTCAGGTCTGCTCTGTGGTTATACACCAGCGCCATCAACAGCTGCTGCTGTGCTCTGGTAAAACCCGGCAGTTCCGCATGATTGATGATATAGGCGCCATGATGGTGATGATTTTTGTATTCAATCAGTAAACCCAGCTCGTGCAACAAGGCGCCACACCGCAAAATGCTCAGGCCTTCAAAGCTTTGCAGGTTCCATTGCGGGTCCAGCTGCTGCGCCAGCATAGCGGCCATATCGGCTACCCGGTTGGCCTGCTGCTGGTCAATAAAATAACGTACCATCATGCTTTGCACTGTGCGGGCACGGACGTCCTGATGCTGCAATTGCGACAGCATGCCGTACAGAACACCTTCGCGCAGCGCGCCCCCTGACAATGTCATGCCTTTGATTTGCAGTACCCGAAATAACGCAATCAGAATCGCCAGGCCGGACGGAAACACTTGTTTGCGTTCCTGGGCCAGACCATGGATAGCCAACTGGTCCATATGACCACAGGCAAGCGCCTGCTGCAGTATGGTTTCCAGCCGGGACAAGGTGATCACTTCGTCTTTGCCCTGGGCAACCAGAATTTCCTGCAATGCCTGTACAGTGCCGGATGCCCCTACCGCATTTTGCCAGCCTTGCGCCAGATACTCATCGGCCACCTTGTGAATTTCCAGTTCAGCCGCAGCGATCGCCGCATTGAAGTTAGACTCACTCAGCTCATTGTTCTGAAAATAACGTTCCAGATAAGTGACGCAGCCCATATTCAGGCTGGACAGCAACAGCGGTTGAAAGCCCTGGCCGACCACCACTTCAGTGGAGGCTCCACCTATATCAATCACCAGACGGTTTGCTTCACAATTGGAGGTATGGGCAACCCCAAGGTAGATAATCCGGGCTTCTTCTTCACCGGAAATCACTTCAATTTTATGGCCAAGGATCTGTTCGGCTTCAGTCAGAAAGGTTTTTACGTTGCGGGCCAAGCGCAATGTGGCGGTACCGACGATACGGATGTTGCTGGCCGGAATATCTTGCAGCCGCTCAGCAAACAGAGCCAGGCATTCCCAGCCGCGGGTCATGGCTTCTTTGCTCAGTACCAGGCTGTCATTTAAACCGGCCGCCAAACGCACTTTACGTTTGACCCGTCCAATCACCTGCACACTGCCGGCGACAACCTTGACCATCAGCATATGGAAGCTGTTGGAGCCGAGGTCAATCACAGCATAAATATCATTATGCTGTGATTGGGACTCTTCAAATTGCATCGCCTTAACGCGGACGGCTGCGTGGGTTCCGCGAGCCATTAGACTGACTTCGCTGGCCGGTACGGGCCTGTCCAGGCCGACGACGGACACGGGGTTTTGGCTGGGTCACATCTTCCAGTAATACGGTCGAATCGTATTGGGTCACCGGAATCGCATGACGAATATAGTCTTCAATGGCGGTCAGGTTCAGCGCATAACGCTCACAGGCGAAACTGATGGCTTTGCCGCTTTCACCGGCACGACCGGTACGGCCAATACGGTGCACATAGTCTTCACAGTCATCCGGCAAGTCATAGTTAAACACATGACTGACTTTCGGAATATGCAGGCCACGGGCAGCCACATCGGTTGCAACCAGGATATCGAGCTGACCTTTGGTGAATTCTTCCAGAATACGCAGACGTTTTTTCTGAATAACATCACCTGTCAGTAAGCCAACCCGATGCCCATCGGCTTCTAACCAGGCATGGATGTCTTCACAACAATGTTTGGTGTTGGCAAATACAATGGCTTTATCCGGCCACTCTTCTTCCATCAGGGTCAGCAAGAGTTTCATTTTGTGCTCGTCTGACGGGTAAAACAGTTCTTCGCTGATACGGCTGCCGGTCATTTGCTCTGGTGCAATATGCACGTGCACCGGCTGATTCATCTGCTCAAAAGCCAGTTCCTGCACCTTGTAAGACAAAGTCGCAGAGAACAGCAGGCTCAGACGTTCAGTGGCGGGCGGCATCCGGCGGAATAAGAAACGAATGTCCTTGATAAAGCCCAGATCAAACATGCGGTCGGCTTCATCCAGCACGACCACCTGAATTTGCGACAGGTCGTACAGGCCTTGTTTCAGGTAGTCAATCAGACGGCCTGTGGTGCCGATTAAAATATCTGCGCCTTTTTCGAGGGCCTGACGTTGAGTATCGTAACCTTCGCCCCCATAAATCAGAGCAAGCTTCAAACCTGAGTGTTTGGCCAAAGCCTGGGCGTCATGATGGATCTGCACAGCCAATTCCCTGGTCGGCGCCATAATGATGGCCCGCGGCTGACCTGAACCCCGAGGTTCATGTGTCAGTAAATAGTGGAAAGTGGCGGTTAAAAACGCGAGGGTTTTACCTGTTCCGGTCTGTGCCTGACCTGCAATATCTTTGCCGGTCAGAGCAATGGGCAGACACTGTGCCTGTATTGGTGTGCAATGCTCGAAACCTTGCGCTGAAAGTGCTGCAAGAACCTGAGGTGCCAATGCAAAATCGGCGAATTTGTGTGGTGTTAAGTGTGTTTTATTCATACGCGCTAAGCATAACCGTTACGCTTGCAATAAGGAACAGTCCGGATAAAATTGGCTTTAAATTTTTGCAGTACCCAACTGCCCAGTACTAACGGAGAATACAATGAGTGAACATATTCTGCAGGTATCAGACGATAGCTTCGAAGCCGACGTGTTAAAAGCTAGCGCACCTGTCCTGGTTGATTTTTGGGCTGAGTGGTGTGGTCCGTGCAAAATGATTGCACCCATCCTGGACGATGTAGCGAAAGAATACGCAGGCAAAGTCACTGTGGCTAAGGTCAACATCGACCACAACCCAGGGACGCCGCCAAAATTTGGTATTCGTGGTATCCCAACGCTGCTGCTGTTTAAAAACGGCCAGGTTGCCGCCACTAAAGTAGGTGCCTTATCGAAGACTCAGTTAAAAGAGTTTTTAGACAGCAATATCTGATTAATTTCAGGTGAAAATCTGTTTGGGGTTTTCACCTGATCTTCGTGGTTTTCTGCGCTTTCGCACTACTCTGAGCACCCATCGTATAAAAATACAGCTTTTCTCGTTTTCATCTGGACGCAAGAAACTTATCCTGCTAAGGTGTATCGCAGCAACAAATCCCTAAAACCACGCTGTCCCGTTGACTAAACCTAAGCCTACTTCCTTTTAATCAGCGCGATAAGCTTGTAATTCTGTTTGACCAACAAGAATCCACACACTATGCATTTAACCGAACTGAAACTGAAGCCAATTAACGAGCTGGTTGATTTATCTGAATCAATGGGCCTGGAAAATATGGCCCGCCTGCGCAAACAGGACATTATCTTCGCCATTCTCAAAGCCCATGCCAAAAACGGTGAAGAAATCTACGGCGATGGCGTTCTGGAAATTCTGACCGACGGTTTCGGCTTCCTGCGTTCTGCAGACAGTTCTTACCTGGCCGGCCCTGACGATATTTATGTCTCTCCCAGCCAAATCCGCCGCTTTAACCTGCGGACCGGTGACAGCATTTCTGGTTTGATCCGTCCGCCTAAAGAAGGCGAACGTTATTTTGCGCTGCTGAAAGTGAACGAAGTCAACTTCGGTCGCCCAGAGCAAGCCCGCAATAAAATTTTGTTTGAAAACTTAACTCCACTACACGCCAATTCACGGCTGCGGATGGAACGTGGTAACGGCTCCAAAGAAGACTTAACAGCCCGGGTGCTGGATTTGGCGTCTCCAATTGGCCGTGGTCAACGTGCATTAATCGTTGCACCGCCAAAAGCCGGTAAAACCATTTTACTGCAGAACATTGCCCAGTCGATTGCCGCCAACCACCCTGAATGTGTGCTGATGGTACTGCTGATTGACGAACGTCCGGAAGAAGTGACCGAAATGCAGCGTCTGGTCAAAGGTGAAGTGGTTGCGTCCACCTTCGACGAACCAGCCAGCCGTCACGTCCAAGTGGCTGAGATGGTGATCGAAAAAGCCAAACGTTTAGTTGAACACAAAAAAGACGTGATTATTCTGCTCGATTCAATCACTCGTCTGGCCCGTGCTTACAACACAGTGATCCCTAGCTCAGGTAAAGTGTTGACAGGTGGTGTGGACGCCAACGCGCTGCACAAACCGAAGCGTTTCTTCGGTGCAGCCCGTAACGTGGAAGAAGGCGGTAGCCTGACCATTATCGCTACAGCACTGGTTGATACCGGTTCGAAGATGGACGAAGTCATTTACGAAGAATTCAAAGGTACAGGCAACATGGAACTGCACTTGTCGCGCAAAATTGCCGAGCGTCGTGTGTTCCCTGCCATTGATTTCAACCGGTCGGGCACCCGCCGCGAAGAGCTGCTGGCGTCGCCGGAAGAACTGCAAAAAATGTGGATCCTGCGCAAAATCCTTAATCCAATGGACGAAACGGATTGCATGGAGTTCCTGATCGATAAACTGTCGATGACTAAAACCAACGATGAGTTCTTCGAAGCCATGAAACGGCAGAAAAACAGTTAAGACAAAAACCGGCCCTGTGGCCGGTTTTTTTTATGGACCCAACCGAATCACGACCGGAATGTGACAGCAATTCCGGCACAGCATCACAATAACGTGCGACCCATGCAGCCGCGCGAGGGAATGACAAAGGCACAACTCAGGGATGATTGTGCGGATGGCAAAGCAGGCAGTGCTGCTAACAGGACTGGTAGCAGCAGCGAATGAGAGAAACAATGACTACTCCACATATTCTGGTGGTCGGCGGTGGCGCCGGTGGGCTGGAACTGGCAACCCGTCTGGGAAATAAGCTGGGCCGCAAACACAAAGCCCGGGTGACCCTGATAGACCGTAATCCAACCCATATTTGGAAACCTTTATTACACGAAGTGGCCACCGGCACCCTGGACGTCGATATTGACCAGGTGACGTACCGGGCCCATGCCAAAGCCCACGGTTTTGAGTTTCAGTTGGGCACTATGACCGGGCTGGACCGGGCCGCCCGTGAAGTGGTGCTGGCGCCTATTCATGACGAAAACGGCGATCTGGTGCTTGAAGCACGCCGGCTGAAATACGACTATCTGGTACTGGCCATAGGCAGTATTTCCAATCATTTCAACACCCCAGGCGTGCAAGAGCATTGCATCTTTCTGGACAGCCCGAGCCAGGCCAATCGCTTCCATCGCCGTTTGCTGGAAGCCTACCTGAAGTTGAATTCGCCATTGCATCCAAAAGAAAACCTGAATATTGCCATTGTTGGCGCAGGGGCGACTGGTGTTGAACTGGCGGCTGAACTGCACCATGCTGCTGCGGAGCTGAACTCCTATGGCTTTGATGATGTGAAACGGGACCGGCTGAAAATTTCGGTGATTGAAGCGGGGCCACGTATTCTGCCAGCCTTGCCTGAACGCATTGCCGCGGCGGCGCATAAGGAGCTATTGAAACTGGGTGTCGATGTGCGGGTGAACACCAAGGTGACCGCCGCCACTGAAGACGGCCTGAGCCTGGGTGAGGAGCAGTTGCATGCCGAGTTAATGGTCTGGGCCGCCGGCATCAAAGCACCAGATTTCCTGAAAGAATTAGATGGGCTGGAAACCAACCGTATTAATCAGCTGATGGTGTTGCCCACCTTACAAAGCACCATCGACAGCCAGATTTATGTGATTGGTGATTGTGCGGGTTGTCCGCTGCCAGGCAATAAATGGGTGCCGCCGCGGGCGCAATCAGCCCATCAGATGGCCAGCCATGTGGCGCGCAATCTGCTGGCCGTGCTGGCAGGCAAAGCCCAGACGCCTTATATCTACAAGGACCACGGCTCGCTGATTTCATTGAGCCGCTTTGGCACTGTAGGCAGCCTGATGGGTAATCTGGTCGGTGGCGCCATGATGATTGAAGGCCGCATCGCGCGCATGGCATACATCTCCCTGTACCGCATGCACCAAATGGCCTTACACGGCTGGTGGCGTACCCTGATGATTTCTGTGATTGGCAAAATCAACAAGATCATCCGACCTCGCCTTAAACTGCACTAGCAGCTCTATTCCAGAGTTTCAGCCTGCTCGGGCTGTACCTGCTTCAGCAGGCTGAACTCTGGGTAATGTTGTAACAGCAGCTGCTTTTCTGAGTCCGTCGCCCACAGCAGCATGGCGTCCTGGTAACTTTGACGTTGCTTCAACTCTGGCAACACCTTGTTGATATCAACCATCCACTGCTCGCCTTCTGCCGTCTTCGAACACACCACATAACCGTAAGAAACCGGCTCCAGCCCTTGGATAGGCCGCGAAGAAAAGAGTAAATTCAGGCCAGCTTCTTTGGCAAAAAAAGCCAGTCGGTGCGGATAATCCACCACATAATCCACACGTTTTGCATTAAGTAATTGTGCAGGATTTAATGTCGACATGGAGCTGCTACCCAAATTGCTGCCTGGCTTATCCAGATGCTCAGACACTAATTTTGGATAAGCCCTGTCCGCTTCCAGTAAACCCAATAAATCCTGCTGCCGACTTAATACTTTAAGATTAACCAGTGGCTGACTGGCGAATGTCTTCACGGCTTTAGAGTTGGACGGCGTGTAGTTGATTTCGAGGTTCGTGATCAGCGCGGCAGGCTCAGATAACAGGCCTTTCGTGGCGCGTTCTTTGGTATAACGTAAACCAAAAGTGCAATGAGATTCCTTGGTTAACGCAGAGATCCTGGTGATACGGGCCAGATGAATCTGGCGAATTTGGTGCTTGTATTGAGGTAAGGCCTGCATCAGTTGCTGCAGCAGCACATCGTAGCGGCCCTGACCGGCATAAGGGCCTTCAGAGATACGAAAAGGCGGCCAATGGCTGGCGTACCATACCATCACTGGCTGAGCAGAGGCGACACAGCTGGTCAGCAGCGTCAGCCATAACAACAGTCTCTTTTTCATCCATGCCTCCCTTACTGCCGCGGCTACAGTAGCAAAAGCCTGTGACCGCAACAAGACGGTTAGTCGCATTCCATTTTGCGGATAACCGTCTGAAGAAGCTTGAATTTTTGAGGTCAATCTATCACCAGATGTACCAAAGGATCCGTAGCCACCGGCGTCTCAGACCACCCTAACGCGGCCAGATATTCTGCTTTGGCTTTGTCGGCCTGTTCCTGAGTGTTGGCATGCACCCGCGCCAGCAACTGGCCCGAAGTGAATCGACCACCCACTGGCTGCACATCGCTAAAACCTACTGCCGGGTTAATCACCTGGCTTGGGTGAGCCCGTCCGCCGCCTAAGCGCACTACCGCCATACCAATGGCTGTGGTATCAGCTCCGGCAAGATAACCAGTAGCAGGTGCCGTAATATCCTGCACCACCTTGGCTGTGGCCAGATACTGCGCTGGTTTTTCCAGTAAATCGGCCGGTCCTCCTTGGGCCGCCACCATCTTACTAAACAGCTCTGCTGCTTTGCCTGAAGTTAAGCTGTGTTCAAGTGCCGCCACAGCGCTGGTTTTATCCGGATACAAACCGGCCAGTTGCAGCATGCTGGCGCCCAGTTCCAGGGTCACCTGATGCAATCTCGGCTCGCGGTATTTACCAGTTAAATAATCCAAAGTTTCCACAACTTCCAGCGCATTACCTGCGCTGGTGCCCAGCGTTTGGTTCATATCAGTCAGCAAGGCCTGAGTCGGTACCCCGGCCCCTTTGGCGGTGTTGACGATGCTGCGGGCTAACGCCGAAGCGTCGGCCACATTTTTCATAATGGCGCCCGAGCCAATTTTCACATCCATCGTCAGGTACTGCAGGCCGGCCGCCAGCTTTTTCGACAAAATAGACGCGGTGATCAGAGGGATGGACTCCACGGTCGCGGTCACATCGCGGATCAGGTATAAACGCCGGTCTGCCGGTGCCAGCTCCGCACTTTGCGACACAATCACGGCACCGTTTTTCCGTACCAGTTGCTGAATCGAATCCAGACTTTGTTGGGTCTGATAACCGGGGATCGCCTCCAGCTTATCAATGGTACCACCGGTATGGCCTAAACCCCGGCCCGCAATCATCGGCACATAAGCGCCGCAGGCGGCTACCATGGGCGCCAGCATCAGGCTGACTTTATCACCCACACCACCTGTACTGTGTTTGTCCACGACAGGGCCATTTAAGCCTGACCAGTTCAGCACGGCACCTGAGTCACGCATGGCGCGGGTTAACGCTACCGTCTCTTCGGTCTGCATGCCATTTAAATAAATCGCCATCGCCAGCGAGGCAATCTGGCCTTCGCTGAAACTCTGATCGGTTAAGCCAGCAACAAACTGGCGGATGGCGTCGTCGCTGAGTACGCCGCCATTGCGTTTTTGTTTAATGATTTCCTGAGGTAAGTACACAGAGAACTCCGGTTAAATTTTGCTGCTGTTGGCCAGATAGGTTGGCGTAAAGGCGGATGGCAACAGTTCATCCAGGCGCCATTCCTGCTGCTGTTCCAAATGATTGCAGCTGCGGACCGGACTGTCCGGCGCATAAAATTCAGCAATCACCTGACGACAGATGCCACAGGGTGGGGTCAGCTGGGTTTGCGGAGTGTACACCATCAGGGCCAAAAACTGGCGCTCTCCGGCGACCACTGCCGCGGCAATGGCATTGCGCTCGGCACAGGTCGTGCCACCGTACGAGGCGTTTTCTACGTTGCATCCGGTGTAGATCCGGCCGGAGCTGGCCAGTACGGCAACTCCAACCGGAAACTTACTATAAGGGGCATAGGCTTGCTCTGCAGCCTGGCGGGCCTGCCGGGCCAATTCGGCCCAGGAAATGTCATGACTCATGGTCCAAAGTCTCAGTCAGTAGACGGACTGAGTTTATCGCGCTAAATGCACGGCAAATCAAGAGCAAAACGGCGATCCAGCCGTTAAATGCAGCAAAAAAGTTAATGCGCCGCCCGCTCTGCCTGCTTTTTATGCAACAAATAACTGAAATAGGCCAAAGTGCAGAACAGCCACAGTGCCAGCATCGGAATTAACCAATAGGCCAGTGCAATACCAACCTGTTCCGCCACCAGGCCAGTGCCTAATGCTGCCGCCTGATAGCCAATGGAGCCGCCCATATTCGCCAAACCAGACAACACAGGGCCATTGTCGCTGTCCAAATCCATCGCCGCGGTCAGCATCAGCGGGAAGATAGCCCCTAAACCCAAGCCTAAGGCAAAGTTACCCAGTTTCAGCAGTAGCGGTAAATCGGCCAGCTTCACCAGCAAGGCACCACATAAGGCACAGGTGCCCAGTATCACCAGCAACTGAGCACTGCTGAACCAACGCAAAAACAGGTAAAACCCTAACCGGCTGAGCACCATACCGCCGGTAAAAAAGGCGATGGTCAAGCGGGCGTCTTCGGTGCTATAACCCAACCCAGCGCTGGCATAAGTTACAAACCAGTTGCCATGGCCCCATTCGACAGCCCCATAGCCAAACATCATCAGCGCCAGCGCAAAAAATACCGGCTGCTTCAGTACCTGACGGTAAGACAAGCTGCCTTTGCTGTGCGCCATATGCGGTGGGCTTTCGTGGGTGCGCCCCAGGTACCAGGCAAAGCAGGCAGTGAAAAACAGACAAAGTGCCAGAATACGCAGCGGCCAGCGCCAGTCTTCTTGCATCCAGTACAGCACCACCACGTAGAGCGGTGCCAGCAAGGTGCCCAGGCTGAACATAAAATCCATTAAGCCCATCATTTTGGCGCGTTTGGTGACATAAAGCCGGGCTATCAGGGTATGGCCTATGGTGAACAGGCCGGAACAGGCCAACGCCAGAAAATAGACAAAACCCAACAACACCGGCCAGTAGGTCTGCACTGAGGCCAGTCCCAGCAACAGCACCAGCACCATCATCAACACGGCAAACAAGGGCACAAAATCAAACTTCTGAATGTACTTGCCACCCAAAAAGGCACCGCTAATAGAGCCCAGCGACAACACAGCAAAAAACAATCCACTGGCTGCCGCCGACATTTGCAGCTGCTGCATCATGTCCGGTAACAAGATGCCCCATAAAATACCCATTAGCCCCAACAGCATAAAGCTGAGGTACACCAGCACAGTCACCTGGTTCCGGTACTTGTTATCCATCAAAAACCCCATTAAGACTAAATGCATCTGCGTCCAGATATGCCGGAAACTTCTGCTGAAACTGCTGTTGTACGCTCAAATCAAAAGTGGCCTGCAGCACGCCATCCCGGCCGTCCGCCCCATCCGCCTGTAATACACCCAGATGATCCACCAGCAGCGAATCACCGCTGTACTCCAGACCATTGTCGTCAGTGCCAACACGGTTGCAGCCAATCACCACCACCTGATTCTCCAGCGCTCTGGCTTGCAATAAAGTGCGCCAAACCTGACGCCTTGGCGCTGGCCAGTTAGCGACATAAATCAATGCATCGTAGTCCTGGCGGTTACGGGCAAACACCGGGAAACGCAGGTCATAACAAACCTGTAAACAGAAACGCCAACCAAGGTGTTCCACCACCACCCGCTGTGTACCAGCCTGATAATGTTGGTGTTCATTGCCCATGCGGAATAAATGCCGCTTGTCGTAATACTGTAGCTGGCCATCTGGCGTCGCGAACAGCAGTCGGTTCACCACACCTGACTCCAGCCGGATAGCAGCCGAGCCACAAATAGCTGCGCCTCGTGCTTTGCTTTGCGAGCGCAGCCAGTTAACCGTTGGTCCATCCATAGCTTCGGCAATCTGCAGCGCGTTCATACTAAAGCCGCTGTTAAACATTTCCGGCAACACGTAAAGATCAGCCCCGGTGGCACTGTCCATCCGTTCAGCCAGCAGCTGATAATTGGCCGAGGGCTGCTGCCAGATCAGCGGGCTTTGCACCACGGCTATCTTGATACGCGACATAATTTCTCCGCGGCCTGTTGCAGCGTTAGCGGCTGTTTCGCAAAACAAAACCGGATCACTTGCTGTTGCGGCGGCTGGCGGTAAAACACCGACAACGGAATAGCCGCTACTTTGTGCTCGACCGTCAGTTGCCGGCAAAAACTGACATCATCCAGCGCACTGAGCGCACTGTAGTCGGCCAGCTGAAAATAAGTACCCTGACAAGGCAATAGCGCAAATCCGGAGGACTGCAACAAGGAACGGAAAGAATCGCGCTTTTGCTGATAAAAATCGGCCAGGTTGGTCACCAGCTCTGGCTTTTGCTGCATCAATTCCGCAATGGCCTGCTGTGCCGGTGTGAAACTGGAAAAGGTGACGTATTGGTGAATTTTGCGAAATTCTGTGGTCAGCTCGACCGGCGCCACCGCATAACCCAGCTTCCAGCCGGTGACATGGAAGGTTTTGCCAAAAGACGACACCACCACAGTACGCTCGGCCAGCTGAGTTAACTGATTGGCACTGTGGCGCGGCAAGCTGTCAAACACCATGTGCTCATAGACTTCGTCGCTGATACAAAACAAACGGTGTTTCAACACCAGTTGCTCCAGTGCCAGCCAGTCTTCCCGGCTGAACACCATGCCGGTCGGGTTGTGTGGGCTGTTCACCATAATCAGCCGGGTTTTGCTGCTGATTTGTCGCTCCACCGCCTGCCAGTCCACCCGGTACTCAGGCGGCTGCAATGGAATATGCACAGTGCGGCCACCAGCTAACTCGACCGCCGGTAGGTAGCTGTCATACGCCGGGTCAAACACTATGACTTCATCGCCGCTGCGAACCAATGCCTGAATGGCAACAAACAAGGCCTCAGTAGCACCGCTGGTGACGGTGATTTGCCGATCCGGGCAAACAGCGCGGCCATAACAACGCTGAGTTAACGCGGCAATCTGTTCACGCAGCACTAACAGGCCCGGCATCGGCGCGTATTGGTTCAGCCCTTGTTGGCTAGCCTGAAACACCAGTTCAGGCAACAACGGGTCACAGGGGAAATCCGGAAAACCTTGCGACAGGTTGATCGCCTGCTGTTCAGCGGCCAGTTGTGACATTTGGCTGAAAATGGTGGTTCCGACGGAAGGGAGTTTGCTCTGTAACTTCATTTAAATTCAGTGGTTGCGGCAAGTGGCGATATTGTGCGCCGCCTGTAGGGCCAAAGGCAAAGTTTTTGCGGCTGCTGGCGCTGGCCTGAGCTCATTAGCAATGCTATCATTTGGGCATTCTCACGTTTAGACGTCTATACATCAAGAGGCAAAGATGAATAACTTAGCCCAGGTCCACCAGTTAAACCCTTATGCTATTCAGCTATGTGCCACTGGCCGCTGGATAGCGCAGCGCCATTGGGTGCCTGCCACCGGAGGAAATTTCTCCATCCGAAGTTCAGCCCAAAGCTGCCTGGTCACCGCCTCTGGCAAAGACAAAGGCGAACTGAGCCCGGCCGATTTACTGCAGGTTGATTTTGATGAGATCAGCTTCAGCTGCCAGGGCAAACCTTCAGCAGAAACAGCGTTGCACTGCGCTTTGTACCGGCATTACCCGGACGCCAAAGCAGTGTTGCATACCCATTCGGTGCAGGCGACCGTATTTTCCCGTCTGATTAGTCAACCGCAGTACTGTTTTGATGGCTATGAAATGCAAAAAGCCATTCAGGGCATTCAGAGCCACCAACAGGCATTGCTGCTGCCGGTATTGGATAACACGCAGGACATGGCAGCGCTGGCCGCTAAAGTGACCCAGCTTGCTGGCACACAAACCCTGCCTTATGCCTTTTTGGTACGCGGCCATGGTCTCTATGTCTGGGGTGACAGCCTGGAGCAATGCAAACGTCACCTGGAAGCCTGGGAATTTCTGATTGCCTGTGAGCTGGAGCGGATTAAAATCTGCGGTTTAGTCTGACGGAGTTCGCATGCCTATCCATGCCATAGTGACCGATATTGAAGGCACCACCACCGACATTCAGTTTGTCAGCCAGGTCCTGTTTCCTTACGCAGCCGCTGCTTTACCGGACTTTATCCGTCAGCAGCAGCACAGGCCCGATGTCGCTGAACAACTGCAACAAATCCGCAATCTGCTCCAGCAACCGGACGCTGAACTAGAACTGGTGATCAGCAGTTTGCTGCACTGGATCCACACCGATCAGAAAATCACGCCGCTCAAAGAGCTGCAAGGTATGGTCTGGGAGGCTGGCTACCAAAGTGGACAACTCAAAGGCCAGCTCTACGATGACGTAGTACCGGCGTTAACGCAGTGGCAGCAACAAGGCAAAGCATTGTATGTGTACAGTTCCGGCTCTGTTGCCGCGCAGCGTTTGTTGTTTGGCTACAGTGTGGCAGGTGATTTAACCGGGTTATTTCAGGGCTACTTTGATACCCATATCGGCGGTAAAAAAGACAGCGCTTCTTACCAGCGCATCGCCGCTGAAGTAGGCTTACCTGCCGCCGAAATTCTGTTTTTATCTGATCATCCGGATGAAATTCTGGCAGCTCAGGCTGCTGGCTGGCATTGCATTCAACTGCTACGGGATGGGCAGAGCAGCCCGCTGCAGCCGCAAGCAAACAATTTTTCTCAGGTCACTCAACAGCTGGAGGCACTATGAGCCAACTGACCCTGTATTCAGCACAGAATGCCACAGAGCCCCAGTGGCAGTCTGAAGACCCAAGCGCCATTGCGGCCAAACTGGCTGACTTTGGCCTGAGTTTCCGCCAATGGCCGGTGGCCACACTGTCAGAGCAGGCCAGCGCAGAGCAAATACTTACTCACTATCAAAGCGAAATCCGTCAGCTGCAAGCCGAGGCTGGTTACCAGACCGCCGACGTGGTCAGCCTGAATGCCGAGCATCCGGACAAAGCGGCATTACGGCAAAAGTTTCTGGCCGAACATACCCATGCCGAAGACGAAGTGCGGTTTTTTGTCCGTGGTCGCGGCTTGTTTTGTTTTCATCTGCAGAACCAGGTGCTGCAACTGCTGTGCACCCAAGGCGATTTAATCAATGTACCTGCCGGTACCCTGCATTGGTTTGATATGGGTTCAGCCCCTGCATTTACGGCAATCAGGCTCTTTACCGACCCCAGCGGCTGGGTTGCGCAGTTCAGCGGCAGCCCTATTGCAGGGCAATTTCCTTTATTGGACTAAGCCTTGCACCATCAGGGTGCAAGGCTGCCACACTGCGGCTCATATCAACTAAAATTCATAAATATTTCGTAATTAAATCATAATCTTAAATTATGGTTTCTTTTTTGCTAACCTGTATGCAGATTAGTTTCGAGTTTCTGACATGGCCATTCATAGTTCATTACGTGGTTTACGCTGTTTTTGTGTTGCCGCCGACTGTTTAAGTTTTAAAGAAACAGCCCGTCAGTTGTACCTGACACCGTCTGCGGTCAGCCACCAAATTAAGCAACTGGAAACAGAGCTGGGCTTTGAGCTGTTTATCCGCCAGACACGGGCCATTGAGCTGTCCAATCAGGGCAAGGCCTTTTACCAGTCGTTGTTGCCTATCATGCGTGATCTGGAGCAGACCTTACGCCATTTTGCTTCGCAGAAACCACCGACAGAACTCAGTATTTCTATGCCTGAATTTTTTGCCAGTGAGTTTTTTGTGCCCAAGCTGGTTGGCTGGTCCGAGCAACATCCGGACATTAACCTGACAGTTGAAACCATTAAATCGCGGCAGGATTCCCCCAAATACACAGATTTGCAGATCCTGTTGGCCAGCGCCAAGCCGGCCGATCATGTCAGTCATGAGTTATTTCCTATCAGCTATATCCCGGCCTGCAACCCAAGCCTGTACCAACAGCTGCTGCCACTGGGCTTTGACGCCCTGCAAAAAGCGCCATTGCTGGTGCACCAGGCACGGCCCTGGGCCTGGCACCACTGGGCCGATCAGGTGGGTATTGAACAGTTTTCACCTAAGCAGGTGATCCAGCTGGACAGTATGTTCAGCGTGGCCCGTGCCAGCCAGCAGGGTCTCGGTATCGCACTGATCCCCTGGCCTATCAGCCACAGCTGGTTTGCCAGCGGTAGCCTGAAACGGCTGTTCAGTGAAGAGCTGCAAAGCCGGGATAAGTACTACCTGGTGCAGCATGAATCGGAAGCCAACAAACCGGAGATCCAACAGCTGGTGGAGTGGATCCTCAGCAGCTTTCGCTTACACAGCTGAATTTTGCTAATCCATTAACGTGATTTATATCCTTTGTCAGTTCTGAGTCAAAACTCTAAAGTACAAATGCAGCGGGTGCTGCAGAAACTTACAGTGGAGAACTCAGATGAAAGCGACAACCTTCAACTTTGGCAAATTGGTAGCCCTGGGGCTGTTGGCCGGAAGTACCTTCGTCGCCAACGCAGCCACTGGTCCATTCAAAATGGCATTACCTGAAAACGGACCGGCTGCAGATGCGATGAAAGCAGGCCAGTACCAGCAGGCCGTTACCGAACTGAACAGCAGCGCGACTGACCTGTTTAGCAAACAAATCAGCTTGTGCGTAGCGCACACTCAGTTATCTCAGTTTGAGCTGGCTGAAAAAGCATGTAGCCAAGCCATCGTCACTGCACGTCGCCTGGAAGGCGAAACGGCCAGCAGCAAGCGTGAAATGCGTGCTCTGGCGTTAAGTAACCGCGGTGTTACCCGTTTACTGCAGCAAGACCCTGTGGCCGCGCTGGCTGACTTTGAACAAGCTCAGTCGTTAAGCAACACGGATTATGGTCAGTACAACCTGGCTCTGTTGCAACAAAAACTGAAAGCCGCTGTTTCACCGGTGCTGACTGCAGCCCGCTAAAACAGCCTGTCACAATGATGTGACCTGATCGACCGGCCGCGGGGGCGGCCGGACTTTTAAAGGAGCAGACTTATGCATGTTGAACAGAATACTCAAACTGGCAGTGCCTGGCTGAGCTGGTTACTGCAGCACTGGTCCTTTTACCAGCAAATTAACGTCAGCCAATGGGATTTGGATGACGAAGAGTTTTTGGGCTGAAGGCCAAGCCTTACTAGTCCCACAATGCGGGTGCGCCTGTCCCTGTTGGGGTTCACCCGCTTTTTTCTTTCTGTAACCCCACCATTTCCTGTCATAATAAGCCCCATTGTCAGCTGAACGAGATGAATCGAATGCGCGTATGCGGTGTGGAAATTAAAAGCAATGAAGCCATTTTGTGCCTGATGGCCAGCAACCAGGGTCTGTTTGAACTGCCGGATTGCCGCAGCAACAGACTGCAGCTGGTCAATGATCAGGACCCGGAACAAATCCGCAAGTTTCAGTTTTCATTGGCCAAACTGGCTGAAGACTACCGTATCAGCCACTTTGTCATTCGGGAACGGCCACAAAAAGGTAAGTTCGCCGGCAGCGCTATTGGTTTTAAAATCGAAGCCGCACTGCAGCTGATCCCAAGTGTGGAAACTGTGATTCTGTCATCCGCTGACATTAAAGAAAGCCTGAGCCGCACCCCGGTGCCGATCGACTTTAAAGAAACTGGCCTGAAAGGCTTTCAGGAACCAGCCTTTATCAGCGCTTACGCCTTTCTGGCCAAATAAACCGCACTGAAATCACCATAAAAAAGGGCTGCGATGGCAGCCCTTTTTGTTATTTTTTCAGGTTCTGCCAATAGGCCGCCAAATCTGCTTTGACTTCCGGCAACAGTAAATACAACGCCAGAATATTTGGCACTGCCATCAGAAAAATCATTGAGTCGATAAAATCGAACACTGCCAGCATATTCGGCACTGCGCCTATGGCTACCACACAGCAGAACAACACTTTAAAACTGCGTTGGGTCAACGGGCTATAGCCAAATAAATAGGTCCAGGATTTCAGGCCATAGTAGCCCCAGCTGATCACTGTTGAATAGCCAAACAACAGCAGCGCCACCATCAGCACCAGCGGAAACCAGTCAAACACCTGAGCAAAAGCGGCGGACGTCATCTGCACTCCGTCAAGGCCAGGCTGGACGTAAACGCCGCTGACAATAATCACTAACGCTGAAATAGTACAAATCACCACAGTGTCGATAAAAGGCTCCAGCAAACCGACAAAACCTTCCGACACCGGCTGGCTGGTGCGGGCGGCCGAATGCGCGATTGGCGATGAGCCAATACCAGCTTCGTTGGAATAGGCAGCACGGCGGAAGCCCTGAATAATGACCCCTATGGCCCCGCCGTAAGCAGCTTCAGGTGCAAAAGCCCCATGCAGAATAGTCCAGACTGCCGCCGGTATAGCGTCCGCATTCAGCACCAGGATCACCAGCGCGGCGCCAAGATAAATAGCGCACATGGCCGGCACCAGCTTGCTGGTAACCCGGGCTATGCTTTGAATGCCGCCCACCACCACCAAGCCCACCAATGTGGCGTAAATCAAACCAAACAACCAGGCATTGTCAAACCCTGTCACCAGTTTTACCTGCGAAAACCCCTGATTCACGTGAACAAAACCGGCCGAACCAAAGACACAGGCGACGGCGAAAAATGCCGCCAGCACTGTACCCAGCCGCGGCAGACCATATTTATCCAGCGCCGCTTTGATGTAATACATAGGGCCACCACTGGTGCTGCCATCGGCATGATAAACCCGGTATTTCACCGCCAGCGTGCACTCAACAAATTTGGTGGTCATGCCCAAAAAGCCAGCCACAATCATCCAGAAGGTAGCACCAGGGCCACCCAAGGCAATGGCGACCGCAACACCAGCAATATTGCCGGTGCCGACAGTACCGGACAGCGCAGCAGACAAGGCCTGAAAGGGGCTGATATCGCCTTTATCGGTAGGCGTGCTGTGCTTACCGCGCACCACCTGGATCGCATGGCGAAAACCACGAATATTGATAAAACCCAGGTAGCAGGTAAACACCACGGCCCCCGCCACCAACCAAAGTACGGTGACCGGCAGTTGCACACCAGCCAATGGAATGCTGTAAAACACAACGGCAGCCAGGCTTGAACTCAACCATTCAAAGGCCTGCTGAAAACTAAAATCTGTCATGGACCACTCTTGTTGTTTTCTGTTAGCGTCGGAATATAAACATCCAGACGGCTAATGTTATAGATGGCTATATTCCGGGGTTCTGCCCCACAGTGCAAGTGCTTTTATCCATGGCACGGCCGCTGTCACCGAATTGCCATTAAGCACACATTTTTATGTCATCTAAAACCACCATGCTGGGCACCTCTGATGAACCCGGAGTATCCTTATGCGCTATTGGTTTTTGTGTGCGCTGTTGTGTTGCAGCACCATGACACTGGCAGGCAACAAAGTGGTGCTGGTCAGTCTGGATGGGGTGCGCTGGCAGGAGGTGTTCGGCGGCTCCGATCCTCAGCTTATCGTGTCGCCTGCCTATGTAAAACAGCCTCAGCTTATTCATACCTATAGCCCCGGCCACGCAGAACAGCTGATGCCGTTTTTACATCAAACCGTCGCCAAGCACGGGGTGCTGGCCGGTGACAGAAACAAGAATTCCAGCGTCAGTGTGACCAACCCGGCGCAAGTCTCCTACCCTGGCTATCAGGAACTGCTGGCCGGATTTGCCGACCCGAAGCTGCTGTCCAATGCCGATATTCCCAACCCAAATCCGACCGTACTGGAATGGCTGGCCACAGAGCAAGCCAGGCAAGTGGCCGTGTTTGGCTCCTGGCAGCTGCTGCCGCAGATCCTGAATACAGCGCGTAGCGGCTTGCTAGTCAATGCCGGTTTTATGCCACTGCAGCAGTTGCACACCGAAAGGGTGCAGTATTTAAACGAATTGCAGCAGAAAACCCCGGCCAGTTTTGCCACTGTGCGACCAGACATTTTTACTCAGGAATTTGCTTTGGAGTACTTACGGCAGAAACAACCGGATGTGCTTTATATTGCCCTTGGCGAAGCGGATGACTTTGCGCACCAGCAGCAGTACGACCGCTACCTGCAGGCCATCCACCATCACGACGCCTTTCTTGCCGAGTTATGGCGCACCTTGCAAAACTTGCCGGCCTACCGCAATCAAACCACCTTATTGATTTCGACCGACCATGGCCGCGGCCTGGCTGAGCAATGGCATCGCCACGGTCAAACCGCAGCACTGCCAGGCTATCCTGCACCTGAAGGCGTGCCGGGTTCAGAGCAAATCTGGTATGCCGCTCTGGGGCCAGGCGTACCGGCGGCAGGCTTAGTGCAAGGGGAGTTTCAGCAGGGACAGCTGGCAGCCACACTAGCCGCCAGTCTGGGGCTGGATTACCGTGCCGCTCAGCCGAAAGCGGCGGCAGCGCTGGAATTTAACAGTCAGTTTCAGCTGGCGTCTGATACAGCTCCAGCGGCTGACCATCAGGGTCCGTAAAAAAGGTGAACAATCGTTGGGTGTAAGGGTCGGTGCGAACAGGCTCAACCTCCACACCAGCAGCAGTCAGATGCGCCACTGCTGCCGCCATATCGGCCACTTTAAACGCCAGATGGCGCAAACCACAGGCTTCAGGCCGCGATGGCCGTGCCGGTGGCGACGGAAAAGAAAACAGTTCCAACTGGCTGCCATCAGGCAACGCCAGATCCAACTTCCAGGATTGGCGCTCAGCCCGGAAATGTTCGGCCAGCACAGTCAAACCTAACACTTGGGTGTAAAAGTGTTTCGAACCTTGGTAGTCGCTGCAAATCAGCGCTACATGATGAATACCTAGCAGCATCAGAACCCCTGCTGTTTTTCCTGCAGTTTCACCAAATCCCAAAGCGCATCCATTTGTTGCAGGTTGCTCTTCTCCGGGGTTAATTGCTGCTCGGCCAGTTTCTGCTCCACTGCACGAAAACGCCGTTCAAATTTCAGGTTAGCATTGCGCAGCACAGTTTCCGGGTTGAAGCCCTGTTTACGCACTACATTCACCAGCGCAAACATTAAATCACCCAGTTCTTCTTCCAGATGCGCATCGCCGCTGTCCAATTCAACCACTTCCTGCACTTCTTCCTGCACTTTGTCCCAGGCGCCTTGCACATCAGGCCAGTCAAAACCAACCTGAGCACAACGTTTCTGCAGCTTGTAGGCACGGCTCAGCGCAGGCAAGGCCTGCGGCACATTGTCCAGCACACTGGTTTTGCCCTGTTGCTGGCGCTCACCGGCTTTGATCGCTTCCCAGTTTTGCAGCACCACGGCGCTGCTGTCAGCCTGCTCATCGCCAAACACATGCGGATGGCGGCGCACCAGTTTTTCACAGATCGCGTTGACGCAGTCGTCAAAGCCAAAACGCTGCTCTTCTTTGGCAATCTGGGCGTAAAACACCACCTGAAACAGTAAGTCGCCCAGCTCATCTTTCAGCTCAACAAAGTCTTCACGGGCAATGGCGTCGGCCACTTCATAGGCCTCTTCCAGGGTGTAAGGCACTATGCTCTGGTAACTTTGTTCTTTATCCCAGGGGCAACCCAGCTGTGGGTCGCGTAAACGGGCCATAATGGCCAGTAAACGATCAATAGCTGCAGACAATGCAGTGGTCCTTTCGGTTAATGAAAGCGTTTCGCCTCGATCACATCATCAATCAGGCTGACTTTGGTCAGCAACTTGTTCAGGGAATCCAGGTTGTACAATTCCAGCGTCATAATAATGGTGGCGGTTTGCTGCGCTATGTCGGAATTACTGCTCATCCGCAGCACATTGGCTTTTTCATTGGCCAGAATACTGGTGATATCGCGCAATAAGCCATTGCGGTCATGTGCCACAATCCGGATGGTTACTTCATACCCTGAGGCGTACTTATCGCCCCAAGTCGCTTCCACCACCCGTTCCGGATGGCCTTCCTGCAGCAATTTGAACTGGTCACAGTCGTCACGATGCACCGCAATACCGCGGCCCTGAGTGATATAACCGACGATAGCGTCACCAGGCAGCGGCTGACAACAACCGGCCATATGGGTCAGCAGGTTACCAACCCCCAGCACCACCACATGGCTTTTCGGCTGGGTGTTCAGTGGTTTGCTAATCAACCGCGGGTCAATTTCCGGCTGCAGCAATTTACCGGACTGGCTTTGAATGTAATGCACCACCTGGGTGACTTTAATTTCACCGCCGCCTATACCAGCCAGCAGTTCGTCCATGCTGTTGACATTAAAGCGCTGCAGCACTTTGCTCGGATTGTCCATCGCCAGATTCAGCCGGGCCAGTTCGGTGTCCAGCAGCTCTTTGCCCGCCAGCACATTTTTGTCTCTGTCCTGCAAGCGGAACCAGTACTGCACTTTGGAACGCGCCCGGCTGGATTTTAAATAACCCAGGTTCGGATTCAGCCAGTCACGGCTTGGGTTGGGCTCACGACCTGTCAGTATTTCCACCTGGTCACCGGTTTTTAACTGGTAGGTAAAAGGCACAATACGGCCAGAAATTTTGGCGCCGATGCAGCGGTGCCCGACATTGGAATGCACGTAATAAGCAAAATCCAGCGGTGTAGAGCCTTGCGGCAAATCGACAATGTCGCCTTTGGGTGTAAACACATAGACGCGGTCTTCTGTGACCTGATTTTTCAGCTCTTCAGCTAAATCGGAGCCATCGGCCAGCTCTTCCTGCCAGGCCAGCAGTTTACGCAACCAGCCAATTTTTTCATCCAGCTGGCCTTCTTTAGCGCTGGCCCCTTCTTTGTAACGCCAGTGCGCGGCCACACCCAGCTCGGCATCGTCGTGCATCTGACGGGTGCGAATTTGAATTTCCACCGGACGACCAACAGGCCCCAGCACCACCGTATGAATAGACTGGTAGCCATTTTGTTTCGGCGTGGCGATGTAATCATCGAATTCTTTTGGCAAATGCCGCCAGGACGTATGCACTATGCCAAGAGCGGCATAACAATCCTGCACCCGCTCTGTGACCAGCCGTACTGCACGGATATCGTACAGCTGGTCAAAGGCCAGGTGTTTTTTCTGCATCTTTTTCCAGATGCTGTAGATATGTTTAGGCCGGCCATAGACTTCCGCCTGAATACCAGCCTGCGTCATTTTGTCCTGCACGGCGGCGACAAAATCCTGCATGTAATGTTCGCGGTCCAGCCGTTTTTCTTCCAACAGGCTGGCAATCTGTTTGTAGGTTTGCGGGTGCAGGTAACGGAAAGCTAAATCTTCCAGCTCCCATTTGATTTGACCAATCCCCAGCCGGTTCGCCAGTGGCCCAAAGATGGCATTGGTTTCTTTGGCAGCCAGTACCCGGGTTTCTTCGTCGGCATTTTTAACCTGACGTAAATAGCAGATTTGCGCTGCCAGTTTAATCACCACGGCACGCACGTCTTCGACCATCGCCAACAGCATTTTCCGCAGGTTGTCGGCCTGCTGCGGGTTGGCACTTTGGTTAGGTCCTACCGGAATAGAACGGATGGCTTCCATTTGCTGCACCGCCGCCAGCATAGCTGCGACCGCAGGGCAAAATTGCTGCTGAATTTGTTCCAGGCTAATCAGCCCGGCTTCCAGCAGCGGAAACAATAAAGAAGCCAACAAAGCATCTTTGTCCATTCGCAGGTCGGCCAGAATTTCCACCATTTCCCAACCGGTCTGAATTTGCTGCAACTGATCGGTACAATCCTGCTGTTGCAACCAGAGTTCAGACTCCAGCAAATACTCAATTTTCGCATCTGGCAACCCCAAAGAGGCCAGCCATGCGGCGGTGCCACCCGGGTGATAGTCAGAGCTGTGAGATTGCCGGACAGTGACCATAACTTACTTTCTCCTTCGAAACAGGGCCATCAGTTCCAGATGGCTGGTCTGAGGAAACATATCCATCGCGGCCAGTTTAACCAACTGGTACCCGGCTGCCAAAAACAGCTTGGCATCCGCCGCAAAACTGACAGGGTTGCAGGACACGTACAATATCCGTGCCGGACCTAAAGCAGCAATCTGCTCAGCGGCGCCAACTGCACCAGCCCGGGCAGGGTCCAGTAGTACTGCGTCGTACACAGGTTGGTTCCAATCCGCCTTAGGCCAGGGCAAATGCAAATCGGCCTGGGCAGCCGTCAGATTACTGATCTTATTCAGCTGCGCATTCTGCTCGATGCGCCGCACCATAGTGGCCACCCCTTCCAGCGCATGCACAGCTTTGGTGCGTTGCGCCAATGCCAGACTAAAGTTTCCGATGCCAGAATACAATTCCAGAATGTTCTGAGTTAGATCCGGCTCCAGCCAATCCAGCGCCTGCTGCACCATCTGCCGGTTCACCTCTGGGTTGACCTGAATAAAGTCGTCAGGTTCAAACTGCAACCGCAGTTTTTGTTCAGCTAACTGGTACTCTGGCGGGCGATAATCAGCTTGCCATGCGGTGAATTCGCCAGGTTGTGCTTCGCCCAGCCAAAAAGCATCAGGCCAGGCCTGAAGTAACAACTGCTGATCGGACTCTGGTAAGGCCCGGATATGGCGCACAATCAGGTAAGCCTGACCATCGGCATCCAGCACTTCGACATGGGTGATGGCACTGCCCTGTTTCAGCTGAGGCAGCACTTGATTCAGCACCGAAAACACCGGCGCCAGCACAGGGCTCAGCACCAGACAATGCGCCACCGCACTGATGGTTTTGTCATTGGCCTGACGGAAGCCAACGGTAAAGCGCTGTTGCTGTTTATCAAACCAGACACCAATCCGGGCACGGCGCCGGTAGCCGGCGCCAGCACTGCGAATAGCCGGTTGCCAGGGTAAATCCTTCAGTCCGGTCTGGTGACAAATCATCTGATCCACTGCCTGCTGCTTCAGCTCCAGCTGCGCTTCAGCAGACAAATACTGCAGCTGACAACCGCCACAATTGGCAAAGTGCGGGCAAGCGGCTTGTTGTCGCAGCGGGGAAGCGTCCAGCACACGGCGTACCTTGCCTTTGGCCACTTTGCTTTTAGTGTCGGTCAGCTGCAGGTCGACGGTTTCGCCCGGCAAGGCGCCACTGGCAAACACAATTTTCCCCTGCCAGTAGCCGATGCCCTGCCCCTGGTGGTCCAGACGGTCAATCTTTAATTGAATGGCTTGATTGGCAGGGCTTTTTTTCGCTTTACCTGCCTGATAAATTTTGACCATCTGGTCCTCGTGGTAGGCTTTCAGCCTGCCTTATGTCATGATACTGAAGACTATTCTATCAAGCCCTGCAACAGATGACGAAACTTGCTTTGCGACATTGGGTGCTGCTGACCACCCTGGTGCCGACTCTGGTAGTCAGTTTGGGACTGGCCAGCTATTTCAGCCTGGTCCGCCATCAGGATCTGGCCGCCGATTTATCGCAGCAAGCTGAAAATATTGCCGCCCCACTGGCCATCGCCAGTGAACATGCACTGTTGCAAAACAGCCGTCAGGATTTAAAACGGCTGCTTGATGCCAGCCACAGAAAAAACCCGGCTCTGGTTAAAAGTATTGCTATTTTTAATGCCGACCACGAACTGCTGGTCACCACCAATTACCACAAAGATTTTAACCTGCTGAAGTTTCCGCATTTCGCTGCCATTCCGGCTCAGCCTCAACTGGAACTGACCGACGATTATCTGGTGATGCGCTATCCAATTATTCCTGAATCCGTCGCTGCAGTGGCCGAACCTTTGCCACTGGGTTATGTGGCAGTGCAATTGTCGCGGGATAAAAACCGGTTGCGTCAGCAAAGCGCCTTGCTCGGCACCTTATTGCTGGTGGTGCTGGCCTTAGGTTTTGCTGTGTATGCCAGTCTGAAGCTGGTCAAACGGATCAGCACCCCTGTGCGGCAAATGAATGACGTGATCCGCCAACTGAGCCAGGGCCATTACCGCCAGCAACTGCCCGACAATTATCTTGGTGAGCTGGAGCTGCTACGTCGTAACATTAACAGCCTTGCTTCAGCACTGAAGCAACACGACGATGAAGTACAGCAAAGCATTGAGCAGGCCACCTCTGATTTGCAGCAAAGCCTGGAACAGCTGGAAATGCAAAACATTGAGCTGGACCTAGCCCGCAAACGGGCGTTGGAAGACAACCGCAGCAAGTCTGACTTCCTCGCCAAAATGAGCCACGAGCTGCGCACACCTCTTAACGCGGTGATTGGTTTCACCCGACAATTGTTGAAGACCAATCTGACCTCCAATCAACAAGACTACCTGGCTACTATTCAAAAGTCCGCCAACAGCCTGCTGTCGCTGGTCAATGACGTACTGGATTACGCCAAGCTGGAAGAAGGCCGGATGCCGATCAACCCCGAGCCGTTTTCATTACGTGATTTACTGAATGACGCCACCGAGCTGCTGGCCGCTAATGCCTTTGATAAACAACTGGAACTAGTACTGTTCGTTGAAAATAACTGCCCGGACGATTTAGTGGCCGACCCGGTGCGGATTAACCAGATCCTGACCAATCTGGCTGGTAACGCCATTAAGTTCACCGAACAGGGCAGTGTGCTGATCCGGGTCAGTGGCCGGGCGCTGGCGGATGATCAATGGCAGCTGAAGTTTGCTATTCATGACACCGGCATCGGCATCAGCGAAGAGCAGCAGAAGCAGCTGTTTGACGGCTTTAGCCAGGGTGACCAGCACATTGGCAAACGTTATGGCGGCACCGGGCTTGGCTTGGTAATTTCCCAACGCCTGGTGCAGGCGATGGGTGGCCGGATTGGCTTTGACAGCCGGCCAGGAGAAGGTTCAGTGTTCTGGTTTACCCTGCAATGCAAACGTCATCCGCTGTCTATTGCGGAACCCTTGCCGCTGACCGAGCTGAAACAAAAGAATCTGCTGTATTTTGAACCACAGCAAAACTCACGTGAAGCTATGCTGGCCCAGCTGGAACACTGGGGTTTGCAGGTCACCAGCTGCAGCAATATGACCCAGCTCAGCCAGACTCTATCTTTGCAGCCACATTTTGATCTGATCCTGCTTGGCCGCGCCATTTCATTAACACAGGTAAATCAGGTCATTGAGTTGCTACAGCAGTTACGCCAGCACAGTGAGCATATCTATATGCTGGTCAATACCCTGTCACCCAACCTGCGCGAAGTGCTGCAGGCGTCCGGCGCCAGTGCCGTGTTAGCCAAACCTTCCCATTACCGTAAGCTGGCGTCCACTCTGGCCCAGCCTTATTTACAGCAGAATGAACACAGCCCGGCGTCGGAGAAACCCAAAGCACGGCTGCGGGTGCTGTCGGTGGACGACAATGAAGCCAACCTGAAACTGATCAATGCGCTGCTCAGTGAAATGGTCGAGCAGGTGGACTCAGCCACCAATGGAGCGGAAGCCTGGCAAAAGGCCTCTCAAATGCATTACGACGTGATTTTCATGGACATCAATATGCCGGTGATGGACGGCATACAGGCATGCCAGCGTATTCAGCAAAGTTCGTTAAATGAAGCCACCCCTATTATTGCGGTTACAGCCCATGCCCTGGACGGTGAACGCGAACGTCTGCTGGACCTGGGTTTCTGTGAGTTCCTGACCAAACCACTGGATGAAAAACTGCTGCTGTATACACTGCGCGAATGCTGTCCGGAATTCCAGAGCAGTCAAGTTGTGGAATCCGAGCATCAACTGCCCAACAGCAAACAACTGGATTGGACGCTGGCGCTGCAGCGGGCTGGCGGCAAACTGGATTTGGCCAAAGAAATGCTGTGGATGCTGGTGAAGTCCTTGCCTGACGCGCAAAAATCCATCGGTCAGGCGATGGAAGCCAATAACAACCAGGCCTTGTTGCAGCATATTCACAAGCTGCATGGTGCCAGTTGCTATACCGGCTTACCTGTGATGAAACAACTGACTGAATTGCTGGAAACCCAGCTGAAAAAAGGCGCCAGTATTGCGGAGCTGGAACCTGAACTCTTTGAGTTGCAGGACCGCATCAGTGCCTTATTGCAGGATGCCGCTCAGTGGCCTGAGCTGGTTTGAAGATCCGGGCTGAACAGCGCCAGTTGTTGCCCGGAGTTGCGTGCATGTTGCATCGCCTGCTCAGCGTCTTCCACCAGACAGGTCAGATGATAACCAGACCAGCGCGACAGACTGACACCAGCACTAATCAGTGCCTGTTGCCCGGGCAACAGCGGGCTCAGAATAGGCACCACGGCATCCCGGCAAATCTCGGCCAGCATCATGGCTTTATCCGGATCTGTGCCCGGCAGCATCAAGGCAAATTCGAACTGACCGACCCGACCGACTAAATCCTGATTCCGCAGAAAATTTCGGCAGGCCTGCACGGCCTGCGCCAGCAGCTGATCGGCAGCCCCTTCACCTTGCTGTTGGTTAATCTGCTGTAAGGCGGTCAGCTCCAGCCGGATCAGCGCCAGTTCCTGCTGTTTCTCCTCCGCTTTTTGCAGCATGGCGCGGGCTTGTTGTGAAAAATGACGCTTATTGCTGACGCCAGTGGCGAGGTCACGTTCGGCATGTTGTTTTAATACCGAGCGGATCTGGTACAAGCGGTATAACCAAAAGCTTAAACCCAACACAAAAAATGACAGCAGAATGATCAAAATCTGGTCATACGCTGCCTGACTCTGCATCGACGACTGCTCAGCTTTGAGCAGCTGATTGTCTTTATCCAGCATGGCTATCTGGCGTAACTTGGCTCCAACATTCAGGTGTGCGTTGTAATAGGCCTGTTGCTGTATTTGCTTGTGCTGCGTCAGGCTTTCAAAGGCCTGCAGATAAGCTTCATGGTACTGCAGTGCCTGCTGATATTGGCCTTGCTGGCGTGCCAGACGGTACAATACCAGCCAGGCCGACGCTTTGCTTTGGTCGGTGTCCGCCAGCCGGCTGATTTGCAAAACCCGCTGCGCTGCCTGCCCAGCCAGCTCAGGCTGGTCCAGGCCAAAATAAGCCTCCGCCAGCGCCAGGTCAAAGTCAGCCAGCAAACGTGGGTACGCCAGCTCCCTGACTTTGGACTGATAATTCAGCAGCAGGCTCAATGCCTGCTGATAGCTGCCTTGCTCCAGGAAATAATTAGCCTGACTGTTTTTCAGCAACCCGGTGAACAACCACTCCTGATGTTTCTGGCAAAACTTAACAGCCGCCTCCACATAACTGCGCTGCGCCGCAAACTGGCCAGTCTGTAGATAGGCTTCCGCTTTTTGCTGTTTGGCTTTACACAAACTGGTCGCAGACACAGGTTCAGCTTCCAGCTGACTGGCGAATTCTATGGTTAACTCAGGCTGGCCGGCACTCAGATACGCCAAGGCAATCATCAGCAAGCCCTGCTCCCGGGCAGCGGTCTGAGTCACCATAGGTAATTGCTGCAACAAGAGTTCCAGCTCAGTAAAGGCGTCCAGGTACTGTTGCGACATCAGATAGCTGTTGACCATCAGCGCTCTGGCACGAAATGCCAGGGCAGACTCCGGCTGCTGACGACTGAGCGGTACCAGGCGCTGCAAGGCAGCGTCCGGGTCGCCCAGATAGAGTTCGGCATAAGCGAGCAGAAAGTTCAGATAGGCCAGATCAGCCTGAGACATATTGGCTTTGCGCTGCTCAAAACTATGCAGGCGTTGCTGAAACTCAGCGAAATCCACAGATTTGATCCGATCAGTACTTTGTAACTGTTCCTGCCAACTGCCGGATTCAGACCAGGCCAGCCAAGGGCAGAACAACAACAGACACAACCACAGACGACCTGACACCTGCACAACTCCTTTTGTGTTTCGTTTCATGCATTCACGATTCAGGGTAAAGGGTGGAGATAAAAACAACAAGGGGCCAGCAGCCTGTTAACCTTCCAATATAAAAATTTACTTTTCCAGAATCACTGTGGCGCAGGCATAAGCTTGTTCATCACTGATCGACAACCAGACGGAAGTGACCGCCAGACGGTCAGCCAGTTCACGTGCCGGCCCAGTCAGTGTGAGCTCAGGCCGGCCCAGACTGTCATTACTGACGATAAAATGCTGAAACGAAATACCACGTCCTATGCCGGTGCCTAGCGCTTTTGCCGCTGCTTCTTTGGCGGCAAAACGTTTGGCAAAATAACGGGCAGGCTGGCCATGACCAGCCATAATCTGCTGCTCCGTTTCGGTCAGCACCCGCTGCACCAGACGTGGAGAGCGGGCCAGGCTTTGTTCAATCCGACTGATTTCGACAATATCAGTGCCCAGCCCCACAATAGCCATTAACGGCGCGCCTCCACCATCAGGCGCTTCATTTCAGCAACGGCAGCACCCAAACCAGAGAAAATGGCGCGTGCCACAATGGCGTGACCAATATTCAGCTCATGCATCTGAGGAATGGCTGCGATGGGCTGCACATTGTGGTAATGCAGGCCATGACCGGCGTTGACAATTAGCCCTTGGCTTTGTGCAAAAGCCGCTGCCTGACGGATACGTTCCAGCTCTGCTTGCTGCACTTTCGGGTCTTCTGCTTCTGCATACTGGCCGGTGTGAATTTCAATATAAGGCGCACCAGTGCGGGCCGCCGCTTCAATCTGGCGCTCGTCGGCATCAATAAACAACGACACTAAAATGTCTTTTTGTTGCAAGCGCTGCACTGCGTCCTGAATTTTGCTGAACTGGCCAGCCACTTCCAGCCCGCCTTCAGTGGTCAGCTCCTGACGTTTTTCCGGCACCAGACAGCAGAAATGCGGATCCAACTGTTCTGCAATACCTAACATTTCTTCGGTGACCGCCATTTCGAAATTCAGCCGGGTGCTCATGGTCTGGCGCAATACGAATAAATCGCGGTCCTGGATATGACGGCGATCTTCACGTAAATGCACGGTAATACCGTCGGCGCCAAATTGTTCAGCCAGCAAAGCGGCATGCACAGGTTCTGGATAATGAGTGCCGCGGGCCTGCCGTAACGTGGCCACGTGATCAATGTTGACGCCAAGATAGATAGGGTTCATCCGTTGTCCTTCAGCTGTTGGAATAATGTGCGGCTGGTTAAAGGTTTAGTGCCCAGCAAAGGCGCCAGCAACGCTCTGCTTAAGCTTTTGGCAGCTTTTAAGCTTTGTGGTTGCCAATCAGCCTGGCCTATCGCCAGCAAATCAGCACCCAGCCAACCTGAACTGGCCTGTTGCCAGCCAAGCTCAGGCCACCATTGATAATAGAAGCCAGGCTTCAGCTCTGCCCCTGCCGCGTCCTGCACCCAGTCCAGCGGCGCATCCAGTTCAGCCAGTAAGGCAAACTCAAATTGGCGCAGGCAAGGCTCGAGCGGCTGTTCAGGCAACAATTGTAAGGTGTGATGATAAAGCTGAAACAGCTGGTCTGAATGGGTCTGGCTGGGCCATAAGCGGCAAATCAGCTCATTCAGATAGAGCCCGGCAAACAACAATTCGCCCTGCAGCGCCTGTGCAGGTGCCGCTTCTTCAGCAAAACTCACTGTTTTCAGCTCACTGCGGCCTGTCAGTTGCAGTTGCAGCAGCTGGAAAGGCTGCCAGCTCAGCCGGCTTTTGCTTTTACCGCTGCTTTTACGCACCACGGCACTGACCCGGCCCAGTTCAGGCAACAGCAACTGTAACAACAATTGCTGCTCCTTGTACGCATGGCTGTGTAACACATACCCAGGCCAGACGTCGCCTTGCATTTAGTCTTCGCCGTAACCTAAGCTGCGCAGCGCCCGTTCGTCATCTGCCCAGCCGGATTTCACTTTCACCCAAATTTGCAGAAACACTTGTTGCTCAAACAAGGCTTCCATATCTTTACGGGCTTCAGAGCCAATGGTTTTCAGGCGCTCGCCTTTATTGCCAATCACCATACGTTTTTGACTGTCACGTTCCACCAGCACCAAAGCGGCAATGTGGTAGTGTTTTTCTTCCCACTTAAAGCGTTCTATCTCAACGGTGACCGAATAAGGCAGCTCGTCACCCAAAAAGCGCATCAGCTTTTCACGGACAATTTCAGAGGCCATAAAACGGCTGGAACGGTCGGTGATGTAATCTTCCGGAAAGAAAAACTCACAAGGTGGCAGGCTGCGTTGTACCAAAGCACGCAGGCGGTCCACATTGGTGCCTTTTTGCGCCGACACCGGAATAATTTCTTTAAAAGACAACTGAGTACCCAGCCACTGCAAATGCGGCAACAGCTCTTCTTTGTCTTTGAACTGATCGACTTTATTGACCGCCAGGATCACCGGTTTTTGCGCCGCAATTAAGCGGTTCAGCACCATCTGGTCGTCATCCGTCCATTTGCTGCCATCGACTACAAAAATCACCAGTTCCACATCCAGAATAGAGCTGGCGGCTGCTTTGTTCATCAGCCGGTTAATTGCGCGCTTTTCTTCACTGTGCAGACCAGGGGTGTCCACGTACACAGTCTGATAATTTTCTTTGGTATCAATACCAATAATGCGGTGTCTGGTGGTTTGTGGCTTTTTCGAGGTAATACTTACTTTTTGCCCGACCAGCTGATTCAGCAGGGTCGACTTACCAACATTAGGACGGCCAACAATGGCCACCAAACCCGCGTAAGTTTCAGCGCTCATGGTTAATTTGTTCCAGTAAAATATGGGCACAGTCCTGCTCAGCTTTACGCCGCGAACTGCCGGTCGCAATCACAGGTTCCCGGCCAGCCACTGTGCAGCGCACTGTGAAGGTCTGGTCATGGGCATCGCCTTTAGTTTCAATCACTTCATACAGCGGCAATGCCAGACGCCGGCCTTGCAGGTATTCCTGCAGCTGTGTCTTGCTGTCTTTTTGTACTCCTGGCTGGATCACCGTCAGACGGCTGCCATACCAGGTCAGAATTCGCTCTCTGCACACCTCAATGCCGGCATCCAGATAAATAGCGCCTAAAATGGCTTCCACTGCGTCGGCCTGAATGGATTCACGGCGCAGACCGCCGCTTTTCATCTCACCAGGCCCTAAACGCAAATACTCGGCAATGCCTAATTCTTTGGCAATTTCCGCCAACGTCACCCCTTTGACCAAGGACGAACGCATCCGGGTCAAGTCGCCTTCACGGGCTTTGGGAAAATGCTGAAACAGTGCTTCGGCAATCACCAGACTTAAGATGGCGTCACCTAAAAATTCAAGGCGCTCATTATGGGCGCCTTTGCAACTACGATGGGTCAGGGCTTGTTCCAGCAGGCTGGCCTGCTGAAACTGGTACCCCAGCTTTTTCATCAGGCCAGTGACAGGTAAAGTAATCACTGAATTTTTCCTAAGCGCTCAAAGCGCACGCCCACCGGAACCCAGGACGGCAGACTGCTGTCCGGATCATTGCTGAATTCAAAACTCATCCAGATAAATACCGCTCTACCTACTAAGTTGTCTTCCGGCACAAAACCCCAGAAACGGCTGTCACGGCTGTTGTCGCGGTTATCACCCATCACAAAATAATGGCCTTCAGGCACCACAAATTCTTCAATACCAGTGCCAGGCTGTTTGTAGTAGTGCATCAGCTGCTCAGGTTTGAACGGGTGCTGCAGAATGTCGTGTTTATGTTCACCCAGCTGCTCTGTAAAACGTTTGGTTGGCAGTTCGCCATCCATAAACTCACCTTCGGCCTGCAGCGTCAGCGCCACAGGTTCTAAACCTGGGCATTGGCTTTGATCGGCATTGTCACAAGCTTTTTGGATAAACAACTGTTTGTTTTTATAAACAATACGATCGCCTGGTAAACCAATAGCCCGTTTAATGAAATCCACTGTCGGCTGTTCCGGGTATTTGAACACCACCACATCGCCACGCTCTGGTTTGCCATTGCTGTACAGGGTTTTGCGCCATACCGGGTCTTTCACGTCGTAAGAGAATTTCTCCACCAGAATAAAGTCACCGACCAGCAAGGTTGGCATCATGGAACCGGACGGAATTTGAAACGGCTCGTAGACAAAAGAGCGGATCAAGGTAATAGCCAGGATCAGCGGGAAAATTTCTACTGCAGTTTCAGCAATATAAGAGCGGGATTGAATAAGCCCTGCCGCTTCTGGCGGTAAAGTGCCACCGGCAGCAGCTTCAGCCTGCCCCAGTTTCAGTTTACGTTTCGGTGCCAGCACCATAGCGTCATACAACCAGATCAAACCACTGGCGACTGTCAGTACCACTAAAAAGATTGCGAAATAACCCGCCATACAGATCCTTTGGTTTTATTTACCGACTTTCAGAATAGCAAGGAAGGCTTCTTGTGGAACTTCCACATTACCAACCTGCTTCATACGTTTTTTACCTTCTTTCTGTTTCTGCAACAGCTTTTTCTTCCGGCTGACGTCACCGCCATAACACTTAGCCAGTACGTTCTTACGCAACTGTTTCACTGTGGTACGGGCAATCACGTGCGCACCAATAGCGGCCTGAATAGCAATATCGAACATCTGGCGTGGGATCAGCTCTTTCAGCGCTTCAGCCAGCTCACGGCCACGGCTTTGCGCAAAATCACGGTGGCTGATAATCGCCAGTGCATCCACGCGTTCACCGTTGATCAGAATATCAACCCGTGACATATCCGACACCTGGAAGCGTTTGAAGCTGTAATCCAGTGAAGCATAACCACGGCTGGTGGATTTCAGACGGTCGAAGAAGTCCATCACCACTTCGGCCATTGGCAGTTCATACACTACAGCCACCTGACGGCCGTGGTAGGTCATATTCATCTGCACGCCACGTTTTTCAATACAGAGATTGATCACGTTACCCAGATATTCTTGGGGTACCAGAATATGGGCTTCGACAATTGGCTCGCGAATTTCATCGATGTTGCCAACTGGCGGTAAATCGGACGGGTTATCAACCATCACAATTTCACCGTTTTTCTGCAGCACTTCGTACACTACGGTCGGTGCAGTGGTAATCAGATCCAGGTCGTATTCACGCTCCAGACGCTCCTGAATAATTTCCATATGCAGCATACCGAGGAAGCCGATACGGAAACCAAAACCCAGCGCTGTGGAGTTTTCTGGTTCATAGAACAAGGACGAGTCATTCAGGCTCAACTTTTCCAGCGCATCGCGGAAATCTTCATAGTCGTCCGTCGACACCGGGAATACGCCTGCGTAGACCTGCGGTTTAATGCGTTTAAAGCCTGGTAAAGCTTCTGTCGCTGAGTTACGTGCCAGCGTCAGGGTATCGCCAACCGGAGCCCCTTTAATTTCTTTAATGCCGGCGATGACAAAACCTACTTCACCTGCGCTCAGAATGCCGGTGTTGTTGGCTTTCGGAGTGAAGATACCCACCTTATCGACTTCATAGGTCTGGCCGGTCGACATCACTTTGATTTTGTCTTTGGCACGAATGGCACCATGCTTCACACGCACCAGAGACACAACGCCCTGGTAAGGGTCGAACCAGGAGTCGATAATCAGCGCCTGAGTAGGAGCATCGATATCGCCTTCCGGGCATGGAATACCGGCAACAATGTTTTCCAGTACATCTTCAATACCTATACCTGTTTTGGCTGAACACTGCACAGCGCCAATGGCTTCAATACCGATAATGTCTTCAATTTCCTGCGACACCCGATCAGGGTCGGCCTGAGGCAAGTCAATTTTGTTCAGAATTGGCAGTACTTCCAGGTTCAGCTCCAAGGCCGTGTAGCAGTTAGCTACCGTCTGAGCTTCCACACCCTGGCCAGCGTCCACCACCAGCAGCGCACCTTCACAGGCCGCCAGTGAACGCGACACTTCATAGGTGAAGTCAACGTGACCTGGCGTATCAATAAAGTTCAGCTGGTAAGTTTCACCATCTTTGGCTTTGTAATGCAGAGTGACCGACTGCGCTTTAATGGTGATGCCACGCTCACGCTCCAGGTCCATCGAATCCAGAACCTGTTGTTGCATTTCACGGTCGCTCAAGCCGCCACAGTGTTGGATCAACCGGTCTGACAGGGTCGATTTACCATGGTCGATGTGGGCAATGATCGAGAAGTTACGAATATGAGTTAATTTTGGCATTTTTTCCGCTAAAGCTACTAAGGCGGTCCGGCGTAACGCCTGAAACCCAGCCTGATGGTTAATTCAGAACAATTTGGCGCGGATTGTACTCGATCTCAGCTTTGGTTGCTACGTATGCAGTTGTAACAAGAATGATGGTTTCAGCGATGCTGCAAACTGATCTGCGGCAGTACCTTTAAGATCTGGACTGGCTCAGGTCCGGACTGCTGCCGGCGCAGGCGGATCAGGGCAAACGCCAGTCCCATGGCGGTTAATGCGCCTAAGGTGACAGTGCTGTCCGGTAACTGCAGATGCTGTAATAACAACGCAGACAGGATCAGACAGGCCAGAGGCCAAAGGTACACCAAAGCGGCAGCACTGAGCAGCTGCTGTTCAGTGACAGCTATTTGCACAGTTTGCCCGGCCAGTAAGTTGGTATGGCCGGCGACGAAAAACACATTCTCCCGCGGGGTCAGGGCTTTGGCCACCACACCTGTGCCACAGTTGTCGTTAGCCTGACAGGCATTGCAGCTGGTTTTCGCCTGAGTTTTCAGCCAGACACCTTCGGCATCTGTTTTCACCACTACGGCAATTTCTTCCAGCATTTACTGCACCGACTCGGCAATTTGCCGCGCAATTTCAATGGATACAGGGCCAATCACCGTGACATCAAACTGACTTTTGGGCAGCACAAATATGGTGGTGGCGCCGTCTCTGTATGCCTGAGCAGGCAACTGAGCAGTAGGCTGCACAAACACCGATACCTGATGCAGACCATCGGAAAGTAACCACTGCTCCATCACCTGATTTGGCTGAGCAACTGACGCCACCGGCAAAGCGCTGTAGCCCGCTGGCAGCCATTGCAGTTCCAATGGACTTTGCGGCACTTCTTTATCAGGCAGCGGCGGAATATTTTGCGGCAATTGTGCTGTCAGCGCCGGCTGTAATGAGGCAGGAAATTGATCCATAGGTTGAATATGGGTGACTACCCAACGTTCCAGCGGGTCCTTTTCCTGGCCCAACGTATCAATTTTCAGCGGAAAACCAGTATCGACATCCAGCCATAACCAATAGCCCGGCCTGTCGTTGTCAAACGCAGTTAACCGCAGCAACTGAGCATTACGTCCGGACAATTGCGTCACGCCACCGGCCACAGCATCATACAACTGCTGAATGCGGGCTAAATCCTGATACAACAGCGCCGGCAGCTCTTTAATGCTGTGATTATTGGTTGCCATGGCGGAGCGTTCAGGTGCGAAATAATACACCTTGTCGTTACGACGGAGAATTTCCAGTCCGGCCTGCTCCAATGGCATCAGTTGTTCCAGTTCATCGTCCCCCTGTACGCCATGCAGCCAGCGATAGCTGTCGACCTGGTTGGGTTTGATCACCACAAAAGAAGCTTCGAAATTGTATTGCCGGACGGCCTGCTGACAACGCTGAAACCAATTCCAGCCTGAATCATCTGCCTGACTCAGACCGGAAAAGGTCAGAAGAATGAAGGCACAACAAACGCCTTGCCAATTCATGATTAGTTCTCTTGTTTTTCAGCCTCAACCGGCGCTTTTGGCGCCTGATGCTGCGCGGTTTCCATCACGCGGATTTGCTGGTGGTGCGCCTGTAACAGTTGTTGCAAACGCTTTTGCTGTTCCAGCATGGCCTGGCGTTGTTCCTGCTCAAAGCGTGAATCAACTGAGGTCTGACTTAAGCTGACCGGCGTGGCAAAACCAGCCACCGGCTGAGTCTGCAATACAGGCAGCGGTGTATTTAAATCTGCATCCGAACCTGCCGCCTGGAATTGCTGCACTCCGACCACAGCCATCAGCGCAACAGCTGCAGCCACCGCACCTTGCATGCCCATCCGGGCCCAGCTGTTATTAGCCGCGTCAGCCAGTTTTTGCCACAGGCTGGTGTTGACCACTGTAGGCGCCACAGGCGTGAACTGGTAGGTGGGTTCCTGCTCCAGTACAGCCGCAAATCGGTCAGCGAAGTCCAAATCGATCTGAGCCGGTAACTCATTACGAATGGCTGCACCAATCAGGTGGTAACGCGCAAAGCTCTGTTGCAACTCAGTGTCTTGCAGCAATGAATCCAATTGCTCCGGACCAATCGCCTGATTATCACTCGCCGCCGAGAGCCAATCTGATTTTTCTAACGACATACTGATTCCTGTTCACTTGTTGATCAGCTAATGAGCGGTTTCAATTGTGCATCAATAGCTTCACGCGCACGGAAGATTCGACTTCTGACGGTGCCGATAGGGCAGCCCATCACTTCCGCAATTTCTTCATAGCTCAGACCATCCAGTTCACGCAAGGTAATTGCGGTGCGCAGTTCGTCCGGCAATTTTTCAATGGTCGTAAACACAACTTCACGGATCTCTTCGGACAACAACAGCTTTTCCGGCGAGTCCTGTTCTTTTAATGCGTCAGAGCCTTCAAAGAATTCGGCATCTTCGGCATCCACATCTGTTGACGGCGGTTTACGGCCAGTCGCCACCAGGTAATTCTTAGCGCTGTTCACAGCGATACGATACAACCAGGTATAAAATGCGCTTTCACCACGAAAGCCGGGGATCGCACGATAGGCTTTAATAAAAGCTTCCTGAGCCACATCGGCTACGTCGCCATGGTTCGACACATAACGTGACACCAGGTTGGCGATGCGATGCTGATATTTGCGCACCAGCAGATTAAAGGCTGCTTTATCCCCTTGTTGTACCCGCTGGACAATTTGCCAGTCCAATTCCTGCTCGCTCATCCGAGCTTTTCCCCTAAAGCTAACTACTACTTCTTTTTGCACTGGCACTCATCAGGCGTACCCTTGAGACGCGCCTTCCGGTAAATAGTTCTGTAACTCTGCAAAAAAAAGTTACAATTGCGACAATTCACCCGGCGTGCCGGCGTTGAGAAGTGTATAAAGACCCAAGTTTCTGACAGTTCACTGCGTTTTCCGGAGTTAGTGTATCTGATGCCTGAACAAAAAAAACATCTTTGTGACGTGTTAATCATTGGCAGTGGTGCCGCTGGTTTGTCACTGGCATTGCAGCTGGCTGATTCAGCTCAGGTAATAGTCCTCAGTAAAGGCGCATTGCGTGAAGGGTCAACCTTGTACGCCCAAGGCGGAATCGCCGCTGTTTTTGATGAAAACGACAGCATTGCTTCTCATGTCGACGACACTCTGGTAGCCGGTGCAGGACTTTGCGAAAAAGCCGCGGTGCAGTTCACTGCAGAAAATGCCAAAACAGCGATGCAATGGCTGATTGATCAAGGCGTGCCCTTTGACCAGTACCGCGATGAAGATGGGGTGCTGAAGTACCACCTGACCCGTGAAGGCGGCCATAGCCACCGCCGCATTTTGCACGCCGCCGACGCCACTGGCCGCGCTGTGCAGATCACCTTGGTCGATCAGGTGAAAAACCACCCGAATATCCGGCTGCTGGAAAACTACAACGCGGTCGACCTGATCACCGCCCGTAAGCTGGGTGGTCACACCGAAAAATGCCACGGAGCTTATGTCTGGAACCTGCAATCTGAACAGGTGGAAGTGATAGGCGCTAAATTTATTGCACTGGCCACTGGCGGCGCCAGCAAAGTGTACCTGTACACCTCCAATCCGGATGTGGCCAGTGGCGATGGTATTGCCATGGCCTGGCGTGCCGGTTGCCGGGTGGCCAATATGGAATTTAATCAGTTCCACCCCACCAGCCTGTACCACCCGGATGCACAAAACTTTCTGATCACCGAAGCCATGCGCGGTGAAGGCGCTTATTTAAAACGGCCGGATGGCAGCCGCTTTATGCCGGATTTTGATGAACGCGCTGAGCTGGCTCCCCGGGATATCGTAGCCCGAGCCATCGACTTTGAAATGAAAAAGCTGGGAGCTCATTGTGTCTACCTGGATATCAGCCACAAGCCGAAAGACTTTATTATTGAGCATTTCCCGACCATTTACGCCAAATGCCTGAGTGTTGGCATCGATATCACCAAGCAACCTATTCCTGTGGTGCCTGCCGCCCATTACACCTGCGGTGGTGTGATGACCAATCTTAAAGGCCAGACCGATATTCCTAACCTGTTTGCGATTGGTGAAGTGGCATATACCGGCTTGCACGGCGCTAACCGGATGGCCAGTAATTCGCTGCTCGAATGCGTGGTATTTGCGCAGGCCGCTGCCCGGGAAATTAAAGCTGAATTGGCCGGTGCCAGCGAGCCACCCGAGTTACCGGTGTGGGATGACAGCCGGGTGACTGATTCAGATGAAGAAATAGTAATCACCCATAACTGGCATGAACTGCGGATGTTTATGTGGGACTACGTTGGCATAGTGCGCACCGACAAAAGGCTGGAGCGAGCTTTGCACCGGGTGGAACTGCTGCAACAGGAAATTCAGGATTACTACCGCAATTTCCGTGTCAGCCACAACTTGCTGGAACTGCGTAATCTGACGATGGTCGCGGAGCTGATTATCCGCAGTGCTATGGCCCGCAAAGAAAGTCGTGGCCTGCATTACAACCTGGACCATCCAGCATTGCTGGACGCGCCAGAACCCACAGTACTAAAGCCTTGGCTCTGAACCCCGCTGTTGCCACTGCACCGTCTGGCAAACACGGCACAAGGCTCGAAAGTCAGCGTCACTGAAATTATCTGCATAAAACCAAAGCAGGTGCGTCTGTTGCTGCTGGTTTTGCCAACGCAGCAAGACGCCAAACTGGCTGATTAAACTGCTTGGCAGAATTTGCCCGGCAGGCAGCACGTCATCGGCAAAACGCAGTTCGCCCGCTGCGCTAAGCCAGCATTGGTCAGCCACCACCGGCTGGCGCCAATGCTGTAGCAGCTGATAAAAACTGAAAAACAACGCAGGCCACAGCAGTAACCACCACCAGCCATACACAGGGTGTACGGCAAACAGCAGTAACACCAGCGCCAACTGACCGCAGCACAGCCAGCGCCGGTAGCCCGAAGGCTTGATGGCTAAGTTATACTCGAACTCGCTGTACAATCAGGTCCACCAGCGCCTGCAATTCAGGCCGGTTGGATTTGGCGTGTCCCATAAACCAGGCAAACAGGTCAGGGTCATCACAGGCCAGTAGCTGCTCAAACTCCGCCTTTTGCTGCTCTGACAAACCGTCATAGCCCTGTTCAACAAAAGGGGCCAACAGCACGTCCAGCTCCAGCATGCCGCGACGACAAGCCCAGCGTAATCGGGCCTTACTCATTAACTCTGCCATTTCATCATCCGATTCACCTGAAAACTGGCGGATTCTAACAAAAAACCCCTTCAGGGGTTGAGCTTTTGCCGATTTCGCCCAATGATCGCCAAAGAATCATTGAACTGAAGTGACCCCAATGCAAGCAAGCTGGATCAGCGCCGAACAACTGGCGGCCTTGTCGACCCAAAATTCAGGAGCCAGCCTGAGCCCTTTACCTGCCTTTGAAACACTGCGGATCAGTGGCCCTGACCAGCAAAAGTTTCTGCAAGGGCAAACCACCTGTGATCTGAATCAGTTGACCGCCGACAACTTTCTGCGCGGCGCCCATTGCGACGCCAAAGGCAAAATGTGGGCTGTGTTTCATCTAAGCCAACAGGGCGAAGAGCTGTGGTACACCGCCTTTCGGGATGAACTGCAGGCCTCGATGCTGCAGCTGAAAAAGTTTGGTGTGTTTTCCAAAATCAGTTTTGAGCTGGCGCATGACAGCCTGGCGACCCTTGGGGTCAGCGGTGCTGGTGCAGCTGAATTATTAAACCAGCTGGGCGCACCAACGCCCACCCTGGGCCAAAGCACAAGCTGGCAAGGCGGTAAAGTTCTGGCGCTGGCAGCGGAGCATTATTTAATAGTGTTACCGGTGGCGGCAGCTCAGGCACTGGCGACGCGCAACGATGTCACCTGGACAGCACCGACGGTCTGGCTGGCCCGGCATATTCAGGCGGGTTTGCCTTACCTGGAGCAGGCGGTGATCAGCGAATACGTACCACAAATGCTGAATTTACAAAGCCTGGATGCGATCAGCTTTACCAAAGGCTGCTACATAGGCCAGGAAACTGTGGCCCGGATGAAGTATCTGGGCAAAAACAAAAGAGCAGCTTTTATCCTGTCGGGCCCGAGTTCAGAAACTCCGGCCAGCGGCACCGATATTGAAGTACAATGGTCTGACAACTGGCGGCGGGTAGGCCAGGTAATTAATGCGGTGAATATTCAGGGGCAACTTTGGGTGTTGGCGGTGTTACCAAACGATCTCGACCCTGCTGATCCGCTGCGATTAGCGACTCCGGATGCATCGGCACTGCAGACAGTGCCTTTGCCCTATTCACTGACTTAACGAGGTTTTTATGAGCATTGCAGCGCACAAAGTAGTTGCTATTCATTACACAGTGGCCGACAAAAATGGCACTGAGCTGGACAGTTCAGCCGGCGGCGAACCACTGGTATTTATTCACGGCACAGGTTCTCTGATTCAAGGCCTGGAAAACGCCTTATTGGGCAAACAGGTTGGCGACAAATTCCATGTTGAAGTGCCAGCCGCTGAAGCCTACGGCGAACGCCACGACGAGCTGACTCAAGCCGTGCCTCGTGAAATGTTTAACGGCATGGATGTACAGGTTGGTATGCGTTTTCGTGCAGCAGGCCCGGACGGTCGTGAGCAATCTGTGATTGTGCTGGATGTGACTGACGACGAAGTGGTGGTTGACGGCAATCACCCATTGTCAGGCATGGATTTAACCTTCGCGGTTGAAATTGTGTTGGTTCGTGATGCCACACCAGATGAATTGGCCCATGGCCATGCCCATGGTATGGACGGCCACTCTGGCCACTAAGACAAAAAACGGAGCCGCTGGCTCCGTTTTGCTTTTTAAGGAGGAAAACATGGGACGAGTGATTGCAGTAGCTACCTTGGCACTGCTGGCGAGCGCCTGCTCCAGGCAGGAAGTGGGTGACGTCAGCCTCGGGCTTTTTACCACCAAGGATATTAAGGTCCAGAGTTTTACTGACCCTAAAATCAGTGGCGTCACCTGCCATATCAGCCATGTGGAAGCCAACCTGGACCTGGCAGACCCGTCTGATATGTCGATCGCCTGCCGTCAGACCGGGCCTATCACGGCGCCAATGATCAGTGGCATTGACCGCTCCAAAAACGGCGAGGTGATTTTCAGCACATCCAAAAGCATTCTGTTTAAGCACCTGAAAATTCGACGTATTTTTGATGCCAACAACCAGACCCTGATGTATCTGTCGTACAGCACCAAAGAAAGTACCGGCAGTTACAAACACGCGCTCAGTACAGTGCCGCTCTGGGGCACCGACGCCTGGCAGGCGCCAGTGAAAGCCCCCTAGGTTTTCACCTGAAACTCTTGTGCGCTCAGCACCCTGACTTTGTCGCCTGAGGTCAGGGTGTCACCACCCCGAATCACCACCTGCTCACCAGCTTTGATGGCTGCATCCACCGCAATCAATTTGCCAACGCCCTGACCCAGTTGCACCTGTTCTTGCCGTGCCGTTTGATCGGCGCCTACCACAAATACAAACTGGCCTTCACTTTTCACCACCAGCGCATCACGGGGCACCAGCAGCTGCTGCCGCGCCAATGCTGTGGGCACAGCAACAGACACCAGTTGCCCGACCTGAAAATGATCCAGCAACTCCGCTGGTACTTTCAACCGGGCTTCGAAGGTCTGAGAACGGCTGTCGGACACCGGGATCACAGTACGGACTTCCAGCTGCGCCTGGCCAGCACTATGAAACACCTGCAGCTGCTGCTGGCTTTGCATAAAGCCGGCATATTTCAGTGGCGCAAACACCACCACTTCGAGGTCACGCACATTGACCAGCCGCACCAGGGCGTCCGTCCGGCTGATGTCTTCGCCATATTGATGAAAACGCTGCGCCACCACACCGGCAAAAGGCGCTTTCACTGTACTGCGGTCAATTTGGTCCTGTAACTGCGCCATCTGCGCCTGCAATAACCTGAGCTCGGCCGCAGCACTGTCGCGTTCGGCGGCCACCTGGTCCAGCTGCGTCAGCGCCACACTGTTGTTTTTACTCAGCGCCAGTAATCGCTGTGCGTCTTTTTGCAACCGTTGCCACTGAATTTCCGCGCGGCTGATGCGGGCCTGCATTTCATCACCACGCAATTGCAAAGGCGTGCTGTCCAGCCGGGCTATCACTTCATCCTGTTTTACCACAGTGCCGGGTTCGGCCAGCCACAACAAGCGTCCCTCAACGCCGCTGGTGACATCGGCCTGGTAGCGGCTTTGCACCTGTGCTGACACCGTGGTCTGCGGCACCACCACCTGCTGCTCCACCAATGCCACACTGACCACTTTTTCCGGCCCTTGCTGCGCCCAAAGCGTTGGGCTGCCTAGAGTCGCCCCCCACAATCCCAGCACTACCGCTAACTTAACCCGCATGAGAAACCTCCTGTTTTGCAGCCGACCACCCTGTCAGCTGCAGGCCACTGGTGAGCCTGAGCAGTGCCGGGATCAGCACCAGACTAAAACACATACTAAACACCATGCCACCGACAATCACAGCTGCCAGTCCACGATAAATTTCAGACCCTACCCCAGGCACCAGCACTAAAGGCAGCATGCCGAAAATACTGGTCAGGGTGCTCATAAAAATAGGCCGGGCCCGGGTCAATACCGCCTGATACAAAGCCTCATCAATGCTGGCACCGCCCTGCTCTGATTGACGGCATTGGTCGACCAGCAAGATGGCATTGTTCACCACCAGCCCCAATAAAATCACAAAACCAATCATGGTCAGTAAATCCAGCGACTGGAAGCTGACCAGGTTCAGCAGGCGCAGCGCCAGCACACCACCAGCCACCGCCATCGGCATCGTCAGCACCACCAAGGCGCTGTCTTTGGCGCTACGGAACAGTGCTGCCATTAATAAGAACAGAATAAAAATCGCTACGATAAAGTTGGTGCCCATCTCCTGCATAGCACCAGCTAACCGGTCGGAGTTACCGCGAAACTGAACGGACACTCCAGCCGGTAATTCTGCCCGCAGCGGGTTTAATAGTTCTTGCTGTAGCAACTGCATGGCCTCATCCAATGGCATGGTAGCCGGGGGGGTAATTTGCAGGCTGATTGACCGCAAGCCATTGATACGCTGCAAGGACGTTGGACCTGTGGTGTAACTCAACTGACTGAGCTGACTTAAAGTCTGGCTGCCGGCAGCAGGCGTGTACAAAGGCGTCGCCGACAGTTGCTCTGGCGTATCCCAGCCTTGGCCTTTGAGGATAATGTCCATCCGCTCATTGCCGTCAAAATATTCGCCAATGTAGATACCGTCCGTCACAGCCCGCACCATATTGGCGACGGTAAACCGGTCAATGCCACTTTGCGCTATACGGTCTTCATCAGGTGATAACCTCAGCTCTGGCTGCGCCAGCGCCAGGTCCGGTACAGGTCGCACTGTGGCGCCTTGCAGCAAGGCTTCCACTTTCGGCATCACTGCGGCCGCCTGCTCCATCAGCACTGGCACATCCGGCCCCTGGAAATCCAGGTTCAGTTCACGGCCACTGCCAAAACCAAAGTTAAATAACGACCCCTGCACACTGAAGGCTCTGGTATCCGGCAAACCAACCAGAATTTCTTCCCGCAGCAGTTTGATCATGTCGTCAATGCTGTCCGGGTCGTCTACATAGACAAAGAGCACATTAAAACCGCGGTTAATCGACAGGTTATAGCCTTTAATCGACGGGTATTTTTTGTCCTGATAATAAGGCCGTAACCGCTCCACCAGCAGGTCGCCCACTTCTTGCTCCAGCACCTGCATATTGGCGCCGGGCGGCAACGAGAAACCGGAAAACACAGTATCAATAGACGCTTGTGGTAAAAAGTCAGCTTTGGGTAACAACAGCGCCACCAGCAAAGCAGCGCCGGGCACCAGCGCCAGACTCCAGGCCAAAGCTTTGCGTCGATTGCCGGTCAGCTGCATCAGCCGTTTTGCTAATACTTGCCAGAACTGAAGCTGCTCAGCTGCCGCCGCTTTTGGCTTTAACCAGTATAAAGACGCCACCGGCAACACAGTTAAAGCAACAAATAACGAGGCCGTCACCGCAACGGCCAAGGTCAACGCCAGGTCGTAAAACAGCTGGCCGGCCACCCCTTGCATAAAGAGCACTGGCAGAAAAATGGCCACTGTGGTGGCCGTCGACGCCCATAACGCGGCACTGACTTCACGACAGCCTTTTTTCACTGCCTGCAACAACGGCAGCCCCTGCTGCGACAAACGAACTATGGTTTCCTGCACAATAATGGCGGCGTCCAGCACCATACCGACCGCAAACGCCAGACCGGCCAGCGACACCACGTTCAGGGTGCGGCCACACAGTTCAAGAATCACGATGGAGGTCATCAGGGACACAGGAATAGTCAGGCCAATAAGCAGCGTCGCCTGCCAGCCGCGTAAGAACAGGTACAAAATAGCCAACGACATCGCAATACCCAGCAGCAAATTGCCATTGACCAGTTCGATGGCGCGTTTGATATGCACTGAGGCGTCAAAGCTGAGCACAATTTCAATACCCGCCGCCTGCAGTTCATGCTGGTTCAGCGAGGCGATCACTTTGTTCAGTTCATCCAGCACAGCCACCGTATTGGAGTCGGCACTGCGCTGCAGCGTGACATAAAAAGCCGGAAAGCCATTACGTTTGGTAAAGCCGCCCTGTTCGGCGTAATCCACGCTGACTTCGGCCACTTCGTGCAAATAAACAGGCCGGTCGTTTTGGTAAGTCACCACCATTTGCTGGTATTGCGACGGGTCGTACTGGCCGACAAAACGCACTGTGTATTCCCGCCGCCCCACTTCAGCAAAACCACCCGACACATTGCTGGCTCTGCTGATCCGGCTGCTTAGCTGGTCAACCGTCAGACCCAGTGCCGCCAGCCGGTAGGGGTCGAACACAATGTGCAGTTCTTTGGCTCGACGGCTGGCCAGGTCCACCTGCGACACCCCGGAAATGGCTTTGAGCCTGGGGTAAATCACATCATCAATCAGTGGCTGCAGCGCGGTAAAGTCACCATCGGCCTGCTCATCCAGTTTGCGGATCAGCAGGCTGGCGACCGGTCCAGCGCCGCTGTTAATAGTCACCACAGGCTCGGCCGCTTCACGTGGCCGTGGTGGCGCCTGATTCAGCGCGTTAATTACATTCAGCATGGCCTGCTGCATGTCCTGCCCAACGTCAAAGGTCAGAGTAATAAAGCCAAAACCGGCGCCAATAAAGCTGCTGCTTTCAATCACGCCTGGTACGCTGCGCAGTGCCGATTCCTGCGGCTCAATAATGGTGGATTCCATTTCCTCTGGTGCGGCAGCGCGCCAGCCGTTCTGGATAAAAATTTGTGGCTGTTCAATAGAAGGCAACAACTGAATGGGCAGCTTCAGCACGGCAAGCGCGCCAAACACCAACATGATCAGGCTGACCACAACGACTGCAGCCGGGCTTTTCACACTGAGCCGGGTCAAATCCATAAAAAACGCTCCAATTTCAATCTGCAAGTCAGTCTAACGGCTACACTGGTCTGTGCCATTCGGCTGGGATTAGCGGGTGTGAATACAGGGCCAGACCGGCGAAAATTTTTGGTTCAGGTAAGGTACAGCCAGGCCGCTTAGAGTAGAAAAGGACGCCATCAACATAAGGAGATGAGCCATGAAATTTCAGTTAAGCCTTGTGATTGCATTCATGCTGACCCTGACGGCCTGTGACCAGGCAACCAGTTCAGGTCAAACGGCTGGCGCAGCCCCGCCCGCCTTAGCCACAGGCGACAACAGTGAGAATGCGCTGGATTGGGCCGGCAGTTACCTGGGCGTACTGCCCTGTGCCGATTGTGAAGGTATTCGCACCACACTGGAGCTGCACCCCGACCAGACCTATCAACTGAGCCGGGTTTATCTGGGTAAAAGTGACGAACTGTTTCAAAGCACAGGTCAGTTTGAATGGGACCATCAAGGCCACAACATCCGCCTGCTCGCCGAACAGGACGGACCCAGTCAGTATCAGGTACGGGAAAACCAATTGCTGCAATTGGATATGACAGGTAAACCCATCACAGGCGACCTGGCAGGTCACTACCTGCTCAGCAAACAAAGTGCAGAATTGCAGATGCTCGCCAGCAGCTCGGATGATTCAGCTCCCAGTCTGACCGGCGTGCGCTGGCAATTGCAGGAGATGCTGGGTAACCCGCTGGATACTGAGCCGTCAAAGGCACCTTACATCGAATTTGGTACCGACGGCCGCATTAGTGGTTTTGCGGGTTGTAACCAGTTTACCGGTGGTTATGAAACTGAAGGTTTGCACCTGAGCTTCAAACCTATGGCCACCACCGAAAAAGCCTGCCTGACCGCGGAACAAGAAAGCCAGTTCCTGCAGCTGTTACAAGGCGTTGATAATTTTACGGTGAAAGATAACGAACTGGCGTTTTACAAAGCCCGCACTGCGGCATTGCTGAAGTTTACGGCGCTGGATTCATCCACCTGAATCCAGCCTAAGCCCGGCGTTAGCCGGGCTGACGTTGTAAGGCTCCAGCAGCAATCTGCTGCTGATTGAACACACCGGTATCCAGCACCCATCCCGTCACCAGCTTAGCCGGCGTCACATCAAAGGCTGGGTTGTAGACCTCAGCCGCCTCTGGTGCCCAACTGACCTGGCCAAAAGCACCAGATACACCTTTTACCTCTGACGCGTTGCGTTGTTCAATAGGAATGGCCGCACCATCCGGGCAGTTCAAATCCACCGTGGTATAAGGCGCCACCACATAAAAAGGCACCTGATGGTAATGAGCCAGCACCGCCAGACTGTAGGTGCCAATTTTGTTAGCAAAATCGCCATTGGCGGCGATGCGGTCTGAACCAACAAAAATTTTATCCACCAGCCCCTGCGCCATCAGCATGGCCGCCATATTGTCGCAAATCAGCTGGTAGGGGATTTGTTGTTGGCCCAGCTCCCAGGCCGTTAAGCGGCCGCCCTGCAGCAAAGGCCGAGTTTCGTCCACCCAGACCTGAATCGCTTTGCCCTGCCGATGCGCCTGATGAATTACACCAAAGGCAGTGCCCAGACCTACGGTGGCCAGGCCGCCGGTATTGCAATGGGTTAAAATGCGGTCGCCGCTTTGCACCAGCTCAGCGCCCAGTTCCGCCATGCGTTGGCACAAGGCAACGTCTTCGGCAAAAAGTTGGCTTGCGGCGGCAATGCAGGCACTTTGGTAATCCGGCTGTGCCAATGCGGTCAGCATCACGTCAATATTGTTCATCAGATTGACGGCGGTTGGCCGGGCCGCCCGCAGCGTGATGGCCGCCTGCTGCAGTTGCTGCTGTGCAGCGCCTGCTTCAGCCAGCACGGCCAGTAACAGACAAGCTCCAATTCCGATGGCCGGAGCGCCACGTAGCTGCAACTGTTGGATCATGCTGACCATCTGTGGCACCGACTGACAATGAACCCAGATCTCCTGTTGCGGCAGCGCCGTCTGATCCAACACATATAACTGATTTTGAATAACTTTCAGACTGGTCGCCTGCAGATCTAACATAGAACAACTCCTGCTGAGAAAGGCATTGCACTGAAAATGAGGGTTTGCGATTATGCGACCCTCTTTTGCTGAACACAAGAAACGGAGCCCTGATGTCGGACTACAAGCCCTTCAGCCCAAAGCAGGCAGCGCGTTTTGCTGATCTGCACAGTGATTTATTTGGTGATCACAGCCAACTGAAAGCCGAGGAGTTTGGTGACGGCAATCTGAACCTGGTCTTTCGGGTGAAAAACAACCGAAGCTCCAGCCTGATCGTCAAGCAGGCGCTGCCTTATGCCCGTTGTGTCGGCGAGTCCTGGCCATTGACACTGGACCGTGCCCGCATTGAAGCTCAGGTGCTGCAACAGCATGGCAAAATCTGCCCTGATCACGTGGTCGAGGTTTATCATTTTGATCAGGACCTTGCTGCAATTCTGATGGAAGATTTACATCAGTACGAAATTGCCCGCACTGCATTAATTCAGGGTAAAAGTTTTCCATTACTGGCGCAGCATATTGCCCATTACCTGGCGCAAGTGTTGTTTCATACCAGTGATTTTGTGATGACTGGGCCGGTAAAAAAGGCCCGCCAGCAGCAGTTTAGCAATCCCGAGCTTTGTCTGATCACCGAAGACTTGTTCTTCACCGACCCGTACAGCAACCACGAACGCAATAACATAAACCCGACCATTTTGCCTGAAGCACAAAAGCTCTGGCTCGACACCGAATTACAGGCTGAAGTGGCGCAGCTGAAAGCCGACTTTCTTAGCAAACCTCAGGCATTACTGCATGGCGATATGCACAGCGGCAGTATTTTCGTCAACGCCGACAGCACCAAAGTCATCGATGCCGAATTCGGCTTTTTTGGTCCTATAGGCTTTGACTGTGGCAGTTTTATCGGCAACCTGCTGCTCTGCACGCTGGCGCAAACCGGCCTGACTAAAGACCCTGCCACAGCACAAAGTCGCCAGACTTATTTGAAAGATCAAATTCAGCAGTTCTGGCAAGGCTTTGCCGCGGAATTCAGCCAACTGATGCAACAGGAAACTGCCGACACGAGTTTTCAAAACAGCCTGTACCAGCAGCGTTTTTTACAGCAAGTCTGGCAAGACAGCCTGGGTTATGCAGGTTGCGAGCTGATCCGCCGTACTGTTGGCCTGGCCCATGTGGCGGACCTGGAAAAAATTGCCGACCCGGCGCAAAAAGCCAACGCCGAAACTGCGGCGCTAACGCTGGGACGTCAGCTTATTCTGCAGCGCACCAGCCTCGGCCTGGAACAACTGCTCGACCTGATTTAACTCACCCGGACCAGCCAATTTTTGGCTGGTCTTTCTATCTTCAACTCGCCGCAAAACCGTCCAATCCTTCGATAAGTTTCACACCACAAAATCTTTCATTTGTCGGCTGTTCATTCTTTCTTTAAGGTCGGATCCATTGTCACATTCCGGTAAAACAGCGGCGAAAACAGCAATTTGAGCGACAAAATGCTATAGTAGCGCCGTGAAACGACAAAACCTGTGGTCACTCCAGGTTTTGTTTGGGTGGGCCTTTTTCACACAAAAATGCAGGACGCGTCATAACAGCTATTAAAGCCTCAACACTAAGGTATAACTTAATGAAAACATGCAAAAAGTCGGTTCTGGCTCTGGGTATTCAAGCCAGCCTGTTTGCTGCTGCCATGGGTCTTTCTCCCGCGCTGATCGCGCAGGAAAGTGACAAAGACCAGGCACAAGAAGAAGCGAAACTGGAACGTATTATGGTGACGGCGCAACGCCGGGTGCAAAGCACTCAGGAAGTGCCTATTTCTATTGCAACCTTAAGTGGCGAAAAATTCGACGCCTTGTTTTCCGGTGGCGAAGACATTCAGGCGCTGGCGAATAAGATCCCTGGTTTGTATGCCGAATCGTCCAATGGCCGTGCCGCGCCACGTTTTTACATTCGTGGTTTAGGTAATACCGACTTTGATCTGGCCGCTTCTCAGCCGGTTTCCGTCATTATGGATGACGTAGTGATGGAAAACGTGATCCTGAAAAGCTTCCCGTTGTTTGACATCGCTCAGGCTGAAGTGATCCGTGGCCCACAAGGCACACTGTTTGGCCGTAACACTACGGCTGGCATGGTGAAATTCACCACCGCCCGTCCTACTCAGGATTTCGAAGCTTATACCAAACTGGGCGTAGGCAACCTGGGCACGCTGAATTTCGAAGGCGCAGCCAGTGGCGGTTTAACCGACGAAATCTCAGCACGTTTATCTGTGATGAGCCAGAACCGTGACGACTACATCGACAACGGTTTTACCGGCGAAAAAGACTTCACCGGTGGTCATGAAGAAAAAGCCGCCCGTCTGCAACTGCAGTACGAATCTGGTGATTTCAAGGCCTTGTTAAACGTGCATGGCCGCGACCTGAACGGTACTTCATCTATTTTCCGCCGTAACGTGCTGACCAAAGGCAGCAATGAGCTGAATGAAAACTATGACCGCGATACTGTGTATTACGATGGTGGTGAAGGCAACTACCAGAAGTATGAGAACAATGGTGGTTCTTTAACGCTGGAATACGCCTTTAACGGCATGACATTAACCTCAGTAACCGCACAGGAAAATGCGGATGGCGGCGGTATCGGTGATATCGATGGCGGCAATACCGCAGGCCCAGGCCAAAGCGTGGTGGACCCCGCCGTGACAGAAGACCAGTTAAATGACCTGAAACAATTTACTCAGGAAATTCGCTTAGCCAGCGACACCGACGGCCCAATGAACTGGCAGGTCGGGGCGTTTTACTTTGACTCCAGCTTTGGCGTCACCAGTATTGACGGCTTTTTCGGTGCCACTTCTGTGTACCATGAAAACAAAAGCTGGGCTGTGTTTGGCCAAACCACTTATGACCTGAACGATCGCTGGGATGTCACCGCAGGTATCCGTTACACCTACGATGAAAAAGATTTCTGGGTGGGTCAGCAGAACGTTGACGGCTTTGCCTTAGTAATTGGCGCTGCCTCTATCCAGGATTATGATCCAATCAATGTAGATGACGATCAGGTCAGCTGGGAATTAGCGACCAACTACCGTCTGACGGATACAACCAGTGTCTATGCACGTATCGCCGAAGGTTTCCGCGCCCAGTCAATTCAGGGCCGTGACGTGGCCTTTGAAAAACCGGCTTCGGTTGCCGACTCAGAAACCATTACCTCATTTGAAGTGGGTGCCAAGTCCGACTTACTGGACGACTCATTACGTCTGAACGGAGCCTTGTTCTATTACACCATTGACGATATTCAGTTATCTGCCATTGGTGGTGAAACTCAGGGTAATCAGCTGATCAACGCCGACAAAGGCGTGGGTTACGGTTTTGAACTGGACGCGGAATGGCGTGTCACCAAGAACCTGGTGCTTGGTGGTGGCTTCAGCTACAACAAGACTGAACTGAAAGATGCCGACCTGCTGGTAGCACCTTGTGGCTCAGACATGTGTACGCCAACAGATCCAGCCTCTGATGACTTAGTGCTGATTGACGGTAATCCTTTCCCGCAAGCACCAGAAACCATTGCAACAGTGAACGCCCGTTATGATATTCCGGTACCAAGCGGTGAAATCTACGTCTACACCGATGTGGCTTATCAGGGCAAAACCAATCTGTTCCTGTATGAATCCGAAGAGTTCTACACAGATGGTAACTACGAAGCAGGCCTGCGCATTGGTTACCTCAATACCAATTTCGACTACGAAGTGGCACTGTTTGGTCGCAACATTACCAACCAGGACAACCTGAAAGGTGCAATCGACTTCGCGAACCTGACTGGTTTCGTCAATGAACCACGCATTTACGGTATTGAGTTTAAGAAAAGCTTTTATTAATGAGTAACGGCTAAACAAAAGGGGCCTGTCTGTGACAGGCCCCTTTTTTATTCTAAGTTCAGTGGCTAACCTGAATTGCGCATACCGGCCGCAATACCGGCAATAGTCACCATCAGGGCCCGTTTAATACTGTCGTTGACGGTTTCAGGTGCATGCCGCACCCTGTCCAGCAGTTCTACCTGCAAAATATGCAACGGGTCGACATAGGTATTACGCAGCATAATGGATTCACGTATCCAGGCTTCGTTTGCCATCAACGTGTCGCTGTGGATCAACTGTAGCAGCAGGTTTTTGTCGGCTTCCAGCTGCGAGCGCAATTGCAGGCCTAAGGGCAACAAGGCTTCAGGCACCAGTTTCTCATCGTAATAGGCGGCAATTTCCGGGTCCGCTTTTAAATAGACCATTTCCAGCATCGACAAGCGGGTGGCGAAAAACGGCCATTGCGCCCGCATCTGCTGCAGCACCTCGGTTTTCCCGGCGTCGACCACCGCGGCCAGTGCACTGCCAGCACCCAGCCAGGCTGGCAACATCAGACGGTTCTGCGACCAGGCAAAGATCCAGGGAATAGCCCGTAAGCTCTCTACGCCCCCATTCGGGTTACGCTTCGGTGGGCGACTGCCCAGCGGTAACTGGCCTAATTCCAGCTCTGGAGTAGCAGCACGGAAATAAGGCACGAAATCAGGGTGTTGCCGTACAATGGCACGGTAAGCCTGGCAGGAAATATCCGACAGCTGCTGCATCAGCTCGCGCCAGCTTTGCTGCGGTACCGGCGGAGGTAACAATAGCCCTTCCAGCACGGCGCTGGCGTAAAGCGCCAGACTGCGCTGAGCCAGACCGCTTAAACCGAACTTAAAGCGGATCATCTCCCCTTGCTCTGTGACCCGCAGGCCACCCACCAAAGAACCTGGCGGCTGCGACAAAATGGCCGCATGAGCCGGGCCGCCGCCGCGGCCGATCGTACCGCCACGGCCATGGAACAGGGTCAGCTGTACCTGAGCTTCCTGGCAAATCTGTACCAGAGCTTCCTGCGCGCTGTACTGCGCCCAGGCGGCGGCAAAAGCGCCAGCGTCTTTAGCCGAATCGGAATAGCCGATCATCACTTCCTGTTTGCCCTGAATGTAACCACGGTACCAGTCTATGGCCAGCAGCTTACGGATACAGTCCGGTGCGTTGGTCAGGTCAGCCAGAGTTTCAAACAACGGAGCCACCCGCATCGGGAAGCTGATGCCGGCTTCTTTCAGTAGTAGCTGCACTGCCAGCACATCGGACGGCTTACCAGCCATCGAAATCACATAAGTAGACAGTGCTTCTGGGCCATGCCGGGCCACGATATCGCAGGTATCCAGCACCTCTTTAACTTCCGGGCTCGGCTGCCAGTTGCGCGGGAATAACGGGCGTTTGCTGGCCAGCTCATTGAGCAGAAACGCCTGACGGCTGCTTTCATCCCAATCGGCGTAATCGCCAATGCCAAGATAACGGGTAAATTCGCTGAACACCTGGGTATGGCGGCCCGATTCCTGCCGCACATCCAGTTTTAACAAGGTCAGGCCAAAGGCATAAGCGCGACGTATGGTGTCACGCAGCAAGCCATTGGCAATCACCTGCATTTTGCAGTCAAGCAAGGACTGATAACACAGCAGCAGCGGATCCAGCAGTTGCTGGTTGTCCCAGATTAAGTCATCCGGACGCTGCAGCCGGTCGTGTTTCAGCGCTTCGCTGAGCCAGTCGCGGGTATGGATCAGTTGTTGCCGCACATCTTTAAGCAAGCGGCGGTACGGCTCAGAGTCGTCACCTACCTGGGCGCGCAAAGCCGCATTGGCCTGGCTCATCGACAACTCATTGGCGAGGATGTCCAAATCGCGGCTGAATAAATCTGCGGCTTTCCAACGGCTGAGTAATAACACTTGTCGGGTCACTTTCGCCGTGACAAAAGGGTTACCGTCGCGGTCACCGCCCATCCAGGATGAAAAACGCACAGGCGCCGCATCCAGCGGCAAACCATGGCCGAGCACAGGTTGCAGCTCCTGCTCCAGTTCGCGGATAAAAGCCGGTACCGCTTGCCATAACGAGGTTTCGATTACGGCAAAACCGGACTTGGCTTCGTCCACCGGCGTCGGGCGTTGCTCGCGGATTTCGTTGGTATGCCAGGCCTGGGTAATAAGTTCCGACAAACGGGTTTCCACTGCCTGACGTTCAGCAGGCAATAAATCCTGCTCCAGTTGCGCCAGCGCCCCAGCAATTTCGGTCAGTTTATGGATCAGGGTACGACGGGTCACTTCGGTCGGGTGCGCAGTCAGCACCAGCTCAATCGACAGGTCTTTCACTGCCGCTTCGATTTTGGCTTTGTCGACTTGCTGCTGTTGCAACAAGCCAAGCAGTTCCTGAATAGGCTGCGGCTTTTCGATGGTCAACCGGCCAGCTCTGCTGATGGTGTGGTGTTGTTCAGCCAGGTTCGCCAGATTAAGAAACTGAGCAAAAGCCCGGGCCACCGGCAGAATTTCTTCATCGGTCAGATTCGCCAGTATTTGTTTCAGCTGCTGATCCTGCAACTGAGTGCCCTGGCGGGCCTGTTTCGCTAACGCTCTAATTTGCTCGATTCGCTCCAGAACCGAATCACCCAGCTGATTGCGGATGGTGTCACCCAGCTGGGTGCCCAACAAACCGACATTTGCCCTCAAGGCAGCATATTCCGACATATCCCACTCTCCTCGTTCCACTGCCTGTCGTGATTTTTTGTGCTTTTCTGCGTTGTTATCTCAACCCTAACTGGGAAAATAAAAGTACTCAACACTGATAGATTACAAAATCGCCAACAAAATGGAAGTTTAGAAGTCTGGAAATCCGAAAATAATTTTACGGCAGTGCGGTTAGTTGCATGCTGCCCAGCTGCTGATAGTCAATCTGCACTGGGGTTGCCGCCGGAACAGACCAGACACCGGCATAAGAACCGGTGATCACCGCCTGGCCTTGAAACAAGCCAATTCCAAGCTGCGACAACTGATTGACCAGCCAGTACAGCGGGGCTTTGGCATCTGCATTTGGGTGTTTGCCAACAAACTGCTGTGGCGCCTGGCCTTCAACTCTGAGGGTCAACACCACTTCGGCCGGTGAGGCTGTCACTTCCGGGCCTAAATACAGCCCTTGGTTAAACAAGCCTGCGGCCAGGTTATCCAGAAACTCCGCGCCAGCATCACTGGCATAAGGCCGGATAATCAGCTCCAGTGCCAGCTGCACTTTGCCAATAGCGGCATCAATCTCTTGTTCGCTGTAAGGCTCATCCCGCGCTGGCAAATCCTGCCCCAGCACAAAGGCAAATTCAGGTTCAATGCTGTAATCGCTGGCTGGCCATTCAAAGCTGCACTTCGGCCCTTTTTGCAAACGGCCAATAGGTGCCATCACCCAGCCTTTTTCGGACGGTAAACCCGCCTTCCAGCCCCAGACCGGCTGCTTAAGTTGTTGCAGCAACTCCTGTTGAATCAACACAGCGTCCAATGACGTGCCGGGCCGTAAGTCGTCGGTTAGCAGTGGGGCTTGTTGCTGGTTTTTACGGTAATTGGCCAGAACGGCAGCGGCCTGCTGCGTTAAGGTTGGGTGTGGCTGCGACATAGCTAGGTACTCACTCACTGCGGGATGGTCTGAAATTAAACGGTAATTTGTCGGAAAAGTCACTCTCGTTTCGTCGGCAAGCTTGTGGTCACCAAATGACTATCGCCATGATTGACAATATCAGGCCAGCCCATTATTTTGGCTGCCATTGCGGGTGTCGTATAATGGTAATACCCCAGCTTCCCAAGCTGGTGCCGTGGGTTCGATTCCCATCACCCGCTCCAGTTTTGTGTCTCACAGGCGCCAGGCCTGGACCCAGACAGAAAAAAAGCGCCTGAAGGCGCTTTTTTGCATCTTACATCTGCGATTGCAGGTAGTTGGGTAAGCCAATCAGCTTAACCAGTCGCAGTTGCTGCTCCAGCCAATGGGCATGGTCGTTTTCGGTATCGTCCAACAAGGTCATCAGCATATCGCGGGTGACATAATCCTGCTGCTGCTCACACAGGGCTATAGTCTTTTTCAGCAACGCACCTACTGTGTATTCGACGTTTAAATCATTTTGCAGCATGCCAGGTACATCCTGACCAACCTGCAACGGGTCTCGTTTGGTCAGGTCTGGCGTGCCTTCTAAAAACAGAATGCGTTCAATCAAGGCGGACGCATGGGCTTTTTCGTCCGTCACTTCGTGATCAATGCGCTCAAACAGCTTATTCAGGCCCCAGTCGTGGTACATACGGGAATGAATAAAGTACTGGTCCATCGCAGTCAGTTCGTTGGCTAACAGCTCGTTTAACGCAGCGATGATTTGTGGTTGGCCTTTCATCTTAATCTCCTGACCCAATTTGAGTTTGCAGGTAGTTTTCCAGGCCTACCAGTTGAATTTGTTGCTGCTGGGTGTCAATCCAGTCGACGTGTTCTTCTTCATACTCCAGAATTTCCTGCAGCAGTTCACGGCTGACATAATCCTGCTGTTGCTCACACAGCTTGATGGCGTCACGCAGTAAAGGCAACTGGTCGTTCTGAAACGCCAGGTCACACTGCAACATTTCTTCGGTGTCTTCACCAATACGCAACTTGCCAAGCGCCTGCAGGTTGGGTAGGCCTTCCAGGAACAGGATACGTTCGATCAGTTCGTCGGCCTGCTTCATGTCTTTGATCGACTTCTTGTAACAGACGTTGTTTAACTGAGCCAAACCCCAGTTTTTATAGATACGGGCATGCAAAAAGTACTGGTTAATGGACGTCAGTTCACTGGTCAGTACTTCGTTCAGTTTGGCAAGCACCAAAGGTTGGCCTTTCATCACAGGATCCTGAGTTTCAATTAATTGCAGCAATTTTAGCCTGAATCAAAATTAAATCAACCAAAACAAATGAAAAAAATTAATAAAATCAACAACATGCAATTGATAACGCTTCGCTTTAAGACCAGAATTCTTGCTAAGCTTTTGCCGGGCAGCCATCTGCGGCCTTTGTGTGGTTTGGCTGCAGGGCAAAACTGGGTATACTCGGCGGCATCTAACTTGCGGAGCTGTTGTGTATGTCTGCCTCTACCCCGAAGAAATCACCGGGTTTTCTGCTGAATTTAGTCTTTAACATCATCATTCCGACACTGGTCCTGAGCAAACTCAGTGAAGAGCATCTGCTGGGGCCCGTGTGGGCTTTAGTGGCGGCTTTGGCCTTCCCAGTCTGTTTTGGTTTGTATGAGCTGAAGCAAAGCCAGAAAGTGAATCTGTTATCGGTGTTGGGTATTGTCAGTGTGTTGCTGACCGGCGGTATCAGCTTACTGCAGCTGGACCCCGCTTATATCGCCATTAAAGAAGCTGCAGTCCCCGGGTTAATTGCGCTGGCGGTGTTTTTCAGCCAGTTCACTAAGTACCCGCTGGTGAAGAAAATCCTGCTCAATGATGAACTGCTGGACCTGAGCAAATTACAACAGAGCCTGCAGCAGAAAAATGCAGTTGCTTTGTTTGAGCAAAAACTACGGCACTGCGCTTATCTGGTCAGCGCCACTTTTGTGTTGTCGTCCGTGCTGAATTACGGCCTGGCCAAATACCTGCTGGTCAGCCAGCCAGGCACACCAGCCTTTAACGAAGAGCTGGCACAAATGACCGCGCTGAGTTACCCGGTTATTGCTTTGCCTTCAATGCTGATGTTGATGGTGGCGATTTTTTACCTGTTTTACCAAATTGGCAAAGTGACAGGCGAATCGGTAGAAAACTTTTTACGCCAGTAGCAGCGGCTGCATACGCTGATAAGCGGCGGCTAAATCGGCAATTAAATCATCCGGATCTTCCAGGCCAATATGCAGCCGCAGCAGCGGGCCTGCGTAAGGCCAGTGGCTTGCGGTACGCAGTTTTTGAATACTTAGGTTTGGAATAATCAGGCTTTCAAAGCCGCCCCACGAAAAACCCATTTTGAAGTGCGCCATGCCTTCGATAAAGGCCTGCACCGCTTTCGCGTCGCCTTGTTTCAGCACAAAAGAGAACAGACCATTGCTGCCGGTAAAGTCACGCTTGAATATGTCGTGACCTGGGTTGCCCGGCAACGCCGGGTGGCGCACCGTTTCCACCCAATCCTGATGCGCTAACCAGTTGGCCACCTTCAGCGCATTGGCCTGATGTTGCTCCAGCCTGATTTTTAACGTGCGCAGACCACGGCTCGCCAGATAGGCATCGTCGGCCGAAGCACAGTAGCCCATCAGGTAACTCTGCTCACGCAATTGTGGCCAGTACTGAGAATTGGCGGTGGCAATACCCAGCATGGCATCCGAATGGCCCACAATGTATTTGGTCGCGGACTGAATACAGATATCTATCCCGAGGGCATAGGCATCCAGTAACAAAGGCGTGCCCCAGGTGTTGTCCAGCAGCAGGCAAATGCCCTGCGCTTTGGCCACCGCCGCTATGGCCGGAATATCCTGCACTTCCATGGTCAGTGAGCCAGGTGACTCCAGAAAAATTGCTTTGGTGTTGGGCCGGATCAGATCCGCGATGGCGGCGCCCAACAAAGGGTCATAGTAGGTGGTTTCAATGCCAAGGCCAGCCAGCAGCTTGTCGCAAATAGCCCGGGTCGGTTCGTAAGCAGTATCCACCATCAGCAAGTGGTCGCCTTGCTTCAGCACGGTCAGCAGAGCCGCGTTAATAGCTGCAGCTCCGCAAGGGTATAACGCACAGCCTGCCGAGCCTTCCAGCTCACAAATGGCTTCTTGCAGTGCAAAGTGAGTAGCGGTGCCGCGACGACCATAATACGGCACGCGGTCGCCCCGCTTGGCGGTGGCATGTTTCAGCTCGTCCATGGTGTCAAACACAATAGTAGAAGCCCGGACTACCGGGGGGTTGACCGCAGACCCGGTCCATTCTTTGCCACGGCCGGCGTGGATCAGTTGCGTTGCTTTTCTCATGGAAAACCTCAGACATCCAGATGTCTGATTAAGTTACCTGATTTCGTTAATCAGGACCAGACGGCGATTTGATCTTTTTGGATCAATTGTTCCAAGGCGGGCCTGGCAAAGTAGTAGCCCTGGAACCATTGAATACCCTGAGCCCAGAGGTAATCCAACTCCGCTTGGGATTCAATGCCTTCGGCCAGCACCTTGGTATTAAGCTGCTGACACACCGTCAGTATGCCTTTGAGTACCGCCTGCTTAAGCGGGTCCTGATCAATATCACGAATCAGCCCCATATCCAGTTTCAGCACGGCAGGAGTCAATGCAGTCAACCAAGCCAGGCTGGCGTAGCCAGCACCAAAATCGTCAATCGCTGTAATAAAGCCGCGCTTAGCGTAGCTTTCGAATATGCGTTTCAGCTTGGCCTGATCGGTAATTTGCTCACCTTCAGTCACTTCAAACATAATTTGCCGGATATCAAATCCAAACAGATCGGCCGCTTCAATAGTGGCCCGGATACAGGTTTCCGGGTTATACACCGCATTGGGCAGGAAATTAATACTGAGCAGTTTGCGCAGACCCAGCCTGGAAGCCGTTTCAATGGCTTTGACCCGACAGGCCTGATCAAAATAATATTTGTTATGGTCGTTGATGTGATCAAACACCCAGCCGGCCCCCTGGCCCTCAGGTCCTCGCACCAAGGCTTCATACCCAACTATGTCCTGCGCTGCCCAGTCGATGATCGGCTGGAAGGCCATTTTTATGTCAAATCCTAATGACTTGCCGCTGAGGCAATCCATGCAGCTTTGTTGTTTAATTTGCGCGGGGAATTCCATAACGCCTGGCTCAGAAAATTCGACTGAAATTACCTTAAGTTAGGCGCTGCTCCCAGTGCAAGGGCTTTTGCATACTGCTGACACAACAGGCTGACAGCTTCAGTAAAACTACGGCCATAACTGACCACGCCGTCTTCGTGACCCAACATAGTAAACAGCGCTGGCGCATCACCTTGCTGACAAACTAGCTGCTGCACGGCCAATGCCATTTCCACAGTGCCATAAGGAATATCAGCGCTGGTATGTGGCAGTTGCAGTGCAGCCGTCTGTTGCCAAATCGCCGGGCAATGCGCATGCACCACGACCTGCACCCTGGCGTCCGCCTGATAAATGGCGGCATGCGTCATCGACTCGGACGAAGGTGCAGTGTCACCACAAGCCCACAGCTGGTTGCAGCCAATGTCGACCTTCGTCACCAGCGCATAATCCGCGGCCTGCAATTGCAAGGGGCCGCCGGTCTGGGTACCGCTGATCATAAATTCGTTCTGGCCAGAGCGTTGGCTCAGGTTGCCAAAGCCATAATTGTCATAACGCTTTGGGTGCTGGCCCAGCATACCCAACTGATGTAACAGGGTGCGCCAGGCGTTGATTTCGCTGATTTGCCCTGCTGTTAGCACAGCAGCGGGCTGAAAATTCAGCTGAAATTTAATCACCCCTTCCTGTTCATGCATACCTGCGCCTCAGATGTTTTTACTGGCGCCATTATAAAATTCCTCCTTTGCTACACCAGCCGCCTGGAAGCCTGCACTGGTCCGGACTGGACAGGTATGTATAATGGCAGCAATCTTCTGCGGGCCTGGTTTTATGAAATACAACGATCTGCGTGACTTTATCGACCAGCTGGAACAGCGTGGTTTACTCAAACGCATCCGGATGGAAGTCGACCCTTACCTGGAAATGACCGAAATAGCCGACCGTACGCTGCGAGCTGAGGGCCCGGCCTTACTGTTTGAAAACCCTAAAGGTTTTGACATTCCTGTGCTGGTGAATTTATTCGGCACGCCGGAGCGGGTCGCTTTGGGCATGGGCCAGACCGATGTGTCGGCGCTGCGTGAAGTCGGTAAGTTATTGGCCTTTTTAAAAGAGCCGGACCCACCAAAAGGCTTTAAAGACGCCTGGGACAAACTGCCAGTGTTTAAGCAGGTGCTGAACATGCCTGCCAAACAGGTGCGCAAAGCGCCTTGTCAGCACGTGGTACTGACCGGCGACCAGGTGGATTTAACCAAACTGCCGGTGATGACCTGCTGGCCTGGCGACGTGGCGCCTTTGATCACCTGGGGTTTAACGGTAACCCGCGGCCCACATAAAGAACGGCAGAATCTGGGTATTTACCGCCAGCAGGTGCTTGGCAAAAACAAAGTCATCATGCGCTGGTTATCACACCGCGGCGGCGCTTTGGATTTCTTTGAATGGCAAAAAGCCCACCCAGGCGAGCCTTTCCCTGTGTCTGTCGCCTTAGGTGCCGACCCGGCCACTATTCTGGGCGCAGTGACGCCGGTGCCGGATACCCTGTCTGAATACGCTTTTGCCGGATTATTGCGGGGTGACAACACCGAGGTGGTGAAATGCCTCAGCAACGACTTGCAGGTACCAGCCAGCGCCGAGTTTGTGCTGGAAGGGTACATTATGCCAGGTGAAATGGCGCCTGAAGGCCCCTACGGAGACCATACCGGCTATTACAACGAAGTGGACCAGTTCCCGGTCTTTACTGTGACCCATCTGACCCATAGAGAAAAACCAATTTACCACAGCACCTACACGGGCCGGCCACCGGATGAACCCGCCATTTTGGGCGTGGCGTTAAATGAAGTCTTTGTGCCGATACTGCAAAAGCAGTTTCCGGAGATTGTCGATTTCTACCTGCCGCCGGAAGGCTGCTCCTACCGCATGGCGGTAGTCACCATGAAAAAGCAGTACCCAGGCCATGCCAAGCGAGTGATGATGGGTGTCTGGTCTTTCCTGCGCCAGTTTATGTACACCAAATTTGTGATTGTTTGCGACGACGACGTCAACGCCCGTGACTGGAAAGACGTGATGTGGGCTATTACCACCCGGATGGACCCGGCGCGCGACACCACGCTGATTGAAAACACCCCCATCGATTACCTGGATTTCGCCTCGCCAGTGTCCGGTTTGGGCTCCAAAATGGGCATGGACGCAACCAATAAATGGCCAGGTGAGACCAGCCGCGAATGGGGTGAGCCGATAGTGATGACGCCGGAAGTGAAACAAAAAGTCGACGCCATCTGGGCTGAACTGAATATTCTGCCGGAGTAAAAATGAGCCAGCAGGCGGATTTTCAGGTCACCATTGAGCCAAGCGGTCTGACGTTCAGCGTCGGGCCTACGGAAACAGTGCTGCAGGCGGCACTGCGTCAGGGCATTGATTTCCCGCACCGCTGCCAGCAGGGTGTGTGCACCGCCTGCGTCTGCCGCCTGCGCTCCGGCACTGTGACCTACCTGCCGCCTGAGCCACTCAGCGCACAAGACAAATCCATGAACTTTACCTATTGTTGTCTGGCCTTTGCCAGCAGCGATTTGGTGTTACATCATCCTTTTATTCGTGGTTAAGCCACAGGGTTATTCATGAGCAAAATTCGTTGTACCGTTGCACAGTTATCGCCGTTAACCTCTGGGGTCACCCGGGTTGTGCTGACACCAGAAAGCCAGGTGCCTTACCGGCCGGGCCAGTACCTGCAAATCTGGCTGAGTGACGAGGACAAGCGGCCTTTTTCGATTGCGTCCATAGCCGCGCAAGGCCAACTGGAGCTGCATATTGGTGGCGCTGTCACCGACCAGTACGCCAGCCAGGCGTTAGCGCATTTGCAGCAACACAGCGAAATAACCGCAGAAGTCGGCCTGGGTCAGGCCTTCTGGCGTGAACACAGTCAGAACCCTATTATTTTGCTGGCCGGCGGCACCGGCTTTTCCTATGTGTACAGCATTGCGCAGGCAATAGCTGCTGCTGGGGTAAAACGACCGGTGTTTCTGTACTGGGGGGTGCGGGATGAAAGCGCGCTGTACCATCAGACCGAACTGGCTGCCTGGGCCGCAACAGACGAGCATTATCGCTTTATTCCGGTGGTGCAGAACCCAACTGAACAGTGGCAAGGCCGGACAGGCTTGGTGCACGAAGCCATACTGCAGGATTTTGTTTCGCTGGAAGCCTACGACATCTATCTGGCCGGGCCTTTTGCCATGGCCGGTGTGGTGCGGGCGGCGTTTTTAGAGCAAGGCGGCAAACGCGAACAAATGTTTGCCGATGCCTTTGCCTATATCTAGAACCTGTATCGCTTAACCGGGAGCGTTAAAACGCTCCCCTACATAAAACATTAACCCAGCGTCAGCTGAATTTTTGCGATCACGTCCAGCGCCTTTTGCTTAGCGTGATCCGTGCTGTCACCCAAGGCCAGCGCCACGCCCATCCGGCGTTCCCCCTGCACTTCAGGTTTGCCAAAAATCCGCAGGTCGGTGTCCGGCTGCATTAACGCTTGCGCCAGATTGCCATAACCAATTTCCCGTGATTGTCCGGCTACCAGCAACACCGCAGAGGCGGCCGGTCCGTATTGGCGGATCAACGGAATAGGCAACCCCAGAATAGCGCGGGCATGCAAGGCAAACTGGGTGTAGTTTTGCGAAATCAGCGTCACCATACCGGTGTCATGTGGCCGTGGCGACACTTCACTGAACCAGACCTGGTCGCCTTTGACAAACAGCTCGACTCCAAATAAACCCCGACCGCCCAAAGCTTCAGTCACTTTGGCAGCATACTGCTGAGCCAGCTCCAACGCTTTGGGCGACATCGCCTGCGGCTGCCAGGATTCACGATAATCGCCTTTTTCCTGGCGGTGGCCGACAGGTTCACAGAACTGAGTGCCAGACACTGAACGGACAGTCAGCAGGGTAATCTCGTAGTCAAAGTCGATAAAGCCTTCAACAATCACCCGACCTTTACCGGCCCGGCCACCTTCTTGCGCATAAGCCCAGGCGGCTTCCAGATCCGCAGCTGATTTCAGCACCGACTGACCTTTGCCGGATGACGACATAATAGGCTTCACCACACAGGGGTAACCCACAGCAGCGACCGCAGCCAGGTAGCTGGCCTTGTCGTCGGCAAACTGGTAGTTGGAGGTCGGCAAGCCCAGCTGTTCGGCGGCCAGACGACGAATGCCCTCACGGTTCATCGTCAGGTTGGCCGCTTTGGCGGTCGGCACCACAGTAAAACCTTGCTGCTCCAGCTCAACCAGCGTGCTGGTGGCCACAGCTTCTAACTCAGGCACAATCAGCGCCGGTTTTTCTTTGATCACAATCTGCCGCAGTGCAGAAGGGTCCAGCATCGAAATCACATAGTGACGGTCAGCCACTTGCATCGCCGGTGCATTGGCGTAGCGGTCTACCGCGATCACTTCGCAGCCTAAACGTTTTAATTCGATACAGACTTCTTTACCCAGCTCGCCACTGCCCAGTAACAAGACTTTGTGGGCGTTGGTGGCACCTGGCGTTCCAATACGGCTCATATACGGCTCCTGCAATGCAATTGCGCAGAGCATATCAAAACTTGCCTGCAGTGGCCGACTTTTTCCGGCCACTGGGCTATAGTCTGCGCAAAAAAGTAAGAGTACTTTGAATGAACATAAAATTATGCCCGCGTTGTGGCCAGTCCAATGCCTGTATGGCGCAAACTGACAGGCCACAGGACTGCTGGTGTATGCAGCTAACGTTGTCAGCAACCTTAAAGGGCCAATTGCCTGAAAGCAGCCAGTGTTACTGCGAGCGCTGCCTGCGACAACTGCAGCAACAGGCCGAGGCACAGCCGCAAATTTATCGGCCGGTTCAGCCCTGAGGCGGGTCGGATTTATCGTCAGCTTTAGCGGTTTGGGCGGCCGCTTGTTGCCACTGGCCTGAACGCTTCATTGCGCCCCAGCTGCTTTTACTGTTGCGCATCCAACGCCACAACCCCTTCAGCCGCCACCAGGAGTTCAGCTGGCGATAACCAAAGTTTTCAATAATCGCCAGGCTAAATAGCCGCAAAATGCTGCGCCGCCCCGGGTATACCGGGTATGACATTTCTTCCAGCACCAAAGCCACCACCGAAATCAGCACACCAAAGCCAATAGTGGCGACCAGAAACGCCAGCATAGCGACCGGATCCAACCAGCCGGCCAGCCATGCAGTCAACATAAAGAGGTAACCAGCCACTTCAATGGCAGGACCAAAAGCTTCAAAAATTAGCGAAAACGGATAAGCCAGCCAACCGACAGCGCCAGCTTTGCGGTGAAATAACAAGGAACGGTTGGCCATCAGACTTTCCAGCAAGCCGCGCTGCCAGCGTACCCGCTGGTTGCTCAGTGTCGCCAGGTCTTCAGGCGCTTCAGTCCAGCACACCGGGTCTGGAATAAAGTAAACCCGGTACGGCCGCTGCGTTAACCGGAACAACTTATGCAGCCGCACCACCAGCTCCATATCTTCACCAATGGTGTTATGCCGGTAGCCACCGGCTTCAATCACAGCCGATTTACGGAACACCCCAAAGGCGCCACTGATAATCAATAAACAATTCAGTGGTGACCAGCCCAAACGACCGAACAGAAAACCGCGCAGGTATTCAATGATTTGCAGCTGAGGCAACAATTTTTCCGGCAACGCGGCCTTGAGCAATAAGCCGTCTTTCACTTCGCAGCCATTGGCAATGCGCACCGTGCCACCGGCAGCAATCGCATAGGGATCATCCAGAAAAGGTCGGATAATGCGCTGCAAACTGTCGCGTTGCAAAATAGAATCGGCGTCCACCCCACAAAACAACGGAAACCTGGACAAATTAATGCCCGCGTTTAAAGCGTCGGCTTTACCACCGTTTTGTTTGTCGATGACTTTCAGGTTTGGATAACGGCTGGACTGGTAAATTCCCAGTATCGGTTGGCAAGCCAGGTGCAGTGGACAAGTGGCCGAAGAAGGCACCAGCTGAAACTGTTCTTTCAGCACCTGCATGGTTAAATCTTTTGAGCCGTCGTTGACGACTATGACTTCGTATTCAGGGTAGGTCAGCTGTAACAAGGAATGAATAGAACCAGAAATGGTTGCTTCTTCATTGTAAGCAGGCACCAGCACCGAAATAGGCGGTAAAAAGCTGGCATAACTGGCTGGCATGAGTTCGGTGCGGGCAGACTGGATCTGCCCACGCATCACCCACAGCGCAATCAGGTTCAGTGCCAGATAACCTAAAGACAACAACACGAAATAGCCGATAAACAGCCATTGCAATACAGCCACCACCGGGCTGCCCAGGCCAAACTGCAGGTCCTGCTGCAACTGAGTTAACCAGTCCATGCTGTCCTCTTCATACGTTCGGTTTCATCCAGTACCTGATGCAATATATCCCGGGCGAAGGGGTCGTCCAGTTGCAGCCAGTGTTGCTGTTCTTCCACACTGACATCCGGTAGCTGCAACAACGACTGTGCAGCCCGGTAGCGCACCCACCAGCTTTTATCCTGTAACAGGATCAGCAACAAGGGCACATCGTCTTTGCTACCCAAGCGTCCCAGCGCTTTGGCCAATTGAACTCTGACCTGCCAGTGCGGCGAGTTATGCAATAAACGCAGCGCAGGCAACAGATCCGGGGAAATGGTACTGGAGCAGGCGGTGGTCATCAGCTCCATCTGGTCCGGGTATTTCTCCAGCGCCAGCAGCACCAGCGGCTGACAATCGAGCGGCGACAACAAGGACATCAGTTTGATCAAGCGGCCCAGCTCTTTTACTGTGGCGCGTTCAGCGCTTTCAGTTAAAGCCCGGACAACTAACTCCGAAGGCAATCGCACCAATAACCCGGCCAACCGGCTGACCGACCAGTCGTCCCTGTGTAGCTGAGACAGCACCACAGGCAGCCCCAGCCAGGGGTCGATAGATAATAAAGAGCGGGCGGCCACCAGCGAAAACAGTGTTCTGGAATCAATCACATAAGGCATTAATTTGGCGAAGGCTTTTTTGTCCTGCACCAATCCGAGCGTCATAATCGCCGTCAGTTTTTTTTCATTGTCAAAGCTATCCAGCCATTGGTGCATCACGGGCACAAAACCCAAGCGTTGCGCCAAATCGGCCAGCCGCTCCGACGCAGAGCCCCGCACCGTTTGCTCCAGCTGCAACCACAACTGCACCACCACACCAAAACCAGCAGCGTCTAATGAAGGCAGCGGCTCCGCTGTTTGTTCCGTGTCATAAATCCAGCTAAACAGCAGTGGTGTCCATTGCTCGGTCGCCTCTTTGCGGTGCAAGTTACGCTTATCCCGCTCCTTGTGCATCACCAATGCCAGCACCAGCAGCAGCAAGGTCAGCACCAACAACGCAGCAGTGCTGTACCAGACTAATTGCAACAGCGGATCAGAAACTGTAGCGGACACTCAGACCATACTCCGTTTTCTCATACAACACGTCCTGTTCAGACCAACTGGCGTTGTAGAGCAATTGCCAGTTCGGGCTCAGCCCGAGCTGACCAAAAAAACCATAACGGCTGACATCCATCACCAGTACCCGGTTAGGTAAACGTTCCAGCTCCTTGCCTCGGACTGCCAGCAGTGTGATGGAGTCCGTGTCATTGAAGTAGTAACTCAGTTGCAGTAAATGGGTGTTGGCCGTTCCAGCGTCTTCTGGCCTTGAATGATAAAAGGTATAAGCCAGCCGGTAAGCCCCTATATAATGCTCATTCATCAGGCTGTAACTGTGGCTGTCCTGCTCGTCGTCCTGACTGAGCATCACGCCAGGAGTCACCACCCAGCCCGGAGTCCAGGACCAGGCCAGCTGCGAGCCGTAATTCAACTCAGGACGCACCCGGTTTTGTGGGCTGTACGCCGCCTGCCACAACCAGGTCAGTTCATTATTGAGTTTGTAGTTACCATCAAACAACCATTCCTGGTCCTGCAAGCCAAAACGCTCGCTGCGCTGATAACGGCCACCCCAGCCATAGGCGTCCTGCTGCTGGCGCAGGCCGGCAAAATAAAACCAGCCATCGGCCAGACCATTGCTCAATTGCTCTTGTCCCGAGCCTATTTCCAATTGCGTCGCACCAGCAAGCCCAGGGGCCAGCACCAACGCAGCCACGCATAACATTCTCATCAGCGCCTCTCCATCAGCCGTTTTAAACGGGCACTGAACTCATGAGGCTGAAAGGGTTTCACCAGATAATCATCGGCACCTTTTTTCAAGGCCGAGGCAATGTCCGATTCGCCCATTTTGGCGGTCAGTATCAACACCGGAACTTTCTGGCCGTGCGGCTGTTTACGGAGCTGCTCCAGCAAATACACGCCGTCCAGAAAAGGCAGCATCAGGTCCAGAATTACCGCAGAAAACCCTGGCTCGGCAATACGCTGTTCCGCCGCAATACCGTCTTTCAGCCACTCCACCTGATAGCCTTCACGCTGCAGAATAAACTGCAACAATTTACCTATCAGCTCATCATCTTCAATCAACAGTACAGTGGGTTTCATCGGATTTCCCTTTCAAAGCTCCCTTCTAGATATTCGATTTCGGTAGCAGGTTCAAGCCATCACCGGAAAAAGTCCTGCTTTCAGCTCTCAACCTTGATTTTTGTATACATTTTTAATTAATGTGTACAAGCAATTTCGAGGTGACTATTTCGAGGTGAGCATGCTGCTCAAAAGTTTACCGGCCATCAGTGCAGGTTTTGTCGCTGTTTTAGTGGGATTTGCCAGTTCGGTGGCTATTGTGTTTCAGGCCGCTGCCAGCGCCGGTGCCGATCAGGCAGTGCTGAACTCCTGGTTGCTTGCTTTGGGGTTGGCATTGGGGCTGACGGGGATCAGTCTGTCCTGGTATTTTCGTATGCCTGTGCTGACCGCCTGGTCAACGCCAGGAGCCGCTTTGCTGGTCAGCAGCCTGCAGGGTTTTAGTCTGGCAGAAGCGACCGGAGCCTTTATGCTCAGTGCAGCGATAAGCCTGGTGCTGGCACTGACCGGCTGGTTTGACAGTCTGTCCAGGCGCATTCCACTGCCGGTCGCCAGTGCCATGCTGGCTGGTATTTTGTTTAACTTTGGCGTCGCCCTGTTTAGCGGTTTGCAACAGGACTTTGTCTTGGTGCTGGGCATGCTGCTGTGTTTTTTAATCAGCAAAGAGTACTGGCCCCGTTATGCCACAGTGCTAACACTGGTCGTCGCGTTGATTTATGTCAGTCTGACCGGCCAGTTTCAGCCCGGTGAGCTGAGCCTGAGTTGGCCCAAGCCAGTCTGGGTCAGCCCAGAGTGGTCACTGGCCGCATTGATGGGCGTGGCTATTCCCCTTTGTATCGTCACCATGACGTCGCAGAATATTCCTGGTCTGGCGGTGTTACAAAGTGCCGGCTATCAGGTGCCCGCCCGTCCTGTACTGGCCGGTTGCGCGTTAAGCAACCTGCTGTTGGCGCCTTTGGGTGCCTTTTCAGTGAATCTGGCGGCCATCACCGCCGCAATTTGCGCCAGCCCGGAAGCCAACCCAGACCCGGCACAGCGCTACAAAGCCGCCATTGCAGCTGGTGTGTTTTATCTGCTCAGTGGCTTATGCGGCGCTGCGGTGGTTGCTTTATTTCTGGCGCTGCCTGCTGTGCTGGTCAGTGCTATTGCCGGTCTGGCGTTGCTCGGCACCATCAACAGCAATCTGGGGGCCAGCCTGCAGCCTGGTCCGGCCCGGGAAGCCGGCTTAATTACCTTGCTGCTGACGGTGTCCGGCATCAATTTCTTTGGCATAAATTCAGCCTTCTGGGGTTTAATTGCTGGCTTGGCGGTCTATACACTGCAGCAATGTATCCAGCGGAGAAAAACGGCGTGAAATCATTAAGTCTTTATCAACGCTTACGGCAGGATATCCGCCAGGGTATCTGGCCCGCGGGTCAGCTGATGAATCAACAAAAATTGTCAGACCATTACCAGGTCAGCCGCATTCCGGTGCGGGATGCGTTGCAGCAACTGAAAGCCGAGGGTTTGCTGGTGATGGCTGGCAAAGCCAGCCTGAAAGTGCCGGAGCTTTCTGCAGCCGAAGCCGAAGAGCTGTACCAAATTCGTTTGGCGCTGGAGCCATTGGCGTTGGAGCGCGCCTTGCCAGCCCTGAGCTTTCACCAATTAGGCCGGGCTGAGGATTTATTACAGCAGATTGAACAGCAACAGCATTTATCTGCGGCAGACCGTGGCGCCATGAACTGGCAGTTTCATGCGTTGCTGTATCAGGCTGGCGGGCAAAGCCCACAGCTGCTGCAACTGCTGGACAGAGTGCATCAGCAGGTCGAACGTTATCTGGGGTTTCAGGAGCTGGCACTGAACTACGCCGACACCAGCGCCACCGAACACTGGCAGTTATTGCAGTTGCTGCGCGACGGCCAGAGCCAGCAGGCGCTGACGCTGTTGCGCTCACATATAGCGCAGGCAGGCCAGCTACTGGTTCAGCATTTAACGACGCTGGAACAAACGACGGCCAGCGAGCAAAGCAACGCCGCTGACTAACCACAACCAGGACAAGGACCCTGAAGAACCGGACGAACCTGAAGAGCCAGACTCTTCAGCATCCAGGTTGTACTGGGTATTGGCTTTCAGAGTCAGGCTTGCTGCAGTGTCTGGCGCATCATTGATCACAGTGATTTTTTCAATCACCACCATATTGGCTGGGGTAATAGGCACATTGGCTGCTGCATCTGCGGCACTGTAATTACGCAGCGGGAATTTCGGTAAAGCCCCGGTTCCTGGCTGATACAGGCTGGCCACCGGGTCAATGATGCTCATGCCCGAACCAGTGACTATACCAAATACCGTAAAACCGCTGTTTTGACGGTCCAGATTCAGCTTATTGCTTGGGTCATTGTTATCAACCAGGTTGATAAACCATTGGCTGGTGGCACTGTCTGGTAAATATTCCCGTTTCGCCATTGCAATGGTGCCACGCACGTTGGACCATTTAGGCTCATTTTTTACCGTCGCTTTGGCAGTGACAGTCAACAGTGATGCATCATTGTTACCGCTGGTTTTGTAGCCACCACCCTGTACCATAAAGCCTTTCTCCGCTCTGTGGATGACGGAATTATCGTAAGAGCCATCTTTTAAATAACTTAAAAAGTTCTGCACTGTGGCAGGGGTGCTCTGGTCAAACAGGTTGATTTCAAAGTTGCCCATGCTGGTTTCTACCAGGACTATGGTCGCGTGAGCTGCCTGGCTGGCGGCCAGTAACGACAGGCCCAACAAGCTTTGTTTTACTAATGATGTCATGTTGCATTCCCAAACAAAAAAAACGCTGCACTCTAAACCATGATTTCAGGCAAACTCCAGCCGAATTACAATTAGTCACGAATTCAGTTGGCAAGGCTGATCGGTTTACATAAGACAAATTGCATGGTGATATTGTGTTCCTGAGAAAGCGGAGTAAGCTGGACCTGCATTACGGCCAAACCAGATAGTATATTCACCTGATGATCTTGCCTTTGTTGAACTCTGAACCGTTACGAACCTTAGGCCAGGCGTTGGTGATGGTAGTGAGCTATCTGCTGCTGGGAACTGCGGCGCTGAATCTGGCCATTGCACCCGCCTTTGCCACCGCCCTATTTCCACCTATCGGGGTCGCTGTCGCATTAACTCTGTTATGGGGTAACCGCACCCTGGCCGCAGTTTGGCTGAGCGCCCTTCTGCTCGATTTCAGCACCACGAATGGGCATACCTGGTGGATTTCTGCCGTTATCGCCACCAACAGCTGTCTGAGCGTAGCGCTGGCGGTCACTTTGGTCCGTCGTTATGCCAGTTTTCATCCCGCACTCACTTTCGAACGCAGCATTATTGGGTTAATGCTGCTGGCCGGCCCGGTCAGCTGCCTGCTGGGTTCCAGTCTGTCGGTGCTATTGTTAGTTCAGACCGGCCATATCAGCGCCGATCAACTCGTTCTGACCTGGCTTACCTGGTGGGTAGGTGATGCCTTGGGTGTTACGCTGTTTGTGCCGCTGGTGTTTGTTGTGCTGGCCAAGCCACGCAGTATCTGGCGTCCACGTTTTCTTACTCTGGCTTTGCCGATGCTGATCAGCATGGCGCTGGTCACCTCACTGTATAGCCGGGTTTTGCTGCAACATCAGGAAAGTACTCAACAGCAATTTTTTGAGCAAGCCAAGCAGGTCAGCAGCTCTTTTCAGTTCCGCCTTAGCAGAGTCATTCAGCAGATGCAGGCACTGGAGCGATTGCTGGCGCTGAATCCACAGCTGACGCAACAGCAGTTTGCCGACTTTTTACTCGACTACAACTGGGCCGACTCCGGCGTGCTGGCATTCGACTACCTGCAATGGCTGAGCCCTGAGCAGCAGGCTCAGTTGCCAGCCGCTATCCAGCTGCGAAACTTTCAGCAAGATACACCGCCAACTTCCTATGCCGCTGTGACCCTGCTGACGGCAACCGCTTCCGGGGATACCTCGCGACTGGGCCTGAATATGTGGTCTGAAAAGCAGCGACAGGACGCATTGGATTACGCTGTCGTTTCAGGAAAAATCAGTATGACAACGCCAGTCCGGTTGCAAACTGGTGAATCTGCGGTGTTGCTGTTTCTACCAAGGTTTAAGCCGGCCAGTTCCGGCCTGACAGAAGAATCTGGCTGGCCGGGTTTGTCTGGTTTTATCTGTGCCGTATTAAGTACGGATTTATTGGTCGACTCCAGCCTGAAACAGTTTGACCATAGCAATTTTCATCTCACTATCACTGAATTGGCCAGTCATCAGCCGTTCCATAACGAAGCGCTGACTTTACCCGACTACGCCCATTATCTGGACTGGAATCAAATCTGGTCCTTCGCCGGGCGTTCCGTCGAACTCAGGCTGCAACCCAGCAAAGCATTCCTGGACCGGCATTCCGCTTTGTATAGCTGGTATGTGCTGGCCGGCGGTTTAGTGCTCTGCAGCTTATTGGGGATCTTTCTGTTAATACTGACCGGTCGCTCTGCCCGAACCGAACACCTGATTGCCCAGCGCACCAAAGAGCTGAGTTCGATTCTGGACAATGCGAACGAGTCCATCATTATTGTGGATCAACAAGGACTGATTGAGCGCGTCAATAAAGAAACCTCGGCATTGTTTGGCTATGAGGTGGATGAATTGCTCAAAGCTCCTGTCAGTAAGCTGCTGGCCATACTGCCAGACCATCGGAATCATCAGCTACTGCAGCCGCTCCAGCTGGACCAGCTGCAAGCCTGGGTGGGCCAGACCAGAGAACTGACAGGCCTGCATCAAAGCGGTGAGCAACTGCCATTGGAGATAGGCTTAAGCCGGGTGGATCTGGCCGACAAACACCTGTTTACACTGATGCTGCATGATCTGCGTGAACGTAAAAAAGTCGAGCGGATGAAAAGCGAGTTTATCTCTACCGTCAGCCACGAACTGCGAACACCGCTGACATCGATTAAAGGCTCCCTTGGCTTATTGGTCGGTGGCGTCGCCGGCCCGTTGCCAGCCCAGGCGTCACAACTGCTGCAAATCGCCAAAATGAATACAGACCGGCTGACCCGGTTGGTGAATGATATTCTCGACATTGAAAAGCTGGAATTTGGTCAGTTGAAACTGCAACCGGCTGAAACCGACATTGCAGCAGTGATGCAGGAAGCCCTGCAACAAAACCAGGCCTATGCAGAGCAGTATCAGGTCCGGCTGACCTTTAACGGCGATGCGGATCCCGGCCATTATTGCCTCTATCTGGATAAGTTCAGGCTGTTGCAGGTGCTGTCGAACCTCATATCCAATGCGGTGAAGTTCTCGCCCATCCAGGCTGAAGTGCAGCTGGGTTACCAAATAGTCGGGCAATTTGTTGAACTCCGGGTACAAGACCAGGGCTGCGGTATTGCCGAGTCTTTTCGCAGTAAAATATTCGACAAATTCGCGCAGGCCGACAGTTCGGACAGCCGGAACAACCAAGGCTCAGGTTTGGGCCTGAATATCAGTAAAACTCTGGTTGAGATGATGCAAGGCCGGATTGATTTTGAATCTGAAATCGGTGCCGGTACCACCTTTATTCTGTACTTTCCGCTGTACCCGGCAACCCATGCTAATCCCAGCTGACGTTATTGCCGCCTTGCACCGCCCTTTGCAGTAATTCAATCAGGGGAACAGCCCGCTGGCGCAGACTGACCGGGGCGTCGGACTCATCATCAATTTTTGCAGCGGAGTTTTCGTCCTGCCAGTGCTGCAGTTGCTGCTGCAGTCTGGCCAGACAGGCCGCGACATCTTCCGCATAAAAGGCACCAGGCACCTTACCGCTATGTCCCATCATCTGCAGCAATTGCACAGCCACCTGGCCAAACATGGTGATTGAGGCCGAATCTTTTGAATAAAAAGTGACTAACATAACCACCTCCGAACCTCACATTAAGCAGTATAGAGCGCTTTGCCAGCCACAGTACAAAGCACTACGACACCTTCGCCCTGCTTTGACGGAATTTGTTCAGTACAGAAAGCACTTTTTCACCGGAAAATGGTTTGACGATAAATGACGACGCGCCGCTGCTAATGCTTTCTTTCACGTTCACCAAGGTGCTGACACCACTGACCATCACCACAAAGCATTCCGGGTTAATTTCTTTAAAACGCCGCAGCAGAATGAGGCCCGATTGATCGGGCAATTCAATATCGAGAAAGACCAGTTTCGGCTGGTGCAAGTTAAACAGTTTTAACGCTTGTGACGCCGTACTGGCATGCTGGTAGCTCCAAATGTATTTTTCCAGCCGGGCTTCAAACTTCAGATTGGTCAGGTTATTTTGCAGCAACTGCCGGGTAAACTCTTGATCATCAACCAATAATACCGTGTGGGTCTCGCGCATTCTCAAGCACCTCGGGTTTTCAATGCCACCAACAGAGAGCTCAGTTGCTTCGCCTGCGGTGGAATGTTTTGCTCTTCCCACAACAATTGCAGTTCATGCGCAAGGGCTGAAATTTCACCTTCGCCAAAGCAGGCGGCATTGCCTTTCAGCCGATGCACAATATGCTTCACCGTCTGCCAGTCACCTGCCTGCGAAGCAACCTCTAACTCGATGGCAGCCTGCGTCAGTGACTGCAGAAACAGCTGCTGCAAATCCCCCGGCACCGCCAGTTTCTGTAACTTAATCCGGGTCAGCGACCCCAACCAGGCATGGATATCCGCCCAATTCCACGGGCTTTGAAAATGCTCAGCGGCTTCAGGCACATGGCAGGACCCAACACAAAGTACGCCTAAAGGAATGTCGTAACCCGCTTGTCGGATGAGTTGCAAATTATCCGACAGCTCAGGCGGAACCGCATCGGTCAGGCAAAGCATGGCGTCAAAATGTTGCACCAGAGCCAGTTCAACCCATTGGGTAAGGGAGCTTGCCAGTGTGGTCTTGTAACCCGCTGATTGCAGCTTAGATTCCACATCTGAACAAGAATTTTCCTGAGTTAAATCAGTGATCAGAAGTTTAAGTGGCACAATGAACTCTCAGCTTTTTTCTGTTAAAACCAGTATGTGCCGTGGACGCCTGTCAGGTCAAATCTGTCTTAGCGCAACCGGCTCGGGCTATGCTGTACCTGCCCGTCTCCTAAAGTTGGCCTGTTAGTCGGATTCATCTGGAAATAACGGGTTGAACTGCTTAGAGTATTAGCAGAAAGAGTGGAAGGAAATCCCATGAAAAATGTCAGTCTGAGCCAACGTATTTACCTGAGTTTTTTATTAATCGTCGGCGCCATCGTGCTTTGCGGTGCCTTATTTTATCAGCGGGCACAAATTAACGAAGCCAATGTCACCTCCATCGAAAAGTCCGATTTCAAAGGGATGGATATGGCCAGAGACATCCGCCGGGAAACAGCGGATCACTGGACTGAGCTGAATCAAATTGTGATTGAGCTGAAGTTGACGCCGGGAAACAGCAGTCAAATCCTTGCGACTGGCAGCACGACCCTGCAGTCGATGGAGAAAAGTATTCAGGCCACTTACCAGGATTATGCAAATACCATCACGCTGGAGAAAGACCAGGAGTTATACAAGCAACTGCAAAACCAATTGGACCTGTACTTTAACCTGGTGAAAGGCACATTGGCGCAAGCGGCAACCGGAGGTGACGAGCCTCTGATGCTGGCGTTAAACCAAGGGAAAAGTGCCTGGTTTGCCGCCCGTGAGACCTTAAATGAAATGGTCAACCTGAATGAAAACAGCTTTAACACCAATGTGGACTTGTTGCATAAAGGCATAGTACGCAATGTATACGTGGTATTCAGCGGCATCCTGCTGGCCATCCTTATTGCATCCGCCAGTGGTTTCTTTTTGCGTCGGGCCATTATGGCGCCTATTGCATCAGTGTTAACCGGTATGCAAAAGATGGGCGATGGCGTCCTGACGCATCGTATTGCAATGCACAATAACGATGAATTCGGCACCATCATCCAGGGGTTTAACTCGATGGCCGAATCGCTGAAAGAGCTGGTCCTGCAGACGCAAAGCTCAGCGGTTCAACTGGCGACTTCTATAACCGAGCTGGCAGCCACCTCCAAACAACAACAAGCCACTGTCACCGAAACCGCCGCCACTACCGCGGAGATTGGCGCCACCTCCAAACAAATTGCCGCCACAGCTAAACAATTACTGCAAACGGTAAATGAAACCGCAGATACCGCCGATCAAACGGCCCGCTTGGCGCAAACCAGCCAGACCTCCGTCAGCAATATGGACGACGTGATGCGTCAACTGTCGTCTGCTGCCGAAATGGTCGCAGGCAAGCTGGCCTTGTTGAATGAACGCGCCACAGGGATTAACCAGGTGGTGATCACCATCATGAAAGTGGCAGATCAGACCAATCTGTTGTCACTGAACGCCGCCATTGAAGCCGAAAAAGCCGGAGAATACGGCAAGGGCTTTACCGTGGTCGCCAACGAAATCCGCCGCTTGGCCGACCAGACTGCTATTGCCACCTTCGACATTGAACAAATGGTGCGCGAAATACAGTCTGCAGTGGCAGCTGGTGTGATGGGGATCGACAAGTTCTCCGAAGAGGTGCGGCGCGGTTCCGCCGACATGGTGCATATCAGCGAACAACTGTCGCTGATTATTGAGCAAGTGCAAGAGCTGGCACCACATATTCAGCAGGTCAACGAAGGGATGGGCCAGCAATCCGAAGGCGCAGAACAAATTAATCTTGCACTGAGCCAACTGACGGATGCCACGTCCCAGACGGTAGAGTCGCTGGTGCAAACCACGGCAACTGTCGACAGTATGACCGACATCGCCGGCAAGTTACGCACTGGTGTCAACAGGTTTAAGGTCTGAGTCATGGCCAGCTCAGCTGCAGAGGCCAGTCGGTTACATTTACTGTTTCGGTTACAGCATGACCTGTATGCCATTCAGGCCACCGAAATCGAAGTGGTGCTGCGTCGGCCGACGCTGAAACAGTGCCCGGGAGCCCCGGTATGGGTTGCAGGCCTGTTGCACTATCAGGGCACTTCCGTGCCAGTGCTGGATTTATACCAACGCCTTTTACAGCGGGAAGCCGACTGGAAAACCAGCACCCGACTGGTGTTGGTGCATTATAAAAGTCAGCTGCTGGGCTTACTGCTGGAACAGGTCCATCGCTTCGAACGACTGAGCGATCAGCACTGGCACGACAGTCGGTTGCTGCTGCCAGACAGCAAATACCTCGGTCAGGTACAGCAACACGAGGCTCTGGGCCTGATTCAGCAGGTACAGCTGGCAGAGTTATTACCGGGTGATGTGCTCAAGGTACTGTATCCGCAGGCACAAACCTGAGGTCACCTGCATGACAGCGTTGATTGAACAACTTTTGCAGCAACGTATCGGCATGGATATCCGCTCTGTCGGTCAACAAAGCCTTCAACGGGTGTTATCCGGGGAATTGCAAAAATTCGCCTGCAATCTGAGTTCGTATCAACAGCAACTGCCGCAGTCCGACGCCATGTGGACCTCCCTGGTGGAAGCCATAGTGGTGCCCGAGACCTGGTTTTTTCGTTACCCTGAGTCGTTTCGTCTGGTGGCCGAACTGGCGTCGCACCTGTTGAACAAACAGGATGGGACTAAGCTGTCGTTGCTTTGTTTGCCTTGTTCAACCGGAGAAGAACCCTATTCGCTGGCCATTACCCTGATGCAACAAGGCTATCAGCCACACCAATTCCAAATTGACGCGCTGGACATCAATACCAAGGTGCTGGCTCAGGCGAAGCAAGGTAGCTTTCGCGACTATTCATTCCGTGGTTGCCCTGCAGGTTTAAAAGAACGTTATTTCACCGCACGTGACGGGCTTTATCAAATCCATCCCGAAATCCGGAAAACCGTCAATTTCCGCTATGGCAATTTATTAGACCCAGCCAGCTTGCCGCCGAAAAAATACCATTTGGTATTTTGCCGTAATCTGCTGATTTATTTTGATCAGGACACCCAACAAGCCGCGGTGCGTCAGTTGAGACAATTAATGCTGTCCACGGCTTACCTGTTTTCCGGCCCGGCGGAAACCGGTGCTTTTGTCAAAGCGGGCATGGTAAGCCTGACACAGCGCGACAGCTTCGCTTTTGCTGACCCACAAAAGCAGCCTCAACTGGAACCAGCTAAATCCACAAAGGCCACAACTGTCAGTGCAGCGGCGCTTAAAACACCGAAAATGTCCCCGGCTAAACCGGCCGGGCAGACCGGCAGACCGAGCAGCACCAGGGTGTTACCTCAAGCTGCGCCCGTCAAAAAAAATACCTCGTTGCTTGACGACATTGAGCGTCAGGCCAACCAAGGGCAGCTGACTCAGGCACTGGCACTGTGCCAACAAGCCTTGATTGAACTGGGACCCTCAGCTCAGCTGTTTTACTTATGGGGGCTGCTGTCAGACAGTCTGAACCAAAAAGGCAATGCCGAGATCTACTACCGAAAAACCCTGTATATTGAACCCTTACATGCACAGGCGCTTAAACAATTAGCCGCTCTATTACGCGCACAAAATGATTACGCCGCCGCAGAGCGTTTTGAACAGCGCCTGAACCCAAGGAAATAGCGATGGACCCTTTACTCTCCAACGACCAGGAACAGTTTTTCGATCCTTGCTGGAAAACCATAGGGATTCAGGGCAACCGCAGCTGCGAGAAACTGCAGCGCCATACCCACTGCCGGAATTGCGAAGTCTTCGCCGATGCAGCCGCCCACTTGCGGGATCAGTTTCAACTGTTAGCCTGGTCTGATGCCGCAGAGCATGTGACCCACCAGACAGCAGAGCAAAGCCCGGACGCCACCCAGCACCTGTTGTTCCGGCTTGGTGAGCAATGGTTTGCCATTCCCAGCCGCTTTCTGGATTTAATTATTGCGCCTGTCACAGTACGAAAAGTACCGAACCGCCATAGTGCCACCTTACTCGGAGTCTGCAACGTCAGAGGCCAATTGTTACCTTGGGTGTCATTACACAAATTGCTGAGTATTGACGCTGCAGCGGCAGCCGAAGGCGTTCAGTCCCGTTTGCTGGTACTTAATCATAGTTCCGGGCATCTGGTCAGTCAGGTCGATCAGATACTGGGCATCCATAAACTGGAGCCTGAATTCTGGCTGGCCAAACAACAGAGTTCAGATCAACTGTTAAGTACAATTACCCTGGGGGTGGGCCGGTACCAGCAACTGGACCTGACGCTGTTGGATTGCGCTGCCTTAATGGGCGCCATGTTAGGGGAGCTGCAATGAACGATCAGTTTCAGAATGCCTCGTTACTCGAACTGTTTTTGCTGGAGGCGCAGGCCCAGACCCAGTTATTAGACCAGGGGCTGATCCGGTTATCTACCCATCCAGCCAGTCCAGCAGAGCTGGAAAGCTGTATGCGGGCCGCCCATTCAATCAAAGGGGCCGCGCGTTTGGTTGGGGTCAACCCTGCCGCCGATCTGGCCCATGAAATGGAAGAATTATTAGTGCTGGCGATGCGCGGCCAGGTATTGCTGAGCCCCCAGCAAACACAGCTGCTGATGCAAGGGTCTGCGGCAATACTGCAACTGGCACAGGGCCAGACAGTCAGTCAACTGGCGAGCCTGATCCAGCAACTGAAAAACTGCCTGAACCCAAGCAGCAGCGAAACTGCAGCCCCAGCCACACCAGTTGTCACTGAGCCGGTTGATGCCGAGCCAGACATCATGGTAACAGAGCAAAAAAGCGGCCCACATGAAGAACAAAAACGTTCCGGCACAGTGCGGGTCTCGTCGGAGCGGCTGGACTTGTTGCTGGATTTAGCCAGCCGGGCCCTGGTGCTTTCAAAGAATTCACAGCAATTTACCCAGCAGCTGATCCGGCTAAAAAAGAAACAGCAACAAGCAAAAAAAATGCTGGAAGCGGTGCGCGATAAACTGGTAGAGCAGCAACTGCCGGACTACTTCAACACGGCCTTAGCAGATTTAGGCCAGTTGCTGACCGACACTTCGGATCAAGTGCACAACAGCCTGCAGCACTACGATGAAACAAGCTGGCAGACACTGCTGCTAAACCAGAATCTGTACGACGCCGCGTTGGCCTGCCGGATGCGGCCCTTCAGCGATTTATTCCAGGGCAAAGCCCGCATGGTGTATGAGTTGTCGTCGTCCATGGGCAAGCAGGTGCAACTGCAGGTCTCAGGCGAAACGACCTCGGTCGACCGGGACATGCTGGATAAACTGGAAGCACCGCTGCTGCACCTGCTGCGCAATGCCGTAGACCATGGCATCGAACAGCCACAGCAGCGCAAAGACAAAGGTAAACCCGAACTGGCCACTATTTCGCTGAACGCCTGGCACTCGGCAGGTTTCCTCTATATGGAAATCAGTGACGACGGTAAAGGGGTCGATACGGAACAAATTAAGCAGCGCGTACTGAGCCGGGGTTTGTCCACAGCCGAGGCTGTGGCGCAGATGAACGAAGAAGAGCTGCTGGCCTTTTTGTTTTTACCCGACTTCAGTCTGGCCAAGCAGGTCAGCGCGGTGTCAGGCCGCGGCGTCGGTCTGGACGCAGTCCAGCATGATGTCAAAACTCTGGGCGGCGATATTGAGCTGCATAACAACCCTGGCCTCGGTTGTAAATTTTTATTGCGCCTGCCGGTCACCGTTTCGGTAATTCGCTCTGTGATAGTGCAGCTGCAACAAGAACTCTACGCCGTACCACTGCCTCGAATTGAGACCATGCTGCACCTGACACCGGACGACATCAGCACACTGGAAGGCCGGCCTCATTTATGGTGGCAAGGCGACGCAGTGGCACTGCTGCCCTTGTCACAGCTGCTCGGCTTTGGGTCTGTGACCACAGCCTCCGAGGCGCTGGCCGTGTTGATATTACAGGATAAAGGCCGCAAAATTGGTCTGGTGGTGGACAAACTGCTGGGCGAACAAAACCTGGTGGTGTTGCATATGGACCCGCGGCTGGGACGAATTTCCGGCGTGATGGCCGGCGCCGTCTTATCGGACGGTTCGCCCACCTTGATCCTGGATGTCGACGACGTGCTGGTCAGCGCCCATACCGAACTCAAACAAGGCCAGAGTCTGAGCTTCAGCCAAAAGGCAGCGGAGCAAAGCAGTAAGAAAATTCTGGTGGTGGATGACTCACTGACGGTGCGGGAACTGGAGCGCAAATTGCTCAGCAACCAGGGCTATCAGGTGAAAGTCGCGGTGGACGGCCTGGAAGGCTGGAGCATGTTAAGGGCAGAGGCCTTTGATCTGGTGGTCACAGATATTGATATGCCCAAAATGGATGGTATCGAATTGGTCCGGCTGGTACGCTCAGATGCACGGCTTAACCGCTTGCCGGTGATTGTGGTGTCCTACAAAGACCGCGACGAAGACAAAAATCGCGGACTGGAAGCGGGCGCAGACTATTATCTGGCGAAGTCCAGCTTCCATGACGAATCCTTGCTGGAAGCCGTCAGGTTACTAATCGGAGATGCTGCAGGATGAAACTAGGGTTGTTGCTCGCCCATGCCGGCGAACACAGCACACTGGAACAGGCACTGGGCAGCCAGTATCTGCTGGCATGGCGCTGCCAGCAGATCAGCCAGGCCGACAAACACTGTACGTCTGACCCGGTGGATTTAGTCTTGGTGGAACTGCACCAACACTGGCAGTCAAACGAGCTGGAGCAGATGCTGCAAGGCTTACCTTGCCCCGTGCTGTTGTTTTCGACCGATGGCCTGGATCACACCAAAACAGTGTTTACAGCCTTAGGCGCCGGCGCCAAAGATTATGTAGCGCTGAAATCTGGTGCTGAGCTCAACTTCAGCCTGCTGCTGAAAAAAATCCGTCAGTTTGATGTCTTGCATCATCAGGGCCGGTCATCACCGCAGCTTGCGGCTGAGTCCCCAGTCGTTATTGCCATCGGAGCCTCCACCGGTGGCCCCAGCTCCTTGTTTGAACTGATCAAAGCCTTACCGAAAGAATTTAAAGCAGCGGTGGTGATTATTCAGCATATAGACGGCCGCTTTAGCGCGGGCATGGCCCAATGGCTGGAAAACGCTACGTCGCTTCGGGTCAAGCTGGTCCAGCATAATGAACCTCTGTTGCCAGGCGTGATCTATATAGCAGGAGCAGAAGCTCATTTAGTGGTGTCCAAAGAGGGCCGGCTGCAACTGAGTCAGCAACCTGAAAACAGTTTATTTAAGCCATCCATTGATGTGTTTTTCTCTAGTCTCAGCACCTATTGGCAAGGACATGCCATTGGTGTGCTGCTGACTGGTATGGGCCAGGATGGTGCTTTGGGATTGAAACAAATGAAAGAGCGTGGTTGGCCCACCATAGCGCAGGACCAGGCCAGCAGTGTTGTTTATGGCATGCCCAAAGCGGCAGTGCATATTAAAGCGGCCAGCGAAGTATTATCACTGGACAAAATAGCCACCCGACTGATTCAATTATGTTCGAAGTGATCCACAGGAGACTAAAGCAGTGCCTACTGATAGCCTAACGCCCCTTTCATCTGTCGATGTAACCAGCAATGTGATGGTTTTGCTGGTAGACGATCAGGCACTGGTTGGTGAAATCATCCGCCGCATGCTGTTGAACCAGGAAGGCATCGACTTTCATTTTTGCTCAGATGCTGACAAAGCCATGGACACTGCACTCTTGATTAAACCCACTGTCATTCTGCAGGATTTAGTCATGCCCGGCGTGGATGGTCTGGATCTGGTGAAACGTTACAAAAGCCACGATGAGCTGAAAGATATTCCGGTCATTGTGCTGTCTGCCAAAGACGAACCTGCCGTTAAATGTTCCGCTTTTGCCACAGGTGCTAATGACTATCTGGTGAAACTGCCGGACGCTGTCGAGCTGCTTGCCAGGCTGCGCTATCACTCCAAAGCGTATCTGGCGTTAAAACAACGGGATGAAATCTTTAAAGCCCTGCGCAACAGCCAGCAACAGCTGCTGGAAACCAATCTGCAGCTGGAGAAGCTGATGCGCTCTGATGCACTGACCGCTCTGTTTAACCGCAGGCACTTCGACGAATGCATTGAAATTGAATGGAAGCGAGCAGCAAGGGAGCAGGCTCCGCTGTCGTTATTGATGATCGATGTCGACTACTTTAAATATTACAACGATACCTTTGGCCATGTTGCCGGGGATGTCGCTTTACAGAAAATAGCCCAGGTCATTAAAAACAACTGTTATCGGCCCGCCGATGTCGCAGCTCGGTATGGTGGTGAAGAGTTTGTGGTACTGCTACCCAATACCAACCTGAGCGGGGCCTGTCTGGTGGCAGAAAAAATCCGCCAACAGGTGCAGGAGGCCGCAATTACCCACGTAAAACCGGCGGAAAATAGCTGCGTAACAGTGTCTATCGGTGTAGCCAGTATTCTGCCTGACCAGCAACAGCAAACCACCGCGCTGATTCGACAAGCAGACGACGCGCTGTATCAGGCTAAAGCGGCAGGCAAAAACCAATATGCGCCGCAGCAAAGCTGATTCGGGCACTCCCATTTAGCGTTAACAACGCAGGCCGGAAACAGGCCTGCTTTTTGTCTACTGATAACAGAAATCGACACCATTGATGGTTTCACACTGCTCTTCTGCAGGCTCATCGTCAGTCTGAGCAAAAAATAACCAGGCAGCACCCCAAATATCACAACGCCGCCAGATAGTGCTGGCTTCAGGGTTTTTATCATCGCTATGATAGATGCTGCACCTGAGGAGGTTTCTTGAATTTACTGCGCTTTTTGTTTTTGCTGCTGCTGTGCGTACTGACAGCATGTAGCCAGACTCCGCCACCCGCTGACCAAACAACTCCACAGAGCCTTCCGGTCATTGCACCAGCGGCACCAGTGACATTTGTGCACCCGCTGCCCGGCGCCAAAATAAGTTCAGGTTTTGCCAACTATGTGCTGAAAAGCCGCGGCCGTAAGCATCACGGCATTGATTTTTCCGCGCCGCAAGGCACCCCAGTCTACGCGGCCAGTTCAGGTGTGGTGCTCAGTGCCGACAACTTCAGTCTGGATAAAGCTTTTGGCAATGCGGTACTGATTGAGCATGGTGACAAGCTGACCAGTTTGTCCGCCCATTTGTCACGGCTGGATGTGCGGATGGGTGACTTTGTCCAGGCTGGACAACAAATTGGTCTGGTTGGTAAAACTGGCCGCGCCACAGGTCCGCATTTGCATTTTGAAATCTGGCTTGGCAGTGTGCCACAGGACCCGAAAGGCTTTTTGCCCTTTCTCACCAGTTCGTTACCGCTGAATGCAAATTAGCAGTTAACCCCAACGTTACAGTTAGATATACAAACAGGAACAGGCTCAGTACACTGAGTCGTTTTTTGCAGTTGATGTATTTATTCAAAGGATGATGACGATGTTGAGTTCCCACTGGAATCGCTGGTTGTTATGTCTGGCCAGCATTTTGCTAATCTCCGGCTGTTCCTCGGATCGCACAGACGAAGCGACCACTGTATCCAACTTGAGTTTGTCGTCTACTTTGCTGAACACGGCATACCCCAGCCAATTTGTCACCATTACAGCCACGGTTTCCGATGAAAACGGTGCTGCGCTTTCCAACGCCACAGTGCAGTTTTCTACCAGTCTTGGCAGTTTCAGCCCGGACACAGTCGTGACCGAATCCAGTGTAAAAACTGACAATGGCAGTCAACGCGGGCAAGCATCGGTCCGGCTCTACCCCGGAGCTCAGCCCGGCACGGCCACCATCACGGCCTATGTAAACGGGTTACGACAAAGTACCACGGTCACCATTGAAGGCACTGTGGTGCAGCCCGAACTACCAGACCCAACCACCCTGGCGATTTCCAGCTCTGAAAGCGCACTTTATGTCAGTGGCGTCAGTCAGTTAGAAAGTTCGGCCATTACTATCCGTTTGCTCACCTCATCCGGCGCAGCGGCGAAAGATGCGCCAGCAGGCATTAATAATGTGCGGGTGACGCTGGTCACCTCACCAAATGGTGGCGAGACTTTATCCGGCCGTCAGGCGTCTGGTGAAGTGATTAAAGCATCACAAAGCCTGGATGTGGCCAGTCAGGGTGGGGTAGCCACTGTGACCCTGAATTCAGGCCGCCTGCCCGGTGTGATTGAACTTAGTGCCGAAGCCCTGAATGACCAGGGCCAGCCGTATAACCCGGCCATTCGTGCCACCCTATCGACCATCAGCATTGCGTCAGGCCCGGCTCACAGCATCGTATTCAGCTATCCAGTCACCGACAGCATCACTGACCTTGGCAATGGCATTTACCGCAAACTGGGCGGTTTATTGGTCACCGACCGCCACGGCAACCCGGTGGCCGACGGCACCGTGATCAACCTGGGTGTGATTGACAGCGTGTTAGTCTCCAACCGAGAGCCGGTGATTGACTATGGCTTCACCAAGACAGTGGCCGATGGTCTGGCCAGCACAGTGCAAGGCCAGGCCAATCTGACCGATCTCAGCAATGCGTTATTCCAAAGTGCAGTGATCACCCGCAACAACACCAGCCGCTATATTCAGGCGCAGGACAGGGTATTGCTGTTCAATGCACAAGCTGAAGACAAAAGCCGCTTTGTCGCTGTGGCGCCCAGCGAAAGCAGCAGAGTTCAGGTGAACAAAGCCTACCAAAATACCGACGCTGAGTTGGAATACCTGATTGGCGCCTCTTTATTGGGCGCTCAGGTATCCGGAACCGACCCGGCAAAAGCAGACTTAGTCAGCGGCCAGGCCATCACCAAAGACGGTAATGCCACCTTTTACCTGACTTACCCGGCCGACAACAGCAGCATTTTGCACGGTTGTTTGCCGACCGATATCGACACGCGCCAGTCACCGATGGCGTCTTCTCAGGTCTGGATAGTGGCCGAAGCCAGCGGTTCAGGCGCAACCAGCCTTAATGACCAGGCCTGCTTTAGCGCCATCAGCCCGTTATCATTAAGTGCCAATACCACCGCAATAAGTAAAACCAGTACGGTAGCGCTGCAACTGGTTGATCAAAAGGAGATTGCGTTGCCCTTTATGCCGATCACTGAACTGGTGTCTTATGGCCAGAATGCAGGCGGCCTGGTGGTGACTGTCAGCCCATATTGTGCCAACAGAGACGACCGCAGAACAAATGCCGCTGGCTACTGTAATCTGGACATTTCAGTGGCAGGCGGAAGCAGTGGAGATGCAGCCACTATCACCTTAATTGCTGGAGATGCGCGGTTAGATATAGCCGTCAGCATCCCCTAAGTGCCAATCAGGCGGGCAACCGGATGCGGGCGCAAAACCCGCATCTCTGGCCTGCAGTGTTCAGCCGGTTGCTCAGTTCCAGCTGGCCACCACAACTTTCCACCGCGCGGCGGGCTATCGACAAGCCAAGGCCAACGCCGGGTTGCTGATTATCAGCCCGGAAGAACGGCTGACAAAGCTTTAGCAAATCGGCCTCGCCGACGCCCGGTCCCTGATCCAATACTTCAAGTAAAACGTGCCCGCTATCACTGTGCAACCGCAGCTGTACTTCGCTGCCTTCCGGGCTGAATTTCAGCGCATTTCGCAGCAGGTTTTCCAGCGCTCTGGCCAGCAGTTCGCCGTCGCTGGTCAGCGGCTGCTCAGCGGGCAGGCGGGTGGTTAACCGAATTTGTTTGGCCTGGGCTTCCAGCTGCGCATCTTCAGCCACCGACTCGGCCAGCTCGACTAAATCCAGTTCATGCGGCTGCACAGGCATAGCGCCACTGTCCAGCCGGGAGAAGGTCAGTATTTCACCCACAAGCCGGTCCAGCTTCAGCGTTTCGGCTTCCACTTTATCCAATAAAGCCGGGGTATCCTCTGGCGTTTGACGGCCAAGCGCTACCAGCAGCTGCAAGCGGGCCAGTGGTGAGCGCAGTTCGTGTGACACATCATGCAGCAGACGCTGCTGGCCGCTGATGGCCTGCTCCACACTTTGCGCCATCAGGTTAAAACTGCGCGCCAGCGCGCCAAACTCATCGCCCCGGCCCGTGACTTTGGGCCCGAGCTGGGTCAGCCAACGGTCTTTGGCTAACGAACTTAACGCCAGCTTTAATTGCCGTACCGGCGAGGCGAAATACCAGGCCAGCGCCAGACTGACGCCCAGACTGGTCAACGCAACGGCCGCCACCAAAAACAACGGATGCCACCAGAATGGCAGCTTAAAGGGCGGAGGGCCGCCAGGTGAATGCCGCGGACCGCCTGGTTCAGGCCTGAACCCTGGCTCGTCAAACCGCATCTCACCCGGGGGCGGTGGAGGGCCATTACGTCGCTCAGGTTCGTTAACCGCCACGGCGCGAATGCCACGAAACCATTCCAACACCGACTCATTGCGCGGTTGCAGCAAAAAGAACCATGGGCTGGTTGGGTTTTGTGGCAGCATGCCGCTTTGTGCCTGCAGTAGATCGGCCCAGTTATCCGGCACCACCCGGCCTAAATAATCCTCGCCTTTGCTGTTGACCAATAAAACCTGGTCACGGGCCATCGGCTCCTGATCCCAGCGTTTGAGCACCACTTCCAGTGCACGGAAATCGCCGTCCTGCAGCAGAATTTGCATCGACTCCAGCACCACCCGCATCGGTGGTGTGATCAGGAAATGCTGGCTGCCGCCGCTCTGCTCGGAATAATACTGGCTGGCCTGGCCCGCCCCCCAGACCAAAGCACCGGCGAGCAGCAAGGCCACCCAAAATGCCAGTAAAAATTTCCAGAAAATCTGCCCCATCTCAGTCGTGTCGCATCAGTTGGTAACCTTTACCACGCACAGCGCTGATCCAATGCTGGTCATCTGAGCGTTTGCCCAGCTTTTGGCGGATATTGCTGATATGCACATCCAGGCTGCGATCGTACTGGGTCAGCACTTTACCCAAAGCCGCCTGGGATAATTCGGCCTTACTGACCACTTTGCCCACTTGCGCCGCCAGCGACCAGAGTACGCTGAACTCAGCGCCGGTCAGGCTGAGCAATTCGCCATTCAGCCGGGCCTGACGATTGCCGGAATCCAGCTGCAAAGGCCCGACTTTCAGCTCTTCTGAGCCGGTATTTTGCTGTTGCTGCACCCGGCGCAAAATGGCGCGGATGCGCGCCATCAGCTCACGTGGCAGGCAGGGTTTGGCAACATAATCATCGGCGCCCAATTCCAGCCCCAAGACTTTATCAATGTCGTCACCTTTAGCGGTCAGCATCAGGACCGGCAACTGGCTGGTCTGACGCAACTGTTTGAGCAATGAAATGCCATCCAGCCCCGGCATCATCACATCCAACACCACCAGTTCAATGCCTGGCGTGGCGGCCTGCTGCAGGCCCAACTGGCTGTCGTTGGCCACATCCACCTGAAACCCTTCACGCTGCAAATAGGTGCTCAGCATAGAGGTCAATTCACGGTCGTCGTCGATCAATAAAATATGGTGCAAAACGGACTCCTCATTCATTCAGCCATTTTAACGCCCGGCTGCACAGTAATTGAGCGGATTTACATAACTAAACACTCGGGGCTTTTAAACGGATCCGCAGCAAAGTGCTGCTCGCCGTCACATACAGCCACTGCTGATCAGGGCTCAGCGCCACATTGGCTGCCGCCACGCCGGTGCGGATGGTGCCCAGATGATGCGCCTTGGCATCAAACAGCCATACTCCACCAGGCCCGGTCGCCAGCAAATGGCCCGACTTCAGCACTTTCAAACCATCGGGTAAGCCGGCTTCAGTGGCTACTTTGTCTGTGGCATCGAAAAACAGTTCCGCGCCGCCCAAAGTTCCGTCTGCTTTTACCGCATAACGCCACCACTGCGCTGCTTGTGGGTCTGAGTTGGCCACATATAAAAACTGCTGATCCGGCGAAAACGCCAGGCCATTGGGCCGGGTTAACTTATCCGTCAGCAACTGCAGCGGTTTGCCCGGTTCAAAGCGGTACAGGCCATTAAAGCTCAACTGCTTCTGCTCCGATTGGTCCGCATTTTTCAGGCCATATGGCGGGTCGGTAAAGTAATAAGCGCCACTGCTGTGCTGCACCAGGTCATTCGGGCTGTTCAGCGCCTTGCCCTGATAAGCGGTTACCAGTGTCTGGTAGCCAGGCTTGCCATCTTTGATGCCGTTGAACAGCGCCAGCCGTCTGTTACCATGTTGCGCCAGCACCAGCTGCCCTTGTTGGTTGAAGATCAGACCGTTGGAGCCTTCGCCTAAATTTTCCTCCTGGTTCAATTGGCTGTAACCAGAAGGCTGCAGGTAAGGGCTGGCGCCTTTGCCTGGCTGCCAGCGCCAGACCGTATTTTGCGGCACGTCAGAAAACAGCACAGCACCTGTTTTCGGCTCCACCACAGGCCCTTCCGCCCAACGAAACCCCTCAGCCAGCAGCTCAAATTGCGCGTCGGCCGCCACAATCTGCAACATGGCAGGGTCATTCACCTGCACAGGGTCTTTCTGAATCGAAGCGGCAACTGCCGCAGTCGCGGTCAGGCTGGCCGCAAACAAGCACACAAATTTCATAGACTATGTCCCTTTTGAATGATGATTCAGCTTAACAAGCTTGCGAGCTGTCGGTCCATGACCTGATGAGCCGAACTGCGGATTTGAAAAAAAACATAAAGGGCAGAGACATCTAAGGGAAAAAAAAAGCCGGTTACCCGGCTTTTTTCTTTTAATACAGAGAATTAGAAGGTCACATTTATGCTAAACCAGAGGTTACGTGCTTTGTCTTTGTTGTTAAAGTGATCCGTAAAGGTGGCCTGATAGCCATTTCCACCTGCGCTGTCCAGCACACAACTGGAACCTGAATCACACTCAACAAAGCTGATGTCATAGCCGGTAAAATCCTGATCAAACAGATTGTTGATCCGGGCTGTTAACGTCACCGAGTCACTGGCGCGGTACGAAGCCCCTAAATGCACCACTTCATAGGCTTTGTAATAACGTTCTTTGCTGTTGTTTGCATCCCAGGATAAAAAGCGTTTGGTCCGGTATTCTGAGGTCAGGAATACATTCAGTAAGTCCGTTGCCGCCCAGTCCAGCGTCAGGTTGGCCATATGTTTGGCGCTATTCCCCAAAGGCAAGCCTTGTTCTGCCCCGCTCTTTTGTTCACTGTCGGTGTAGGTGTAGTTACCACGCAACGCCAGCACTTCACTGATTTGCCAGCGACCGGCAAGCTCTGCGCCCTGAATAGTCACTTTGTCGATATTGACCGTTTTACTGCTGGTGGCATAACCTAAATTGGCATATTCACCGGTGCTGGTGCAGACAATGCTGGTGGTTGGGCCGCATGGTTGTGAATCAATTTTGTCGTCAAAATCGTTCTGGAACAAGGTAATGTTGAAGTTGTGGTTGTCTGCACCATTCCAGTACAGCGCAATTTCTTTTGACACGCTGGTTTCGGGCTGCAAATCAGGGTTACCAAACTGTGGCGATGTGCCCTGGCCACCAAAACCAACAATACCAGGGTACAGCTGCGAGGTTTTTGGTGTCTTGTAACCGGTAGCCACACCACCTTTTAGGGTCCAGGCGTCATTCAGGGTGTAGACACCGTATAAACGTGGGCTGAGCTGACTGCCAAAGACCTGGTGGTCATCGTGACGCAGGCCAGTGGTTAACGAGAAAGCTTCAGTTAAATCCCAGGTATCTTCCGCAAAAACAGCCCACATATTGTGTTCCTGCACGGCGCCAGGATTGCCGCTTTCCATGCCAAAGACTCCATCTTCCAGCTCACCACGGATCAGCTGTGCACCGGTCACCAACACATGCTGGCCAGCAAGCTCGAAAGGCATATCAAGCTTGGCGTCCAGCGTATATTGATTGCTGGACATTTTCCGTTTGGGCCGTGGCAGGAACGTCGCTTCCGCCAACGCTCTGCGGTCATCCACCGGCATACCGGCATAAGGGCCGGTGCCATCAAACATACTGAGCAATAAGCTACGTTCTGCCGTGGTAAACGGCATGGTGCGGCCATGATTTTGTGTGTCTACATAGGCCAGGGACACAAAGCTGTTGCCAAAATCCCATTTGCCTTCGTGACTTAACGACCAGGTGTCGCGGCTGAATTCCTGAGTCTCGCTGTACCCCACCTGAGGGTTAGCCCGGCGTGACCAGACACCGCCATTGGTGCGGCAGGCATTCTGGTTGTTGCCTGTAGCACCGAGACAGAAATTACCGGCCTGCCAGATGCTGGTAATGTTATCGACCGTACCAACCGGGTACTCGCGGCTGCCGTTGTCGTTGATAATAGGCGTGTTGTCGTATTGTTGATTAGAGCTTTCAATGTCAAACCAAATGCTTTGGTTACTTGTTGGCGTCCAGCTTAACCGGCCACCCAATACTTCGTTGTCGTTATCGACTGTTTTGCCACCGGCACCAAAACCCAGAGAACGCTCACGTACTTCACCATTCGGGTAAGCGACTGACGCATAGGCCGGACTGGAGGCCATACGATTGTATGCACTGCCACGGACGGACATGCCCAGTAGGCCGGGTATCAGTGGGCCAGCCACATTAAAGTCAGTGGTAATATCTTCGCCATAGTGGTCATCGCTTTGCAAAGTGCGGCTGTGGCCGATGGAACCCGCCCATTCGTCGCTTACCTTTTTGGTGATAATGTTAATGACGCCGCCCATAGCATCAGCTCCATATAAAGTAGAGGCCGGGCCACGAATCACTTCAATACGTTCAACAGCTTCCAGCGGCGGCATATGCCCGAACTGGTTACCACCAAAGTTATTCGGGTAAATGTCGCCGTGGTTATTTTGTCGTTTGCCGTCCACCAGGATCAGCGTGTAATCCGCACCCATGCCACGCATACTAATGGTGCCCTGGCCAGTTTTATCACGGGTTTCACCTATGTCCACCCCTTCCAGTTCACGCACCGCATCCAGCAAGGTGGTGTAAGGTTTGTTTTTCAGCTCATCATTGGTAATTACGGAAATAGAAGCCGGTGCATCTACCAGTTTTTGCTCAAAACCAGATGCAGTGACAACAATCACTTCAATAGTGTCATCGGTTTTTACATTGTCGTCAGCCCAAGCGACGCCTGAGGCAAACACAAGTTGAAGCGCTAAAGCGAGCTTGGCGGGGCGGGATTGCAGCACAGCGGACTCCTATCCGTAGGTTTTGATTAATTTGAGTTAAGCTTTGTAAAGGTGGACAATGATAACCATTCTTATTTCAAGATCAACCGCATGTGATAACTATTTTCAATTGCAACAGAACCCTTATGTAAATTTGACGTAAATCTGCTGAAATTTACCGCGACCTTCTTGTCATTGATAACCGTTCTCATTAACATGCAGGCAAATTTTTTCGGAGAATGCTGTTGAAAACCTCAAGCTGGGCCCGTTGGATGCGCTGGTTACACAGCTACAGCGCCATGCTGGTGCTGGTGCTGATGCTGTTTTTTGCCATCACCGGCATCACCCTGAACCACCCAAACTGGACCCTTAGTGCCGGCAAAACTACTCAGTCGCAGCAAGTACCATTGCCGGACAGCCTGCCCGACTTATTGGCGCTGGACGAGGCAGAACAAGCCACTGCGACAGCGGCTTATGTGAACTGGCTGCGCACTGAGTATCAGCTCAAAGGTGGTTACAGCCTGAACCTGATGCCAGACGACGCGGTGCTGGAGCTGGACTTTAAACGCCCGGCCGGTTACGCCGCCGTGGTGATCGACCTGGAAAGCCGCACGGCCGAAATAGACACTGAATTTGGCGGTTATCTGGCACTGGCCAACGACTTACACAAAGGCCGCTATGCCGGCGACAGCTGGAAATGGCTGATTGACCTGACCGCCGTGACCTGCATTTTATTTGCGTTATCGGGTTTTTATCTGCTGTGGCGTCAGCCATCGCAACGTGATTTTGGTAATGCCACCGCAGTGGCAGGAGTGGTACTGGCGCTGGTGGCCTATATCGCCTCGTTGCACTAACCACCTTTGGACATACAAGGAAAGCCTATGACATTAAAACCTTTGCTGCTGGCGCTGGCGTTAAGCAGCGGCCTGGCGCACGCCAACGACCTGCAAATTCAGCTGGAAATTCCGGCCATCGACACTGGTACCTACCACCGGCCTTATGTGGCGGTCTGGATTGAAAACGAGCAGCAACAGCCGGTGCGGTTGATCCAAACCTGGGTAGAAAAACCGGACTGGATTAAAGACTTACGCCGCTTCTGGCGCAAAATTGGCCGTTCAGACAAAGCCTTAGTCGACGCCAACACAGGTGCCACCAAAGGCCCGGGCCAGTACAAGCTGAGCTGGGACGGCAAAGACGATCAGGGCAATGCAGTAGCGCCAGGCAAATACCTGTTGTTGGTGGAAGCCGCCCGCGAACAAGGCGGGCGTAACCTGGCCAAACAAGAATTTGACTGGAATGGTCAGCCGGTAAAACTACAAATCCCTGCCAGCATCGAGCTGGGCAACATTCAACTCAACAAGGATTAAGCCAATGAAAAAACTTGCTCTGGCCTCGTTACTGCTGGCCACCACAGCCGTGTCTGCCCACACCCTGTTTATTTTACCCAGCCACTTTGTCGCCAGTAAAACCGGCACCTGGGTGTCTGCTGACGTTTCAGCCGGCAATATGACCTTCGCCGTCGACAAAGGCGTGTCGCCAGACAACGTGCGCCTGGTCAACCCACAAGGCCAGGTGGAAACCATTGCGCACAAATACCAGGGTAAACGTAAATCTCAGGTGGATGTGGAGCTGACGCAGGAAGGCACCTACCGGCTGGAAATGGCTGGCCCGGCCCGCTACTTCACTGCCTATAAAGTCAACGGTGAGCGCAAGCGCCTGATGGCCGATAAAGAAAGCCGCGCCAAAGAGCTGCCAGCCAACGCCACCGACGTGGTGACCATGCAAAACCGCAACCGCTCTATGGCCTTTATTACCGTGAACAAACCAAGCAACAAAGTGCTGGAACTGACCAACCAAGGCCTGGAGTTTAAGAGCTCTGTGCACCCGGCCGACATAGTGGCTGGCGAACCAGTCACCTTTACCTTTTTGGTTGACGGCAAACCTGCTGCAGGGGTCGAACTGGATGTCTCCACTGAAGGTGAACGCTACCGCGACGAAGCTGGCCGTATCGAGTTTAAAACCGACGCCACCGGCCAGTTCAGCTACACCCCAAGCAAAGCCGGCGCTTTTTTAATTGAAGCGCACTACAGCAACAAAGCCGCCACCGCCAAAGCCGACCAACAAAACGAAGGCTTAACCCTGACGCTGGAAGCGACACTGCCTTAAGCTTTATTCAATGGGGCTGCAAAGCAGCCCTTACGTTCCCATAAAAAAACCATTTACAGCCACGTCATTTCAATCCAGAATCATTATTCCCCAAATAAGGCTCAAGGAAGAATGAGCCCAATGCTTTGTTTTAAAACCATTCGACACCTATGGCTGCTTGCACTTTGCGTATCCAGTACAGAAACATACGCTAATACTACCCAGCATATTTATGACGCCAGAGGCAGGCTGATTGAAGTCTCTAATGCATCCATATCATCCACTGTGTACTATAAAATGGATGATGCGAACAACAGAATCGCAACATCCAATACACCGATCCCAGATACCCCGGTCATTTCGTCATTCAGCGCCCCTGCTTCTGTGGCAAAAAAAGGCGCCTCTGCATCCATCAAATGGACCTCGACCAATTCAACCCACTGCTCCATAGCGGTTGGGGGCGATGCCAGCATGTACCCCAGCTTACCGACTTCAGGCACTCAGGCCGTCGTCATGCTAGACACTACAGCTGTGGTGGTTTGGTGTCATAACAACGGCTTATCCGCTTCTCAAGGTCGCATTATTCAAGTGAATGGCATTCAGAACTGATCTACGGACCGCAGTAAAAGGACTACTTACTATGTTTAAAATTCGAACCGGCTTAGCATTATGCTGCCTGGCCAGCGCCTTTCTGTCGCAGGCCGAAGAAGCGCTGCCACTGTTAAAACCTTTGAGCGTTGAAAAAGACGTTAACCAAATTGATTTATTGTCCGGCAAGTTTCACCCACAAATGCCGGTACTCAGTGTACCGGCAGCACCACGGCTTTCGCTGGAATCGCTGCAACGCTTTGATTCCAGAATGACCGGAGTTTTGTATAAAAGCGGTGCCTTTTTCAGCGGCTACACCGAACGCTTTCAAACCTTTTCTGTGACTTTTGGTGGCAATACCTCAGAGCAGTTCAGCTGTAAAATGGACATCTGTGAATCCACTGTCACTACAGGCTCAGAAATTTCCGGAGTTGTAACCAACGCCTCGTCCAGCTTTATCTACACCCAAGGCAGTACAGGCATTCGGGTGCAATACAATTCCAGCTCATCTTTTGTGTCCTACGCCAACAATGCAGCAATCAATAAAGACCGGGAGGGCACCTGGTACGCCACCGCCATTTATTACCCGGACGGCGAAACCATTAACATCAGTTATGACAAAGGCTTTGACGCCAGCGTGAACTCACTGATCACCTTTCATCGCCCAACCCTCATCACTTCGACCCTGGGGTATCAAATTGCCCTGACCTATATGTCGAATGACCTGGCCACGGGTACTGGTGGCTGGAGCAAACTACAAACCGCCACCCTTAGCAAAAGCTCAGCTACAGGCGTTGCCCTGGCCAAATACACCTATGGCACCAATGGCACAGTGACCGATTTATCTGGCCGCAGCTGGACCTACAGCGGTTATGCCAACGCTTCTGGCGGCAGCGAAGCAAGCGGCAACTTCAGCCTGACATTACCCGGCAATGGCAGTAGCAGCCAACAAGTCTCCTCTGCGACGCTGAATTATTCAGGCCAAAGCCATAACCTGTTTGCCACTTCGGTCACCAACAATGGCCTGAACTACAGCTACAGCTACAACACCTCGGGTAGCCCGGACCCACGCAAATTTTTCACCAAAGTGACCATTAGCGGCCCGGCCAGCTATAGCCGGATGCTGGATTTGCAAATTTATGGCGACGTAAAAAGCCAAAGAGCCCGCATTACCAAAGACACCAATGGTTTAGGCCAAAGCACTTTGTACGAATACACCACAGGGGACAGGTTACAGAAAGTAACCTACCCGGAACAAAACCGGCTGGAATTCACTTACGATGTTTTTGGCAATATTACGCAAAAACGTCAGGTAGCCAAACCTGGCTCTGGCCAGGCCGATATTGTCGAAACCGCCATTTACCCTGGAGCCAGTGCCTGCCTTGATATCCTTTGCTTTCGCCCCAGCAGCATCACCGACGGCTCAGGCAATACCACTGACTACACCTATTATGCAGACACCGGAGCTGTTCAGACCAAACGCGAACCTGTAGGGGACAATGGCGAGCGCCGCCTGACCACTTACACTTATGATAATCTGGCAGGCTTCAAGCGCCTGACCAAAGTGTCGGTTTGCACCCCAAGCACCTGCGGCACCCAGCACGAACAGGTCACCAAATACACCTATTGGAACAACACCGCCCTGGTGGCGACAGAAACCAAAACCAATGGGGTGAATAGTTTTAGCCAAGTCACCAGTTATTCCTATGACAACGCTGGCCGCCAGACGGTTGCCGATGGCCCGGACGCAGGCACCGATGACGCGGTGTATTCCTATTACGACAGCATTGGCCGCAAAACCTGGGAAATTGGGCCAAAAAATCAGTTTGGCACTCGTGTTGCGACCAATTTCAGCTACCGCAACCAGGACGACCAGGTGTATCAAACCATTACAGGTTATGTGAAGGTGGACGCCGGCCCATCCTTTGAAGGTCAGCGTTTAACCGAAAGCAAAGACTTTAACAGCAATGGTTTAGTGACCAAAATCAGTCAGATAGCAGACACCACCTTGTCGGTGCAGCAGTTTAGCTACGACAGCCGCAACCGCCTGGCCTGCAGCGCCACCCGCATGAACAAAGACTACTTCGCCGCCCTGCCGAATGACGCCTGCAGCCTGTATATCTCGGGCAACTTTGGTGACGACCGGGTGGTGAAAACCAGCTACGACGTACTGTCGCGGGAAACGCAAATTCTTACCGCCTTTAACACCAGCGCCGAAGCGGTGGATGTGGCCATGTCGTACACCCCTAACGGTCAGGTGCAAAGCCGCACGGATGGCCGGGGCAATACCACCAGCTACAGCTACGACGGCTTTGACCGCCTCAAACGCACCACCTTTGCCGACGGTAGCTATGAAGAAAACAGCTACAACGCCAACGGCACCCTGCAAAGCCTGCGTAAACGGGACGGCGTGCTTATCAGCCATGAGTACGACGGCCTGCTGAATGTCACCCGCACTTATGTCGGCGGTGAAAGCGATATTGTCTATGACTATGACGGCCTGGGCCGCCAGACGCTGGTGACCCGCGGCAGCCAGACTGTAGGAACCACTTACGACCTGGCTGGCCGGGTGGCACAAAGCACCACCAATGGCCGTAGCCTGAGTTATCAGTATGACGCGGCTACCAACCAGCGCACGCGCATGACTTTTCCGGATGGCGTCTATCTCAGCTACAGCTACGCCCCCGATGGGGCCCAAACCACCATTCAACTGAATGGTTCCTTCACCCTGGTCAGCTACAACTACAACGGCTTTGGGCAGTTAAGCACCATTACCCGTGGCAATGGCCGGAACTCCAGCCTGAGCTATACCCCTAAAGGTCAGTTGGAAAACCTTAACCATGCCAGCATCAACACCACGGCCTTTAACTACAACCCGGCTGGTCAACTGAACCACCGCACTGTGGACAACAGTGCCTGGCAAACGGCTATCCCTGTGCAGTCGCAAATTAGCTACTACACCGCCAACGAGCTGAACCAATACAGCTATATTGGCAGCAACAGTCTGACCTACGACAATAACGGCAACCTGCGCACCCATGACGGTTGGACCTACAGCTACAACGCCCATAACCGCTTAACTTCTGCGGTTAAAACCGGCAGCACGCTCGCGTTAGGTTATGACGCTACCGGGCGTTTAAACAGCAGCACCTTAAACGGTACGGCAACCACCTTCCTCTACGACGGCAACGAGCTGGTGGCGGAGTACAACAGCAGCGGCACCCTGCTGCGCCGCTATGTGCATGGTGCCGGCAGTGACGACCCACTGCTGTGGTTTGAAGGCTCGGGCACCGGTTCGCCCAGCTATTTACTGGCCGATGAACGTGGCAGTGTGATAGCGGAAAGCAACGCTTCAGGCACAGTGACGACCACGCACCAGTACGGCCCTTATGGCGAGCCTATCAACAGCAGTGCGTCGCGTTTTCGGTATACAGGGCAAATTCTGCTGCCGGGCACCGAGCTGTACCATTACAAAGCACGGGTGTACCATCCAAAACTCGGAAGGTTTTTACAAACCGACCCATTGGGCTACAAAGACGGCATCAACTGGTACGCCTATGTCGGCAATGATCCGATGAATATGGTGGATCCGAGTGGAGGAACAGGAGTACCGTTTCCGCTCACACCAATGGATAAAGGGGTCGGACCTACGGGGCAGCAAGATTTGACGCTTGAGCAACAAGCTGTTGGCGCTATGCTGGTTATTGGAGCTGCCAGTTTATTGATACCTGATCCAACAGATGCATTTTTTGCAGGCGTTTTAGCGAGAACAGCAAATGTAAGCCGTGGTGCAGAATCAACGATGAATGGAGTTAGGCTAGAAAAGCAGTTAGCTTCTGACCATCAATTAACGGAACTAGCAAGCGGCGGAGGTACTATTATCAGCCAACCAGCAAAACAGGCGAATAGGGTTGCAGCTCAGTATGGTATTGACGCGAAGAACGTTCAAAAAGTTAGTTCAAGCAAGCATATATCGAAAGATAGACAATCAATTGAGACACATGCTTTTAGAGACGCATCAACCAACAAAGTTATGGAGCCGAAAACGATGGTATGCATAGGTTCAAGAATCAAAAAAAATAGCTGCTAGAGATTTATGTATGACTGAATTGATGCGAATAGAAGCAAGTAATGGAAATTTTTATATAAAAATTGTAGGTCCATGTGATGGTTCTTACAGGTTGGAAATGTATGCTGCTAAGTATGATGACGAGGAAGAACAGCATTATTTTGTAAGAGTATCGCCAGATCCATCTGGGCGATTTGGTGACATTGCATTGGCTAAAAGGGAGGCTGAACTCATATTAAACTCAATGGAGCAGTTCTCTGAATAAACAATTTTAACCACTTATTTTCCTTGTTCTCCAAGTCCCACTCAGCCACTAACTGAGTGGGACTTTTCTTTTATTTCATTAAGTTACGGTAAGTTGCCATCTGCGCACGCATGACGGTTGGACCTACAGCTACAACGCGCATAACCGCTTGACCTCGGCCGTTAAAACCGGCAGCACCTTAAACCTGGGCTATGACGCCAGCGGGCGTTTAAACAGCAGCACACTCAATGGCACGGCGACCACCTTCCTCTACGACGGCAACGAGCTGGTGGCGGAGTACAACAGCAGCGGCACCCTGCTGCGCCGCTATGTGCATGGTGCCGGCAGTGACGACCCACTGCTGTGGTTTGAAGGCTCGGGCACCGGTTCGCCCAGCTATTTACTGGCCGATGAACGTGGCAGTGTGATAGCGGAAAGCAACGCTTCAGGCACAGTGACGACCACGCACCAGTACGGCCCTTATGGCGAGCCTATCAACAGCAGTGCGTCGCGTTTTCGGTATACCGGGCAAATTCTGTTACCGGGCACCGAGCTGTACCATTACAAAGCACGGGTGTACCATCCGAAATTAGGCCGCTTTCTGCAAACCGACCCATTGGGCTACAAAGACGGCATCAACTGGTACGCCTATGTCGGCAATGATCCGATGAATATGGTTGATCCACAGGGAACTTACGGTCGGGGTAAAGGCTGGAGCAATGAGAGCTGGAAGAAGTTTGATAAAGCGCAAAAACAGCTGTCAAAAGACATGAAAAACGTAAGCTCAAAGCTCAAAGATATGGCAAGTAACCTGAAAGACGGAGAAACAACCGAAGATGGCTATTCTGCATCTCAGCTGAATTCTATGGCATCGAGTCTTGATAAAGCCACAAAAGCTTTAGACAGCACAGGGACCAAGGCTTCGGGTGGATTTATGGCTTATGCAACAACGGCAAACCAATCAGGTTGGGAAGCAAGAAAATTTGGCGAGGCCCCTATAGGCGGTAGCTGGATGTCTGTTAATACGGAACATTCACAATTTGGTGGCGGCCATTTTAAATTCATGATAGGGCACGAGGCTTTACATAATGCTGGGTTACGACACTCCAACGACAGACCGCCATATAGGTATGGTTCCCCGTTAGAAAATATGCGATATAAAGCTATAGATATTGGGAATCGGCATGAGAATCCAGACTATGTAATGAGTGAGGTCTACCCATGAAAATTTTATTGAAAATTTTATTGAAAATTTTACCATTTATCATTTCATTTGGATGCATTGCGGATAGTTGCTACATCTCTGCCGAATCAGTTAAAGAGTTGAGTGCCTTAAATCAAAGGAACTTTACATTTAATATAAAACGAACAAAGAACAATGGATGGGTTGGGATCGAAGTCTTTTTACCAAAGGTCCTCAATGGGGAAAAATTTCATTCTATCGAGTTAGCTGGCATTTCAAGCAAAACTAATGAGCCATTATGGGTTATACCAATAGCTACATCCAAAGATCATCCAGATAACAGCCTTCTGGTTGCTGAGTTATTCCCACCCGAAAATCTGTTGGAAAATGCAAAGTTCTCAATTTCGTATGGCGAAGGAAATTGCTTGCTATACATGAGTTACGACGTTCGGCAATTAGAAAAAAATAGGAACCACTGAGTCAAGTCTTACAGCTGGCCCCTAAAACCAAGCCCACTCAGTCAGCGACTGAGCGGGCTTTTTTTTAAGTTATAGCCTTCACTACACCGCCAACGAGCTCAACCCATACAGCTACAACGCGCATAACCGCTTAACCTCCGCCGTTAAAACCGGCAGCACCTTAAGCCTGGGCTATGACGCCAGCGGGCGTTTAAACAGCAGCAGCCTAAACGGTACGGCGACCACCTTCCTCTACGACGGCAATGAGCTGGTGGCGGAGTACAACAGCAGCGGCACTCTATTACGCCGCCATGTGCATGGTGCAGGCAGCGACGACCCGCTGGTGTGGTTTGAGGGGTCAGGAACAGGCTCACCTTCGTACCTGTTAACCGACGAACGTGGCAGTGTCATCGCCGAAACCAATAGCGCTGGCACTGTCACCACCACCCATCAGTACGGCCCTTATGGCGAGCCGATAAATAGTAGTGGAGCGCGTTTTCGGTATACGGGGCAAATTCTGCTGCCGGGCACCGAGCTGTACCATTACAAAGCACGGGTGTACCATCCGAAGCTTGGAAGGTTTTTACAAACCGACCCACTGGGCTACAAAGACGGCATCAACTGGTACGCCTATGTCGGGAATGACCCGATGAATATGGTGGAACTGGGGAATACCGGGGGCTATTTACGGAGCCATCGCAGGAGCCTCTGGAGGTTTTGTAGCTTCAGGCTCAGGATTTAAAGCAACAGCCATTGGAACAATCGCCGGAGCAATTGCAGGTGGAGCTGTAGGATTCGCAGCACCTCAAACATCGCATGTAGCGGGCTTAGCAGCAGCGGGAGCAGTTGCAAGTTTAGGCGGGCAAGCTTTGGGCTCAGTAGCAAGCGCCGCTACTGAAAAGGGGCTAAGCAACCTGTCAACCGAAGACATAAAAATAGACACAACAACAACTGTTTTAGGTGCTGTTGGAGCCGGAATGTAGGAGGGCGTGAAGCCAACTTTTTTACAGGTCTGCAAGGGGACGCGCTAAATGCGTTAGGTGTTGACTTAATGAGGGCTCATATCAGTGCTGTTGACTTTGATTTTAATAACAAAATAGGCATACCAGGGTTGCTTAGTCCAACTCAAGTGGCTGCATATCATCATGGAGTGTTCAGTCAGCATGGCTTAGGGGCAGGGCAATTTGGAGGGACGCTTTTCAATACTTCGCCAAATTTGATGAGGTCAATATGGTGTGCAGGTTGTGACCATAAAGGGGCGGCAATTCGATGATGAGAACAAATTTATTCTGGATATGTGTGCTCTCTTTAATAAGTGTGGCTGGCTGTGATATTCAAAAATCGGTGCTATTGGGGGATTCGGTCTATCAAATTCCTGCCGAGTATTTGATTACCCCACCTTCGGTGTTTGAAATGGAAGAGGGTGATAGTGATGCTGGTATGGTTGGTTTGACTTTTAACCAAGATCAGGATTTTTCGGAATACTTAGGCGCTGATGCTTGGCTGCCCAAAAACTCTATTACCGCAATACTGTATTCGCGTGAGGGCACAAAGTTGACAGGCATCTCGCCGTTATTTTCACGTCCTGTAGAGTTTTCGATTGAAGGGAAGCAACTTGTCGAGTTTGAGAATAGCTACCGCCTGTTCAATGGTAATACTCGTATTAGTTGGCAAGCTTTTCCAAAACAGCAAACTATTATTTATGAGACTGATGTTAAGGCTAAGTGGGTAGCTGATTGTATTCCTATGGGAGGCATGAAAGGGAGTGAACAAAGTCATGAATCTATAGATATTCCTACGTCATGTAGGATTGATATTGAATATCAGAATGTGATTCTAAGCCTTACGACTTCCGAGAAAAATCTGATAGGTCATGCTGACAAAATTATAAACTCAGTGCTTAGGAAAATAGATTCATGGAGAGTACTCAACGGGGGTAAAACCTGATGTCCCGTTGTTGTCCTGTCCGAGTGTACGGCAAGATGATTGAAGGTTTTGGTAACGCCATTTGTTTAAAATTCAAACAATCTGGCTTGGGTTTTTAACTAAAAATCCCTGAAAGGGAGCAGAGTTTGTAGCGTTCCTTAAAAAATCATATTCTTTTGAGCGAGCGATGGCTATTGAGGGAACCGCTGCCTCGCAGGCAACTACCAGTACAACGTCAGCGGCAAACCCAACCGTGAACTGCTGCGCCGGGTCGATGTACGGCCCGGTAAAACCACCAGCACCTTAATGCTCGGCTCCTTGTTTGAAAAAGTCACCCTGCCTTCCGGGGTGGTGGAGCATAAGTTCTATTTTGGCGATGCAGTGGCTACCCGAAGAACCGCAGGGGGCGACCAGGTGTATTACCTGCACAAAGACCAGCAGGGCAGCACCACCGCCATTACCAATCCCACTGGTGGCATTGTTCAGCAATTCATCTACGACCCCTGGGGCAAACAGTTTGAGGTCACCACCACCAGCCTGACTTACAGCAGTCAGGCGGTAAGCTCGGGCTACACAGGCCATGAAATGGTCAATGACTTTGAAGTGATTCATATGGGCGGGCGCACCTATAACCCTGTGCTTGGCAGGTTTATGCAGGCGGATCCGTTTATTCAATCACCCACTAATTTGCAGAGTTATAACAGATACAGTTATGTGCTGAATAACCCAATGAGTTATACCGACCCCAGTGGGTATATTTTTAAAGCGCTGAATAAGGCGTTTGGTAAGTTTGCGCCTTTTGTTGGCTTTGCACTGATGTTCATCAACCCTATTGGTGCATGGGCAACAGCAAACTGGTACCAAGCCGCAGCTTTTGGGTTTATGTCTGGGGGTGTCGCCACAGGCAGTTTGCGCGGGGCTGCGGTTGGGGCTATTTCGGGAGCCGCGTTTCAGCAGGTCGGGGCCAGCTTTAAGGCTGACAAAGGTTTCTGGGCCCAAGGGGGAGCCGGACACGTAGGCACACATGCAGTGACTGGAGGAATCACTTCAGTCTTGGGTGGCGGCAAGTTTGGTCATGGGTTCTGGAGTGCGGGTTTCACCAAAGGGTTAGATGTGAACTCGCTGATCCCTGGTGTTGGCGATGGACTTAATGCAGCCCGTGCTATAGTGGCAGCATTGGTAGGCGGCACCATTTCCGAGCTGACCGGTGGCAAATTTGCCAATGGCGCGATAACGGCAGGCCTGGCGCAAGCCGTGAACGGCAACTCATTCTGGGATGATGCAGAGATGCTGGCGGAAATGGCGGTGGATTTTATGCCGGGGTCTGCGCTTGTCAGCTGCGCCAGTAGCAATGCCTGCAGTTACACCGAATGGGCTATTGCTTCAGCAGAAGTCGCTGCTGTTGTAATACCGGGCGGTGTGGCGGTACGAGTGGCGTTTAAAGCCTTTCAGAAATGGAAGGCGGCTTCGCAGGTGGTAAGGACTGGTGCAGAAAGCGCGAAGCAAGCTGCTGATTTATCAAAACACCTTGGATACTCGCAGAAATATGGCCAAGCCGGTGTAAAAGAGCTCGAAAATGGGCGTGTGCGTTATTATGGTGAATTACAGTCTGCAAGCAAGCCTGGTGAGATGGCTGGTCGTCGGTATGTTCATGAATTTGATCCTGCCACAGGAAGATCCCGTGGATGGCACGAAACGTTGGATCATAGCGGGAACGTTCGCCAGATAAGACCTGAGATGAACAACGGGTCTAAAACACACTATATCTTTGATCGTGATGGTAATTACACTGGGAGCTGGTAATTATGAAAATTACGCTTGCTGATGTGCGCGAGGTTTTTCAAAAAGTAATAGAGGGTAATCTTTCTCGCGAGGCTGCTGATAGGTGGGCTTATGAGGTTGTCCAGAAATCAGAATTAGGGAGTTTGGTTTTTTATCCGATGGATGACGAGAAAAAAATTTGGTCGGGAATAATGTACTTGTATGGAATAGATAGTAAAGAATCCCCAAACGAATATCTTCATTCGCTTGATGACATTCGTGATGCAATGCATACAAAGCTCGATTGAACCAACGGTGTCCTGCCCGAATGTCCGGCGAGATTATTGAAGGGGTTTGTAAAGCCGAATTGTTTAAAAGTTAAATAATCCGGCTTAAGTTGTTCACTAAAAACCCCTGATTGAGATCAGAGTTTTTAGCGATCTTTAAAAAGTGTTCTTCTTTTTGAGCAAACAGCGGCTATTCAGGTAGCCGCAGCCTCGCAGACACCACCAGTTTTGACTACGGCCCCAACCGTGAACTGCTGCGCCGGGTCGATGTACGGCCCGGCAAAACCACCAGCACCTTATGATTAGAACACTCATTTGGCGCAAGTAAATTTCTTTCTGATCAATGATTAAGTGAATTATTGCGCGCCTTAGCAAATGTAGTACAATCAGGTCCAAACAGTTGTATACACAAGGATGCGTCATGAAAGAAAAACCTATATGGTTCTTTATGTTTTGGGTACTGTTACTGCTGGCTGGCTTTACTCCTAGCCAAGCAGATGAACAAACTACTCTTTCCCCTTTTCACCCCGAGCAAATTTCCACTTATAGCCTGAGCCCGGATCAGAACTTATGGTTTTTATCTGGCAAAAAGATTATGCAAACCCAGTATGTCGATGGCGAGTGGCGCCCAAAAGCGGTGTTTGGCGTGACGCCATACGTTAGCCGACTAGCTGCGTCCTCAAACTATGTCTGGACCATTGACGAACAAAAGATTATGGCCTACCAGCGGTCTGAGCATGATCTGCAACTGTTTAGCGAAACAGCCCGCCCCTCTCACTACTTCACCTGGATAGATTTTACCGCGGCGCTGGACAGCGAAGGTATTACCCTGGCCCAAGGTGAAACTCTTTATACAGCGGAGCTTGTCGCAGGGGAAATCCAACTGCAACAGCTTGAAAACACTGGTTGCTTTCGGGTTACCGCATTAACGCGCACCAAAGACTGGCTGCTATTTTCCTGCGCAGAATCTCAAACCTATATCTACCAGAACACGGGTACAGGTTATCAGTTAAAGCAAAAGCTGGACGGGGGGCTCTTGTTTTTCCATCAACAGGCTAACTCTATTTCCGTTTACAAACAGCAAGAACGTCAGATCCAAACCTACGCCTTGGCTGATTTAAGCCTGCTTAACACAATCGATGGCGTAATGACGCGATACCAAAATTCGAATACTGCTTTGGTTTTGGCTGAGAAAGCTGTAGCAAACTCTGAGACTGGCTATTTAGCCTTTTTGCGCTTAAATGCCTCAGGTGAGGTGATTGACGAGCGCCGCATTGGCGACAACTTTTTTTACGACCCATCGTCTCTGCCAAACTTACAATCCTTTCTCTATGATGCCGGTGACAAAATCTTCCGTAACTTTGAATATTGGCAAAAAGATCCTAACGACGGCCGCTATTACTATAAAGGCGATGACTGGCAATACAAACTCGGGTTGTCCTTGTCCGACTATCAATCTTTTCCTGAGGCAAACGGTTTTGCTACTGGTTTTAACGGCAAGCAAATCTGGTCCGCAGAACAAGGCCAAATGCCCAAATTGCAGGGTTATGTTCATTTAGCAACTCCGACCTACCAATATGTGCTTATTAACCAGGTGGCCCAGCACCAGCAAAACTGGTGGGTGGCAGGGCTAGACCAAAACACCCAGCGCCTCTATCTAAAGTTGTGGACTCCTGATCAGACCTTTGAACAGATTGAAATTCCAACAACTCAAGGTGAAGGGTCTATCGAACCGTTATTCTACAATGACACCAATGACTCTCTGCTTGTGGCGCGGATAAAAGGAATTATTGTCTCCTGCCAGTCAGCAAGTGCTCTTCGCACCCCTTCTCAATGCCAGTCATTTGAAATGCCAAGCCAAAGACAGACGCCCGTATTTACACGGCAAGGAGTCCTGTTATTTCATGCCCAAAGTGGCGATAACGTCGATGCGGAAATGTATGAATTGACTGCATCGGGCTTGCAGCCTCGCTGGAAGACAAAAGTAAGTTACGATTTTATGTCCCAGACAAAAGTGTATATAAAAGACAGCGGTGTATTACTTGGAGTGAATAATCATCTTATTCTTGAAGGACCTGCGCAAGGCACTTTTAGCCCCAGTTTCAATAGCGAACTGACTTCAAATTGTTACCTACGCACAGAACAAGATGTATTGTGCACCACCCCTTTGACCTTATTCCGTTATTCCTCTGATTATAAGCAAGTCATACGATTCAACTTTGCTAATGAATCCAGCCCCTTTTATCGCTCGCATCACTTTCACAGTGATCTGACAGGGCAGGTGTTATTGATGACCATGGGAGATACACAGTTGACAACTGACGCCATGATCACCCGGCATCAATTAGCCTTTCCGTTATTGCAATTTACAGGCAGGGAACTGCCGGTATCTGTATTGCAGGGCGAATCATTGGTTGTCGACGCAACTCAAATTCTGACGCCCTTATCTGGCCTTAGTGTCACAGCCTGGGGATGGTCTGAAGAATTTTGGGTGCCTAGACAGCGCTTATGGCAGGAATTAGGCAATAACCGCTGGCAGCTGAACACGCAGAATGAGGTTGCCCGCTACAATGCAACGGTTGGCATTGGGTTTGGGGTCACTGAAGGTGACTGGCAAGCGTCAGCTGGCACATCGCTGAGAGTACTTAACCTGAATGATGCCCCCAGTCTGAGAATGGAAAACTATATAAATGACTTAACCGTTGGCAGCAGTTGGTTGCTTGTGTTCGACGAGGCGATTGAAGACATTGATGGCGATTCTCTGACCTATACAACCCAAAACTTACCTGAAGGGTTCGTACAGCAGGCAAAGGGTGTACTGGCCACACCAAAGGCAGCAGGCCAATACCAATTCACCGTAACCGCCACCGACCCGTCCGGAGCCTCGGTCACCGCGACATTCTCCGGCACAGTGAGGGACAGACCAGTAGTGAACTTGCCTAACCCTCCTGCTGAATCCTCTTCAGGCAGTGGTGGGTCTGTTGGTTGGGGATCCTTGCTGGCATTGCTGCTACTGGCACTCAGGCGAGAGTTTGGACAAAGCCGGTGCCCTGCGCCAGCCCAGACTTAAACTTTCTGAATAGCTGAGCTGCGTACCACCAGCTGGGGTTCGAACACGGAGTCCACCTGCACGTTCTTTTTGTACAGGTGTTTCAGCAGCCAGAGCGCCGCCATTTTGCCCATTTCGTGAATGGGGTTGTTGATGGTGGTTAGCTTTGGCACCGCATAGCGGGCAAACGGAATATTGTCGTAGCCGACAAAAGACATTTCCTGCGGTATTTTCATGCCACGTTCCAGGCAGGCCGATATCGCGCCGGACGCCATCTGGTCGTTGGCACAGACCACGGCGGTAAATGGCTTGCCGCTGTGCAGCAATTGCTCCATACAGGCCACACCGCTGTCTTCTTTATAGTCGCCAGCCACACACAAGGAAGGGTCAAAGCGGGCGCCGTATTCGGTCAGCGCACGCTGATGGCCAACCAGGCGCTCCTGGGCGTCGTGTTTTTTCGCCGGGCCTGAGATATACGCAATATCGCGGTGGCCCAGCTCCAGCAAATGACGGGTGGCCAGGTAGCCACCCAGTTCGTTTTCCAGGTAAATGCAGCGCTCTTTAATCGGCTCTATGTAGCGGTTAATCAGCACTATCGGCGTTGGGCCTTTACTCAGGGCAATCAGGTATTCGTCGGACACGGCTTCCACGTCCAGGATCAGTGCGTCCACACCGCGACCAAGCAGAAACTCAACACTGTCAATTTCCTGCTCGGCATTGCTGTGGCCAACCGCAATAATGACGTGTTTATTGTCGAGCCGCAGTGACTCTTCAATTTCCGCCATCATCGGGCCGTAATAAGGACCATCCAGTTGCGACACCAACACACCAATACTGTTTGAGCAGTTGGACGCCAGCGACTGGGCAAAGGTGTTGGGCCGGTAACCCAGCTTGTCCATCGCCTCCAGCACCTTTTTACGGGTTTTGTCGCTGACGCTGTCGCTTTTGTTCATCACACGCGACACTGTGGCTAAAGACACACCTGCCAGCTGTGAGACGTCATAAATGGTTGCCATAGTGTCGCTGTTGTTCCTTATCCGGCTGTATCGCCAAGCTGACCACGTTGTTGTAAATCCTGATGTATTTCAGCCACTTTTTTAGTATTGAGCAAGTAACTTCTCATCACCAGCGCCACCAGCACCGAGCCAATAGCAGGCAACAGAGTGAAGGACAGCAGTATGCCATGTTTGGCCTGTTCTGTTTGCTCAACATCAGCCTGATAACCAAAACCAGACAACAACCAACCCGCCGCCGCGCCGCCAATGGCCAGGCCCAGCTTGATAAAGAAGATAATGGAGGAGTACACCATGCCGGTGGTGCGCACGCCGGTTTTCCACTGGCCGTAGTCGACTGCGTCAGCCATCTTCGCCCACAGCAATGGGGTGGCCGCATTAAAACAGAAGTTCCACGCCATAAAGGCAGCAAAAGCAAACCAAAGCTGGTCCGCCGCAATCCAATAGGCCAGAGCGCAGAAGGCCGCAGCAGCCAGTTGCAGGCCGATATAGGCTTTCACCTTGCAGACTTTTTGCGCCAGCGGCTGCGCCAGCATACAACCCAGCATACTGCTCAGCATGCCCAGGGTGATAAACAGCGTAATGCTGTCAGGCTGCTGCAGGTAATACTTCACGTAGTAAATGGCGATGGTGTTTTTCAGCACATTGCCGGTCAGCAGGAAAATGGCCGCCAGCGACAGTACCCGCCACTGGTCGTTTTGCCACAAGGCTTTAAAGTCTTCTTTAAACGGCCGTTTGGCTTCAATCTGAGTTTGAATACGCTCTTTGGTACCGGCAAAGCAGAGTAAAAACATGCCGACGCCAAGAATACTCATCACCAGAATGGTCAACTGGTAGCCTTTGGCTTTATCGCCCGCGCCAAAATAGTCCACCAACGGCAAGGTCAGGCTGGACACCAGCAAACCACCAATAAAGGCACAGACAAAGCGGTAGGACTGCACCGACACCCGTTCTTTCGGGTCTGCGGTCAGCACGCCACCCAAGGCGCAATAAGGAATATTTACCGCGGTGTACACCAGCATCAGCAGGGTGTAGGTGACAAAGGCGTAAATCATTTTGCCGTCGGCGGAGAAATCCGGCGTGGTGAACGCCATCACACTGATCACACCAAAAGGCAAGGCGCCGAACAAAATAAAGGGCCGGAATTTACCGTATTTGCTTTGCACCCGGTCGGCAAAAGCGCCCATCAGCGGATCGGTTACTGCATCGATAATGCGCACCGCCAGAAACATAAAACCGACAAAAGCCGGTGATAAACCGTAAATGTCGGTATAAAAGAAGGCCAGAAACATCATCACTGTCTGAAACACGATGTTACTGGCGGTATCCCCTAAGCCATAGGCTATTTTTTCCCGCACCTTCAACATAGTTAGATCTACCCTGTTTTTTTGATTTTTATCGTGGTGCTACCCCGTCATGCGCGGGGTAGCCGAGCGCATTAAGTTCTGCTTTGCAGCAATTGGCGGTAAGCATGACCGCTTTGTTTGATGGTTCGTTGCTGCGTGTTGTAATCAACATACACAATTCCGAAGCGTTTCGAATAGCCCTCAGCCCATTCAAAGTTGTCCATCAGGCTCCAGGCAAAGTAGCCCTGCACATCCACTCCGGCTTCCACCGCCTGATGCACCGCATTTAAATGCAGCTGGTAATAACGCTGCCGCTGTTCGTCATGCACCTGGCCCTCTTCGACATGGTCGGCACCGGCTGCGCCGTTTTCTGTAATGTAGATGGGCGGTAATTTGTACTTCTGATGCATAGAGGTCAGCAAGTCATAAAAAGCCTGCGGGTAAATTTCCCAGCCAATATCGGTTTTTTCGGCATCTTTCATATCGACTACGGCAAACTCCTGGTCGGAATTGGCGGTGTAGACATGGCGGGTGTAGAAGTTCACCCCAAGGAAGTCCAGCGGCTGGCTGATCAGCGCCATATCGCCCGGTTGAATGTCCGGCTTCTCTTCAGCGATCAGCTTCTGGAAATAATCCGGGTACTGGCCTGTCATCACCGGCTGCAGGTACCACTGGTTGTAGTACTGGTCGGCCTGCTCGGCGACGGCTTTGTCGGCAGCACTGTCGGTGTGCGGGTAACAAGGCGTAAAGTTCAGCACCAGGCCATTAAGCGCATGTGGCGCGGTGCGGCGCAGCACCTGCAAACCTAAGCCGTGTGCCAGCAATAAGTGGTGCGCCGATTTACGGCCATTGCCACGGCCTGTTAAACCCGGCGCATGAACGCCCACTTCATAGCCTAAAAACGAGCTGCAGAAAGGTTCGTTTAACGTGGCGTAACTGTACACCCGGTCACCAAAAGCCGTGCTGACTTTTTCTACGTAATCAGCAAACTTGTACGCCGTTTCGCGGTTGAGCCAGCCCCCTTTGTCTTCCAGGTGCTGTGGCAAATCCCAGTGATACAAGGTGACGAAGGACTTAATATTGCGCGCTTTCAGCTCGTCCAGCAGATCAATATAAAACTGCAGGCCTGTCGGGTTCAGCTCACCATCCAGTTGGATCAGCCGCGGCCAGGACAACGACAAGCGATATGCGTCCACGCCCAGTGATTCGATCAGATCTAAATCATCGCGCCATAACCGCAGATGGTCACAGGCGGTTTTGCCGTCTGAACCATCTTTAATCTTGCCGGCCGTGGCACAAAACGTATCCCAAATGCAGGGCAGCCGGGAGTCAGCCGCACCTTCAATCTGGAATGACGCAGTGGCCACGCCGTACAAAAACTGTTTTTTGCGGAGCAGCGAATGCTCGGGTAGTTGGTACATGCTCATCGTTGTTCACTTTTCTGTTGTTTGTCTGTCAGTTTGGTCTATTTGACCAAATGTAATCGCTTTCATTTTTGCTTCGGCCGTTATGAAATCTGGTAGTTGCTTACCGGAATTAGCTAACTGAAGCGGATAAACAGATTGGCGGTCAGCCGACCGCCCGGAATAGCTGCCGAGATGTCCGTGGCCGGATTCACCAGGCCACTGTGCAGCAAATTACCTGGGTACAGCAGCAGCCGGTTGGGCTGATAATCCAGGGCCTGGTACAGCTCGAAATGTTCATTGCCTTGCTGGATATAGCCGTCAGCCAGCCCTTTGGCATCAACAAACTGCTGCAGGCTGTTGAAATACAGTTCCTTGTTGGCGTCACTAACCCGGTCGATGCCAGTGCTGCGCTGGCGGAAAAACCCAGTCCCGCCATGCTCGCCAGCATCCAGATAATGCAGCAGCGCAAAGACATAAGGATCAGTGGTGTCAAAATGCGGCACCCGCTGCATTGGCTTTAACCCGGCTGGCGCTTTGGTAATTAACGAGAAACTGCAGTCACCGGCCTGCACCTTCAGTTCAGGTGGGATCTGGTACAGCTGCCGTACCAAAGGCGCCAACGCTTGTAGCACTTCCAGCACATAAGCTTTTGGCAATGCGGCCCGCACACCAGGGTAGAGGTAACTGCGCACATCACTGAACTGACTTTGCCTGGCCTGCTGCAGCAACGTGCTGCTGTCTGCCAGCAACTGGTCCAGCACCAGCACAGGGCACTGTTCAGCACCCAGCTGCAAAATTTGTGGCTGCAACTGAGGGTTCAGGGCATAAGGCGAGGCGGCAGCGACGGAGCTCATTGCACCGCCGTCTGGCAGTAATGCCGGATAAAGTCGTTCACGTCCGGATAGCCAGACACTGTCTTTCGCACATTGGCTTTGATCTTGTCGAGAAAATCACGCAGCTCTTCCGGGCTCATCGAGTCGACAATAGGGTGATACTGTTGCTGTATCAGGCCCTGACCAATCATCACCTGTAGCCAGGACGCTTCACCAAACAGTTCCAGGCCAATTTTGTAAACCCGGCCTGTTTGCGCAAACAGATCCAACCGGTGTTGCAACGACTCAGGCACCGGCATCGACTGGCAATAGCGCCAGAACGGGCTGTCACTGCGGTCGGTTTGTTTGTAGTGCAGAATAATAAAGTCGCGGATGTTCTCCATTTCCTGCTGCGCCTGGCGGTTATATTCGGCAATGTCGGCCGGTTGAATGCCATAAGACGGAAACATCTGCAGCAGACGGATGATATTACGCTGGATCAGATGAATACTGGTCGATTCCAACGGCTCCAGGAAGCCGCTGGACAGGCCAATGGCCACCACGTTTTTATTCCAGTGTTTGCGCCTTGTGCCGGTGCGGAACTTCAGCACTTTCGGCATCATCAATGGCTCGCCCTGCAAATTTTCCAGCAGTTTTTGTTTGGCAACGTCGTCGCTCCAGTATTTGGAGCAAAACACCATGCCATTACCCACCCGGCTTTGCAGCGGAATACGCCATTGCCAGCCCGAGTCGTGGGCAATAGAGCGGGTATAAGCCACTGGCGCCGACACTGTTTTAGTTTGCACCGCCACCGCACTGTCGCACGGCAGCCAGTGGCTCCAGTCGTCGTAGCCGGTGTGCAGTGCCTGCTCAATCAACAGGCCACGAAAGCCGGTGCAGTCGAGAAACAGGTCGCCTTCAATCAGTTGGCCGTCCTGCAGTTGCAGCGCTTTGATGGCGCCGTCGTCATGCTGCAGCACCTGGTCAATTTTGCCTTCAATGCGTTTCAGGCCATGTTGTTCGGCCAGCTGGCGCAGGAACTTGGCATACAAGCCAGCGTCCATATGGTAAGCATGGTTTAAGTCCTGGTTGGGCAACACCGCAAAACGGCCTTCACGGGCCGCCAGGTGTTCAACGCAATAGTCACCAATCTGGCTGGCCAGGCCCAGTTGTACACCACGACGCCAGAAATGCTGAAAACCACAGGCCCAGCAGTCTTTGCCTAAAAAACCAAAAGAGTGGATGTAGTGCTTGTCGATGTCGTGCCAATGCTCAAAGGCAATACCCAGCTTAAAAGTGGCATTGGTGGCAGCCATAAACTCGGCTTCTTTAATGCCCAGCAAACGGTGAAAAATATGCAGGGTAGGGATGGTGGCTTCGCCCACGCCGACAGTGCCAATTTCTTCGGATTCCACCAGGGTAATTTGCAGGTTTTTGCCCAGCATTTTGGCCAGTGCAGCCCCGGCCATCCAGCCTGCAGTGCCGCCGCCGGCAATCACCACCTTTTGCACTCTTGGTTGCATTCGTTGCTCTCTCTAGCGTTTCAGTTTATTCAGTAAGTCAGCCCGCAGTTTGCGTGCTTCCAATTCGGGTAACGGCTTTTCCAGCATGCCGAGTGCCTGTGAGCTGATCTGCTGCTGGTCGACCTCGTCGTGGTCGAACACGTAATAATTAAACAGCGCCTGCCAGGCCTGACGCTGGGCTTTGGGTAAGCTGCGAATACCCAGTACGGCGGCCAGCAATGCGTTATTTGGCCGGCCTAAATAGCCCGGCGTGTCGCGCCACCAATGGGTCAGCAGCACATTGACGGCTGCCTTGCCTGTCACCTGATGCCACCACATGCTGGGAATAAACAGCAGGTCGCCCGGTTCCAGCCGCGCCAATTGTGCGGCTTGCAGCGCCTCACGCGCTTTCGGAAAACGCGCGAAATCCGGCTGGTTAAAATCCACCATGCTGACATCCTGGCCACCCGGCGCAAACTCCATCGGTCCAGGGTATAAATTCGCCACCTGTTGCGGCGGAAACAATAAAAACTCGCGTTGCCCCACCAGGTTGCAGGCCAGGTTATGCGGAAAGTCATAATGCGCCGCTATTTGTGCCTGATTGCCAATCCACAGGCTGGTCAGCGGCTGCCAGTCGCTCAGCGGCAGCTGATGCTGTGTCAACAGGCCAGGAAACCAGCGGCTGACTTCAGTCGAGCCCATATAGAGACAACGGCCATCCGGCTCGGCTGCCAATGCAAGTAACTGCTGGCCAAACTCAGCAAAACTGACGCGGCCACCACTGTAGTTAAAGCCGGTCTGGTCAGCGTTATAAAACACCCGGCCTTGCGCTTCTTTGTGCAGCGCGGCCACAGCCACTGGTTCGCCACTGCTGCAACCAGCAATAAAATCCAGCGCGGCTTGCGCCGACTGCAGCCCCAGCTCTACCAACGGCCAGTGAGCACAAAAACCGGCCAGCACCAGCGGTTCGCTGGCGTCACGCAACAAAGCGCTCAGCTGCTCGGCTGAAACGCCTTCAATGCGCCGGACCGCAGTCACTGTCATGCGGCCTGCTCGTTCTGTTTCTGCTGCTGATTTTTCAGCTTTAACAGCTTCATTACCTGGGTCTGAGACGCCAGCGCCATGTAAATGGCCTGCAGGTACCCCTGCTGTTGCAGCGCGGCCAGTTGCTCAGCACTGAGCGCGGCCAGTTTTTCTTCATGAATGGTGTAGAAGCCGACCAACTGGCGTGGCTGGCCATCATCCAGCTTCACTTCCATGGTAAAGGGTTCCAGCAATTGCAGCGCCAGCAGTTGTTCGACAAAACGGCGGCCGTCTTCCATGCCCAGATGCAGGGTTTCCATCAGGCTGGCCATTTCGTCCAGGTAGGCTGAGTTACCGCCGTACGGCAGAAACAGCGCTTCGCCTTCAGTCTGGCTGACCCGCGGATGCTCCAGGTCGATATGCAGTACGCGGTGAATTTGCTCCACACCGTCTTCGGTGACTTTTTGCTGGCCAATTAAAAATGGCTGGCGGCGCACACTGAGCGGAATGTACAAGTCCTGCCAGTTGTTGTGCTGTAAAAACAGGTTTTCCTGGTGCTGAAAGCCAAATAACGCCACCGGGAAAAACTGACCGGTGTGTTGGTCTTTATGGAAAAAAATCGGGTAATAGCCCTGCACAGTGCGGAATTCTTTTGGGAAGGTCAGCGCAAACCACTGGTTGTCGCCATAAGCGGCGCCGCGGTCTTTAATCACTTTTAAGTCTTTATGCTCGACACTGCTCAGTAATACATGATTTGGCATCAAAATCTCCTGTTGTTCTGCTCAAAGGCTGGCTTAAAGGGTCGGTAAGCCGTACCTGTGAATTTTTTCTAATAGTTCTCTGTTGGCTGACAGCGCCTGGCGCATCGCCGCCGTTTTCTTCTGATTGTCCTGAAAATACTGTCGCGCTTTTTGCTGCAATGAGGCTTTGTCATTGGCATAGTGGCAGTCCAGCCCCATGCCCATCAACACATACTGATAACTGGCGGCCGGAAACAGCTGATCAGCCTGACGGATATCGGCTGGCATAGGCGGCTGATGCCGCCAAAGCTGCAGCAGCTGTTGCAGCGACTCCGGAATGCTGTTGCGTTCGCGGTGCATAAACCAATAGTCATGGTCGGCCCGGCGGCTCAGCACATAGTGTAATTTGAGGAATTCGACAATTTGTTGCCAGTGCTGCTGAAAGCCTGCATTGATGCGGGCCGCCATTACCGGCAACAGGCTGAGATCACCTGGCAGCATGGCCGCCAGGGTTTTGGCTGTCCATTCCACCAGTGCCAGCGCAGACGCTTCCAGTGGTTCAATAAAACCTGCCGCCATGCCTATCGCCACACAGTTTTTCTCAAAACAGCGGGCCCGATAACCAGGTTCAAAACGCAGTAAACGCGCGTCGTCTGCGTTGGCGTCGGCCAGGTCCGGCTGCGCATCCAGGTAAGACGCCAGACGCTGCCTGGCCTGTTCTTCACTGCAATGCGCCGATGAAAACACATGGCCGATGCCACGACGGCTTGGCAGCGCGATATCCCACACCCAGCCCGCCGGCTGAGCTGTGGCTTTAGTGCAGCTGGCAATAGGGCTGTCAGGCCTGGCATAAGGCACCTGAATGGCCAAAGCACTGTCATTAAACAAAATATGCTGCTGGCTCACCCAGGGAACCTGCAGCTGTTCGCCCAGCAGCAAGGATGCCTGACCGGAACAGTCGACAAATAAATCAGCGGCTACGCGCTCGCCATTCTGGCCCACCACAGCGGCGATGCGGCCATCCGGCTGCATTTCCACCGCGCCAATATGCATCGGCAGGTACTGCACACCCAGCTTGCTGGTGGCGTGTTGCTGCAACAATTGGGTGAATTTACCGGCGTTTAAGTGATACCCGTAGTTGTTGATAAAGCTGTATTGGGCGGTGCTGATTTGTTTTGGCGCCAGCCCAAGTGTGACCAGGTCTTGCTGCGGGCAGACGGCACCGGCAAAACTGACTTCGCTGGCAAAAGGCAACCAATAAGGCGCCAGGTTGAATTCGGGGTAACCGGCTGGCAAGGTAAAGGGGTGCAGGTAATAACCCTGCCCGGCGCCATGCCAGTCATAAAATTCGGAGCCTTGCTTAAAGCTGGCTTCACAGGCAATTAAAAATTCAGTTTCGGACAAACCGATTTTTTCGAGGGTGTGGCGCATTGAAGGCCAGGTGCCTTCCCCTACGCCAATAATTTGCACGTCCGGTGATTCAATTAGCGTGATTTGGACTTTGGCCTGCGCCAAGGCTTTGCCTTGATCATAATTCAGCTCAGTTGCCAATAACGAAGCCGTCAGCCAGCCTGCGGCGCCGCCTCCGACAATGACAATCTGTTGTATCGCTGTATTCATAGCAGAGCCTGTTCAACTGCAAAATTCCGGCAGGATGAATAAGAGGGTGACGTGTTTGCCACCCTCTGTCCACCTTCAGTGATTAGAAGGTATAGCGGGCACCAAAGCTGTAGCGTGGGCCTGTTTCAACCAGACTCAGCACTTGCTCTTTGGCACGACCATGCACCCTGGTGTACTCGTCAGTGATATTCAGAGCTTCCAGATACAGAGTCAAGCCTTCCACCTGAGGGATGTCGTAGCTGACAGAGGCGTCAATCTGCGAATAAGCCTCAGTGTATTTCGGGTTGGCACCAGTGTCCTGACCACGGGAGTTCAGGAACTCGTCACGCCAGTTGTACGCCACACGGGCCTGGAAGCCATAATTCTCATAAAACACCACCAGGTTGGCCGTGTCGCTCAGACCAATCAGCGCAGGCTGGTCAACCAGCAGGTAGTTGTCATAAGTACGGCCACTGTCCACCATGGTGTAGTTGGCTAACACGCCAAAACCGGTTTCACCGAAAGCGTGCTGGACTGCAAACTCCCAGCCGTCGATCACTTCAGAATCAGCGCCGTTGGATGGCGTATTGATCTTGAAGATCATCAGCTCATCTTCACCTGCCACACCAGAGATGGTTTTGCCTGCCACATCCACACTAGGATCTGAACCGTAGTTAGCGAAAATCCAGTTACGGATTGCCGCCGCGTCAGGACCTACAGCAGCCAATGCTTCACGGTATTTTTTACCATCCGCAGGGTTTGGAATGCTGTAAATGGTCGAATCAACCACTGTGTTGCTGATAAAGTTTTTGGTGTCTTTACGGAAGTAACCGACAGACGCATAGCTTGACGGTGCGTAGTACCATTCCAGCGACAGGTCGATATTTTCCGATTCCAGCGGTAACAGGCTTGGGTTACCGGCCGAGCCGCTACCACCAGCACGGTTCGCCAGAGTACCGACCACTGTGCCACCCTGAATGGACACATAGTCCGGACGGCCTATGGTTTCGCTATAGGCAAAACGGGCCATGACGTCGTCCATCACTTCAATATTGAAATTGAAGTTTGGCAGCACGTAATCGTAATCACCTGTTTGTGTCTGGAACTCACGGTCACCTGTGGCTACCAGGGCAATCTCTGTGTCTGCAATCCAGTTAGCACCGTCATAAGACGCTACCGCTGAAGTGGAGGTGACGTCCGTTTTTTCATAACGCACACCGACATGCACGTCATAAGGACGGCCAGCCCATTCGCTTTCGTAGTTGTACTGCACATACAACGCCTGAGACTCTTCCATGGTGTAACGGTCGGTGTCACGGGCATAGTCAGTGGACGGGCAGAAATCTGTACCACAGTCACCAGCACCAGTGTAACCAGCCGGGGTATACAGCTGTTCAGCTCTGTCGCGGATCTTGTTGAAATCCCAGAAGAACATTTTGTTCAGCACTTCAAAACTCTGGCCAGAAGCGATAGAGAAATCGCCGCCATGGGCTTTGAATTTATCGTGAATGGTTTCAACCGGGAACAAGGAAGCATCAAAGTCGCCAGCATTACCGACGCCACCCCAGTCGTTCCGTTGCACGTTGACTGATTGTGAGTGGTTATCCACGTCCGTCAGTGAAATACCGAAGTCAATGCTACCTGCATCTTCAAATACGTATTCACCACGCAGTTGGTACTGGTCAATTTCTGACTTGTTACGGGCATTACTGAAGGTACTGCCTGTCACCAACATATCAGACGGCTGGATGGAATTGCCGCCTGCCACCGCCAGAATGGGCAGATCACCGGTAAAGTCGGTTGCAGCTGCTGTACGGACGAAGCCAGCCATACTCAGGGTGTTACTGGAACCCAAGGCGTGGTTAGGCTTGAATTCAGCGCTGGATTTGTGCGCGTCAAAATTCAGGTTCAGATTGTCTGTGGCCTGCCAGTCCAGGTTGAAACCAACAGAACCGCTTTGGTTGCGCACGCCGTAATCGCCTGCACCCATAGATAAATCCTGAGGTGTGGCATAGGTTTCAGAATACAGCAGTGGTGAAGACACCGGACCATCAGTCCAGATGTTCTGTGACGGCACAAAGGTAAACCAGGCAGAGACATCGTGATACTGGGTATCGATGTCATTGCGCATGTAGGTGTAATCCAGGCTGGCGGTCAGGTTATCGGTCGGCGCATATTGCAGCACCAGCTGGCCGTTGGTCCGTTCACGTTGCTGTTCTTCAAACTTGTAAATGGTGGTTTGCGGAACTGAGTAGATGTCATCCGGACCAGGACGGTTGACCTGACCCGCTTGAGGCACGCCACCCCAGGCGCCAGTGCCACCAGCCCAGTCATCGTCCGCAGTACCGGCGAAGCTGCGCCAGCCTGTGCCGACGTTGGCTTGCTGGTTACCACTTTCACGCTCCTGATAGCTGGCAGCAATCAGCACGCCAAACTTGCCATCGTCTGTTTTAGTGGAATACAAACCCGAAAGTTCAGGCGTAGCTGAACCTGTCTCAGAAGACTGGTCGTCTACCATGGCGACGTTCACTGTGGCTTTTTGTGAGCCTACAGTCAGTGGTCGCAAGGTTTGAATATCGATAGTAGAACCGATACCACCAGTGGCATGTTTTGCCTGGCTGGTTTTGTTCACTTCCACACCGCTGATTAAATCAGAGGCGATGTTGGCGAAGTCAAACGAGCGGGAGCCGGTGGTCACTGGCATCTGACGGCCGTTTAAGGTCACCAGGTTGAAGTCCGGGCCAAAACCACGGACAGACACTTTACTGCCTTCACCATTAACGCGGTCAATCGATACGCCGCTGATGCGCTGTAAAGATTCCGCTAAGTTGGTATCCGGGAATTTACCGATATCTTCGGCCGAAATGGCATCCACAATACCTGTGGATGAACGTTTGGTGTCCATAGACTTAATCAGACTGCCACGGATACCCGTTACAGCTATTACTTCTACGTTTTCTTCTTTTTTGGATGCAGCCTGATCATCAGCTGCATACGCAGGTGCCAATGCCCCAACACCGAGCACCAAAGACAAGCTGGTGGCCAGCCTGGTTTTGGTAAAGGTTTTCGAGTTCATGAATGTTTCCCTGTCGACTGTGCTTAGTTTCGTTGTTTGTCGGGTTTGCACAGGTGCTTGCACCATTAGCAAACAGCGCACTTCTGAAAGCGCTTTCAGAAGTTAGGTTAATTTTTCTAAACCGTCAATACAATAAAAATAAATCCATTAAAAAGAACATAAAATGAGCAGCACAAATTAATAATAACTGATATTTTTCATAAAGATAAAACGAAACCCTTTGTTGCACCCTCCGCAAAGCGCACAAAAATACAGCTGACCGATGCGAACAAATTTGCTACAACCAGCCAAGGTACAGATTAAAAAATCATTGGCACAACGGTCATTTTCAGCTATTTATGAAAGCGTTTTCAAAAAACTAAAAAACCGGCACTGAAGGCTCTGCTCTTTCACCGGCGGATAACATAAATGGTCAGCTCCCCGCTGATCGGGACAACAGGACAGCAAAAGATGCATCGACTTTATCCATTAGCCGCAGCAATAGCTTTGGCTCTGACTGCTTGCACGCCACAACAGGCCGCCCCTGAGCAGACCGCCGTGACAGACACCGCCAGCTTATGGCCAGAACACCATAGCCCGCTGCCCGCCAATGCGGAAAAAGAACAGCAGCTAAGCCAGCTGATCCAGAACATGACCGTAGAGCAAAAAGTGGCGCAGCTGATCCAGCCGGATATCCGCTGGATGACGCTGGACGATATGCGCACTTATGGCTTTGGTTCTTACCTGAATGGTGGCGGTGCTTATCCAAATGACAATAAAGCCGCCAGCGCGGCCGATTGGCTGGCCTTAGCGCAACAGCTGCATGAAGCAGGTGTAGACGCCAGCAAAGACGGCAGCAGCATTCCGCCAATTTGGGGCACAGACGCCGTACACGGCCACAACAATGTACGTGGCGCCACTGTGTTTCCGCACAACGTGGCCTTAGGTGCGGCCAATAACCCGGCTTTGGTGGAAGCCATAGGTAAAGCCACCGCCGAAGAAGTCGCCGCGACTGGTATTCATTGGGTGTTTGCTCCCACTGTTGCCGTCGCCCGCGATGACCGCTGGGGCCGCAGCTATGAAAGTTACTCAGAAGACCCTGCCTTAGTGAAAAGCCTGGGCGCAGCACTGGTCAAAGGTTTACAAGGCCCAATTGGCGCTGAATTTCTGGCACCGGGCCGGGTGATTGCAACCGCCAAACACTACCTGGCTGACGGCGGCACCAACGGAGGTAAAGATCAGGGCAACGCAGAGATTACCGAACAACAGCTGATTGACCTGCATGCGCAGGGCTATTTCAGTAGCCTGGACGCTGGCGTGCAAACCGTCATGGCGTCGTTCAGCAGCTGGAATGGCGAAAAAATGCATGGCAATGGCTACCTGCTGACCGACGTGCTGAAAAAGCGCTTAGGTTTTGATGGTGTGGTGGTTGGTGACTGGAATGGTCACGGCCAGGTGCCCGGCTGCACCAACCAGAGCTGTGCCGCCGCCATTAACGCCGGTGTCGATATTCTGATGGTGCCTGAACACTGGAAAGACCTGTACCACAATACGCTGGCCCAGGCCAAAGCCGGTGAAATCAGTGCAGAACGGCTGGATGATGCCGTGCGCCGTATCTTGCGGGTGAAGCAGCGCGCTGGCTTACTGGACAACCCACAAGGCCCAGCCAGCAACCCATTCGCAGGTAAACAAGAAGTGATTGGCGCTCCGGAACATCTGGCGCTGGCCGCTCAGGCAGTGCGCGAATCGCTGGTGCTGCTGAAGAACAATGATCAGCTGTTACCGCTGAACCCGAAACAACGCATTTTGGTGACTGGTGATGGCGCTGATTCGATTGCCAAACAAAGCGGTGGTTGGACTGTGACCTGGCAAGGTACAGGCACCAGCAATGACGACTTCCCTCAAGGCCAGAGTATTTATGCCGGCATTGCTGCCCAGGTGCAGGCCGCTGGTGGCTCGGTCGAGCTGAGCAGCGACGGCAGCTTTAAAGACAAGCCGGACGTGGCTGTGGTGGTGATTGGTGAAAACCCGTACGCCGAGTTTGATGGTGACACGCCAAGCCTGGATTATCAGGCCGGTAAAAACAGCGACGAAGCCCTGCTGAAACAACTGAAAGCAGCTGGCATTCCGGTGGTGACGGTATTCCTGTCCGGCCGCCCGCTGTGGGTCAACCCGGAGCTGAATGCGTCCAACGCTTTTGTGGCTGCCTGGTTGCCGGGTACCTCAGCCGGCGCTATGGCCGACCTGTTATTACGTGACAGCGAAGGCAAAGTGCAGCAGGACTTCAAAGGTAAATTGTCCTTCTCCTGGCCAAAAACAGCCGACTCTCAGCCGCTGAACCAGGGCGATGCCGGCTACGACCCGCTATTTGCGCTGGGCTATGGCCTGAGTGTGCAGGACAAGGTGGTAGTGCCGGAGTTACCTGAACAAGCCGCTGGTCAGCAATCGGCTCAAGGCAGCTTCGCCTTGTTTGAACGCCGCGCCGCCAATGGCCTGAATCTGCATCTGGCCGACGCAACCGCGTCGGTGCTGGTCAATGCCAACAAGGTACAAAGTGCTGATGGCAGCCTGAAACTGGCGGCTGTGAACTGGCAAAAACAGGAAGACGCGTTGCAACTGAGCTGGTCTGCAGGTTCCAAAGCCGCCCTGGTGTTACAAGCCGCCCGTCCATTTGATGCCTCCGGTTACCAGCAACTGCAGTTTGATCTGAACTGGACAGCGGCCCCAACGGCCCCGGTGATGCTGGGCGCATCTTGTGGCAGCGGCTGCGGTGGTGCCGTGGATTTAGTGCCGCAACTGAGCAGTCAAACGGCCGGTGAATGGCACAGCATCACAGTGAATTTAGCCTGCCTGGCTGACGCCGGTGCCGCGCTGAATCACCTGGAGCAGCCATTCAGCCTGCAAAGCAGCGGTGCATGGCAAGCCAAAATTGCCAATATCCGCCTGGTTCCTGCGGCCGCAACAGACTGCGCAGCCAAGTAACTAAACCCCTGAACGGGCGGCCTGGCCGCCCCTTTTATTGAGTACATTGGGATGAACACAGTATCGACCACGGACAGCCAAAGCGGCCAGCCAAACCTGAGCAGCTGGGCCTTACCCAGCCTGACCTTTCTGTTTTTTATCTGGGGTTTTATTACCTGTCTGAACGACATTCTGATCCCGCACTTAAAAGCAGTATTTGACCTGAACTACACCCAGGCCATGCTGATCCAGTTTTGTTTTTTCACCGCGTATTTCCTGGTGTCATTACCAGCCGGCGCGCTGATTAACAAAGTGGGTTACCAGAAAGGCATAGTACTGGGGCTGCTGATTGCTGGTTTTGGCACGCTGAATTTTATTCCGGCTGCCCAGCTGCACAGCTACCCCTGGTTTCTGGCGGCACTCTTTGTGATGGCGTCCGGTATCACCATTTTGCAGGTGGCTGCCAACCCGTACGTGACTATTCTGGGCCCTGAACGCACCGCATCCAGCCGCTTAACCATGACTCAGGCCTTTAACTCGCTGGGCACTACGCTGGCGCCATTGTTTGGTGCCTCTTTGATCCTGGGCACACTGAACAGCGGCGAAGGTGCCGAGTCGGTGCAACTGCCTTACCTGCTCCTGACCGCGGCCTTGTTTTTGGTGGCTTTTGTGTTTTCACGGCTGAACCTGCCGGTGGTGCAAGATGAAAAAGCCGCCCAGTCGGTGTCGCTGTCGGCGCTGAAACCTTACCGCCATGTCTGGTGGGGTGCGCTGGGTATCTTTATGTATGTCGGTGCCGAAGTGTCGGTGGGCTCCACCCTGGTGAATTTTATTGGCACTGAGCATGTACTGGCGCTGGCAGAAGCCGAAGCCGCGCACTATGTCGCCTGGTACTGGGGTGGCGCTATGGTCGGCCGTTTTATCGGGGCCGCTCTGATGCAGCGCATTCCGGCCGGTTTGTTATTGGCTGTGCATGCGGTGGCCGCGTCGGCGCTGATCCTGTTGGCGATGGGCAGCACAGGTCAGCTGGCTCTCTGGACTATTCTGGCCGTCGGCCTGGCCAACTCCATTATGTTCCCAACCATTTTCAGCCTGGCGTTGCAGGGCCTGAAACAACATACCAGCCAGGGTGCAGGTTTGTTGTGTCTGGCGATCGTCGGCGGCGCCATAGTGCCGGTCGGTCAGGGTTTATTGGCCGATCAGTTTGGTCTGACACTGTCATTCCTGTTACCAGCAGCTTGTTACGTCTATATCGCCTGGTTCGGTCTGAAAGGCCATAAAGCCAATTAACGGTTTCCGGCCTGAGCTGACTCAGGCCACAGGCGATACTTCCCCCGGTTGGTGCCGCCTGTTTCTTCTTTAACAAAAAGGGGTCTGGTATTAGGGTCAACTGGTATTGGGGTCAGGTCTTGTATTTTGCGTTTCAATGCAAAATACAAGACCTGACCCCTTTTCTTATTTGGGAATGTTACGCCGGTTTGATACGGAAGCGGGACAACGCAAGGTAAACAGCCGGGGTGCTGTACAGCGTCAGTAACTGGCTGACCACCAGGCCACCCACTATGGTAATGCCGAGCGGCTGGCGCAGTTCCGAGCCTTCACCCATCCCAAACAACAGCGGCACCGCTCCCAGAATGGCGGCAAAGTTGGTCATCAGAATAGGCCGTAAGCGCTGTGCAGCCGCCTGGATCACCGCCTGTTTCGGGCTCAGCCCCTGCTGACGTTCAGCATGCAGCGCAAAGTCGACCAGCAGAATGGCGTTTTTGACCACTATACCAATCAGCAAAAACAGCCCCAGCAGCGCAATCAGGTTCAGGTCGGTATTGCTGAAATACAACGCCAGCAAGGCCCCTAAGCCAGCACAAGGCAAGGTGGATAAAATAGTCAGTGGCTGCAGCGTGCTTTCATACAGAATACCCATCAGCAAATACACAGTCAGCACCACGCCGACAATCAGCCAGGCCGGGCTGCCGGTGTTAAACATGGCATTGTTCTGACTGGCACCGTTTTGGGTGATCACAGAGGTAGGCACCATCACTTCAGCCAACACCCGTTCAATTGCTGCGTCTGCCTGCTGCGCAGTGACACCTGGGGCCAGCGCATAACCAATACCCTGTGAAGCAAACTGGCCATCATGGCGAATCCGGTCATTCGACATGCCGTACTGGTAACTGGCAATAGCCGCCAGCGGCACCCGCTCGCCAGTTGAGGTGATCAACTGCAGCTGCTGCAACACTTCAGGCTGAGCTGTGTACCCTGGCGTCAGTTCCATCACCACTTTGTACTGGTTCAGCTCGTCGTACATAGTCGCCACCTGACGCTGCGAAAAGCTGTTGTTCAGCAAGGTCGCGACGGTGCGCATGTCCACGCCTAACCGCTGCGCCGCTTCGCGGTCAATAGTCAGCTCAATCTGCTGGGTGTCATCGCCGCTGGGCGTGTCGACATCGGTCAGCTCCGGCAGCTCCTGCAGCCGCTCTGCCACTTTTTTGCTCCAGGTTTTCAGCAGTTTGATGTCGTCAGCCAGCATCAGCACTTCATAGTCACTGCGGCTAAATGGTGACGACAGACGAATATCCTGATCAACGCCCATAAACATCATGCCGCCCGGCACTTTCGGTGCTGTCATCCGCAAACGGTTCACCACCTCTTGCGCCGATACTTTGCGCTCGGCTAAAGGTTTTAACCGCACCCGCATCCAGCTGTTGCTGATACCTGTATCCCCGCCGCTGGAGCCTGTCACATCGGCCACTGCCGGGTCTTTTAAAATATGCTGACGGAAGGCTTCGATTTTCGGCTGCATAACCTGAAACGACATGCCGTCATCCCCGCGCACAAAGCCATTCAGCTGGCCCGTGTCCTGCTCAGGTAACAAGCCGGTCGGCACCTTGGTATATAACCAGCCGGTGGCCGCCATCAGCAGTGCCAGCACCAGCAGCACCCAACGGTAATGCTCCAGGCTCCAGGCCACGCTGTGCTGATACTTCTGCTGCAGCCGGGTAAAAAAGCCAGCTGAGTCTGTATGCGAGCGGTCCGCTTTTAAGATCAGCGCCGACAAGCTGGGCGTTAAAGTCAAGGACACCAGCAGACTGATCACCATAGCGGCGGCCAGCGTAATCGAGAACTCGCGGAACAACCGCTCAACCAGCCCGCCCATAAACAGCAAGGACAGGAAAATCACCACCAGCGCCAGGTTCATCGCCAGCAGGGTGGCGCTGACTTCAGCAGCGCCGGTGCGGGCCGCTTGCAGTGGCGACAAGCCACGTTCGATATGGCGTTTAATGTTTTCCACCACCACAATGGCGTCGTCCACCACCAGGCCGGTCGCCACAATCAGCGCCATCACCGACAGGTTGTTCAGCGAAAAGTCGCACAGATACATCACGGCAAAAGCACCGACCAACGACACCGGAATAGCCAGGCTGGGGATCAGCGCACTGCGCAGCTGGCCCAAAAAGACCCAAACCACCAGCACCACCAAAGCCACCGCAATCAACAAGGTAATTTGCGCTTCGTCCAGCGTGGCGCGGATGCCTGGGCTGCGGTCCATCACGACCGTCAGGCTGGCACCATCCGGCACCAAGGCCTGCAACTGCGGCATCTGGCTGTAAATCAGGTCAATGGTTTCGACAATATTGGCGCCGGTACGTCGGCTGACCAGCAGGATCACCGCATCTTTGTCGTTATGAAAACCGGCGCTGTAACGGTTTTCGGTGGAGTCACTGACTTTAGCGATGTCGGATAAACGAATGGGCGCGTCGTTGACGTATTTCACCACTAAATCTGTGTAGTCTTTTGCGCTGCGCATGGTTTCGCTGGCCGCAACTTGCCAGCGCTGATCATCCAGCTCAAGCACGCCCAATGGCACATTGGCGTTGGCGCTGCTCAGCGCACTGCGCACTTCATCCAGCGCCACGCCATAATGCGCCAGCATGCCGGGGTTCAGCTGCACCCGTACGGCAGGTAAAGAGGAGCCGGATACCCCAACTTCACCCACGCCCTGAATAGTGGCCAGTTTCTGCGCCAGTATGGTCGATGCTGTGTCATACAGCTGGCTGCCCGGCACTGTATTGGAGCTCAGCGCCAGCGCCATTACCGGCGCCGAGGACGGGTTCATTTTGCGGTAGGTTGGATTGCTGGTCATGCCGGACGGCAACTGGCTACGCGCCGAGTTAATCGCCGCCTGCACTTCGCGGGCCGCTTCATCCACATTGCGATCCAGCGCAAACTCCAGCCGGATTTGCGTGGAGCCCTGGCTGCTGGACGATCCCATGCGCTGCACACCGGCAATACTGCCCAGCGCCCGCTCCAGTGGTGTGGCCACTGTGGCGGCCATACTCTCAGGGCTGGCACCCGGCAGGTTCGCCGTCACCACAATCATCGGGAAATCGACCGCCGGCAAAGGCGACACCGGCAATAAGCGCCAGCACAACATGCCGAGCAGCAAAATGGCGGTGGCGATCAGGCCGCTGGCGACCGGCCGTTGAATAAAAGGCGCGGCCAGGTTCATGCTTCTGCCACCTGTTGCTGTGTTTTGCTGTCGCGGCTGAAATGACGGTCAAACCATAAGTACACCACTGGGGTGGTGAACAGCGTCAGCACCTGGCTAACCAGCAAACCACCCACCATCACCAGACCCAGCGGCTGGCGCAGTTCAGCCCCTGAACCACTGGCCAGCAATAACGGAATGGCACCAAACAGCGCGGCCAGCGTGGTCATCAGAATTGGACGGAAACGCAGCAAGGCGGCCTGATAAATCGCATCGCGTGGGCTCATGCCCTGGTTGCGCTGCGCGTCCAGCGCAAAGTCGACCATCATAATGCCGTTTTTCTTCACCAGACCAATCAATAGCACGATGCCGATCACCGCAATCAAATCCAGCGGCTGCCCGGTCAGTAACAAGGCGGCCAAAGCGCCGACAGTGGCCGACGGCAGCGTCGATAAAATGGTGACCGGGTGGATCAGACTTTCGTACAAAATACCAAGCACAATGTACATGGTCAGTACAGCCGCCAGAATCAGCCATAAGGTGTTGCTCAGCGAAGCACGGAAGGCTTCCGCAGCGCCCTGAAAGGTCAGTTCCACTTCAGCCGGCATGTTCAGTTGTTGCTGCACTTCTTCAATGGCAGCCACAGCTTCACCCAAGGAATAGCCCTCTCCCAGGTTGAACGACAAGGTGGCAGACGGGAACTGGCCCTGATGGTTGATCAGCAGTTTGGCCTGGCGCTGCGACACTTTGGCCACCGCAGACAGCGGCACTGAGGCACCGGAGGACGAGGTCAGGTACAGCTTGTCGAAAGCTGACAGACCATGCACCTGCTCTGGGTCCACTTCCAGAATAATCCGGTACTGGTTGGCCTGAGTAAACAAGGTGCTGATCTGGCGTTGGCTGTACGCACTTTGCAGTACAGCGCTGATGTCTGACACATCAATGCCCAAACGGGCAGCAGCGGTACGGTCAATGTCGATATAGGCCTGCAGCGCTTGCTGTTGCAGGTCGTGCGCTACTTCCGACAGCTCTGGCCGCTGTTGCAGTGCCGACACTAAATCCGGCAACCAGCTGTTCAGCGTGTCCTGCTCTGGCGTGGTCAGACTGAACTGGTACTGAGTACGGCTGACCCGGTCTTCAATACTGATTTCCTGCACCGGCTGGAACCAGCCTTTAATGCCCGGCACTTGTGCCACCTGCGGCTCCAGTTGCCGGATAATCTCCAGCGCAGACTGACTGCGCTCATCGTGCGATTTCAGGTTCACCAGAATACGGCCGCTGTTGATGCTGACGTTACTGCCGTCCACACCAATAAAGGACGACAGGCTGGCCACGTCCGGATGCTGCAGAATACGCTCGGCCAGTTGCTGCTGGCGCTTTGCCATGGCCTGGAACGAAATATCCTGCGGCGCTTCGGTCACTACCTGGATCACGCCACTGTCCTGCACAGGGAAGAAGCCTTTGGGTACCGCCAGATACATCACAGCGGTCAGCGCCACTGTGCCCAGCATCGCCAGCATGGCCAGCCGCTGATGCTTCAGTACCCACTGCAGCCACTCGCCATACTGGCGGATCACTTTGTCCATCAGACCATTTTGCTCGTCATGTTTCGGCAGGCTTGTCAGCAAGCGGGCACAGAGCATAGGCGTCAGGGTCAGCGACACCACCAGAGAAATGGCAATAGCCACCGCCAGCGTCACGGCAAATTCAAAGAACAAACGGCCAACCACGTCAGCCATAAACAGCAGCGGGATCAGCACCGCTATCAACGACACCGTTAAAGACACCAGGGTAAAACCAATTTCTTTGGCGCCTTTCAGTGCGGCTTCTAACGCAGAGTCACCTTCTTCACGGTGACGGGCAATGTTTTCCAGCATCACTATGGCGTCGTCCACCACAAAACCAGTGGCGATGGTCAACGCCATCAGAGTCAGGTTGTTGACTGAGAAATCGAGAAACACCATCACCGCAAAGGTACCGACCAGTGACAGCGGCACCGCTAAACTCGGGATAATAGTGGCCGGAATGGTGCGTAAAAACAGGAAGGTCACAAAGACCACCAGACCAATAGCAAACACCAGCTCTTCCTGCACGTCACGCACCGAAGCACGGATACTTTGAGTCCGGTCGGTCAGCACCTGTACATTCACTGCCGCCGGCAAAGTGGCAGTCAGTTGAGGCAACAGTTGTTGCACCCGATCCGCCACGTCAATCACGTTGGCACCAGGCTGGCGCTGAATATTCACCAGCACAGCCGGGCTGCTGTTGGCCCAGGCCGCTAAAAAGCGATCTTCTGCGCCGTTTTCGACAGACGCCACATCCTGCAGCCGAACCGGCGCACCATTGCGGTAGGCCACAATCAGCTCACGGTATTCAGCAATATCGCGAATTTGGTCGTTGGCATCGAGCATGGTGGAACGGAACGGGCCATCAAAACTGCCTTTCGGCTGATTGGTATTGGCCGAGGCAATAGCACTGCGCAAGGTTTCCATGCTCAGGTTCAGGTTGGCCAACGCGGCTGGGTTGGCTTTCACCCGAATGGCCGGGCGCTGTCCGCCAGCCAGACTGACCATACCCACGCCGGATAACTGCGCCAGCTTCTGCGCCATCCGGGTATCGACCAGGTCGTACACAGTCGGCAAGGGCAGGGTGTCCGAGCTGATAGCCAGCGTCAGAATAGGGGCGTCGGCCGGGTTGACCTTGCGGTAAATAGGCGGCGTCGGTAAGTCGTTCGGTAACAACGACGAGGCAGTATTGATAGCGGCCTGCACTTCTTGTTCGGCCACGCCCATATCCACCACCAGCGCAAACTGCAGCGTGATCACTGAGCTGCCCGCCGCACTGTTGGACGACATTTGTTTTAAGCCGGGAATTTGCCCCAGCCGCCGCTCCAGCGGCGCTGTGACGGTGCGGGCCATAATGTCTGGACTGGCACCAGGGTTAAAGGTAAACACCTGAATAATCGGGTAATCCACCTGCGGCAAGGCCGCCACCGGCAACAAGCGCCAGCTTAAAATACCGGCCACCAGTATGGCCAGCATCAGCAAGGATGTGGCCACAGGGCGCAGGATAAAGGGTTTGGATAAATTCATCGCTTAGGCCTTTGGTCGTTGCGCGGCTTGCTGTGGGGCTTTTTTCGCTGGTTCGACCGCCTGTTGATCGCGCACCAGCACTTCCACTTCACGGCCAGGACGTAACCGGTCTAAACCTTCCAGCACCACTTGTTCACCGGCTTTCAGGCCTTGTTTAATTTCAATCTGACCATTGTCGACCGTACCCAGCACCAGGTTACGCACCTGCGCCTTGTTGTCTTCGATCATATAGACATAAGTACCTTCCGAGCCATATTGCACGGCGTCCTGCGGAATGGTCACAGCGCCTTTACGCTCCGCCACATTCAGCCGCACATTAACAAACTGGTTCGGGAACAGCTCTTGTGCACTGTTGCTGAACTCTGCTTTCAGTTTCAGTGTGCCGGTGGCGGTATCAATCTGGTTATCCAGTGTGGTCAGGGTGCCTTTGGCCAGCATCAGCTGTTCGGCTCTGTCCCAGGCTTCTACCGTTAAGGTTTCACCAGCGCGCACCGCGTCCAGCACCATCTGCAGCTGAGTTTCCGGAATGGTAAAGGCCACCGCAATAGGCGACGTCTGGGTAATGCTGACCAGGCCAGTGCTGCTGTTGGCCTGCACCAGATTGCCAGCGTCCACCTGACGCAAACCTAAACGACCACTGATAGGCGCATGAATTTGGGTGTACGACAGTTGCAGTTTGGCGGCATCAATAGCAGCCTGGTTTGATTTCAACGCGCCTTTGTATTGATTCACCAGCGCTTGTTGCTGGTTGTACTGCTGCTGAGCGATGGTGTTTTGTTCTTTCAGTTTGGCAAACCGCTCTAAATCCTGTTCGGCGCTTTTTAACTGCGCCTGATTCTGTTCTTTCTGACCTATTGCCTGATCCAGTGCCACCTGATACTCGGCCGGGTCAATCCGCGCCAGTAACTGGCCTTTTTCAGCAAACTGGCCTTCTTTAAACAGCACTTCGGCCAAGGGGCCAGACACCCGGCTTTGCACCAGCACTGTATTCAGTGGTGTGACGGTACCAATGGCTTTAAGCTGCACCTTTAAGTCGTTGCTCTGTGCTGTAACCACCCGCACAGGCACTGGCATAGTCCAGGGGTTCATCGCTGCGCCAGGGCCACCGGCACGTGGGCCACCACCTGCGCGCTGCCCACCAGGGCCTGGTCGTTGTCCGGCCTGAGCACCAGCCGCCTGATCGGCCGCAGGCCAGAAGTAATAAGCAGCACCAGCTGCTAAAGCGACCACCACGGCCAGCACCAAAGGCTTTTTCCCGTTGAACATAATTTGATTCCTGTAAAGCGGCTTAAATTTTTCTGAGCGTACTCTAATGCAGAGCTTAGGCAGCCTCAACGCAGCAAGTGTCAATATTAAGTAAAGATCTGCTGACATTCGGCCAGACGCCTTGGCGCAGCGATAAAAGGCAGAGCCCACTGTCAGCCAACCGACAAAAACAGCAGCCGGACAGCTGAAAAATAAGCAAAAATGTCATGTTGCTCCTGACATAAGGTTGTCAGTTGGCTGGTTTAAGCTGCAATAAATTCACTCTGCAGGAGCGCAGCATGATCTGCCTGGACCCAACCATTGCCAGTTACTGGCACGCCTTCAGCCAGCAGGACACCGATGCGTTGCTGTCCTGCTTTGACCCAGAAGCTGTGTTGCTGTACCAGAACCAAATTTGGGTTGGCTGTGCCGACATCCAGCGCTGGCAACACCAGCATCAGCAGCAACTTCAGCTGGTGGGTGCCGCAGAGCAGGCCGGTCAGACGCTGGTGCAGGCCAGATCCGGCCAGCAAGTCTGGTGCTATATGTTTGCGCTGCAGGATGGCAAAATCAGCCGACTCATTGTAGAACCCGGAGCTGCCGCTTGAACCGAGTCGACCGTCTGCTAGCACTGATTTTGTTTTTACAAAGCCGCCGCAGCGCCACTGCCGAACTGATGGCCGAACACTTTGGCCTGAGCGTGCGCACTATTTACCGCGACATGGCCGCACTGGCCGAAGCTGGGGTGCCAGTGCTGGCCGAAGCAGGCGCCGGTTACCGGCTGATGAAAGGTTACCTGTTGCCACCGGTGAATTTCTCCGAACAGGAAGCGATGGCGCTCAGCACAGGTTTGTTGCTGGCGCAGCGCATGACGAGCCCGGGCTACACCCAGCTGATGCAAAGTGCCTTGGATAAAATCAAGGCGGTGTTACCCAATGACAGCAAAGACCGCTTGCAACACCTGGTGCGCGCTATGGCGGCGCCGCTCAGTACGCAGCCACCGGCGGCGGATCTGACCTTGCTGCAACGCGCTATTACCCACCAGCAGCTATTGCGCCTGCAGTATCAGGACGCCAGCTGGCAACAAAGTGAACGCGAAGTGGAACCGGCCGGGCTGATTTATTACCTCGGCCGCTGGCATTTTATTGGCTGGTGCCGCTTACGGCAGGACTGGCGCGACTTCAGAACAGACCGGATTTCAGCCATTGAACTACTCAGTGAGAAAGTCCCAGCTAGACCGGATTTTTCCGCGCAGGAGTTTTTACAAAGTTGTGTGCCGACTCCAGAGCTCAGCGCCCTGATCCGCTTTGCACCAGTCGCCGCTGATCGTGCCAAACGCGAATGGTGGCAGGGCTTTGGTCAGGAAAGCCACCACGAGCAGCAGGTGCAGCTGGAATTAAAAACCAGCGACTGGCGCAGCCTGGCCAGCTGGTTATTGTCCTTCGGTACCAGTGCAGAGGTGTTGCAGCCATCAGCTCTGATCGATGAAATCCGCCAGCAAAGCCAGCAACTGCTGCAGCTTTATGCCAGGTAAAGCGAACGGGTTTGCTGCATCGAATAGCGGATTAATTGCTCCAGCACCGCCAAATCAATATCGGCCAGCTTTTTAATGTAGATGCAAGCCACAGTTTTGCGGAACTTGCCCAGTTGGCTGAGCAGCAATTCCTGCTGCTGGTCTATCTCGCCACAACTCAGCACATAAAGACTGATTTCGGCCTTACGGTTGGCAAAACCTATCAGGCACATATCGCCTTCGCGGCCAGAGGCGTATTTGTAGTGGTAACTGCCAAAGCCAACAATACTGGGCCCCCACATCACAGGGCCTTCCCCAACCACACCTTGCATCAGCTGCACCAGGCGTTCGCAGTCTGCCCGCCGGGCTGGCTTTTCAATAGCGGCCAGGTAATCAGTCACAGCAACGCCGGTTGGCTGGGTTTTATTGTCTGCCATAGATAACTCATGGGTATTCAGGTGTTTAATAACCATAGCATTAGGGCTTGTTGACGTTTCAGGGTTATTTTTGCAGCCGTCTGGCCGGTTTTTATGCCAGGCAGTGCGAGTGCAGTGTAGTGTAGTGTAGTGTAGTTATTCTACATAAACGAGCACTAACGCAGCAGAAAGACCGGCCAGGCGCTGCCCTTCGGGTTCGGTCTGGCGGCGCCCTGCACTTTGTCACTCGTCGCTTATTTAGAATAACTAAACTTCGCTCCTCGTTTCGCGTTCAGAACACCGCCAGAGCGAACAAAATTTAATCTCGAAACGTCAACAAGCCCTAGTGGAACTGAACAATCTGAATCAACAAGTCACCATAAAAAAAGGCTGCCGCTAAGGGCAGCCTAAGGCAATTGATACAGAGGATACCACTGCCAATCGCCAGACCTGCAGTGAACCCAAGTTCAGAATAATAGGCACGAGCAATTAGCGCGATGTGACAAATTGTCGCAACCTGAGGATCTGGCTTGAATGATCAGCGCAGGCTAACGTCACAGCTTTGTACAATTTCGCACTAGTGAGTACCGGTTTTTTACGTTACTTTAGACTGCTTAAGGAAGCCTGAAGACCGGGGTAGCTATGCTGCGTCTTTGTTGTTGGCCAGTTATGGCACTTGCTGTGTTTGGGTCGGTGTTACCTGCACAGGCAGCACCACAGCCGATGCTGTTGCTGGAAAACCATTTACCGCAATCGGACGCCGATCGCATCAATGTCGAAACGTTGATCCTGCAGCGGCTGAGTAAAAGCGCAGCACCGGAACTGCAAATACAGCCCGTGCAACTGAGTACGCTGCGTGCCTGGCAAATGCTAAAACAACCGGGCAATTACTGTGCACTCAGCAAAATTAAAACCAAAGAACGCGAAAAGCTGCTGTATTTCGCCCGGCTCCCCACCACCATTTATCCGCCCTTGCAGCTGATAGGCACCCGCTCCTTTGGCAAAACGCCGCTGGATTTAGTCCGGTTGGTGCAACAAAAACCTGAGCTGAAAATTGGTGTGATTAGCGGCCGCAGCTATGGCGCCGAGCTGGACAAACTGATTGCCCATCACCCCAAACAATTCTTTCAGCGCAGTGGTGCCGAAGCCGCACAAAACCTGGCACTGATGCTCAGCAAAGGCCGGCTGGACGCTTTGCTGGAGTTTCCGGCCATTACCAATCGCAGCCTGCAGCACCTGCCGGAAGCGCCCAAGCTCTACCCGCACCAGCTAACTGGCCAGCCTTTGGTCAGCGGTTATCTGGCCTGCAACAAAAGTGAGCTTGGCCTGCAGATGGTGCAATGGATAGATCAGAAAATGGCGGATGCCGCCTACCAGACAGATGTACTTAAGTTGCACCAGCAGTTTTTTAGCGCCGACGATTTTGCCTTGCTGTTGCCTGAGCTGACGAAAGCCTTTCCGTTGGCGAAGCAATAAAAATAAGCCGCAACCAAGCCAGGTGGGCAACAGGCCCATTCAGCGGCTACCCGTTTAGCGACCGTCATTGTAGTTTCGTCATGGCAGAACTAGGCAATGCTTCAGTTTATGCTGTATACAAAACCACCAGCCCCGAAAAGTACAGGAAGCAACCATGACCGACCAACCGAAAACCCGAAAAACCGCCGCCGACTTTTCACCTCAGACCTTAAAACTCTTTGATCAGTATGTGCACGGCGACATCAGTCGCCGCGACTTCCTCAGTGGTGTGGCCCGTTTTGCGGTGGCTGGTGTCACGGCGCTGAGCATACTGGAAGCCTTACAGCCCAATTACGCCTTTGGCCAGCAAATCAGCCCGGACGACCCGGGTTTAAGCACGAGTTATCTGCAGCTGCCGTCACCACAAGGCTACGGCACTGTGCGCGGTTATCTGGCACAGCCCAAAGCCGCCGACACTGATGGCCACAAACGTCCGCTGGTGCTGGTAGTGCACGAAAACCGAGGTTTAAACCCGCATATTGAAGATGTAACCCGCCGGCTGGCATTGGCTGGCTTTATTGCGTTTGCGCCGGATGCGCTGTTTCCGCTGGGTGGTTACCCTGGCGACGAAGACAAAGCCAGAGGCATGTTTGGCACTTTGGATCAGGACAAAACCAAACAGGACTTTATCGCCGTGGCCAAGGCGATGCAAAACTGGCCGCAGGGCAATGGCAAACTGGGCGTGACCGGCTTTTGTTATGGCGGTGGCATGGCCAATTTCCTGGCCACAGAGCTGCCAGAGCTGAAAGCCGCGGTGCCTTTTTATGGTCGCCAGGCCGACGCCGATAAAGTGGCCGCCATTCAGGCCCCATTGCTTATTCACTACGCCGAACAGGATGAACGGGTGAACGCCGGGGCAGCCGTCTATGATGCGGCATTAAAAGCCGCCGGTAAAAATGCAGTCAGCTACATGTACCCGGATACCCAACACGGTTTTCACAACGACACCACACCGCGCTACAACCAGGCCGCGGCCGAACTGGCCTGGCAGCGTACGCTGGCGTTTTTTAACCAGCATTTAAGCTAAAGCAACAGGAACACCGATGTTTAGTCTGCAGCACTGTGAATTTTTATTGGGGAAAGATTACCGGATGCAGTTGCAGCAGCTGACGATAGCGCCGGGCCAGCACACAGTGCTGTTGGGGCCAAACGGCAGCGGCAAATCGGCGCTGAGCGCCATTCTGGCCGGTGAAGGCCAGTGCCAAAGCGGCGAGTTCGCCAGCCCATCTGCAACCAGAAAAAAAGTGGCCTGGGTGAGCACCGAGCAGCAAAAAGCACTGATTGAGGCGGAAAAACGCAAAGACGACGCCGATATTCTGGATGTGCTACCCAACCCCAGCAGCGCCCGCGACATCATCCAGCGCGAATTCAGCCAGTGGACCACCGCGCTTGAACAGCAACTGCAACAGCTGGCGGCTGTGTTGCAGTTCAGCCAACGGCTCGATACCGCGTTTTTAGCCTTGTCGACAGGAGAGAGCCGCAAAGTGCTGATCCTGAGGGCTTTATTAAGCCAGCCAGACTATTTAATTCTGGACGAACCTTATAACGGCCTGGACGCCGCCAGCGAAGCCGCGTTGCGCGACTGGCTGCAACAGCACCAGCAGCAGTTCACGTTGATATTGGTGACCAACCGCCACAGTGAAATTCCGTCGTTTACCCGGCAGCTGCTTTACCTGAACCATGGCGAGCTGGCCTGGCAAAATCAGGGGCAGGGGCTGGACCCGGCTGATTTGGCTGAGCTGAACAAACTCAGCACCTTACAAAACCCGCCCAAAGCGCTACCCGCCAAAGACCAGGACCGCTTTACGCCGCCGTTACCAGATGGGCAACAACGGCTGGTGCGGCTGCGTAACGGCAAAGTGCACTACGATGACCGGGTGGTGTTTCAGGGCCTGAACTGGCAGGTAAACCGCGGCGAACACTGGCAGATTGTCGGCCCCAATGGCTCTGGCAAAACCTGTTTATTGTCGATGGTGACGGGCGATAACCCGCACTGCTACACCAATGATTTAGAAGTGGTGGGTTATCAGCGCGGTCAGGGCGAAAGCATTTGGGATATTAAAAAACACATAGGGTTTATCTCCAACAGCCTGCAACTGCAATACCGCGTGAGCTGCCCTGTGCTGCATGTGGTGCTGTCCGGTTTTTACGACAGCATAGGTTTGTATGAACAGCCCACGCTGCATCAGACGCAGCTGGCGCAGCAATGGCTGGAATTGATTGCGCTGGCCGATCAGGCCCAGCAGTCGTTTCAGCAATTGTCGTTTGGCGACCAGCGGCTGGTGCTGATTGCCCGCGCTATGGTGAAGCACCCCAGTCTGTTGATTCTGGACGAACCCTGCAACGGTCTGGACCCGCTGAACCGGCTGAAAGTATTGGCACTGCTAAATATTCTCAGCCAACAGGGCGAAACCACCCTGCTGTATGTCAACCATCACCCGGATGACAAAATTGCCGGCATAGACCGGGTATTGGATATGACGCACTACCAGGCGGCAACCTAGCACCTGGCAAACAAAGCTTCGGCTGCGGGCTTAATCCGCGCCAGCCGCAACTTCCGACGCCAAAGGGCCAAGCACAGTCAGCACATCGTCCATTTGAGCTTCGGCAAACCAGTAGTGCTGCAAAGCACTGTCGGCGTGCCGCGCCAGCTGCAGCTGAATCTGACGCTGCTCGGGCAACACAGCCGCCACCTGATAAGTGCCAGACAAACCGGCCGCATTCAGTACGCAAAGGCGCTGGCCGGGCTGATAACGGGTTCTGCACACCAAAGGCAATTGTAGGCTGACCAACAAGCTATCCGGGCCGCTTTCGCTCAGCTGACGGATCACACAAGGCAGTTTCACCGCTTTGGCCATTCGCATCGGCTGGCCAGCACCCAGCTCCAGCTGAACATCTGACAGCGCGCTGCAGCTGCAGGTCAGGATCCAATTGTGCTGACTCAAGGCAGCAGGCAACTCCTCGCGCCGGTAACATTGGGTGTCGCCCGCCACCAGTTTGGCTTTGCACAAACCACAGCGGCCAGAGCGGCAGCTATGCAAAATGGGGTAACCCGCCGCAATGCTGGCATCCAGAATGCTTTGCCCATGCTGCTGCACAAACTCAAGCCCTTGGCTGGTGCGGATTTTAATCACCTTGGTACTCTCAACTAACCGAAGAGCCCCATATTCGCCAATTAGATGCTGAATTACAAGTAAATAAAAAGCTGGTATTAGCCAGCTTTTGTAAATCAATAATATAGAATCATCACCAACTGAGCTGAAAGCTGCTTTTTGGGAAAGTTTCAAACTTAAATTTGAGGCTAAAGTTTCATCACTAACTTTTGCTGCTAACCTAAAAATAGGTTACTTGTTAATAATAAAGTTTCATCACAACCAAATTAATACGCCGCTACCAGCTATCAAGAAATCAGGCACTACCCCTACTTCATTCTCCCAACGATCATATCTTCAGTCAAATACCTGCGATTAGCTTAGACAAATACTCAAAAGCATAACTATTGAAACTTAACGTCACATCAGCCCTTTAAATTGCTGGGCACGATGGCTGCAAGTATCGGGAATCGTTAGAAATATAAAATCTTTATTTACGTTATTGGCTTTTTATGGTTACCTTTAATGGAGAATTTTAGGGAATAGAAAATAATGACGGTTACTTATATCGCTTACCGCGTCGACGGTCAGGCACACGTACATCATGAAATGTCAGCAACACAACTCATAGAATCTTTAAAAGGCTTTGTAAACTCAGTTGAAGAGGCGAACAAAGTTATTAATGACGGTTTAGCATCAGACCTAAAAATTAATGTTGTAGCATTTAACGAAGGTAGCTTTAAAGCTATTTTCCAAGTTATTCAGGAAAAAGGTCAAGATGCCCTTGAGTTTCTTGGCTATACAAAACTTACAGAAACTAGTGATAAATTGGTTGCGCGGGTGACTGATGCACTTGATCGTATTAACACTCGTAGTTTTGATATCAGTCAAAACTCTGATGGCACTAGGACAATCACGTTAGACACAGGGGAACGCTTTGTTACAACAAAGGATATTGCAATAAGCATAAAAAATCCTCGTATTCGTAATGGTATTGAGAAGCTCCTATCTTCTCCCCTAATTGACGATGGAACCGAAATTGTAGAATTGTCACTTTACGATCCAACTACAAAGCAAATTGTAGACAATTCGACAACATCAGTAAGCATAGAGAACTACGAATCTTTCCAAGCTAGTCCTCTAAGTATGGAAGATGACATCGCTACGGATAAGCATACATACATTATCAAGTTTCTCCGTGTGAATTTCACTGGGACAACTGGCTGGCAAATTGAGCTTCCTGACGGAAAAAAGGCGAAGGTCAAAGTTGAAGACGAAAAATTCATGCACAAAATTCGTGATGAAAAAGATACTTATAAACAGTCATTTAAGTATGATGATTTGTTCGAGGTGAATATCACAATTACAACGAAGCATAATAAACACTCAAAGAAGTCTAGCACTTCCTATACAATCACTGATGTTCTGAAAAAAATTAACGATAAAGGTTAAAACAACCAGCATGCTATCAGCAGAAGTCATCGCCATATTAGTTGGTCTTGCCCTAGCTTGGGGCCCCATATCAAAGGGCCTGATGACTTTGGTTGCGTCTATTTATTTTGCTATACGCGGTATCAAAAAGGTCAGAATTAATTACACAGATATAAATGGCGTGACTCATGTCAAAGTAGTTTACGCGGCTAACTATGAGCACTTTGTTGCTTCATTAATTGAAGATGGGTGTACTCAGAAAGTTGACGACAAAAAGAGTGATGGCGAAAAATGACGAATGAAAAGCCAGAACGAGATCTTAAAAGCGCCACCGGGTTTGCGACAATATTCTCGGTGATATTTATTCATTGGATTCGACAGCAAAAACTTGCTCCTGAAGATGAGAATATATACTTTTATATCGTACCTATAGCATCTTCAGCTTGCGCTTATGTGTGCAATTTAGCTTTATCTCTAGTTCCGACAGTCGCCGAAGCCAAAAAATTTATTCAAAGGCAATTTTATATTCTAGATCTAGAAAAAGAGATCCTGAAAGAAACAAACCAAGCGAACAAATTGGCTCTCATAAACGCTCTTCAGGAAGTGAAAGAGACCATCCGAAAAGAAAAACATAGCAAGCATTTGCAGCCGGTTGAACAAAAATCGTTAGAGGAAGATTCAGCTTGAGTGAATACGCTGATTTTATAAAAAGTGGTTCAAATCCATAATATCTGTTTTACAACATCAGCTCACAGTCTTGCTTGAATTAGAGACAACGCTTCTTCAAGAGTCTAAAGTAGAAATGATTCAGACATCACATAAAGTCAATTTACCCATAAGGCATACATCACGAAAATAAGTGCTGATAACGCCTAGAAAGCTGCTCTCTGGATAAACCAACTAACTCTGCAACTTTTGTTTTACTTACTTTTTGCTCTTCACGTTTTAATTTCCTGATCGCTAATTTGACCTTAATCTCAGTACGGGACACTCTAGTTACATGCGTAAACTTTGCCCCCATAGTCAAGTTATCTGCGCCCTTATTAATGTGCACAACCTCATGCCTAATTTGTGATGCAACAGCCTTAACCCACCTATTTTTATCGCAAGTTGGATGCTTATCACTCCTCGGTCGGACAGGTGTATCCCAAGATCGGCCAGTAACTTTTGCATCAAGACTCCAACCACTAGCCTTGAGTGAAGTCCCTGTTTCTGAATCAAGAGTATATGTGTACAGACGCTTGTAACCCATACTCTTAGCAGTTTTCCAGGCAGCAGAATATAATTTCGAACATGCATTTGGATACCCATCAGTGCACATTCGTGTCACCTCAGCTGATTGCCCGTCATCGAGACTTCTACTAACAGGCCTCCCAACTATAGCGACCCCCTTTAGATTTCCAGATGCGTCTTGTAAGCCAATAGCAAACTTGTAACCTTGGGTCACTCCATGATGTCGATGATTATTCTTCACATAAGTATTTGCCTGCTTTAACGTCAGCGGTATAACTTCAATCACAGGATATATCTCCATCAACAGGTGATAAAAGAACTAGGCTACACAGTTTCTTGCAAATGACTCGATAAAATAAAATTTTCACCAATCAATTAAGATCCCTGACAGGTCTTTTATTACAAAAGACCTGTTAGAGAAAACCGATAAATAAGAGTTGGCGGTTACCCAAATATGTTACGAACCCTCTGGTGTGCATCCATTAGATTTGCTCGAAGTTCATACTCACTCAACCATAATTTATGATTAACATTCGTTGCGTTAATCACTGCATGATCGAAATCCTCCCTGCCTATTAGGGCTGGATAGCACCCAAGGGCCATACGTTGGCTGTTTAGGTCAACAAAAATAGGAGTTTCTGGAGAATGCCCCTCGGTACAACGGAAACGATCTAACTCCAGGCTTGAGCATAGTTGTGAAAGATCCTTTGCCTGCGCTTCTGGAGAGGAGCATACAGGGGCCTCCCCAAAAATTGCATATCGCAGTAATGCAGCGCCTAACTTACGATCAAAGCGACTCTGAATGTGCTGATTATGGTAATGATTAATACATTCTGTACATGATGCGTCACATGAACAGTCCTCTAATATAGATAGTGTGCCTTTTAATATTTCTGGTAGATTTTTTGCTGCAATTTCCGCATAGCCAGCCCCTCCAGATAGCGTGTCATAAAGGAATAAATCGACTAGTCGAGTCTCACCTTTAAGCGCAGGGATAATTCGGAACCCAGCCCCAAACTCAGATGGGTCTAAATCTAATTGTTTGTGGCGGCTGGCTGAAAGCCTCAGCGCTTCAACAATTGTATGTAGACTATCCTCTATGACCCGAAGAGCTATCGGATCGGTTGTATCCGTGATTAAAGGAGCTTTAATCTCCAATCTAAGCAGCAGGAGATCTGTAACGAAATCATGACCAAGCAGGACACGTTTCAATTCGCCAGAGCACTGTTTGGGTATATCCTTTGCGCCCAAATGTTTATAGGGACGCTCGTGTGGAACATGTGACTGATTAAACTGCTCAAAAACAGATGCCGAACCACATTCAGTACAAACCAAAAATCCACTATCTTGGTCTTTATTTTTCCCCCAGTTTATTGTTACCAATCTTTGGTCTGTCGCATAAGTGAAACTAACATTCGAACCACACTCGTTAAACGTGAAAGACTCTTGATCTACCGGCTGGGGAAACTGAGCCATGGTCGCAAAGGTTATTTCTTGTTCCCGATCATCTTCATCAAGTTCTCTAGCTCTTTCAGGCCCAAAAACCTCCGGTACAATCATAATTTCTTCTTTCAATTCACCTTTACAGACGGGGCATACATCGCTGGCGATCTTCGCACTGTTGGGATCTCGCATAAAAGAACAAGCTTCGCAATGAATGACTTTTTTTTCTTTTTCGAATAAAGGTCTAGCACGGTTCACTTCACTTGCAGGGAGATCTGCAAACACACCTCCAGAGCGATAAGTTTTCTTATCTATTACAATGAGTCGTCCAGGAGCATATTCACTTAATGCTTTGGATACCGCTTGCTGGGGTCTCTGAATTGTTCGAATCTCCCAAGAGCCACTGCTATTTTTTTGATGCTTTTCTACGAGGAAACTACTCAAGTTTGTTGGGAAAGCATAACTTGGAAGTAACCCATAATAGAAAAGGAATTCAAGAAATTCTTCCTGTTCAAGCTTAGGCCTGATATTTTGCTCTTCCTCACTGTTTTCATCGCTGATAATTTGTTGGGACATATTCTGGTTATATAACAACAAATCTTTCAAAAAATCTTCGACTGTCCGAACTAACCACTCTTCTAAAGTAAATCCATTTGTATCTAGGTACGGCGGAAGCCACGCAGCAATCGAGCCTCTCAAGTCTCCTTCAGGTGCGAGTAATCTGCGCTCAACCCACAACTTAAAGCCTTCATAGTTGAGATTATCCTCACCAGTGCATTTAAAAAATTCGCGAGTCAAACCAAGTGACTTTTCTAGGATTGATGTTTTTTTACCACCGATACTATTGCCACTTTGTTCCATCATTTCGTGAAAAAAAGTTTGAATTAAATATGCATGTACATGACGACGAGCTATCTTCGCGTTACTCACCTTAACCTCAGGAGTACGGGGCTCACCTGCAACGATATATTCTGGATTCAAAAAATAATAACTATCGTGTGGTCCATTTTGAGAATAAGTAACAACAGTTGATATAGAAGAACCACGTCGACCAGCACGCCCAGCCCGTTGTTGATAATTTTCGCGTTGTGGTGGCACATTTCTTAAAGCAACCGCGACCAAAGAGCCGATATCCACACCAACTTCCATCGTAGTGGTGCAACTCAAGATATCTATTGGTCTGTCTGTATCTTCAATTAGAACGTCCTGGAATCTGAGCTCATAGAGTTCTGTAGTAGCATGTACACTGCTGCGGTCACGATTAGATAGTTGTGCCGTATGTTCTTCCACACTGAGGTTTAGTAGGCGAGAACCAGGGCTTAAAGCGTCATGCACTGGCCCACGCCAAAACCCTTTCCGAGCAGAAATGTAATCACTGCTCTTTGGATCTAACCATTTGACACCTTTACTACCGCAAGCAATACAAATCGAACCCTGGTATGCCATAGGCATCAACACGGTACAATCGGGACACTGAGCCCAAATATGCGAAAGATCTATTTTCAACTTGAGCGAGTTAGGGGAGAGATACCACATTTTATTATGTTCTTGAGCTAACTCATTACAAAAAATCTCTTCGATCTTTTCTACAGATGTCACTCCTCCTTTAATTTGCCGAGTAAACATGCTCCTGAATGCATAACTGAATGTCCCTTTTGTTCCCCATCCTGGTCTGAAATATCCCGCGGCTTTAATACGAACGGTTGCATCAATAGATGGGTCAATCGCAAACTCGCTAAGCAACCCTTCGATCCATGCAATAGAGAGTGCCTTGATATCGTTTTCGTCAAATTGCATTCCAGCTTTCAGAAATTCGGCATTCAACTTTTTGAGTTTTGTTTTAACAGGCTCAACAAACCCAATTGTTGTACCAGTCAAAGAGTAATAATTAGAGCAAAGCAATTTTAGTAATGAAATTTTATATCGAGCAGGTATCCCTGTAGGGCTGAAATCGTCTTCAAAAGCTTCGGTCAAATCACTGGAATAGTCTCGTTCAAACTCAGTTCGTGCATTTGTCACGATTGTTGCATCTAAACCGTCGAAAATTGGCAAATCATGCTCAGTTAACACAGAGAGAAAAGACAAATACATTTGTGGTGTAGGCTTTGCTTCCTTGGATAAAGCCTCCAAGCGAGTGCACGCCAATGCAATTGCTTGCCTAAAAAGATCAAGTTCAATATCCCGAGGAATATCACGCGCAAGCCTCGCAGCCTTCTGACGCCCGTCAGAAAAAACCAAGACCTTTCGACCACCATTAGGATAACGAACATCAACTGGACGACTCTCTTGTTGGCGAGCCATTTGTGTTCTTACCAAGGCCGTAAATGGTGCCTCACCTTTAGTTATGTGATCCATAATCTTAGATTGTTCACCCTTCGATGCTTTGCGCATACACACGGGACAATCATCAAAAGATATCTCAGATTCGGTAGCGACCTTATCTGGTATGCGCACCTTGCGATAGCCAGAAGTGTTAGCTGGAATCAGAGCAGAAAGCCGCCCCGTAGATATATGCATCCAGTAATCTCGGTATCTTCCTTGTGGGTGAACAGAATCCTCAACGAGGATATCTATTGGCATAAGGTCAACAGTATCTCCCCTTGAAATCGGACCACTGGGTTTATGCCATACAAAGTCTAGCTTAGAGCTCACATATCCACGAATAAATGCAGCACCGCAATCTCTATGAGTTAACAGTTCATAGACTCGTCCTTGATTCTTACAACTACAACTATTCATTGGTTTGGTGTACAGACGCCCCAAGATATTGGAAGTGTTTTGACCGTCTAGCCGCTCTGAACATTCAGGATCTATACATGCATGAAGGCCTGGTAGTCCTCTATAAAATAGATGCAATCTAGTCGGAATTAATACCCTTCCGTCTGATTTCCTTCGTGCGTGACACCCTAAAGCCATAAGCGTATCCAATGCATGAGTGGCTGCTTGAGAAGAGCAATTAGGAAATATTGTTTCACTAAGCTTATCAAGCTTGATTGCGTGACCAGATACTTTTGCAATCAACTCTTCCAAAGGCCCAAACCCAGTCATACATTTGAAAAGCCAGTCTTGAATTAATTCAGGTGCACCATCAGGAGGAGGAAGCCACCCTAATTGAGTTGCTAGATTTGCTAAACATTTACGAAGTTCTTTTGGGTCACTAACTGAGTTCTCTATAGAATCCAACTCAAACGAAGCTAATACATCTGTCTCCTCAAGACTTGCTGGGCGGGCTTTATCTCGAAATTCATTAACACCTTGGATCACTTCAATTCGTCTACTTGAGCTTTCTGATAGGCCTGTTAAATCACGAGCAAAACGCTCCCCGTTTTGAATAGCTTCATCACCTTTGCCCAAACTCGCACTTGTCAGTATGCACCGCATCCGTTCACGCGGAATCTCTAATCGTGCGCAGAGACGGCGAATCAACAATGCGACTTCTGCACCACCTGCACCGCGATACATGTGAGCCTCATCAAGCACAAGAATAAACTCATTCTTAGAGTCGGCTTTTAACCATTCTTTAGTTTGCTGAAAGATGCCACGCTCGATTGGACGCATGAGCATATATTCAAGCATTGAGTAGTTAGTAATAATCAGTTCGGGGCATTCGAGTTGCATCTCGTGTCGAGTCATTAACTCGCGATCAGTGGGTTGGGTTTTTAATCTTTCACGCCATTTTTTTGAAACATAATCTTTACCCGACTTATTCGTTTTAGCTTGAACAAGATCACTCCCATAAAATGCGTCTAGGTCTTTACTTGGCCAACGACCAATTCGTTCTAGTTGTTTTTTTAAACCGGGATCTTGTGCAACCCTACTGTAAAATTCCTCAAAAAGAGGCTTAATAAATTTTTCATCTTTAGATGACTCTCGAGAGCCAGGATAAGGTGTTCTACCAGTGTAACTGCCAAACCTTATTGGCTTCCCCCTTCCCTTAGAAATTATTTTCGTCGCGTCAGAGTTGCCAAACAACCTGCGCACACGGGAGAGTTGATCATTAACGAGAGCATTCATTGGATAAAGCAACATAGCTCTGCATCCGGGCAGTTTCGACGATTCTGTTCGCTCTGCGCCTTCAATTACTAGCTTTCCGATGATAGGCATCAAGAAGCTCTCTGTTTTTCCAGAACCAGTACCTGTAGCTATAACGAGATCAGCTCCGTTTTCAGCTAAAAAGGACGCAAGGGCTTGCGATTGATGTTCATAAGGTGTGGGATATAGCCCAACACCCAACTGCGAGAGTTGAGTGAGTGCTTCACTAGCAACTTTGGGAATTGGTAATCGATCGTAAGGTTCGCCAGCTTTGTAAACCGGTGTCGACTCTACATAAGGTGTTTGAGCGATTGTCGCATCTTTCTTCAAAAGAGCATTACGCTCTCTGATTAGGCCTTCGTTGCGAATATGGTATTGAGCTTCAATGTATTGCCTAAGACTATCGGCAATATTCCCAGTAGTCTCGTGAATACCTGCAGCACCGCTCCCTTTTGGTTTTAAACTCATACAACTCTCCTTGTTATAAAATTTGTTTCACCTTGATACCTAGCAAACCAAAAGCGTTCACTAAAAGTGGGAATAGCTCTTCAGGATAAACATATTGAATTACTCCTGGATGAGCTTTTTCTGTTGTTGGCTCTTGCCACCCTAGATTGAGCAATTTAGCTTCTCTGCGCGGCAGGCGCCTATTCAACTTGAATCGAACCAAATTGTTCACGTTCTTCACACTGACTACAATAGAACGGTCCGATATTAAATCCAAATAGTATTGAAAACGCCTTGCTTCATCTGATGTTATTGAACGTAACTTACTCACTCGTCCTTTGTTTAACTTACAGAGAAAATATGAAAAAAACTTATGAACTAAAGAGCGTCCCAAGACCAAATCTTTAGTATCTTCGGATAGTTCTGTTACGCTAACCCATTGACGAGGCTTATAAATGCTTACCCCCTCGCAAAGGTGTGGAGCGTCAGTTAAATTAAGTAGCGCTTCACTCAATAAACTCCGTCCCCATTCTTCAAGTCCTTGGTATGGAGCGCCTAGCCAATCTTCAAGTCCCCATCTGGATCCCCACAATCCACATAAAGCGGGATCAACAACCCTGACCTTACCAACTACTTTGGCTGACACTGACAGAGCAGGAGGTAAACACTCCAACGGCCCCCCACCTATAAGGACTGCCACTCCATTTTCCACCAAAATTAACTTAGGAGGGGCAATTAACCATTTACCGCCTTTTAATCGAACCATATCCCCTAGAGAGTTCAAACTATCAAGAACACCTATCTCTCCAGGAAAAAGCTCACCATCCCTTCCTTTGTATTCAGGCCACATCGAAGTCAATCTGCTTCGAACCATACTTGCGAGACGGTTTGAGCTAGTAGGAACCCAACTTTCGCTCTCTAATGAACACAAGTAAGTAACGGCTCGTAAGCATTCAGATAATGCAGAAATACGCAGTCCCTCTCCTTCAAATGGGCATTTCATACCTGTAGCAATAACTTTCTGAGCATCTGACCGGGAAATGGGCCTAAAATTTATGGTCATCTTCTTTAGCTACCTATTGCTGTAAATGTTCTAAGTAACTAACGACACGCTCTCTAATTTCCTTTACAGACTCTCCTCTCGCTCGAGCCCATGGAAGCAAGTAAAGATCAGAAATAGCTTTTAAATCCTCGCTACATGAAGCACTAGATATCACTCTCAAATGAGTGTAGGAACTTTTTACTAATCGTCTCCAAAAAGCCCCTCCTTCAAAATTAATGTCGGTCAGAAACTCCGTCAGTTCTGTTGAAATAACATCAGGATCAGGAGCTTCAAATCCTTCAAGTTGGTACCAGTTTTCTTTTGCGAGTCGACCAAATCTTAAAGAAGGAGTCTCAGCTTTAGCACTTCGCATTCGGAGCGTATCCGTATCAAATACAGGGCCAAGCTCAGCGAGTGAGCCTCCGTCGGGAAAGGCGGCGGGACCACTAACCCAAGAGGTAAAAAATGAATAGTTTCTATTTCCATCGAATCCAAACTGGCGCTTTACTATAATCTCACGAATTGAAGCTCCATAAACTTCAAAGGCTGACAAGTTGGCGCTCTTTAATAAAAGTGAATTAGACTTTTTCCCGACCATCTCGATGCAGTAAGCAGCACATTCATCAGAAACAAGTCCAACTGGAACACGCCATTCATGGAAGATTGGCCCACTGACAGCAGCAACGATAGACTCAGAAATTAGTTCTGCCAAAGATCCAGAAAATTGGATCAACTGGCCACTCACTAGCGCAGCGACAATTTGGCGAGACATCGGGAATGCACACCCTTTCACGACTCCAACAGCTTGAAGATTAGTTGCTATAAGCTCACAAACATCTTGCACCTTATGCAGGTCTTCAAAAGGTCCCTGAAAATCCTTCATAACTAAATTGGGAAGTACTCTTGCATTTGAAGTCTTCGACTCTGCATCGAAGACTCTTTGAATAGAGTCCATTCTCTCTAGAATGTCTATAATTGATTGGTCAGTGGCGTGAGTACTAGTATTGGGTGCGAGTGTATCTTCCTTTAAACTCTTGATCTGCTCTAACGTATTACCCAACTGTTGTACTCGTTGCTCAATCTCTAACATTGCGTACGCAAGTTTATCTACCTCCAACTTTAACATTTCTGTAAGTTGATTCTGGTCATCAAATTTTTTAGCTACACTCTCGATACGTTGCTCAACAAGTACAGGTGAGGTATTAATCTGTTTTAAGTTCTCTTGTCCATCGGAAGCAGAAGCTTCAATGGCTGCGATACGTTGCTCTAAACTCTTAATACTTAATGGTAGTTCGTCAAGCAACGAATCTCTAGCAATAGTGGACGCAGTTCTAAAGAGAGTGAGCTCCTTAAGGCTATGTATTTCTTCAGGAAAACGACTAAATGTCATTATTCGTTCGACACTTTCTCTAGGAATGTTTGGAAAGGTCTCAGAGACAAACGTCAAATAAGATGGAGCGTTCTCAAAAAAATTCCCAGATTCATCTGTATGAGGGATATCCACCTCAAACCGCTCAGATATCCAAGTGCTCCAAAGCATCCCGAATACAGCCCAATCTTTCGGATCATGTCCAGCAGGTGAACTTAAGATATGAGCAACCAATCGTTTCTGCCTTTCTTTAAAGTCTGCAGGACTACCAGATCTAAAACCGGGAACACGACCTAAATGTTTGTAAATATCTCTTCTTGAAGCAGGGCTAACTTCTTCAATAAACTCGACAATATCGTGATGTCCCAACTGGGATATTCTCGACATTGCCTCTGGGCTGTATCTAAGTTTCATGATGAGAATCCCTCTCTTATATTTTCTAACTCAAAGCCACAGTCAATAATTTCCTGTAGCAACGAACGATAGTGCGGTATTAATGGCAACTCTGGTTTTGATTTAACGAAAAGCCCAACTAGAGCATGGTCACCTATCCGGTAGGGTTTAGGAGGTGCTAATCTCAATTGAAGTAAAAAAACTACCAGTCTTGTTCGAAGATCTGTAGGAAGTCGCAAACATGCTAGTTCAGTTAGGAATAATTCCTGTAAACCGCCTAAAGTCATGCTCCCAAAACCTCCAAAATCTAAACTAAAACTGCATTTATGATCGTTGATAGCAGAAACTAATAGGGAAAAAAACTCAGAGGAAAGCATCCACATATTACGATTATGAGGAGCTCTATTTTCGCAGCAATAAAGTTCGACTTCTGTCGGTTCTGGATACCCAGTTATAATCAAGCGACCCGATACGCCAAGGGGCATCGACATGTATTCTGGGCTAAGTCCCTGTGCACGATATCGCTCAACAATGTTTGCGCAATCCTCTTGATGTAATTGAACTATTTGGTGAGAGCCTGTTGAAGTTGAAAATACAAGATCAACGGAGGGATAGCACAGAGTTAGAGTTGTATGGGGGTGAAACGCAATAGAGTGTTCAATCGCCGAATGACTCGCACGAGTAGAAATTTGAACCTCTTCCGTTCCTTTTCCGGTTAAAACAAAAAATGCTGGGGAACGCTCAATTCCTATAGCAAATAGTTTTTTATCACCACCTCTCACTACTTCTATTACCGGACCAGACTCTGAGTGTGCGAGCGGTATATTTTTTGCTGCCACTAACATCACATCTAACTCAGTACTTACACTCGAGCTTACACTAGTCTTTCTAGCTAGAAATGGCCATACAGGACCAATTGTTGGTGTAGGAGTCTCTATTGATAATCTGGTGAATAACTTGATCCATTCTCTGCACTGCTCGGATATCTCTTCAGGCAAACAAACAAATGCAAGGCTCCACCCATCCCTACTTGGCAAAAATGACGCACACAACTCTTCAGGAAAAATAGCTCTTTCGGACTCTTTCCAGAGTAATGCAAAAGTGTCAGATAATCTCAATTGCTGTACTCTGGAAAATCCCAAGTGTCCGAGCCCTTCGGTCACACGAAATGCGGCAACCCCTTTGCTTGGTAATCCTTCACATTGTCGTTCAGTATATTCTACGAACGTGGGATCGGGTTGCCCTTGGTATTCGATTATGCCGTATGGAGCAGTCGAGAGATCTGCAGTTACACGACGACGATCACTCATGCCACGCATGTCAATTAACTGCTGACGTCCCCCAACATCCAAAACAAGTGTGGCGAGACAGTGTTCACAACTAGGAAGAACTAACTCTAAGTACCAACTACGTCGTTTAGAAACGACAGGAGGAACAACCAGACGAAGTTCAATTGTCTTTCTTTCAGACAAAATGGAAGTCTGTTCATAAGCATGTTGAGTTTGTAGATTTGATACATAATGCTCACATTCGATACTTCCCCTACCTGGCCAGTGAGCAAAATAGGGGGGAACTTTCCTCCCTGAGCGTAAATTGACCTTCTCTTCGCAGAATACACAAACATATGAGCAACTTGAGGATGCACTGGCAGCTAATTCTCTCTTACCAGTTTTAGTATTTTTCGCTAGTTCCAACTCCGCAATCCCTTGTCTTTAACATCAGACTGAAACGACCTTACGAGTTAACGGACGCTCTAATTGAGTCTCGATGTTTCTAGTTTGATTTCCAAATAAATTAACTAAGTCTCCAATAGCCCAGTCAAGGTAATCGGGCCTGCGCTCTGCGCGAGGTAGCACCCAGCGATCAAGTGCCTGCTCAGCAATGTCCTTTGCCGAAAGAAGAGACTTCAGATCTGGCTTCCCTTTCCCTGTCTGAAGAATTTTATTTGCATTACTCGCTAACTGACATATGAATACTTCTCTCTGAACGCCATGCTTCATCAAGTCATTTTTGAACCCTAATGCAGAAAATGCCGCCTTCATTGTCCGTAAACGCCAATTAGGCCCTTGTCCAAAAGCATGTTGATCAGCATAGTCGTGATCCAAAAATCGCAAGTAGTCTCTCAATTCAACAAATAATTGTTCAGGAATATGGAAATGGCCCCATCCACTTGTATACCCAATGGGCTCCAAATACTCTACGCCATCCAGTTTGAGTCGATTGTAAACGGACGACTTTCCCATAGAAGAAGTCGTTGTAATTGATAAAAGACGAGCCTTTTTCTCTTTTTGAGAAATAACGCCCTTTGTATCTCCGTAGGCACTGCGAAAATCGTTATAAAGATCACGGCTACGCAACAAGCAAGCAATCAATTTTCCCCCAAGAAGAGTGTTGTATGGAGGAACTGAACCTAACACATAAGCGTCCATAATATTGACTAATCGAGAGCTCCTATCACTGGAGTCCCAACCTATAAAATTATCTCTAACAGCTAAATTAAAAACTGGGTCGCCTATAGCGATAATTCCCATCAGTTTGCCATTACTTTGGTCCCACACTAAGTAGCGAAGACGTCGACCAAAACCATTAGAGACCGGCACTGACCATGACAGAGCAGCAAGCCTGAAAAGATCGCCTTGTATTGTATTAGACGATACTCGTTCAAGGACTGGCGATATTTTTGCAGGGTTAACATCTGTACCTGAAGCAAAATATTTTAGGAGTTTGGCACTTTTACTGGCTATAAAATTCTGACTTGCAAGAAGCCTCTCTTCTCGTTGAGCACTATGTAAAGTTCGAATAGCGTCTTTCGTATTTCCCGGAGCTTGCAATACACCATCTTCAGACTTAGTAAATCCGAGAGTATGTAAATGCTCACGTAGCTTTCTCTTGAGATTGGCCTCTCGCGTATTTACATTAACTACTACAGACTTGCTACCAGGCGCTTTATGCATGAAGAATTCCTAATTCTTTCTCAATCGAAATCACGAGAACTTAATTTTTGTGCTCAAATAACTAGGTAATTTGCTTGGGTATAAAATTACTTAAATAAAGAATTTAAGTATCATCAACGAGCGATTTTTGATGATACATCTGGTCATCTAACCTTTAGTTGCGATAATAGCATGTGTTGTTCACCAGTACATCTGTAACAAGTTAAGGTACGACAATTGAGACCAAAGGATAGTGAAATGACTCCCCTAATACCGTATTGATGCCTTAAGTTTTTCTGCCCATCTATCGATAAATTGATCAGACATGTGATGCTTAAGTCCTATCACATTTACAGCCTCATTCAGAAACAAAAAACCAGGCCAGCGAATAGAAGACCGAAGTAGCAGAACAAACAATCTTTTTATGAAATCTGCTTCAATGGTTGGATCTAGCAAACTAAAAATCCTTGTGGAAAGCTTCCTTTTATTATCAGATGTATCAATTTCTAATACATATCTAACTCGCTTTCCAACCACAAATTTTGCCAGTAGATAACAGCGTTCTGTTCCGTCAGCCATAAGGTGAAGATGACAACGCTTTACCTCTGGTAGCGGTTTTACAACCAGGCTGATAAGTTCTAAATCAGGTTCGTTTGCCAACTGTTTGATTAAGTCGATAAACACTCTAAAGCGGTCTTTGAATCGCTCGGTATCATTATCCGACTCTTGCAATGCGTCAAAATCAGCAGCTTTACCCTGTCCGCCATCTACATCATCTTTGGTGCCAACAACCTGCTGAGTAGTACTTGAATCGTCATCGTCCTGATTCGGTTTGCCATAACCAGAAGATCTCTCACCGGCATACTTCACCTTTGTCTGGATTGGATGGCTTATCTGCAAACCTTCCGATAGTAAATCCAGCAAAATCTTGGTCGTATCTGTCGACGGTTCAAGTTCGGTATCTATTAAAAGATTTTCTCCTCCCTTGCCGCCAAAACCACCGTCCTTGCTACCCGGAGTGCGGACATGACTTTTGAGTTTAGGGTGACTAAAAATGGCTTCCCCCAATACTATATTCGGTAATGCCTTGATGGAATTGATTTCCCAAACCAACAACTCATTTTTTTCCTCGTTAAAAACGCCATGAACATCCATATCCAAGCCTGACAAACCTGCAGGCGGAATGAAATTAAACGCCCATCTGCAATAGCTATTGGCAATGAACTGTTCTTGGTTGAGGCATTGCCAGATTGAGTTAAAGGACTGACGAATATCCTTGTTTAATAACAGCCAGGATAAAAACGACCGATAGACAGGTTGGCGGATAAACTCAACAGGGGCCCCGTTTGCATCAAGGGTTTCAATAAGATAAGTGGTATCAAACTCCCAGCTTTTCACGTTGAACATCAGATCGAGAGCATTGGGCTGGTATGCAGCCCGGACCAAAAAGCCTGCGTGGAAAAACAACTTTCTAGCTAATTCCAGCTTGGGCAACCAGACTTTTAAACCATCTGACTGGAATAGAAAACAACGCTGATTTGCGACTTCTTTTGTACCTGATAACTTCTTAGATAATCGCTGAAAGCTGCTAAGCCTGGCTTCTTGCCACTGCGCTACAGGTGGCAGTTTTAATGCTTTCCGATACCCACCAGAGGTAAACAAGTGCTCGTCCTGAGTAAAAGTGCGGCCAAGGCCCATTAAGCACATAGCTTCCAGATCGAAATTGTCGTTGTGGCTTGTACCGTCTTCTTTGTTAAAGTATGCAGAAAAATGCCAGAAATCAGACGGAACATCTCTGCGGAATTGATTACCTAAACCCACTAATCGGGCATTAACCGGAATTTTCTTAATGAGCTTTTTTTGCATTGATTTACAAGAATTCCCTTTCTAACAACTCCATAAACTTCAATGTCAGCGGTCGAGTACGGCCAGCAGCTAATCCACACAACCGCTCTAATTCCCAGCACAGATGGCTTTGATTATTCTGACGATCCAACAAAACCTGATAGGTTAACCGCCGTATTTGAAACTCGGCAACAGTCTCACTGTACCTATTTAAGAAGGATTGGCAAAGGGGTAATTTTGATAAATGTTTTTCAGCGGTCGATGACCGCGTGAGCTGCTTTAAAAACCAATTCCGGCTCTGCCTTGGCGTTTTAAGCTCAAAATCCCTTAACGCCAACACCTGATACAACCTGCGTAAATAGTGTTTATCTCTGGCTTGCCAGTTCGTATTGCTGTGATTTGTCCTCTTTAAATGCCAGTCCTTATTAGTCTCCAGCAACCATGTCCGGTCATTTCGATACAATCTGGCATACAAGGCTTTGTCATACAGAACTCTTGCCTGCTTTACACTCAGACCAGATTGCAGTAACTGAAGCCAACGATCACGGTCAGCTTGGTTAATTGGCCCTTCCGTTACCACTTTTTGTGAGTTGCTGGCCGATTCAGGGAATGAGTGTACGCAAGCCAGTACCTGAGATATTGAGAGTTGAGGTTTCAGTACCTGCCAAACCAGTAAATGCTGCAGATAACTAAAAGACTTCCGGTGTTTGCGAAACATGGCTAATAACCAGGAGCTGGGGCCGACCGGCACCAGGTTCAGGGGCACTAAAAATGAATTTAGCCAGTAACTTCTGAACTTGCTGTGAAGCTCAGTACCTGACACCTGCATACCATTTTGCATACCGGCTTCAGAAGCCAGTTCTCGATAGAACAACGTCCATTGGTGATATGTAGGGCTCTGGTTTTCGGTTATGGTCAACAACTCCATAATACTGGAAGAAAGTTGTACCAGCTTCGAACTGTGATTTGTGTTTACAGCCAACTCTTCACAATACTGAGGGCATGCAGCTAAATATTCGTGGCGATGGATAGATCTCAGCGGCAGTATAGAGTCACAAAGCGCGCAACCGTGGATATGGCATACCTGATACCCTGGCACCAACCAGCGCCGTAACCAGGCAAACTCGCCATACTCTTGCTGCAGCTCATTCATACACAAAGGACAATATCGGAAAAACGCTGGTAGCTTTACCGTACCAGCGCTCATACCTATCTCCACAAACACAGCAGAGCCGTCACTATTGACCAGCAAATCTGTCAGGTGTTGCTTACGGCTTTCGGGAATAAAAGGGGCATACAGCGGGAACAGGGTTCTTTGGTAGAGAAGTTGTTTAGCGTTTAGCTGCTGCACATGCTGGAGACTGTTACACAACAACTGCAGTTGAGCCGGTAAGTCTGGTACAGCAATGACGGTGCGTTTTTGGTAGAGCAGATCCAGCAAATGCTTCGGGCTATCTATCCCCATATGAACCTTACATCTGGCGAGCATGCTGTACAACAGCTCGTCCGGATAAGGCTTGGGGAAGTAAGCCAGCATAGCTAGCCAGATTTCAGGTCGTAAATCAGCCCCTGCTCTTTGAATAGTTGATATACATTGTTTTTATCACTACTGGCGTACACATAACGTAAATCATTGGTTGGTAATTCCAGCCATTGAGTTCTTTTTATTCGGTTGATTTTTGGTGGTTCTTTACTGATATCTGCGGTGTATTCAGTGACTTTATGCACCAAAGCGGCCACTGACAGTTCAGGATGCTGCCGAACAATCCGATCCACAAGCGGAATAGCAATATCCTCAGGGATGTCCATTTGCAACAACAGTGCAAGCAGCTTTTTGCTCTTATCAGTTGATACTTCTGAGCGAATATTTTCAGGAACTGTCTCTTCCAGTGACGACGTCATGGAGAACATCCGTGCTTCAATATCCGGCATCAGCAGATCATCATACTGCTTTATTAAGTCCAGGTTATTGCTGCGAAGCGCGGCCAGCATGGGGTGTACAGTTTTAAACTCGTCGTCATATACCTGCTCCAGCAACTGAACAGTGATACGCTCCATACCCGTTACAATAGCTCTGACCTGGGCCAACACATAAAGCTTCACTACTATGTCCATGACGCCTTGTGTCAGGTCGTACATCACATCGCCGAGCTCATCAGTGAATGGCTCGGCCTTGCGCAACCACTGGTATTCCCAGAGTTGCTTTAGGAGCAACTGCCACTGCTTGTCTTTGGGTAACCTGTCCCAAAGCAAACTGCCAAACCCTGAAATACGCCGCGCAGCGCGAAAAGTTCGCTGGAAAAACTTACGAGCTCGATGAGTGCCAATCTGGATCACCGGCACACCAATAGTATTCACCAGGGACACAAAGAAGTTATGCATCTTCTCTGCACCACCCGACCTGGCTTCATTAAGGTTTTGCACCTCATCAATCACCAAAACCCCTAACGCATGCAGATTTGCGATCTGGCACATGCTGGCCATCAGCCGCTTGGTACCCAGTTTTTTCCGCCCGTGAGAAATACTGTATTGAGTATGCAAAACCCGGTCGACTTCGTTAAAAAAGCTCAGACAGAGTTCATCCAGATCACCGTCCCCCGGACATTCCACTTTCAGATAGGTCAGTTGAGTTATGTTGTATTCGGGATGGAATATGGCTTGCTTATAGACCGAAAAAATTCGATTGATGGTTTCGGACTTGCCGCATCCTGAGCAACCAAATAATGACAAACTATTTGCACTGGAGCGAACCTGGTCAAACACATAAGCATCAAGGTCTTCGTCCTGAACCCGCTTATATCCGTTTTGCAAGTGAAGATGATAAGCACCCTGTGCAGGATTTCTACTGAGATAGCCCTGGCGCAATATCAGCGATATTTTTTGCTCAAGTTCCAGATGGTGATTCAAAGGCTGAAAAAAACGATTCAGTAATCGGGCTATGGTATGAACTCTGAGCCGTCCATCCAGATTTCGCTCTGCAGCATCAAACAAAGGTTTGAGTCTTAGTTTTTCTACTACTTGCTTAACATCATATATTCGCGGCAAAGCGGAAATGAGCGGGTTATCCCGATATTCTGGCAAGCCAGGGTCTATATATTCAGCGTGAGGGATGCGGCCTTGCACTGGGTTATTCATTGCCTGTGTCTTCCCCAAAAATCAAATCCGTCATATCCGGGAAGCGGCAATCTTCATTAGCATTGATACGAATAGGCACCACTTGTGCTGGCGTACTGGTTTCTGTTCGTTCCGGTCTGAACGCTTTAACCTGTCGCTCTACCGATTTTTCTAACTGCTTGTTTTGCCTGATATGCTGCCCCAGTTTTTTAACTCCTGGCCGCTTAATTTCAGTCTTTTTTTCATCAGCTTCAGCCACAATATTTTCAATCTGCTGAATCAACTTCCCTTTGGCTACCGCAGTGCTCATCCGCACCTTGGCATCGGTTTTTCGCTCTTCTTTGGTGATGAGCCAAACATCCCAAAATGACAAACCACGAAAACGCCTACTGCGATCGGTCAGGTCACAAACCCAGTATTCACTTAAATCAGAAGAAGGTCTGGTAATCATCCCATTTTTAATGGACGCTTGAAGTAGAAGCCTGTGTTATTAAATTGTCTTTGTACTTCGGTGGTATGCCACCCAAGGCTTTGTTTGGCC
>NZ_JBHSGB010000002.1:0-229104 GCF_042654345.1 Rheinheimera marina
TGCATAGAAAAAGGCCTGCGACGTCTCTGTTGCAGGCCTTTATACAGCAGTCACTGGATCGGTCAACCGATCTGAAATTGGCTTAACTGATCGGCATTAGGCCTTCAGGCCCCTTTTTATTATTCTTCCAGCAGAGTAGTCTGCATGTGGTACGCCGGACTAAACGTCTGTACCGCATCAATAAAAATGCCTGCTTTTTCCGGATCCACGTCTGGAGTAATGCCATGACCCAGGTTAAATACATGACCAGAGCCCATGCCATAACCGTCCAGAATGGCCTGAACCTCCTGACGGATACGCTCCGGCGTTCCCAACAAAATAGCCGGGTCCATATTGCCCTGCAGCGCCACTTTATCGCCGATACGAGCGCGGGCGTGGCGAATATCCATGGTCCAATCCAGGCCAACCCCATCACAACCTGTTGCCGCAATCTCTTCCAGCCACAAGCCACCATTTTTGGTAAACAAGGTTACCGGAACCGGACGGCCATCCGCATGGCGGGTTAAACCAGCCACAATTTGCTGCATATAACTTAACGAATACTCACGGTAATCGTGCGGTGTAAGCACACCGCCCCAGGTGTCGAAGATCATCACTGACTGAGCACCAGCGGCAATTTGCGCGTTGAGGTACAAAATAACGCTTTGAGCCAGCTTATCCAACAGGATATGCACAGCTTCAGGTTCGGTGTACATCAGCTTTTTGATTTTCGAGAAGGTCTTGCTACTGCCACCTTCAAACATATAGGTGGCTAAGGTCCATGGACTGCCGGAGAAGCCAATTAACGGCACTGAACCGTTCAGCTCACGGCGGATAGTACGCACGGCATCCATTACATACTTCAGTTCAACTTCAGGGTCCGGCACCGGCAGCTGTACCACATCCATAAAATCGGTTAACTGCTTGGTAAAACGCGGGCCTTCACCTTCACCAAAATACAGGCCCATACCCATGGCATCTGGAATGGTCAGAATGTCGCTGAACAAAATGGCAGCATCCAACGGATAACGACGCAACGGCTGTAAAGTCACTTCACAGGCCAGTTCAGGATTTTTACACAAGGACATAAAGTCGCCGGCCTGAGCCCGGGTCGCTCTGTATTCTGGCAAATAACGCCCAGCCTGGCGCATCATCCAGATTGGCGTCCGGTCTAAAGGTTGTTTCAGTAAGGCTCTTAAGTACCGATCATTTTTTAATTGCATCTGTTATCTGCCATCTTCTGATTTTTCGTTAGTTTATCACTGAAGTTTTTCTGCTGACTATGTTTTAACGCCACTCATTCAGTTTGGGTTAAAAAAAGCTGTTGCCTGACTAAAATACATCTGTTATAAACTACTTGCGCTAGTAAAGAACAATAAGAAAGAAACCTGTTTTAACAGGTCCGGGTAACGTAAGTTACACTCCACTTAAGCCACGATTTAGTGGCTTTTTTATTTTCTGCAGTTTGCATTCACCAGTTGTTGGATAATTTGACCGGATAAGGTCACTTCGCCGGGTACATCCGGCAACTTATCCAAATCAAACCAATGCGCTTCTTCAATTTCTTCCGGCTGGCAACGTAGCTCGCCACTTTGATAATCTGCAATGAATGCAGTCATCAGCGAATGCGGAAATGGCCAGGGCTGACTACCTGCATAACGCAAATTAGTAATGACCACTCCCACCTCTTCAGCGACTTCCCTGATCGCGGCCTGCTCCAAGGTTTCAGCCGATTCGACAAATCCAGCGAGTATAGAAAAGAACCCTGTTTTATGCCGGGCAGAACGTGCCAGTAACAGTTGATGTTGCGAATTGACGACCGCAATCAGCACACAAGGGTTAATCCGAGGGTAACAGCGATGGCCACATTTATGACAAAGCGCGGCCAGCTCCCAGTTCACTAAATGCATACTGCTGCCACACTGACCGCAAAATTTATGAGTCTGCAGAAACAAGGCCACCTGGCACGCTCTGGCCGCATGTTCAAAATGCTGTTCTCCATACATCAGGAATTGACGGGCACTGTGCCAATGGTCCTCAGGCTCTGGCCTATCCTGATACTGCAATAAATAACAGGGGAGCTGGTCAATTTCCCCTATTTGACACAGCATTTCTGTGCCATCCAGCGCAAGCTCAAGTTGCTGTAATGTCTGCGGCCGGGGCAGCTCTGAATCGTTGGGCAGGAACAGTTTTCCCTGGCTGACAACATACCAATACCCTAAGCCGGTTTTGTTATGGGGCAGACTGTGGCGGATCATAGATACCTCATTCACCATCCATTTCGCAGCGCCATCATAGATGGCAAACACTGAGCTGACCAATAAAAAAGTAGTTGATCTTTATCGCAGAATTCTTTTAATTAGGGGTTCACAGCAGTAAATTCCGATCTGAGGGCTCAGATATGTTCACCCGCCTGGAAACAGCTCAACAAAAATGGGGCGGTCGTTTAACCGCTATCGACAGCTGGCTGGACGACAGACAACAGTTAATCGTCAGCTATTGCCAGCTGGCGGCGTTGCCTCCGTTTGATAAGAAAAGCCAACAGTCTTTACCTGCTACGACTGAAGTTCAGTCCTTCTGCCAAAAACTGATGGATTACCTTTCCGCCGGGCATTTTGAAATGTACGAACGCATTGTTTCAGAGTGTGCAGTGAATGGCCATGACAGCCGGAAATTGGCCGACAGCCTGACACCGAAAATTTCTGCATCCACAGATGTCGCTTTGGAATTTAATGACAAATACGCGGAAGTGGCTGATGAACAATGGACCGCAAGCTTTGATCAGGACTTGTCTGAGCTTGGCCAGGTATTGGTTGAGCGTTTTGAGTTTGAAGACCAGCTGATCCAAACCCTGCACAATAAACACAGTGACGCTGTGTCCGCCTAATCATTGACTACGGAACAGCAGACCGACGCTATGTTGGTTTGCTGTTTAAAAAAGTTCCACGTTTCGTCGTTTTTTTCTGCAAAACATCTTGTCATTCATGCTAATTGGAGTATGGTTAGTCACGTTGCCTTTGGCGACGTGACAAAAACAAGGACCAGCAGCAAGGACAGCAGCAGTGCGGTAGTATGTTTTTATGCAACATCAAAAATGATGGCCCTGTGTCCATTGACACAGCATGGATGGTTCAAAAAGTATCAGGATGATCGCGAATAACAACTGTTATAGGGAAATTGCGCAACAATAACAGGATGCTTGCAAGACAGGGCGTCGAAACCCCATCAGGATGACTTCAGCAGATTTCGTGTCTCACTAGACACTCTTCCTCAGAGGGCGGTACCATCAGGTACCGCCCTTTTTGTTTACCTAGTTATGTCATTTTCTTGCCCATTGTGTAATCACCCTCATAGCCAGCTGTTCCATCAGGATAAAAAACGTCCGTACTGGCGGTGCCCTCACTGTGCACTGGTTTTTGTTGCGCCGCCGCACCATTTGTCGGCTGACGCGGAAAAGGCGCAGTACGACCTGCATCAGAATCATTGTGAGGACGAAGGCTACCGGCAATTTCTAAACCGGCTGGCACAGCCATTGATAAAGAAACTTGGCCGCCCAGGACTGTCCGGGTTGGATTTTGGTTGCGGCCCCGGCCCACTGCTGGCGCAGATCCTGACCGAACAAGGCCAGAAGATGGCAGTGTGGGACCCTTATTTCGCCCCAGACCCAGCACCACTGCAGAATAGCTATGATTTCATTAGTTGCTCGGAAGCTATTGAGCATTTCGCCACACCGGCCAAAGAGTGGCAGCAGTGGTTACAGTTGCTAAAGCCAAGTGGCGTACTTGGCATTATGACCAAACGTTATCTGGACCAGGCCGGTTTCGCCAACTGGCACTATAAAAATGATCCAACCCATATCAGTTTCTTCCACCAACAGACCTTTGAGTACCTGGCTCAACGCGATGGATTGACGGTGGAATTTCCGGCAGCAGACGTCGTTTTGTTACAAAAACAGAATTAGCAGTTGGTACTGTGCTTTTGCTATTAAACTGGTTAAAATACGCGCCCTTTTTCAGAGGCAGACTTTATGACCCGGATTAAAAAAACCCGCACCTCAGGCCAGATTGGTGTCAGACACAAACCTGCGACAGAAGCTCGCCAGGATCGCACTCGCACGCCTGAGACCAAAAAGAAAGGTTCGGGTTTAAAATCCGGTAGCCGCCATTCGCCACCGGCTGAGCAAAAAACCAGCTCAGGTTCAGGTAAAAAAGATCCACGCCATGGCAGTAAGACGCCTATTGCACTGGTGATCACCGCAGCCGAGCAGAAAGTGATCGACAGCAAAAACCTGCAGCCTGTTGCGCAGCTGAGCAAAGCCAAGCAACCCACACTGAGCCCAGAGCAAGAATTGGCGCAGATTGAAAATGATGCCACTCTGGCCGCGCTGTTAGATCGAGTGGACCAAGGTGAAATCCTCAAAGGCAAAGAAGCCAAATACTTCAACGCCAAAACTGCCCGTCATGCCGAACTGGTTGAACTGCTGGGTCTGGACAGCGAAGAAGAGGACGAAGAATTGGATCCACTGGCCAAGTTGGAGCAGACCGACTGGCGTAAAGAAATTTTGGGTGAGGACTAATCGTTTTGACGACAGGATGGATGATCGCATTCGGCTTGGCAACCCTGCTGGTTGCCGGCCTGGCTTTATATCTCGGACGCCTGTTACGCATGCTGCAGCAACAAAAGCAGCAGCAACAGGCTGAGCTGCAAAAGAAAAACAGTTACCTGTTCGAAAGCATCGACCTGATCGCCCGGGCTATGCAGGAAGAACAATGCGAACTGAGTGAAGGCGCGCTGCGTATTTGGGTGTTGCTGGATCACCTGCAGCTGACCAATAAACCAGACGCCAAAAGCAGCTACCCGGCGTTGTTCCAGATGTATGATGTGGTCAAAGACATGCCGACGCACCAGGCACGCAAAGAACGGGATAAAAAAGAAATCCGCCACCTGGATCATATCCGGCAGCAGGCAGAAATTAACCTGAAAGACGCCATACTACAGGATGTCAGCCACTTGCTGGACTGGGTAAAAAAAGCCGCTTAACCAAGCGGCTTTTTCGTAACGTTTTACAGCTGTTTGACCACTTGCCCCGCTTTCATCACAAAGCTCACCTGCCCCATCAGGTTCGGGTCCTGCAACGGATCACCAGGCACAGCCACCAAATCTGCCAGTTTTCCGGCCGTCACAGTACCCAGCTCCGCGTCTGCTTTCAGCAGTCTGGCACTTTCAATAGTGGCAGCACGAATAGCTTCAATCATTGGCATACCGGCTTCGGTCATATAGACAAACTCTTTCCAGTTGTCGCCATGTGCACCCACGCCTGAATCGGTGCCAAAAGCAATCTTCACTCCAGCTTTGTAGGCCGCGGCAAAGGTTTGCTGAATTTTCGGGCCAATCGCCAAGGCTTTCGGCCGTACTAAATCCGGGAAAAAGCCCGGCGTAGCCGCTTTGTCTGCCGCCCACTTGCCCGCACTGATAGTCGGCACGTAATAAGTGCCATGTTTTTTCATCAGCGCCATGGTGGTTTTGTCCATCAGGGTACCGTGCTCAACTGAATCCACGCCGGCTTCTATGGCACGCTGCATGCCTTCTTTACCATGAGCATGCACAGCAACCGTCATGCCGTAGTCTTTGGCAGTGCTGACCACAGCGTCCAGCTCTTCTTTGGTAAACTGTGGGTTGGAGCCACTTTTCGCCACGCTGAGCACCCCACCTGTAGCGGTCAACTTGATTAAATCGGCGCCTTCTTTATAGCGCTGACGCACCGCTTTACGCGCTTCGTCCGGACCATTGATCACGCCTTCCTTGGCGCCGGGGTCCCCCATCAGGAAATACGCAATGCCATTGGTTGGATCGGCATGACCACCTGTGGTGGCTAAGGCTTTGCCTGCGGTAAAAATACGTGGTCCTTTCACATAGCCTTGGTTAATGGCTTTGCGCAGTGCTGTACTGATTCGGTGTGTATCGCCCAGCTCGCGCACTGTGGTAAAACCCGCCATCAATGTTTTTTCGGCAAAAGTGGCCCCACGTAAGGCAAAGTCAGCTTCATTCATAGTGAACTCTTCGCTGTAACTGCCCGGGCCCATCTGGCTGGAGAAGTGGGTATGCATGTCCATCAGGCCTGGCATCAGGGTGTGATTTTTCAGGTCAATCAGCGTATCTGTGCTGGCCACCGGCTGATAGCCATCGATCACCGCGACAATTTTGTCGCCATCAACCTGCACTGTCACTTGCTGTCGTACTTGGTTATCTTCCGCGCTGATCAGGCGGCCGGCATGGATAAGCGTAGCGGCCTGTACAGAACCGGTCAGCATGGCCAGCGCCAGCAGCGACATCTGAGTTTTCATAGCTGTTCCTTATTCTTCTTGTGTTTTGCTCAGATGACTATGAAGCAGGCCGCATTTTTACGCAACCCATCAATGACTTAGCAGCAAAGTCTCAAGCGCCTAACAAGAATTGCTGTCCTGCCGATTCGACAAACCACTGGTCCTGGTTCCGGCAAGCCCACTCCGCCAGTTGGTAATAACAAGGACGGCTGAACTTGGCGGTCAATCCCCGCCATAACTGCAAATAAGGTAGTAGCTGGCCATCGGCTTGCGGCTGCAGCACCAACGGGTATTCAGCGCTGATTAAGACCTGATGCTGCAAATTGGTGGTCGCCAGCAGCACAACACCTTGCCCGGTTTCGCGTTGCTGCAGTTCAGTGATCAGAAAAGCAGCGTCCTCGACCTGGATACGAACTTTTTCCACTGGCGTCAGCAGGAAATATTCCCCGGCGCGACAAACCAGCACTGAGGCGAACAGCTGAACCAGAGCGAGACGTTCAATCGGCGAGCCTTGGTAGCACCAGCGACCATCCGCCTTAATGACTAAGGGTAAATCACCACAAAAAGGTGGATCCCACAGTTCTAATGGGGCCAAGTTGGGTTGTTGCAGTTGCTGCTGCAAGGCGTTGAGGTTCATTGGAAAAATGCTGATGCACAGAACAGAGATAGGGGAAGAGTAACACAGCAATGCAGGAAATGGGGTGGCTGATGGGGCTCGAACCCACGACAACCGGAATCACAATCCGGGACTCTACCAACTGAGCTACAGCCACCGCAGAGGCGCGCATTCTAGCGAATCACTCTGTTTATGCAACTGTTTTCTGTCAGGTTCACCGGGGCATTAAGCCTATTTAGGGTTGGGCCATCCGGACTGCTGTGGTAGGGTTAGCGCAGAAACGCAGAGACCCAAGCTCTGCGTTATCTGGTTTTAAGGAGAAAAAATGCAACAATTTATTGATTTTATCAGCGACAACCAACAGCTGATCCTGGCCTATAGCGTCAAGATTCTGGTCGCCCTGGTGATCCTTTATGTCGGTCGCTGGCTGTCAAAAAACCTGACAAAAATGCTGGAAAAGGCGTTGCTCAGCCGCAAAGTCGACAAAGCTGTGGTGTCGTTTTTAGGTGGTATTATCCAAACCGCCATTATGTTGCTGTTTATCCTGATTGCGCTGTCGCAGGTGGGAATTCAGACCGCGTCCTTTATCGCCATGTTGGGTGCCGCCGGTCTGGCCGTAGCTCTGGCTTTGCAAGGGTCCTTGTCCAACTTCGCATCTGGCGTACTGATTATTTTATTCCGGCCTTTTAAAGCCGGTGATTTCGTCGAGACCGCGGGCGTTTCTGGCACAGTGGAGAAAATTGAGATCTTCCAGACCATTTTGCGCAGCCCGGATAACAAACGCATTATTGTGCCCAATTCACAGATCACTGGCTCCGCCATCACGAATTTTTCCGCCGAACCCACCCGCCGTGTCGACCTGGTTATAGGCATCAGCTACGGCTCCGATCTGCGTAAAGCAAAATTAATTCTGGAACAACTGACCAAAGCCGATGGTCGTATTCTGGCTGAACCCAACCCGGTGATTGCGGTTGGCGCGCTGGCTGACAGCAGTGTCAATCTGATCGTGCGCAGTTGGGTCAATGCGGCCGACTACTGGCCTGTGTACTGGAGCTTGCTGGAAAACATTAAGCTCAGTTTTGATGAACAAGGCATTGAGATTCCATTTCCGCAAATGGATGTCCACCTGAAAAAGGAAACGAACGAATGAAATACCTGGTCCTCTCCCTGCTCGCATGCAGTTGTATCGCGGCACAGGCCGAAGACGCTTCAGGCAACTCGACAAATCCGCCCGCATTAGGCTGGAGCACCACCGCAGAATTGGGTGCAATTACCACCTCTGGTAACACCACAGGTACTTCAGTAACAGGAAAAATCGACTCCAGCCATGAGATGGAGCAATGGTCCAACGAATACAGCCTAAGCGCTTTTTATAAGCGCGATGAAACCACCACCGAAGACGGCAGCACCTTGGTGCAAACCTCGGCCGAACGGTATGCCGCCTCGGCCAAAGGCGGCTACAAACTGGATTCTGATTCGGCCAAGTTGTTTATTTATGGTTCCCATATCGACGACAGATTCGGTGCTTACACTGAATACAGCACAGTCGCGATAGGGTATGGCGACCAAATCTTTAAGACCGACACTATGACACTTACCGGTGAAATAGGTCCTGGTTATGCCCGTGGCAAAACCGATGCGGGTGAGCAGGAAAATGGTCTGCTGGTTCGTAGTGCCGCCACCTTTCGCTGGCAACTCAGCGACAATGCCCGCTTTAAGCAGACAGTGTCACTGGAATACGGTGAAGACAACAAAAGGACAGTGGCCGAAAGCTCACTGACCAGTAAATTAAATGGCAGTTTGCAGATGAAAGCGGCATTCTCTATTCAGAACGACAGTAAAGTACCGGCAGGTAAAGAAAAGACAGACACCCAAACCTCGGTCACCCTGGTGTACTCGTTCTAACCAGCAGTTTCTCTACAACGCTGCATTACAACCAGCCCTTTTGCCGGGCTATCCGGGCCGCATCGACCCGGTTGCCTGCCTGCAACTTACTGATCGCTTCTGACAAGTAATTGCGGGCAGTGCCTTCGGCAATGAACAACGCGACTGCTATTTCAGCGGTGGTTTTTCCTTCACTGGCCAGTCGCAGTGCTTGCCGCTCTTTTTCCGTCAACGGGTCTTTTTCTCCCAGCGCATTCAGTAACAGCTCAGGGTCTATCACTTTTTTGCCCAGCAGCACCTGCTGAATCGCTTTGGTCAGTTGCTCTACCGGCGCATCTTTCAGCAAAAAAGCCTTAACACCGGCGTCCAGAGCCCGTTGTACATAACCAGCGCGCCCAAAGGTGGTCAGGATCATCACCTGCAGCGGCAATTGTTGCTGTTTGACATAAAGCGCCAGGTCCAGCCCACTGCAGCCCGGCATCTCAATATCGGACAATAACAAATCGAATGCTTGCTGTTGCAGCTGCTGTTTGGCCACTAGGCCGTCAGCAGCTTCCACCACCTCAAACTGGCCATTCATCCGCAATAAGGCCGCCAGGGCGCCCCGCACCATGGCCTGATCCTCTGCCAGCAAAATTCGTATCATGCCTTGGTCCTTGGAATCGTCAGGTCAAAACAGGTCGGGTTAGTCTGCCAGCTAAGCTGGCCGCCAAGCAAATTCAGCCGCTCCGCAATGCCCTGCAAGCCGGCTCCGGCTTCAATCACACTGCACACTCCATCATCTTTCAGTTGCAACAAACGCTGGCTGTCATTTTGCTGCAGCCGGAGCCAAACCTGGCGCCCCTGGCTATGCCGAATCAGATTAGTCACTAACTCGGTCAGCACCGGCACCAGGCACTGCTCTTCCTGCTCCGTCAGTCCTTGCCAGTGTCCGTCCAGCTCCACCGCAAAGCCGGCCTGACGCAACAGGTCCAATAGCGGCTGTACTGTGCTGTCCCAGCCTTTGTGGCGATAACCTGCCACTGTGTGCCGTACCTGCGACAAGCTCTCGCGTGCAATCAGTCGCAGTTGCTCCAGCTCATCCAGCGCCTGCTGCAGCTGTTGGTGCTTTAGCAACTGAACGGCTAAATTAGCTTTGAGGATCACGCTGGACAAGCTGTGTCCCAGCACATCATGCAAATCACGGGCAATACGTTCCCGCTCCAGCTGTGTCGCCAGCTGGCTGATTTCCGCCGAGCTTTGTTGCTGCTGTCGCTGCACTTTCTGCCGCCATTGCTCCACCTGGCCCATAGTGCCAATACCCAGCACCAACAAGTTGCCATACAAACTGAATTCCCAAACCTGTGGGAACAGCCACCAGCCCAGCAAAGCTATCCAGCTGCCTAACAACAGAGTACTCAACAAGAAACGCCGCAGCGACAAGACAAAACCAAAGAAGAAAGCGGCAAAAGCAAACAGGCTGATCGAACCAAAAGTGACAGGAGTGATCAGACTGGCCACCAACACTATACCCAAAGCGCCCTGCATAGTGCGGCGCCAGTCAGCAGAATAGGCGTAAAAGTAACAGGCCAGAAAAGCTAAAAGCGCCAGCAATTGCCAGCCAATTTCGGCGAGGCTATAAGGGCGGAACCAGACAGGCACCAGATAAAACACCAGGTTTACCAGGTACACCCATTTCAGTCGTTGTTCTTTGTGGCTCATAGTCATCCTTGCGGCTGACCGGTCATCCGGCCAGCCTGTGTCACTGATCTAACCACCGCTTAGTTTTTGCTGAAGCGCTGTTGTTGTTCCAGCAGGAACCGGGCCCAGCCGTATTCAGGGTTCAGCTGCAATGCCTGCTGCCAGTCGGCTATCGCGGCCTTGTTGTCGCCTAAATCCATTTTGGCCAGGCCACGCCAGACGTACGCTTCTTCCTGGCCCCAACAAATCTGTTCACAAGGCGCGCTGAACAGTGCAATGGCTTTGCTGGCCAGCTCTGCCGCGGCCGTTTTACTGCCACCAAAGAGCGCCGGTGTGTTGTAGGCCGAAATGGCTTTGACCAGCTGAACCCGCGGGTTTGCAGGCGCCAGTTGCTCAGCTTGCGCCAGAGCCTCACCGGCTTTTTTGCCGTATTTGACGCCGTTGACGACCGGGTTTTCACCGATACTCAGGCCATACACGGTCGACAGCAATGCCAGGTTTTCCGCATCCGGCTGCTCCGACGTCAACTGCTCCAGCGTCTGTCGGGCCTGCGCCAGCGCCGCAGAGAACTGTTCGGTCTGGCCTGCCACCTGGCTAATCACCGCAAGCCGGTACTGCGCGTAGGCCTGTTCATAACTAACCGCCGAGCCTTTGGCGTATTCAGTCAGCTGTGGCAGCTGCATCTGATTGGCTGCCGCGTCAATCTGGTCAATGCTCGCTGCCTGGCTTGTGCTGGCGGCAATCAACAGTGCAATCATTAATGGCTTCATTTTTACTTTCCTTATGCTGTGACACCCCGTTGGTGTAACGCCATTATCGAAAGCAGGCCTGCACTGCGGCAGGCACATTTGTCACCAGTTGCAGCTGACAAATGTCATCTGTTGCGCCGCACCATGTTGGTCAATACACCTTTAGCGTGCTGTACCCGAGGCCTTGCTGTTTCTCCAGCCGGATTTGCACCGGAATTCGCTCTTTCAGCGCCTCGACGTGGCTAATCACGCCAATTTGTTTGCCACTGGCATTCAGCTGGTCCAAAGCCGCCAGGGCGGCATCCAGGGTGTCCGGGTCCAACGTGCCAAAGCCTTCATCAAGGAATAACGAGTCAATACGGGTTTTGCTGGAGACTAAATCAGACAAGGCTAAGGCCAACGCCAGACTGACCAGAAAACTTTCGCCACCTGACAAGGTTTTGGTGTCGCGTTCGACGTCGGCCTGCCAGCTGTCCACCACCACTAAATCCAGTTCAGCGTCAGCTTTGCGTTTCAGTTGGTAGCGGCTGTGCAAGCGCTGCAATTGCGCATTGGCCAGCTGCACCAGTTGCTGCAGAGTTAACCCCTGGGCAAAACGGCGGAAACGGGCTCCGTCGGCCGACCCGATCAGGCTGTTCAATTGCTGCCAGCTGATCAGTTGCTGCTGTTGCTGCGCAATTTGTGTCGCCAGTTGTTGCTGCTGTTGCTGTTGTTGGCGGTCTGCTTCCAGTTGCTGCTGCAGGCTGGCGAGGGTCGCCACCAAGGCCAGGGTCTGCTGCTGCAACTGCTGTTGCTGCTCAGTCAGCTGGGCCAAATCCTGGCTGGTCAGTTGCTGCGCCTGCAGATGCTGCCATTGCTGTTCTGCATGCTGCAGCTCAGAATCCGCTGCAATCCGTTGTTGCTGCAATTGTTGTTTCAACCTGTTCAACTCAGCCACCTGCTCTGCGCTTAACAAAATGGCCAGAAAGGCCGCTTCGTGGTGAAAACCGGCAGCACTCAGCTGTTGCTGCCAGTCACCCTGCTGCTGCTCTTGTTGCTGCTGCAGCTGCTGCAGTTGGGCGGCGCTTTGCTCCAGCTGACCTTGTTGTTTTTGCAGAGCTGCACTTTGTTGCTGCACCTGGGACTGCAAGCCGGCTAAGTCCTGTATCGCAGCAGGGCTGGCCTGCTCAACGCTGACCTGCCAGTGGGCCGCCTGTTGTTGCCAGAATTGCTGTTGTTGCTGCTGCTGCGTCCAGTCCTTTTGCAGTAAGTCCAACTGATGTTGACTGCGGCGCCATTGCTGCTGCAGCTGACGCTGCGCCACTGTGGCTTTCAGTTGTTGCTGCAGCTGGGCGACCAAAGCATCGCTGCCCTGTGTCTGCAGTTGCTGTTGCCAAGCGGCACTGAACTGCTGCTGCAGTTGTTGCAACCTGGTCTGTAACGGGCCCGTTTCCTGCTGCTGTTGCTGCAACTGTTCAGTCAGCTGATCACTGCGGGCCTGCAGCGCGGCTTTTTGCTCTGCTGCCGCCTTGCCCTGCTCCAGCACCTTTTTTTGCAGTTGCTGCAATTGCTGCCACTGTTGTTCAGTCTGGCTTTGCTCCAGTTGTTGATAGTGCTGGATGGCCGGATGCTGTTCACTGCCACACAATGGGCAGGCGTCACCGGGTTGCAGCCGGGCTCTGTGGCCGGACAGCTGCAGGATCAGCCGTTCCTGCTCCAGCAATTTCTGTTTGTCCTGGCTTTGGCTTTCCAGCTCGCGATAACGCTGGCGTAACTGCTGCACCAGCAGCTCTTGTTGCTGTAGCTGGGGAAGCAAGGGCTGCAATTGAAGTTGCCACTGCGCACTTTGCTGCTGCAACCGCTGTTGTTGTGTTTGTAATTGGGCCAGTTGTTGCAGCGCTTCCAGTTGCTGACGTTGTTGCTCTTCGGTTTGCTGCAGATGCTGTTCGTCACTGCTGCCCTGCAATTGCTGCTGCAGTTGCTGTACCTGCTGAGCCAACTGGTGCAGCTGCTGCTCGGTCTGGCCGGACTGCTGCTGGCTGGCCCGCAACCCTTGCGCAATCAACCGTTGCAACTGCTGCTGTTGCTGCTGCAGGCTTTGTTGTTGCTGTTGCAAGCTCAGTGCTGCCGCCTCTTTTTGCCCACGCAGCTGCTGCAATTGCTGGTAATGCTGCAATAAAGGCCCGTGCTGTTCAAAACGCTGCAGTTTGTCCAGCGCACTTTGCTGACGCTGCTGTTCAGCCTGCACCAGCTCCTGTTGCTGCCGGGCCTGTTGCTGGCGCTGCTCAGCCTGCTGCAGTTGCTCGCGCCAGCGTACTAACGGCAGCAACTGTTGCTGTTGCTGCTGCAGCTGCTGCTGACTGCTTTGCAATTGTTCAACTTCAGTCGTCAGTTCAGCCCGGCGCTCCGCATCCAGCAACTGCACGCCGGACAGACGCGCCTGCAGCAAATCCAGCTCATTTTTTTCGGTTCTGGTGCGCTCAAATACCGCCACCGACAACTGACCATAAATTTCAGTGCCGGTCAGTTCCTCCAGTAATTCAGCCCGTTCATTGGCCGGTGCATTTAAAAAGGCGGCAAAGCCACCTTGTGCCAACAACATGGATTTAGTGAAACGGCCAAAATCCAGCCCGGTCAGCTGCTCGGTCAGGGCCAGTTTTTCACTGGTTTTGTCGGTCAGGATCTGCCCATCAGCTTTGGCCAGCTCCACTTTGGCGGCCTGCAGCTTGCCATCGACAGCACCGCGGGAGCGACGCTGGCTCCAGAAAGCGCGGTACACGTCCCCGCGCACTTCAAACTCCACCTCGGCCAGACACTCACTGGTGTGGCGGCTCATCAGCTCGTTGCTGCTTTGCGACAATTGCTTCAGCCGAGGCGTCTGGTGGTACAGCGCCAGGCAGATCGCATCCAGGATGGTGCTTTTGCCGGCGCCAGTCGGGCCGGTAATGGCAAACAGGTTGGTGTCAGCCAACGGCGATGCGGTGAAATCAATCTGCCACTCACCTTTTAGTGAGTTCAGGTTTTGCAGACGAACCGAACGGATTTTCATTCTGCCACCTCCTGCAGCTGTTGCATCAGGCCAGCCACCATCTGCTGAAACTGCTGCTGTTGCTCTGTCGTCAGCTCCTCCTGCTCCAGCCGCTGCTGCAGCACCATGGCCGGCTCCAGTTCGGTCAGACTCAGCACCTCGGCACTTTGTAAGCCGCTTTGTTGCGCGGTGCGGGCCCGGCGCAGTTTCAGCAATTCAACAGGCTTGTCCGCCAGTTGCTGCTGCACCATTTGATGTAACTCGCTCAGTAAGGCATCAGCGCCGGTCAGTTGCAGCTCCAACCACAGCTGTTGGCCCGGCTCCAGCTCCGCCAGCGCTGGCGTCAGCAAGGCGGCCATGTCATCCAACTGGCACTTCAGGCTCAGCATGGGCTGAAAACAAGGCACAGGCAGCAGTTCTGGCTGCAATGGGCTGGCAGCCAGGTCCAGCAGCACCACAGATTTTTGCTGGCGGCTTTCATCAAAACTCAGCGGGAGCGGTGAACCACTGTAGCGCCAGCACGGATTGCCGGCCACTTGCTGCGGCTGATGGATATGGCCCAGCGCCAGGTAATCGACCGGCGGAAAGGCACTGGCCGGAAAGGCGTCCAGGGTCCCAATATAAATATCCCGTACTGACTCTGTGCAGCTGGCGCCCACAGTGGTCAGATGGCCGGTGGCCAGCACGGGCAAGTCGCGGCCCAATTCGGTGCGGCGTTGTAATGCCAGCTGATACAGCTGCTGATAACAATCGGCAATTGCCTGTTGCAGCAGCTGCTGTTTCGCGCTGCTGCTGTCGCCACGCTGGCTTTGCACTAAATCGCGGCTGCGCAAAAAAGGTAACGCCAGTAGCAAGGCGGCAGGCCCGCCGCTGCGGTCAGTTAGCGTCAGTAAATGCTGAGCAGGATCGGACAACCAGCCAGGGATCACCGACGTATGCAGCTTTGCCAGCAAATTCTGGCTTTCCTGCAACACAGCCACCGAGTCATGGTTGCCGCCCAGCAGGATCAGCTGACAGCCGGTTGGCAATAAATCCACCACCAACTGGTGGTACAACTCGCGGGCATAACTGGGCGGCGTGCTGGTATCAAAAATATCACCGGCCACAATCAGGGCGTCGACCTGATGCTGTTCTATCTGCTGCTTCAGCCAGCGGAAAAAGGCCTGATGCTCCGCCAGCCGGCTTTTGCCAATAAAGTGTTGCCCCAGATGCCAGTCGGAGCTGTGTAGAATGCGCATAAGAGCTTCCCGGCAAAACTGCCCTGAAAAAAACGCCCCGGCTAGGGGCGTTTTTTAGAAAATCATGGCGTTAGCATACCCTAGATTGCATCAAACAATAACAGCGCACTGAGCACGGTTTCGCTGACTTCACGATAAAACTGCTGGTCGGTATGAGCAAAAGTGTCGCTGGGCTGGTGGTAATCCGGGTGGTCCGGCACGCCAAAGTAAACAAAGTCGACGCCCTGCTGATGAAACACCGCGTGATCGGACCCCGAGGTCCAGTCCGGCGTATTCCCTGCCAACCATTGTGGTCTGTCATAACCCAGCAATAACCGCACCGAACTTTGTTGTTGCAGTTGCTGCAGCACTGGCAACAAAGCAGGCTGATGATAAGCCCCGACCGCATACAGCTGACGTTCAGTGTCGCGGCTGAGCATATCCAGGTTGATATTGAGCTTAATTTGTTCAGGTTGTAGCAGCTTTTGCTCAAACAGCATTTTGCTACCCCACATACCGCGCTCTTCATGGTCCACCGCGGCAAACCACAAGGTATGGCGCGGTGGATGCTGTTTAAAGTAACGCGCCAGTGCCAGTAGCGCGGCCACGCCAGAAGCGTTATCGTCCGCGCCGTGGTAAATCTGGCCTTCGTGTAACCCCAAATGGTCATAATGCGCAGTGATCACCAACAGAGGCAGCTGTGGATCTGTGCCGGCAATTTGACCCAGTACATTGGCCGCGCCCTGGTGCTCAGCAGCTTTGCCGGAGCTGGCCTGATACGGCTGGCGGTAGCCTTCAGTCCCGGCAGGCGCCAAGCCAATCAGCTCAAACTGCTGCACCAGCCAGCTCTGCGCCAGCTGGCCCCCAGCCTGACCTGTGCCCCGCCCGGCCATCTCGTCCGACGCCAAATGCTGTAAATCGGCCAGTTGCTGTGGCCAGTCTAACCGTTCAGGCATGGCGGCCACTGTGGGCGCAGGTTGCGCTTGCAGGCGCTGCTGCTCAGCCTGGGTCCGCCAGTCCAAATAAGATAGCCAGCTCAACCACCCCAAACACGCCAGCACCAGCAGGCCAAGGCCAAATTTGAATGAAGTACGCATTATGCCGCTCTCTAGCTGAAAACAGCATAAATTACGTTGTTATTGAGTTGTTGCAAAGTAGCCATACCCAATTTTTTCCTTCAGTATCAGCAGGGTTCCCATCGCTCAACGGCATGGCTGCTGATAAACTAGCGGCAGTTTTCCGTTAATCAGGTGGCTGTTGTGCCTAAGCTGTCACGCCCGTTTTTGTTAGCTATTGCCAGTGTGCTGGTGGCCATGATGGTGATCCAGTCCGGCGCCTCACTGGCCAAAACGTTGTTTCCGTTGGTCGGCCCTGCAGGCACCACAGCACTGCGGGTTGGTTTTGCCGCCCTGCTGCTGGTACTGATATTTAAACCCTGGCGGCACTGGCCGGCCGGAAAACACCTGCAGGCCATCCTACTGTATGGCGTGTGCCTGGGCGGCATGAACCTGATGTTTTATCTGGCGATAGACCGTATTCCGCTCGGTATTGCAGTGGCACTGGAATTTACCGGCCCACTGGCGGTGGCGCTGCTGTCGTCCAAACGTAAGCTGGATTTGCTTTGGGTGGCGCTGGCCGTCACCGGCATTACCTGCCTGCTGCCCTGGCAAGGCGGCCAGACCGCACTGGACCCGCTCGGTGTCACGCTGGCGCTGGGTGCCGGTGCCTGCTGGGCCGGTTACATTATTTACGGCCAGCGCAGTGGCGGTGCCATCAGTGGTGGGGCTGCTGTGGCTATTGGCATGGCAGTGGCCGCCTGTTTTCTGGTGCCTATTGGCGTGGTCAGTGCAGGCACTGCGCTGCTCGACAGTTCAGTGTTGCTATTTGGTGTGGCCGTGGCGCTAATGTCCAGCGCAATCCCCTACAGCCTGGAAATGGTGGCGCTAAAACGGCTGCCGGCCCAGAGTTTCAGTATTCTGATGAGTCTGGAACCGGCCATTGCCGCGCTGGCTGGTTTGCTGATTTTGTCCGAACAGCTCAGCCTGTTGCAGTGGGGGGCTATTGCCGCTGTGATTAGTGCGTCATTGGGCAGCAGCCTGACCCACCGTAAAACAGCTTAGAACTTCACTTTAAACAAATTCAGGCTGTAGTCGATCAGCTTCAGATCAGCAATTTCGCCATGGCCAGGCACCACCACAGTCGCCTGGCCATACTGCTGGCGAATCGACTGCAGCGCCTGTGGCCAGTGCTGCAAATCGGCCTCGCCTATATAACCCAAACCCGGAAAACGTGGCGCTTTAATAGCACAGCCACCCACCAGCACCTGCGCCGCCGGCACATAAGCCACCAGGTTATCGACGGTATGGCCTGGGCCAGGGTAATAGAGTTCAAATGGGCCGTAGGACATGCTCTGCCCAACGGCAAAACGGCCTAAAGATTGCGGCAGCGGCACGTTTTCTTTGACGGTCAGCAGCCTGGTCTGGGCTGAACTGAAAAAAGGAATATGACGCTGATACAGCTCGGCTGAACCTCCGGTTTTGTCGGCATGGGAGTGCGTCGCCACCACACTGTGCACCGGCAACTTCAATTGTTGCTGCACCCAGTCCAGCAACACTTTGGTCGAGTCCTTGCCCCAGGCGGTGTCGATGATCCAGATTTCGCCCTGGTAACGCGCCAACAAACCATTGGAATAAAAGCGTACGCCATTGGGAAAGCTGTACCAGGAGCGGTGCACCCATAAATCCGGGCTTAGCTGAATAACTTCCAGATCCGGGCTCAGCTGCACTGCGGCAGGTTCGGCCTGCGCCGCGTGAGTACCAGCAGTCAACAGCAAGGCAGATAAAATAAAACCGAATAGCTTCAATTGGATACCCTCTTTGGTTGCTGGCTCTGGGCCTGCGCTAAAGTTTTTTACAGCGCCTCTGGGCAAGTAAGTCAACTTGCCTTACTCTGGCAACATTGATTGAAAGTGATCTGTTATGCAGCAGCACAGCCCTTTACCTTCTTTGCTTCACCAGCCCGCCCAACTGAGCGCGGAGCAAAAACAACAAAGCCGCAGGCATTGTGGTTTTGGCTGTATCTTTTGCGGTTGCCCAGTCTACCAGTATTTCCAGCTGGATGGGCAGGCCGACGCCCTGTTGATTTGCCCGTTGCATCAGCGCCAGTTGCAAAAAAACCTGTTAAGTCCATCCACGTTGCAGCAACGGGCCGAACGCCCGATTAACCTGGACCGCCAGCATTTACCAGGCTTTAAATACGACCCGCACCGGCGCATTCAGCTGTCGGTCGGCATGAATACCCTGTATGCCGACTTGCCAGACGCTGGCGGTGAACACCCGCTGATCTGGGTGAACGGCGAGATGTTTTTCTGCCTGCATGCCGACCGGCACTGGCTGAGTTTTTCTTTTACCTTATCAGACGCGGCGGGCCAGACGCTGCTGCAGGCCGAACAAGGCGAATTGCTGCACTACCCGCCAGACTGGGAATTCAGTTACGACGTAATGACGCTGAAAATTCGTGACGGCCAGAAAAGGCTGCTGTTTACTGCTCAGCTGTGCAACGACCGGGTGATGATCACCAAAGGCCTGTTTCTGGATGAACACAAAGACGGTTTTGCGGTCGAAGGCAACCGGGTGATCGCCATGCTGGACGGCCAAAAAGGCGGTGAATATATGCAGCGGCTGGAACCGGGCCGCTACCAGGGTGGCTGGGCTTTGTTTAATAAAGTGCGGCACCCGGAGCTTGTGATGCCGGGAAGCTTTGCGTTTATTTGCGCGACCAAACGCAAAAGCCTGTAATGGCTGGATAAGGAGTAGGTGCGATGAAATTTCAGTTCTGGTTGAGCCTGGTAGCAGCGGTGAGCATGACTGCCTGTGGCGGGGGTGGCGGCTCTTCTGGCGCGAGCACAGGCGGCAGCAGCACAGGCGGCACCGGCAGTGGCAGCGCTACCGCACCAGTCTGGACAGCTGGCGTTTACAACAGCGAAAGCCAATACAAAGATTATTGCGCCAACCCACGCAGCGGCGCAGACCCTTACAACAGCAACCAGCCCTACCCGGACAAAGCCGGTTCCGCCATGCATGAAAAAATGTGGTTACGCTCCTGGAGCAACCGCACCTACCTATGGTACCGCGAGCTGCCCGACCGCGACCCGGCCAGCTATACAGTAGCCGCCTATTTTGCTCAGCTGAAAACGGAGCAAAGCACAGCGTCTTCTGCCGCCAAAGATCAGTTTCATTTCACTCAGGACACCGCCAGCTACAACCAGCAAACCCAATCCGGCGTCAGCTCTGGCTATGGCATTGAATGGTCGGTGCAGTCCACCACGGTGCCGCGCTGGTTTCAGGTGGCCTACACAGAACCGAATTCACCGGCCAGCAATGCCATGGTGAAACGGGGCGATATTATTCTGGAAATTGATGGGGTGGATTTTATCAACGACCCCAGCCAGGCCGGGGTAAACACCCTGAACGCCGGCTTGTTTCCGGCAGCCTCTGGCGAACGGCACCAGTTCAAATTCCGCCGCACGGACGGCACTGAATACAGCCTGACGCTGACCGCTGCCAATGTGGCCAGCAGCCCGGTGCAAAATGTCAAAGTGCTGAACACCAGTGCAGGCAAACTGGGCTATATGCAATTTAATTCCTTTATCACGCCAGCTCAGCCTCAGCTAATTAGCGCGGTGCAGCAATTCCGTGATCAGGCGGTCAGCAACCTGGTGATCGACTTACGCTACAACGGAGGCGGTTTGTTGGCGCTGTCCAGTCAGCTGGGTTATATGCTGACGGGCCCGAACATTATTCAAAACCGCTACTTTGAAAAGATGCAGTTTAATGACAAGTACCCCAACACCAACCCGGTGACCGGTGCCAGCCTGGCGGCTACACCCTTTTACAGCAAACAAATTAATTACGAGCAGAACACCCTGACCAGCACCAGCTTACCGAACCTGAACTTAAGCCGGATTTTTGTGCTGGCCACCGGCAATACCTGTTCCGCCAGCGAAGCGCTGATTAACGGCTTGCGTGGTGTGGATGCAGAAGTGATCCTGATTGGCGACCGCACCTGTGGCAAGCCCTATGGGTTTTATCCGGAAGATAACTGCGGTACCACCTATTTCACCATTCAGTTCAGTGGCATTAACGCCAAAGGCTTTGGCGACTATGCCGATGGCTTTGTGCCCACCCCGGCACCGCAATTTGACGACCAGGTGAAAGGCTGCGCCGTAGCTGACGACTTCAGCCATGCGCTGGGCGACCCGGCCGAAGCGTTGCTGGCCAGCGCAGTAGAGTATGCACAAAGTGGCAGCTGCCCTGTCAGCGCCAGTAGCAGCACGGACAACCCAAGCCTCCGCAGTGACAGCCGCAGTGCGGTACCTGCCTTACTGAGCACACCGGCAGTACGCAACCCGAACGACAGGGTGCTGAACCAAAGCATTCGCAGCCCTATTCACGAACAGGAACAACCATGAGACTAAGCCTATCTGTCGCCGCACTGTTACTGAGCGCTTGCCAGCACCAGGTGCAGGCCGAACAACAAGCCGCGGTGCTGCTGGAAACCTCAGCTCAGGTACGGCAGGAAATTCAGCAGGCGATACAACAAGCCATTGGCGGTGATCCAGTGAAGCTGGCCGACAATGTGTTTTTATTTGAATCAGAGATTTGGATTGAAAACGCCGTATTGCGCGATGAAAAAGGCCGGCCTTTGGACGGCCGCATCCAAAACGCAGCCAACCTGTTTCAACTGAAGCTGGAGAATGGCCGCTGTGTGCTGCGCCACAATAAATCCAACCAGAACTTTGAGCTGCAAAGCGCCCACTGCGTCGCCGAAAAACAGCGTTACCCCGAGACCACTCAATAAGGCGCTGAAGTGCATAAGATAAGGCCAGCTTAAACGCTGGCCTCCGTTTTTTGGCTGTTATGGCGCAGTTACTACAAACTGCGCCATAACAGCCAGAATAATTGGCGCAGTTTAATAAACTGCGCCACAATGATGCCATCTTTCAAACGAAACGGTGCCATTATTGTCATGTTGAATGACCAGTACAGGCTGCTTGAAAGCGTCCGGCTTGCCTCTGAGGGACTCACTCTCACCCAGTTGCTTGACCAGCATCCAACGATGGCCAGACGTACAGTACAACGTCAAATTGCCCGCCTGATTGAGGAAGGTCAAATACGGGCGACTGGCGAAGGGCGCGCCAGACGTTACCTTTTCCGCACTGTGACTCAACCAGGACCGGCTACAGACCACTTTCCGGCCTTTATCCCTTTATCAGCAGACAGCAAGGATATTCTGGCCTATATCGATCAGCCCACCGAAGCCCGTAAACCTGTCGGCTATCAACCGGACTTTCTAGAGGCTTACCAACCTAACCAGAGCTGGTATTTGTCCGCTCCACTTCGCCGCCAGCTGCACAGCCTTGGGAAGACGGCTAACCAACAGCAACCTGCAGGTACATACAGCCGCGCCATCCTGAACCGACTATTAATCGATCTGTCCTGGGCATCCAGCCACCTCGAAGGTAATACCTACTCCAGGCTTGATACGCTTGAGCTGATTACCCATGGCAAAGCAGCCACAGGTAAAGCCGCACTTGAAACTCAGATGATCCTGAATCACAAAGCCGCGATTGAATTGCTGGTCGACAATATTGATAGCCTGGAGCTGAACCGCTATAGCTTGCTGAATCTGCACAGTGCTTTAGCTGAAAACCTGTTGCCAAACCCTGCAGACGAAGGCCGTGTTCGCTTACATGCCGTGGATATTGGCAAAAGTGTGTATCGGCCTTTATCAACGCCACAGCAGTTAGATGCAGAGCTGGACTTGTTACTGCATAAAGCCAATCAAATTTTGGACCCGTTTGAACAGTCCTTTTTTATGATGGTGCACCTGCCCTATTTACAACCATTTGCAGACATCAATAAGCGCACCTCGCGCCTCGCCGCAAATTTACCGCTGTTTCGCGCTAACTTATGCCCGCTGACGTTTTTGGATGTGCCTGAACAGGCCTACAGCCGTGCCACTTTAGGCGTGTACGAAATGGCCAGGGTTGAGTTGCTGCGTGACCTGTATCTGTGGGCCTATGAACGTTCGACTCAGGAATATCTGGCTATCCGGCAGGATCTGGTGGAACCAGACCCATTGCGGTTAGCCTGGCGTAGCCTTTTAAAACAAACTATCTACCAGGTGGTCTGCAATCCGGCCACCGAACCGCTGGACATCATCCGGCAGCAGGTGAGCCTTCAGGTACCTGCTGCTGAACGTCATGCGGTTCAGGCTCTCATAGTTGAGGAGCTACGCCGGTTGCATGAAGGGGTATTGGCCCGTTATGGCTTACGGCCTTCAGAGTATCAGCGTTGGAAGACTGCCCAGACCCGTTGACAGGACATTCAGGCTTAAGTCTTTCAGACAGCCAGCTTTCTGGCGCAAGTCTGTTATTTCACTCTATGCCAGGTCTGGCTGCGGCCTAACAGCGAAAAGCCCAGATAACCCCGCACATTTAGCTGGTCGGCATTCGCCAGGCTCAGGGTGCAGCTGTATAACTTGCCATTTTTCGGGTCCAGAATATCACCGTCGCTGTAGTCATCGCCGTCTTTGCTCAGGCCTTTAATAATCACCAGGCCCAGCACCGGCTGGTCTTTGTCAGCACCTTCACATTCATTGCACAGAGCCGCCTTCTTGGCCGGGTCGAAAATCTCCACTACCTTGCCGTACAGCTTGCCATTGTCTTGATAAATTTCGACCACAGATTTCGGCTGACCGGTTTCATCATCAATGGTTTTCCACTGACCAGTGACAGTGGCCGAAGCGGCAGGCTGATTGGCCTGCACAGAACCCATGGCCACCAGGGCCAGCGCAAACAAAGACACACAGATTTTTTTCATAAAAGGCCACTTCAAAAGAAAAGACAGGCAGACCAGGGATGCAGGCCTGATTCGGCGCGAATCATCCCTTAGGAGGAAAGGCAGAGTCAAGTTGTCACACAGCTAACCCGACGTTCTCTTCAGATCTGGCGACTCTTTGAGTTCGAAGCACCCTAATTTCAGGGAATATTGACATACTCCAGCACCCAGCCGTCACCCAGAGTTTTGCTATAAAACAAAGGCTGGGTCAGGTCCTGCTCTGTAGCGTCGTGCAGCTCAGGCTTGTATTCAGTGTGTTGTGCAGGCTGATAACTAAAGCCCAGATGGCTGCCCCCCGCCCCACGCCATTCGGACCACTGCAATAAGAATAAGGAACAGCCGCCCTGAGGAGCCACAGGTAACGCCAGCTCTGTTTTGCCCAGTTTGCGTAATACCCTTTTTAGGGTGTCCACCTCTGGCTGAATTTCAGCCGGATAAGACGCGGGGAAATCCACCTCAAAAGTAAGGTAGGTGCCAGGGTTTCTGGCACGATAAGCACAAGCTGCCTGCGCTAGTTGACGAAACTCAGTCTGATGCTGTTGGTAATAATGACTCAGTTCAGTCAGGTCTTTCCGGGAGTCGTATTTATCTGTATTCCAGTATGCAATGGCAAAAACCGCGACCATTGCAGCAATCAACCAATTCATCTGGCATCCATGTGCTAAAGCGCGGCTAAGGGCTGTAGTCATATTGCACATACCAACCGTCAGCCAATGGCTTAGTGAAATACACGGGTTCTTGTGGATTGTGTTTATCCAGGTCGTGCAGCTCTGGAATATAGTCAGCCAAGCGGGACGGGTTGTAGCTGTAACTCATTTCAACACTGTCGCCGGCAAACACAAAACCCCATTGCAGCAACAGCAGCGAGGAGCCGCCGTCAGCACCCTGTAGCAATATCAGGCTCCCGCCCCCTATTTGCCTGATCAAGCGGTCAATTTTTGCGAAGTCTGCAGCCAAAGGCATCGGGTACTCAGGCGCAGTCCCTGGCTTATACACCTCATGACGGGTATTCATTTGTTTTTGCACAGCACAGGCCAGAGTCGTCAGTTGCTGAAACTCAGCCCGATGCTGGAAAAAATGCGGAGTCAGCTCCGGAACACCTGATCTTTCAGCCGCAGCTTGGCTGCATTGGTACAGCACAAAAAGCCCGCAGAAACTTAAAAAAGAGAAGAGTAGTTTCATCCTTGACCTCTGTAAGTTCCGGCGGCCTCCCTTAAGGCTCACAGCCAGAAAACTGAACACTATCAGTCAGCTATCTAAACAAAGACCAGAATTACGTGATTTCCCCTTAGTGTCAACAGACCTTAAACGAAGAGATTAGTATCAGGCTAACTGCCTGCCGCGTTGATGCAGCTGCATCGCCAGTTCGTCGGCCTGTACTTGTTCCTGGCGTTGCTGTTTTTCCTGCTGCACCAGCTCACGCCGCTCGATCAGGCATTCAATGCCTTTGCTGAAGGCGGCCTGTTTGCGGCAAACCTGCTGCTGTTGCTGCAGTTCCTGCTGGCTTTGTTGCACTTTGTCCTGCTGCTGTTGTTGCATGTCCCACAGCACATTTTGCATCGATGCCAGGTTTTGCAGGCCCAAGGCGGACTTCATCTGGTAACTGCGTTCCAGTTGCTGAATATGGCCGCTTAGCAGCTGCAAACGGTGTTCTTCCAGCTGGCTATGCTGCGCCAACTGGTTTTGCCGTTCGGCCATTTGCAGCAGGTTTTGCTGCTGTAACTGCAGATACTGCTTTAACATGTGGTTCAGCTCCCGAGTAATTGCTGCAGTTGGTGTTGGGCTTCAGTAAAACTGCTGGCCTGGTTTAAACCCTGGGTCAGAAAAAGTTCTAACGCCGGGTACAGTTGCACCGCCTGGTCCAGCTCCTGGTCTTTGCCTTGTTGGTAAGCACCGAGTGGGATCAGCTCCTGCACCTGCAGGTAGCGGCTGTACAGCTTTTTCAGTTTGTAAGCCTGTTTCAGCTGGGCTTCCGGCACTATGTGTGGCATCACCCGGCTGATGGAGGCGCCAATATCAATGGCCGGGTAATGGCCCCGCTCCGCCAGGCTGCGGCTGAGCACTATATGGCCGTCTAAAATAGCGCGGGCGGCATCTGCTATAGGGTCCTGCTGATCATCGCCTTCCGCCAGCACTGTATAAATGGCGGTCATACTGCCCTGGCTATCGGCACTGTTACCCGCTTTTTCAACCAGTTGCGTCAGTTTGCTAAAGACAGAAGGCGGATAACCTTTGGTGGCCGGCGGCTCCCCCACCGACAGGGCAATTTCACGTTGCGCCTGGGCGTAACGGGTTAACGAATCGACCAGCAATAACACGTTCAGGCCCTGGTCACGGTAATAGGCGGCCAGCCGGTGCGCCAGTTCGGCCGCGCGCAGCCGCAGCAAGGGCGACTGATCGGCCGGTGACGCCACCACCACCGCCTTTTTCAGGCCATCCGGCCCCAGGCACTGCTCAATAAAATCTTTTACTTCCCAGCCGCGCTCACCAATCAAGCCAACCACCACCACGTCGGCCTGGGTAAAGCGGGTCATCATGCCGAGCAGCTTACTTTTGCCAACGCCCGAACCGGCAAACAGGCCGAGGCGCTGACCCTGGCCAACTGTAAAAAGGCCGTTAATAGCGCGGATGCCAACATCCAGCGGCGCGCTAACGCCTTTTTTCTGTAGCGGGTTTACCGCCGCCAGTTGGGCGGAAATGCGTTCGCCTTCGGTCAACCGACCTTTACCGTCCAGCGGCTGCATTAAGCCGTCAACCACCCGGCCAAGCAGTGCCTGCGACACCCAAAAACTGGAGGCGTCCGGCACCGAACGCACCCGGGCGCCAGCCCGCACGCCGGATACAGGTTCCAGCGGCATCAGAAAGGCCTGGTCAGGTTCAAAACCCACCACTTCGGCTTCACACCAGTCGCCTTGTTCGGTTTCCACCTGGTAACGCTGGCCTAACACAAAATGGCCACCGGCGGCCGATAAAATCAGCCCGTTGACCCGCACCAGCCGACCAAAACTCAGTACAGGCGACGGACGGATCAGCTGGGCTCTGGCGCTGGCCAGTTCGGCGCTCAGGTTACGCATGGTCGCCCAACAATTGCTGACGCAGTGGCAACAGCGCTTCGTCTAACCGCTGCTGGAAATCCAGCTGATGCAGCTGTTGTTTGCCATTAAACAGCACCTGCCCGGCCGACAACTGGTTGTCGAGTTGCAAAGGCACCTGCTGAATTTGTGAAATGCCGGTAAATAAGGCGGCATCCTGTGCCGACACCGCAATGGACTGCAGCGGGTCGGTCGCGCCCAATAAAGGCACCAGCTGCTCAATCGACAACTGCAGTAAAGCCGGTTGGGTCACCAGTTCGGCCTGCAGGACCAGGCTGCACAGCTGCTGCACTGTGGTCAGCAGTTCCGCCGCAATCTGCTGGTCCCGTTGCTGCAGTTGCTGCTCAAACTGTTGCGCCAGCAAATCCAGCGCCTGCTGCTCACGCACTAAAGCGTCGATTTGTTGCTGCTGCAGCTGGTGTTGCCAGAAGGCCTCAGCCTGCTGTTCACCGGCGGTACGGCCACGGCTGAAGGCGTCCTGCTCTGTGGCCTCGACCCCAGCCTGATACCCTTGCTGGTAACCTTGTTCGTACTGCTGCTGCGGGTGTACGGAGCCATCACGCCGCTGCAGTGCCGGAAAGCGCAAAGGTTGCGCGGCGCCGCTCATTTAGCCCACCGTCTCTTCCGGATACAACCGGTAATCCAGCTCGCCAGCCAGCATACGCTGCTTTACTATGGCCATAATCTCGGCGCGCGCCGCTTCTACTTTGCGCACAGGCTGAGGTTTCATGGTATCGATTTGCTGACGGTACACTTGCGCCAGACGCTTAGGTAACACCGCCAGAATGGCTTCGGTCAGCGCCACATCGGCGCCTTTTAACGCCGTGACCCACAACTCGTCCGGCAGGTCGGTCAGCAGCTGGTTCAGCACCTCTTCGCTCTGACGGCTTAAGCTGAAGAAGTCATACATCTTGTCTTCAATGGCTTCCGCTGTGGCAGAGTTGTGCTGTTTCAGCAGCTCCATAATTTCCGCTTTATTGCCGCTGTAGCGGTTCATAATGTCGGCCACCTGCTGCACCCCGTTGACGCGGGCGCCCACCTGTTCACCAACATAATCAATGCAGCGCTCCAGGGTGTAACGCAGGTCTTCAATCACGTGTTCACTGACTTCGCGCATATTGGCAATACGGAACAGAATGTCGTCGTGTTTTTGCTGCGGGAATAAACCCAGAATGGCACTGGCCTGCTCGGCCGGTAAAAAGGCCAGGATCAGCGCCTGCATCTGGATATGTTCCTGCTCCATAAAACGAACCAGCAATTCAGCCGGCACCCATTCCAGCCGGCGGATATCGTCCGCCAAAGCGCCGCCATAAATATCGTCCAGCATGCCACGCGCCAGTTTACGGCCCACCGCTTTGTCGAGCGCCCGCTCCAGGTACAACCTGGACGCGCCGCTGACACCGCTTTCGGTGCGGTACTGGTCAAAAAAGTCGGTCAGAATAGAAGCCACGTCGTCCTGGGTGACGTTAGCAATTTTGGCCATACGCTCTGACAAAGCCCGCACTTCGTTGCGACCCAGTTTTTTGATAATACAGGCGGCATTTTCTTCGCCCATACTCAGCAGCAGTATCGCGGCCTTGTCCAAATCACCAATAGGTTTTGCTTGCTCAGCTCTTAACGGATTCAACGCTGACTCCTCGTTCTATCCAGTATTTGATCACTGCAGTAACCCGGTCAGATTCCCGGTTCGCCAGCAATTGCAAATGGTTGATTTGGTCGGCAAACTCAGACCCGACCGCAGGTAAGTTCATGTTATGCGCAGCGGCAGCCCCAGCGGCTGAATCCACAGCTGCTGACGCGACACCGTCCAGAGTGGCCGGGCCTTTGGCTGCATCCGCCGGTGTCTCACCCGCCTGTGCCGCCGCGCTTAATGGGTTCAGCCCCGTTAATGCGCCAGTCGCGTTGCCTTGTTGCTTTTGTTTGCGGGTCAGGTGGTTCACCAAAGGCCGCACGCCAAAAATCACCAGCGCCAGGCCAATCAGCGCGCCAATGCCATAACGGACGTATTCTTTCATTTCCGGCAGTTGCCACCAGGCCATACCTTCCAGCTCAGCGGCAGCGCCAGCCGGCACAAATTCAAAAGCACTGATGGTGAACTGGTCACCGCGTTCGGCCTGGAATCCAGTGGCGGTTTTCACCATGTCAGCTAACTGGTCCAGTCGCGCCTGTGTCCAGCCAGCTTCTCCGGCCGCAGCCTGATTCACCAGCACAGACACGCTTTGGCTTTTCACCCGGCCAATTTCATAGCGGGTATGGGTAATGGCTTTGCCGGTGTCGAATTCACGGCGGGTTTCATTGCGCTGTGAGGTGCGTTCGTTGTTGTCCGGCGCTGCCGCTTGCTGGCCTTGTTGTACCGGCACAGGCGGCTGATTGGCCAAGGAGCCGGGAATGCCCATCGCCAGCTGGTCCTGCATCGAGTCGGTTTTGGTGTTTTCGCTGCGCAGCACCGCGTCTTTGTCCAACGCTTCGCGGGTTTCTTCCACCACGTTAAAGTCGACGTCTGCGGACACCTGAATGCGGTAGTTGCCGTCACCCAGCACAGGTAACAACATAATGGAGGCGCGCTGCTCAATAGAGCGCTCGACTTTGTCGATAAAGGCGAGTTTTTTGTCCGTTTCTTTGCCAATCGGCGTTTCGTCGTACAAAGACCCCGATACCAGCTTGCCGCGTTGGTCCACTACCGAGACCTGACGCGGGTCCAGCCCGGGAATACTGCCGGACACCAGACTGACCACAGCTTCCACCTGTTCGGGTTTCATGTTGTAGCCCGGCGCTAAGTCCACCATCACTGAGGCGGCTGATTTTTCTTCTTCCCGGCCGACAAACAGGTTGCGCTTCGGAATGGCCAGATGCACCCGGGCATTGCGTACACCGTCCATGGTAATAATGGTGCGGGCCAGTTCGCCCTCCAGCGCATGCTGGTACTGCATCGACTCCATAAACTGGCTGGTGCCCATATTCATTTTGTCCTGCATGGCCGACAGGCCTTCCGGCATGGCCGCTTTGATACCACGGGCCGCCAGCGTGATGCGAGCGTCAGCTAAACGGTCTTGCGGCACCATAATATTGCCGCTGTCAGTGTCGATACGAAACGGGAACTGCTCTTTATCCAGAATTTCGACAATACCGGCTTTGTCGTAATGCTCCTGGCTGCCATACAAAGGCACGTAGTTTTTCGCCGAGGTCCAGAGGATCACCACAATAGTGGCGGCCACCAGGGTCGCCAGCAGCGCAATGGACGCCAGGCTGCGTTCACCCTGTGGCAAAAATTGCATTTTGCCGGACAGGTTGATCACCTTCTCGCGGAAGCTGCCGTCAATAGTGGCCGGCATGGCTTTAGCTAATTCAGTTTTCATCATTCAGCCTTACAGCGACATGCGCATAATGTCATCCACACCGTTCATCACTTTGTTGCGCACCTGCAGCAACATGGAGAAACTTAAATCGGCTTTCTGACTGGCCACCATAGCGCCGACCACATCGTCAGAACGTCCGGCATCGACCGCAGCCATCATTTCCGACGACAGGTTCTGCTGAGCATTGATGGAACGCATTACCGTGCTGAAATCATTGCTGATCCCACTGTCGGCCTGGGCCGGCTGAATACGGTCATTGCGGGCGATTTGCTCCAGCTGACCAAACTGACTGAGTAATTCTTGTTGGGATTGAATTGGACTGACCATTGATCTGTTCCTCTGACTTAAGCTATTGCGTCTGTATCTACACCATGCTCACGCATAGCAGCCAATTTGTAGCGCAGTGCCCGGGTACTGACCCCCAAAGCAGCCGCAGCCCGGGTGCGGTGACCATTAAACTGGTTCAGCACTCCTAACACGTAATCGAATTCTGCGGTGCGTTTGCTGTGCTTCAGTTGCTCGGCCGATACCGGCAATTCAGCCGCTGTCAGCACCTGTGCAGGCAAACTTAAATCGATAGGCTGCAGCTCAATGCCACGCGCCATCACCAACGCCCGTTGCATCACGTTTTCCAGTTCACGCACATTACCCGGCCAGGAATAGGCCAGCAGTTGTTGCTGAGCAGCCGGACTTAACAGGTACTTGCCATCGCCGTACTTCTGCATAAAAAACTCGGCCATCGGAATGATGTCATCACGGCGTTCGCGCAGCGCAGGCCAGCGCAGTGGCAATACATCGAGCCGGTAAAATAAGTCCTGCCGGAACTGGCCTTGTTCGGCCAAAGCGCGCAAGTCTTTATTGCTGGCGGCAATCACCCGCACATTAAGTTTGATTTTCTGGTTACTGCCCAGACGCTCCAGTTCGCGTTCCTGCAGTACCCGCAGCAGTTTGGCCTGCAATGGCAGTGGTAATTCAGAGATTTCATCCAGTAATAGCGTGCCGCCGTTAGCCGCTTCAAACTTACCGATCTGGTTCTGCGTCGCCCCGGTAAAAGCACCTTTGTTGTAACCAAACAACATAGCTTCGAGCATGTTTTCCGGAATAGCCGCACAGTTCACCGCGATATAAGGCTGGTCACGACGGGCAGACACCTGGTGAATGTATTGGGCCAACCGCTCTTTGCCTGTGCCTGACTCACCGTTGAGCAGCACAGTGGCGTCGGTTTGCGCGGCTCTGTTGGCCAGTTGCAGCACCTGACGGCTGCCAACCGACACCGCTACCATATCTTTCAAGCCACGCCCGACCGACGCGGCATGGCGAATGGTGTTTTGCAGTTGCACTGCGCTGAAGGGCTTTAACAGATAGTCGATAGCGCCCTGGGTCAGGCATTCGGCGGCAAAGGCGTGCTGGTCGCGCTCCACCAGCACAATGATCTGACAGCTGTCGAAATGCCGTTTCAGCACCCGCATCAGCTCACGGGTTTCGATATCCGGCAGTTGTGACGCCATCACCACAATGTCTGGCCGCAAGCTGCTGCAGGCGTCCAGCACTGAGGTTAAGTCTCTGGCAGTCCTGATCTGCAGTCCTTCGGCTCTGGCACAGTTCAGTTGCTCTTCTGCAGGTACAGAGGCATCGATCCACAGTAAATTATTCATACGATCTGTTACCTCAACCTGCACTGCGGATTAGCCGCAGTATCACTCTGTTATTGGATTGGTTCCGCGCCAGCGGGTATCTGTTGCCATGGGCCCGGATTTCCAGCTGTTTTTTCGGCACCCCCCATTCAATCAAGCGAGCGGCCACTTCGTCGGCTCGTTCTTCCGAAACAAGGCGGTTGGCTAAAGACGTACCGGCGTCGTCGCTGTGACCATCAATGAGCACTTTGCGGACGGCTTTGTCTTCTTTGATATAACGGGCGAGTAATTGCAGATGCTCAAGTCCGGCAGCATTTGGCTGACGTTCCCCTGGCACATAGCTCAGCTGGTAATCGCGGGCCTGTTGCCAGCTCATAGGCAATAAAGAGGCGGTGCAGTGCTGAAATTCGGTTAACGCCGCAGCGGACTTCAGGTTAGGTACTCGCAGACTGAGCTCCTGGCCTGGCAGGTCCAGCCATATTTCCAGCCAGTAGCCCTGCTGCAGTTGTTGCAAGGCCACGGGCACCAGCTCAACAAAGCGCGCCTGCGACTGACTGATTTCGGCAGCTGACAGCTGGACGGCTGGTGCCAGCTGGCCTGGTTGCCAGTCGGCAGGGATCAGACGCCCCTGCACATCCTGCAACTGCAGATGTTTTGACTCCATGTCCAGCAGTAGCTCCAGCGGCTTAGCCGGCTCCTGACGGAAGCTTAAGGTCGCCATAGACCCCAACTGCTGCTGCATGCGGCATTGGAACTGATTGCCTGAGACCTGCCATTCTGCTTGATCCATAGCGGGCACCACCACAGTAGAGGCTGTGCTGCCAATGATCGAACTGAATGCCAGACTAAATAACGTGCTGTTCACCCGATGTATCCTTTTAACCAACCCGTTTGGGCCGAAACCCGGTACCCGATTAAAAGGCAAACAGCAAATAGACAGGTGGAGCCAGACTGACGGACAGACCAACCCCTACCCTGGATACAGGCGCGCCCTAGCCTTGCCTTACGACAAACCCAGTGCCACACCCGCAGGGTGACCGCTTGCTAATGCAACCCCGCTATCTTAGGCTAATGCCCTTAGACCGGAGGCTTTGCGTCCTGACCTTTCGACCAGTTTGCCTTTTAATTTCTAAGCTCTGCAGTTTCAGAACAGAATCTGACTGAACCTGCACTTAACATAAATAAAAACAACAAAAAAAAACAGGATGAAAGTTTTATTTTTGTAAAATCAGCTTATTAAGTGGCTGAATTTTCAACATTTCACCTGTTATTTATCTAAAAATGGCACGTCACACAAATTACATACTTATGCTTTGTATAAATAACATACTAACATGACGCTTTGTTGAAACTGATTCGACCATGGTCTGGGCCTGCACAATTTGCGACCGTCAACAGTTTAAAAGCGACGACCTTAGGCCTGTCCAGTCGCTAAGCGGCCATATTTTTAGCCTAAGGTGCCTATCACATTGACCCGTACCTGATCCGGCACTTCGTTATACGACAGCACCACCAGGTTACCCTGAGTAAAACTCTGGGCGTAGCGGGCCAGCAAAGGCCGCAACTGCGGCAATACCACCAATACTGGGTGATAGCCCAGCCGCTGCATCTGCTCACGAATTTGTGGCATCAACCGCTGGAACTGGCTGAGCAGATTCGGCGCCACCGGGAACGAATCCAGACTCACTTTGCCGGCCTGCATGGCCTGATTCAACGCACTTTGCAACGTTTGCTCAAGTTTGTCGTCCAGGCTGTACACCGCCAATTCATCGCGTTCACCCAACACTTGTTGCACCAGCATGGCTTTGAGCGCGCAGCGCACATCAGACACTAATAAAATCGGGTCTTTGGTCACTTCGGCACTGTCGACCAAGGCAGTGGCTATCGTCACTACATCGGCCAAGCTGACCTGTTCTTTAAGCAATAAACGTAATACTTTCAATTGCAAATTGGGTAGCAGTGCTTTTTCCAGCGCTTCCGCCAGTGTTGGCGCGACCTGCGCCAACCGCTTCTGAAACTGCTTTACATCTTCAAAAATAAACAGCTCGGCCAGCTGTTCTTTCACCACTTTGCCAACATGAGTCGCCACCACAGTGGCGACGTCGACCACTGAATAGCCAAGGTTCAGTGCTTTGGATTTCTGTTCGGTGTCAATCCAGACCGCTTCCAGGCCATAGGCCGGGTCTATGGTCACTTCGCCATCCATCTGGCCATAAATATCGCCGGTATTCAGCGCCAGCAGTTTATTGGCCTGTAGGCGGCCGCAACCGACCATCACGCCACCCAGTTTAATGCGGTACTCTTGTGGATTAAGCTTCAGGCTGTCACGCACCCGCACTTCAGGTAACAGGAAACCACTTAACTCAGACAGGGTTTTGCGGACTCCGCGTAAGCTCTGTAATAAAGGTTCGCCCTGAGTTTTATCCGCCAGATAGACCAAGCGGAAACCCAGTTCCACCGACAAACGGTCGGTATGCGGAATATCGTCCCAGCTCAGGCTGACCGCTTCCTGGCTGATCTTCTCGGTCAGCGCTTCGACTTCGGTGTAGCTGCGGCCCTGTTGCTGTTGTTGCAAACGCCAGGCGGCAAAAAACAGCGGTGCAGCAAATGACAAGAAAGCAGCGGTTGGCATGCCCGGCACTATGCCCAGCACCGTCATAATAAAACCTGCGGTCAGCAGCACGCGCGGCGACGCCAGCAGTTGTCGGCCCACTTCATCCGACATCTCCCCTTCATCGTTCATCCGGGTGACAATAATGGCGGCAGCCACCGACATCAGCAGCGAAGGAATTTGTGCCACCAGACCATCACCAATGGTCAGCAGGGCAAAACGCTGGAAGGATTCGCCAAGGCTCAGGCTGTGCATAAAGACACCGATGGCGACACCACCCAACAGGTTGATCACCAGAATGATCAGGCCAGCAATAGCGTCACCACGGACAAACTTGGCGGCACCGTCCATAGAGCCATAAAAGTCGGCTTCGCTGGAAATTTGTGCCCGTCGCTCTTTGGCTTGCTCAGGCCCGATTAAACCGGCGTTGAGGTCGGCATCAATGGCCATTTGTTTGCCCGGCATCGCGTCCAGGGTAAAACGGGCCGACACTTCGGAGATCCGCTCGCCCCCTTTGGTGATCACCACAAAATTGATCACCATCAGAATGACAAACACCACCATACCGACCACATAGTTGCCGCCGATCACCACCTCACCAAAGGCCTGCACCACCCGGCCAGCTACATCCGTACCTTCATGGCCATGCAATAACACCACCCGGGTCGACGCTACGTTCAGCGTCAGTCGCATCAGGGTGGCCACCAGCAACACAGTAGGAAAGACGGAAAAATCCAGCGGCTTTTTGGTCGACACCGCCACCAGCAGCACAATAATGGCCATCACTATGTTGAAGGTAAACAAGATATCCAGCAGCCAGGCCGGTAACGGCAATACCACCATCGCCAGGATGGCCAATAGCAGCACCGGGATTGCGGTATAGGGTTGGGTTAACACTCGCCAGTTCACAATGGACATCCTCACTCATTGGCCTTTTGCAGGCTTGACGGAATAAATAAATCAGGTAATGGGGCCGGCGCCTGGCCGCGGCCTTGTTTATACGCTTTAAGCTGCATCACATAGTGCAGCACATAGGCCACCGCGGTGTAGAGTGCTTTTGGCACTTCCTGGTCGACCCGGGTCGAAAAATAAATGGCCCGCGCCAGCGGCGGCAGTTCCAGCACTTCCAGCTGGTGTTGTTTCGCCAGCTCGCGAATACGCAAAGCCATTTCATCCACCCCTTTGGCCACTACATAAGGGGCTTTGGCTTTGCTTTCGGAATACTTCAACGCCACCGCAAAGTGGGTTGGGTTGGTAATAATGACGTCAGCAGTCGGTACCCGCTCACCCAGCCGGCGGTTGGCTTGCTGGTACTGGATCTGACGGATCCGGCCTTTAATTTCCGGGTTACCGTCGGTGGACTTGCGCTCTTCTTTTACTTCCTGCTTGGTCATTTTCAGCTCTTTGCTGACTTTAAACTGCTGGTATGGCACGTCGATCACAGCCACCAGGCAAAGCACCAGCGCCAGCACCATCAGGCTGAATGACAACACTTCCAGCCCTTCTTTACTGGCCAGCGCTAAATCCATCCGCTGCAGATTCAGCAAACGATCGACCAAATGATTGAGCAGGCCCCATAAGCAGCCGCCTAACAAACTGACTTTCAGGATCGATTTGACCAGTTCAATCCAGCTGTCCATGCCAAAGATGCGGCCCAAGCCTTTGATAGGGTTCAGCTTGTTAAATTTCGGCCCCAAGAGTTCGGACGAATAAATAAAGCCGCCAGGTAAAATGCCCGCCACCCAGCTGGCGCAAAACAAGGTCAACAAAAACGGCAGGGTAGCCCCCAGCATGCCAAGTAAGGCACTGGCAATGCTGCTGGTCATCAGGTCCGGTTGTTTCAGGCTGTTTTTGTCCAGCCGCCAGCTTTGCTCCATCACCTGCTGGAATAAGGCGAGGAACATGTCTGCAAACCACAGCAAGGCGGCAGCGCCGAGCAGCAGCGACACCGCGGTATTCAGCTCTTTCGAGCGGGCCACCTGGCCCTGACGGCGACCTTTTTTCAGTCGCTGCTCTGTGGGTTGTTCGGTCTTTTGCTGACTGCTTTGTTCCGACATGCGTTACCTCAGCGCCAGCAGCATGGTACCGAGCACATGCTCAGCCATTTGCATAAAGTACTGGCCCATCTGACCCAAGGTCAGAAAGACACAAACAAAGCCCAGCAGCAGCGTCATTGGAAACCCCAACACAAAGAGGTTCAGACTGGGCGCCGATCGGCTGGCCACACCAAAGGTCAGGTTCACCAATAACATGGCAATAATGGCGGGCAACGCCACCAACAGGGCTGACGCAAACATCCAGCTGAATAAGCCGAGCAAGGATTGAATATTCACCTGATACAGACTTTCACCGACCGGCCATAAACTGAAGCTGTCGACCAGCACCTGCAAAGCCACCAGATGTCCGTCCATCGCCAGAAACAACAACGCCGTCATAATCCAGAACATTTGGCTAAGCAGTGACACCTGGTCACCACTGGCCGGGTCCATCATCATCGCCATCGACAAACCCATTTGCATCGAAATCACCAGGCCCACCAGCGCCAGCACTTCAAATAACATCCGCACAGCAGCAGCCATCAACACCGCAAAAATCACTTGCTCCAGCGTCACCAACACCCCATCAAGCGAAAAGGGGTCTATCGCTTTGACCTCAATAGCCGGGGCCAACAAAAAGGCCAGTGCCAGCGCCAGCAAAATCCGGCTGCGTGGTGTCACCGCCGGGTTATCAAACAGCGGCATGGCCCATAAAAAAGCGGACAGGCGGACAAAAGGCCACCAGACCGAACCAAACCAGACCATCAGCTGGTCGATGGTTAAGTTCAGCAGCGGGCTCATCCCAGCATCCCCGGGATCAGCTGGCTTAAGTTGGCAAACCAGTCGAGGAATTTCTGCACCAGCCAGTTACCGGCAAACACCACCATCAGCAATGTCAGTAACATGCGCGGCAGAAAGGTCAGCGTCTGCTCCTGAATGGACGTCGCTGCCTGGAAAATCGCCACCACAATACCCAGCAACAAACCGGGCACGATCAGCACCAGCAAAATTTCGATAATGCTGAAAATAGCCCTGTTGACCAGATCCGTTGCCATTTCCGGCGTCATGGTGCAGCTCCGAAACTGGCGGCCAGCGTACCGGCAATCATCGACCAGCCATCGGCCAGCACAAAAATCATCAGCTTAAACGGCAGACTGATAATCAGCGGTGACAGCATCATCATGCCCATAGACATCAGCACACTGGCGACCACTAAATCGATGATCAGAAAGGGAATAAACAACATAAAGCCAATTTGAAAAGCGGTGGTCAGCTCACTCAGCACAAAGGCAGGTAACAGCACATCAAAGCTCAGATCGGCCGCCGCCATGGTGGTCGGCTCTTTGGCTATTTTCAGCACCTGCTGCAGCTCGTTTTCACGAATTTGCGCCAGCATAAATTGCCGCACCGGTTGTTCAGCCCGGCCAATAGCCTGTTCCAGCGTCATCTGCTCGGCCTGGTAGGGTTTAAAGGCATTCTGATAAATGTCCTGCCAGACCGGCTTCATAATTAACAGGCTCAGCATCAGCGCTATGCCGATCAGAATACGATTCGGCGGGCTTTGCGCCAGACCCAGCGCCTGACGCAAAATCGCCAGTACAATGATGATGCGGGTAAAAGACGTCATCATCATGATAATACCGGGCAACAGGCTCAGCATGGTCATCAGCAGTAAGATCTGCAGTTTGACGCTGTAATCCTGACCTGAATTGGTGTCGGTCACCGACAACAAAGTCAGCTCCTGAGCGTTCAGGCCAAAACTGGCGGCCAGCCACAGCAGGAGCAGAAAAAACTTAGGCATCGGTTTTTTGCTCACGACGGGTCGACACAAATTTCAGGCCGTATTTGCCGTTCACCATCACCACTTCGGCTTTGGCAAACAATACACCGTTTACTTTGACATCCAGCGGCTCGCCGACGGCTTTATCCAGCGGCAACACGTCTCCGGCTTCGGCGTCGCTCAGCTCGCCTAAAGTCACCTCAGTGCTGGCGACTTCCAGTGTCACTGTCAATGGCACGTCGCGGAACATCGACATGCCCGGCCCGGCTTTTACCGGCTCCTGCGCCTGCTCTTCACCAAACAACTCGCCCATATCCAGCATATCCATCTCGTTCACTCCGGTTCCCATTGCGCTTTGTACGTTGCTCATGATCCACTCTCCGCGTAATCTGAAATTTGAAACATTAAGGCACCAGCTTCTTCCGCTACCTTGCCGTGAAACAGCGCCTGCTGTTCCAGCTGGAATTGCATAGAACTGAACAGGTCTATACCCAGCAACTCACCCTGACACCAGGCCTGCAGTTGCTCTACCCGCACCTGCCGTCTGGCCATTTCTACCCGGCCCCGCACCGGAATACGCCGCCAGTCCAGCAGCGCCACCGGGCCCGAGGCCGGTTTTTGTTCTTCCTGCTCAGCCGCCCACAACTCCACCGGCAACCACAGCAGCCAGCTGACCGCTTCGCCCGCCAGTACCAGCCGCACTTTCAGCACCAGCCAATGAAAGGGTTGTGGCTGAAACTGCTGCTTAAATAAATGGGCTGACAATGGCAGATGCTGGTTAAACAGCAGTTGCATCAATGCCTGCGCTTGTTTTTGCAACAAACGGCAGCAAATGCGGGTTTCCGACGCAGAAAACTCCACCTTCTCTTCAATCTGGTGCCGGGCCGTCAGCTGACCGCCCAGGCACAAATCCGCCATGTTGTGCACGGCCTGATGATCAATCGCCAGATAACAAGGGCTTTCCTGCTCCAGTGGTAATTGCAGCGTCGCCAGCAGCACCGACTGTTCTGACATCCAGCTGCCGAGGCCTGTCGGATTACAGAGATTCAGATCCAGCTCAAAATCCACATCCGTTAACAGGCGGCCCAGCTCTGCCTGCAAGGCTTTGCTACAGTCTGCCAACCGGGTGCGAGCCTGCTGGCTGGCCTGTTCATACTGTCGTTGCTGCCGGGTCAACGCATACGCACTGCACTGTTGCGCTGAGTTCGCTTTCAGCAGTTTCGACATTGTTTTTTGCTTCTTCATCTGCCCACTCATGCAGTTGTGTTCTGTACCAGACGGACAGGTTGTTGTTTGATCACAAAAGCCCGCCGTCTTAATTTGCGTAATAATTTCAACACCAGCTGTGGCTCAGCACTGACCCAGGACACCCCCAGAAACTCCAGCTTGTCGTCGACCAGCTGACGGTATTTCACCTGGGCTTTCACCCGGGTTTCCCTGTCATACCCGACCCAGAACTTCTCCGGCACTTTGTCTTTGCGTGGCACCAGCAAACCGGCACCACCACCACTCATGTCTTTCACCACCGCCGACCCAATGTCGCCGCCAAACCAGCTGGTGCTTTTCAGCTTCACCGGCACCCCTTTGGTCTGAGTCGCCAAAGGCTGGCTTGGGTCATAAAAGTACCAACGGTAAAACTGCCGTCCTGGCTGTTGTCTTGGATACGGCATATCAATCCTGGTACTTGGTGCGTAACACCGGCTGATTCGCCGCCGCAGCGTCAGCAGCTTTTTCCACCGCATTACCCGGCTTGTCGGTGCTGAATAAATCCAGCAGCTGTTGTTCTGCCTGTTTGGTCAGGATCAGGATCTCAATACGGCGGTTTTCACTGGCACCAGGCTGCACCGGGTTCAGCAAAACGGTTTCCGCAAAGGCACTGACCTGAGCCACCCGTTGCACCGGCATGCCACCGGCAGCCAGTACCTGACGGGCCTGCAATGCGCGGTCACCGGACAATTCCCAGTTGCTGTACTGGCTGCTGTTAAAGGCAGTGCCATCTGTGTGGCCCGACAACAACAGTTTGTTATGAATACGCGAAAACACCGGTGCCAGCTTCAGCAGCAGGTCTTCGAAATAGGGGTTCATCTGCACCTGACCACGCAAAAACATCTGGCGGTTTTCGCTGTCACGCATAATAACGCGCAGGCCAGCCGGAATTTGCTCCACCACCAGGTTGGCTTCGGCATTGTTCAGTTCAGCAAATTCTTTAAAGGCCATCGCCAGCAGGTTCATCTCTGGTGGCGATTCGTACTGGCCACTGATCAGCGAATTCAGCTTCTCGCCCATACCAGCGGATGGCTCACGTTTGCCTTCAGGGATCTGCAGATGCGCCGACATGCCTGCCACATAGCTTTGTTGCGGTTCATGGGTGGATACCGCCATTTCGATCGGCGACGGGTTGCCACCTAAATCCACCGGGTAAGGGCTGTTCATCGCATCAAAGGGGTGACTATTACCACCCAGAATGGACTGAGTGCGCATGTAAGAGGCCACCTCGGTCCGCTCTTTGTAAGTGGACACTTCCAAAATCCACAGCACCATAAAAAACGCCATCATTGCCAGAGTGAAGTCGGCAAAGGCTACTTTCCAGGCACCGCTGCTTTTTTTGGCTTTGTCGCCGCGGGCAGCGCGGCGCAGGACCACCGGAGCTTGTGCGTTCATCAGGCCGCCTTGGTATTGATCCAGTCTTCCATTTCAGTGAAAGACGGTTTGAGTTCAGCAGCGATCAGCTTGCGGCCTGAATCCGTCGCCACCACGGCGACATGACCTTTAGTGTGCGACACCAGCACAGCACGCACGCATTCGAGCAGCGCAATTTGTTTACGTACATAGGCTTCCATCGCATTGCTCATAGGTTCGAGCAGGCAATAACAGCCAAAAATACCGATAAAAGTTCCGACCAGCGCCGCCGCGACATGGTAACCAATGCTGGATAACGGCCCGTCCAGATGCTGCATGGTGATGATAATGCCGCCAACCGCTGCCAGAATGCCGAAGCCAGGCATGGCTTCCGCAATCGAATGGGTCGCCGAAGATGGTTTTAACTGCTGCTGTTCCAGCGTCTGTATTTCCTGCTCCAGCAGCATATCCAGGTCATAAGCATTAATTTTGCCCAGACTCATCAGCCGCACGTTGTCACAGACAAATTGCAGCAACTGCGGGTTGTCCAGCACGGCCGGGTAAGAAATGAAAATGGAGCTGGTCTGTGGGTTTTCCACATGATCTTCCAGTTCACGGAAACCTTTGGTTCTGATGGTTTCCAGCAGCTGATACAGCAACACCAGTAGCTCTTTATACAGCTGGGCCTGGTCCGGCTGGCTGACAAACTGAGCTTTTAGTTGCTGGCCCAACTCTTTGAGCACAGCACTGCTGTTGCCCACCACCAGCGCGCCTAAACCAGCACCGAAAATGATGACGAACTCAGCTGGCTGCCATAACATGGCCACATTACCACCTGCCATCATAAAACCACCGACCACTGCCAGCAGCACTACACCTAAACCTATCAGTCGTTGCATCACTTCAATCCTGCGTTAATCCCACTGCGACAGTTTTTTTGTCAGCAAATCAATAGCCTGCTTATGCAGCTGGCAAACCCGGCTTTCGGTCAGGTCCAGCACCAGCGCAATTTCCTTCATGTTCAGCTCATGGCTGTAATACAACTGCAGCAACAATCGGCTGCGCTCCGGCATGGTCGCCATCGCCTGTTGCAGCGACAGCTTCATCTCCAGCGCTGACAGACAGGTTTCCCCCAGTTCAGCGTGTTGCTGCTGATCCAGTAACAGATCCAGGCTTTCCATCGACTCCGCCTGGTTCAGATACAAGTTTTCAGCAACTTCCTGCGGACTCAGCTGCAGATGCAGCGCCAGCTCTTCATGACTGGGCAAACGGCCCAGCTTGCGAGTCAACTCCCGGCTGGCATCACGGAACTGGTGCGCCTGCTGGCGCAGCTGACGTGGCCGCCAGTCGGCACGGCGAAATTCATCCAGCATCGAGCCGCGCACCCGTTTAAAGGCATAAGATTCAAAAGCAGCGTCCGGTGCTTTGCCATAACGGCGCAGCGCAGACAACAGACCCATCAGACCAATCTGTTGCAAATCGTCGCTGTCCACTACGGCGCCGAGCAGTGAGCGCAAATGTGCAGCAGCACGACGAACCAGATAGCTGTATTTCTGCAGCCACAGCCCTTCATTGGCCACCGCCTGGGCAGGCTCGGCCAGCAGTTCGGGTTCAGACCAGAAATGTTCCGCCAGCATGATGCGGTTCCTACTGAATAAAAATGTTAGTGATCAGCACTTTATCCAGCTGCTGCTCGTACTTGTTGTCCAGCAGCGTCTGGTTAAAGCGGGCCAGCAACTCTGACTGCACTTCGGACACCTGCTGCATCGCCAGCTTCACTTCCAGGTGGCTTTGACGGGCAAAGTGTTCGACCAGCGCATTGCGTAGCAGTGGCGTGGCTTCTTTCAGCGCAGCAATGGTGTCGGCTTTATGGCTGACCAGCGTCAGCTCCAGCACCAGGTATCTGGACGTTGGGTCACCGCTGACACTCATCACAAACTTTTCCATCGGATAAAACAGCGGCTTCACGCTGATTTCTTCGGTTTTGGCTGCCCCCTGGTTTAACTGCCACCAGAAATACCCTGCTGCCGCAGCACCAGCTGCCACCAATACCAACAAAAATACGACTGCTTTTTTCATTGCCTTGTACTTCCTTACACCAATTGATTCAGCCAGCCGGTAGGCTGCTGTCCGGAGTTTTCTGTTTCTGATTCAGCGCGTTGCATATTCAGCGCTATCCCGGCGTCACCGCCCCACTGGCGCTGACGCTGGCCGGACTGACTGTCACCGCTTTGCAGTTGCAGTTGAACATCCATGCCCAGTTTCTGCTGCAGTTGCTGGCGCAGCTGCTCCAGCCCTTGTGCCATCAAGTCTCGGGTTTGCGTGGTCTGACTGTGCAGCTGCACCGATACCCGGTCGCCGTCCACAGCGACTGTCAGCTCAACGGCACCCAGGCTGGGTGGGTCAAGCCGGATCGTGGCTTTTTGCAACCCCAGGCCAAACTGCAGTTCGGCTTTGTCAGCCAGCACCTGCATCAGCCGCTGGCCAAGCTGGGCGCTCTGTGAGCCTTGTAATGATTCTGTGCGCCAGACCGCTTCGGCTTGCACCGTGCTGTTCAGCTGCGGAATCAGCGACTGAATAGCGCTGTCTGCCGGATCGGCGGTAAGCAGGGTCAGTGCATTGGTCTGGTAGCTGGCCGCAGCAGTGCTGCTGACGGCGGCAGCAGTCGTCAGGGACTGTAATAAAGGCCCAGCGTCCGCTTTGCTGGCCAGCAGCGCATCGCGTACCAGAGCTACTGACTGCACTGTGCCAAGGTCGGTGTCAGTCAACGCGCTGTGCGGCAACGCCGACCACTGTGGTGACTCAACGGACTTTGCCATCGCGGAAGCAGTAGCCTGGTACCCAGTGCCCATCGGCAGCGCCGGGCTCAGCGCACTGAGTTCAGCTTGCGCAGCAAGCAAAACCGGCTCCGCAGTGGTACCGCTTGCACTGGCCATTAAGGCTGGCATCCCACCCGGCGTCACCCCACTGAATACGTCAGTCACGCCCTGTGCGGCCGCGGCCGGTGCGCTGGTTAATGGTGCAGGCACAGCGGGTAGTTCTGGCACGACGTCAGCTGGCAGTTCTGCGCCAGGCAGCATGGCCTGAGCCTGACCACTGGTGTTGCTGGCCGTTCCAGCCATCAGGTCCAGCTCAACAGCAGGTTCGGACTGTGGCATCGCTGGCAAACGCGCTGTTGCCAGTTGCAGTTCCAGCAACGGGTTGCTGGTGGCAGGTAAAGTCAGCTCTGCTTCTGCTGTAGCTTCCGTCAACTCCTGAGGCAGTGGCTCAGCCTGTTGCTCTGGCTGGGGTTCAGCCCAATCGAGCTCAGACGCATCGCTCCAGTTGTCTTCACTGCTGTACAGATCGCTGGCTGAGCTCACCTGTCCAGCCTGAGCCGTCGTTGTTTTTTGCGCCGGGCCTGAAACAAGCAGGTTCATGAGCCGACACCTTCGCTGGTCTGGCGATAGGCCAATACACCGGCTTTGTTTTGCTGAAATTGATTCATTTTTTGCTCGAGCTGCTGTTGCTGTTTTTTCGCCAGCTGGATCAGTTGTTGGTAACGCTGGGTCAGCATTTGCAGTTCCACTTTCAGACTGGCCACATTGTGCTGCGATTTCAGTTGCTGCACCTGTTGCTGGATCTGCCGGTCAAGCGCCTGCACCTGCAGCCATTTGCCATGCGACACGGCCTGATGCAACTGCAGTAACAACTGCTGTAATTGCACCAACACAGGTTCTGATTTTGCGAGCTGTACCGGCATATTGGCTATCCACTAAACTTCATTCAGTTGATGTTCAGCAAAAAACAAGCCAAGAGTTAAATCATTGATTTTTAAGGGATGTAAAGAAGCAGGAAGCAGGAAGCGGAAGTGTTACTTCCGCTTTGCGGAACCAGCGCAACGCTGAGGTTCCGTGCGCTTTGCGGTCACTCAGGCGCGGTGTTGTAACAAGGCCTGCCAGCCCTGCTGCAAGTCGGTCATCACAGTGCGGACATCGGCCAGCTCAGTCAGGCTGTCGCGCAGACTGGCGCGCAGTAACGCCTGACCACAAAATTGATACAGATTGTGCATATTCACTGCCACTTCGCCACCTTTGTCCTGATCCAGCGACGCGTCCAGACCACCGAGAATTTTCAGCAGCTTTTCCACGCTGGCGGCTTTTTTGTCGTGGCGTTTGGCCTGGATATGGCCTTCGGTGCGGGCCAGCTCGTCCAGGAAACCATCGAATAACATGCCGACCAGGCTGTGAATATCAGCGCCTGATGCTTTAACATTGACACTGGTGTGTTGGTAGGCCTGATAACCTGCTGCAAAATCGATCATAAAAACTCCGTTAACCAAACTGTGACATCGAACTTTCCAGCTGGGCAATAGTCACCTGCATCTGGGTGAATTGCGCCACATAACGCTGATAGACCTGCTCCATCGAGTAGTCGTGGCGTTTTTGCCGGGTCGCGACCAGATCGATGCTGCTCTGAATACTTTGTTGTTTACTGCTCAGCAATCCCGACCTTTTGGTATAGGGCTCTAAGCGGCTTTGCATCTGGCCAAATAAACCGTCTTCAGCCACCAGCATCTGCTCTATTTGCAATGGGTCTTGCTCCAGCGCCTCACTGAACTTCTCACTGTCGAGTGTCAGCACACCGTTGCGATCAAACTCCAGGCCAATGCTGGTTAAAGAACGGCCCTGGAACATTTGCTGAAAACTGCCGCGCATCTGGTTGCTGATGCTGCGCGCCATACTGTCAGACTTCAGTGAACTATCCGAGCTGATTTGCTTCATCATGCTGTTGTAGCTGTCAACAAACTTCTGCAGTTTTTCCTGCACCGCAGTGCTGTCCTGCGAAATGCTGATTTGCAATGGGGTGTCACCGGCCTGCTGAGCCTTTTTCAGCTCAATGGTCACGCCACTGATCACATATTCCAGAGTGTTGGTTGTTGAGGTTAGGCTGATGGCATTGTCTGAACCGATACGGAACACAGCGTCCTGCGCTGATTTTAGGGTGGTCGCCCCGGCCACTGCACCGGCGATATCCGCGCCTGAACTGTCGGCACCCGGCACAAAATTCATGCTAATGGTGTTCGCCGCACCACTTTCTTCACTGGTCAGTACCAGATAAGCCTGGCCATTGCTGCGCATCACTGTGGCCAGCACACCGCTGTTGTCGGCCGCTTTATTAATGGCGGTGGCGAGATCGCTTAGTTTGGCTCCGGCCGGCAAAGTAGACAGGTCCACCGCAAAACTTTCACCTGCCACCGTCAGTTCAAACTGGCCGTCTGTTGGCAGGGTTTCAGTGCTGCCAAAGGCCAACGACAACTGATGCTGCTGCGCCAGTTTTTCAACAAAAATCTCGTAGTTGCCGGAGGCGGCGGTGCCATCGACCGACAAGGTTAAAGCCGTTTCGTCGCTGACAGTGCCGCTATTGCTCAGCAGCTCTTTGTCTTTAACAAAACTGGTAAATAAGTCATTCAGACTGGTGAGGCTGGTTTGCAGTTTGGTATAGGAACTCAGCAAATTGGTAAAGCGTGTTTGTTGTGCTTTGAGCACTTCATCTTTGCCTGCACGTTCTATTTGCGTGTATTGCGACGCCAGGGTTGCCGGGTCAATGCTGGAGAATGCCATAACTTACCTCTGTGACCATCTCTGAATAAAATGCCCCCAGCGCGTCGAGCCACTGGGGGACGGGTTGGAGAGTCCGTTCTCCGGGCTCGATTAACGTAACAGCTGGCTCACCATCTGAGTCGTGGTGTTGGCTGTGCTCAGTACAGAGATACCTGAGTTCAGCAACAGTTGCTGTTTCGTCATGTTAGAAGTTTCTTTGGCAAAGTCGGCATCCATCAGCTGGTCACGGGCATCGCCAGTGTTTTCTGTCATGTTAGACAGGTTGTTGATGGTGTGGTCCAGACGGTTCATTGACGCACCCAGCGAAGAACGGGCAGCACCGATTTCAGTCAGTAATGTATCCAGAGTACCGATTGCAGTGCTGGAGTTTGCCTGAGTAGTCAGGTCGCCTGGCGCGCCAACTGCAGTCGTTACTGCAGTGATCTGGGCAGAAATATCTACGCTTAAAGTTTCAGCAGCTGAAGCACCGATTTGGAAGGTTACAGCAGCAGAGAATTTGCCACCAGCGCCTAACAGGTTAGTGCCAGCACCGAAAGTTGTGTTGTCCAGAATGTTGTCCAGCTCAGAAGCCAGAGCAGTGTATTCACTGTTTAATGCAGTGTATTCAGTCGCGCTGTTAGTTCCGTTGGCACCTTGAGTGGCCAGTTCTTTCATACGGAACACGATGTTGGTCATCTCATCGAAAGCGCCTTCAGCTGATTTCAGCATAGAGTTGGCATTGTTCGCGTTGTTGATGGCAGTTTCCTGACCAACCAGCTGAGCACTCAGACGGCTGGCAATTTGTAAGCCGGCAGCGTCGTCTTTTGCTGAGTTGATGCGGAAGCCGCTACCTAAACGTTCCAGGGCTACACCCAGGCTGTCGTTTGAACGGTTTAACTGGTTACGGATTGAAGTAGCCGCTGAGTTCGATTGAATTGATAAAGCCATGTTGGTTGCTCCTATGCACTATGGTCATAAATAAAAAGCGACGACCCAACTGCAGAACTGAAATTTTTTTCTGAAAATTTTTAATTTTTTGGGTGTTTTTTATGGAGACCCCAGCGCCGGAAAATGCTCCTGCCATTTCGGCGTACCGTACATCCTGTACATAAAAAAGCTGCCTCCGGGAGGAGGCAGAAACTACAACAGGATAGAACGACGTCTTCCAAGGAAGTTGCGGGAACTCGCCTTAGCCAGCTAAGGCAAATTCCACTAAAGAACGGGTGATCTGGCCTTGCGATAAAATCGCCGGGACAGTCGCTGCAGCACCGGTTTGCATCTGCAGCTTCAATTCAGCGCTGGTCTGTAACGCTTGCTCTGCCATTTGTGTTGAATCGGCTTGCTGCAGCGCATTGAGCTTATTCAGGAGGATCTGACGCTCTGCCTGCACCTGGCGCATCAGCCCCTGCAGTTTTTGTTGCACCTGAGCCAGTTCAGCCTGATAGGCCTGCTGGTTGTCCAGTTGCCTGGCCTGGTCCGCCAATAAGGTCAACGGATTCTTGGCCGCCTGCAATTTCAGCTGAATTGGGTTACCGGCCGCCAGCCGCACACCTTCCCCTTGCACCTGCCAGGCTTGCTGCAATAAGGCCGGTTGTTTCTGGCTGCTGAACACCAGCGTCTGAGCCTGAGCTTTCACTTCAATACCCGCATCAGCAAACACTTGTTGAATTTGCTGCAGACTGGTCTCAGCAGACTGGCCCGCGGCAAAACTCAGTTGCAACAGCTGGCCATTGCCCAGCTGCACTTTGACGGTTTCAGCGACAGGACGCGGGCTTAATAAATCGATTTTCTGATGCAACTGCCATTGCTGCTGACTTGCTTGTGCTGAAGCCAGCTGTAACTCAGGCTTTAAGGCCGAATTTTTCTGCTTCAGCTGCTGCTCCAGTTGTTGCAGTTGCTGACTCAGTTGCTGTTTCTGTGCTGAGCTTTGCGGCTGATCGAGCTGACGCCGTAACTGCTCCAGTTGCTGATAAAGCTGGCGCAGTTGCTGCTCTGCCTGCTGGTTCTTTGCCAGCTGCTGCGCTACGTCCGCTTTGACGCTCCACTGGCCCAGAGTACTCAGCTGACGCTGCAGCACTGAGCTGCCTTGGCTCTCTGTGCCTGACTGCGCAGACACAGCCACCGAAGGCTTGCTTTCAGTGCGTTGTATCTGTTGGGTCTGGCCGGATTTCAGGCGGTCGATCAGCATAGGTCAGCCTCAGAGCAAATTGAACAGACTCAGTTGCGACACTGAGCTGTACACCTTTAACGTGGACTCATAAGAAGCCAGCGCATTGTTCATATCGATATAGGCCGACGGGTAATGCACGGCATTGATGTCGTCACGCAGGTTTTCGGTAAACTGGGCAATATCCACATTGGTGTTTTTCAGTTCATCCAGCGAGCTGACGGTGCCACCAATCTGAGTCAGCGCGGCAGTGGTACGGCCTAACATCGCTTCCAGTTCATCCAGCATCTGACGGGATTCAGTACCAGCACCTGTGGCCGGAGGGGCCTGCAGCAAGGCAATATAATCTTGTAATTGGTTGATAAAGCCGGCACCTGGTGCCAGCTGCGCGCCGGTAATGTTCGAGTTCACCAGGGTTTCAGCGGACACTGCGACTTTGCGCACCTGGGCGTCGCCTTGGTAGATATACTGTCCGGCGGCATCCTTTACAAAAGGCTGCAGATCAATTTCGCTGCCGGCAAACAGATAATTGCCTTCGCCGTCACGGGCATTCAGCAGGTCGACAATGCCTGGCAACAAGACTTCAAGCTCATTCGCCATCGCATTCAGTTCGTCGTTACCATAAGAGCCGTCTGCCGCTGCAGTCGCCAAAGACTGCACTGAGTACAATAAGTTATTGATGCTGCTGAGCTGAGTTTCCTGCTGGCTCAGGGTGTAGGTGGCCTGCTGCATATTTTTACCGTACTGCTCCAGTGTGGTCAGCTCGGAATTTAGCCGCAAGGTCAGCACGCTGCCCAGTGGGTCGTCTGATGGTTTGGTAATACGTTCGTTAGTCGCCATTTGCACCGACAGTTTGCTGTATTTGTCGCTGCTGATCTGAATATTACGAATAGCGGTCTGGTAAAACTGATCGGAACTCACACGCATCTTAGTCGCCTCCTCAGAACATGGTCATCAGGGTGTCAAACATCTGACCCGCTGTGCTGACGACTTTGGCGTTGGCCTGGTACAACTGCTGGTAGTACATCAGGTTAGCAGCCTCTTCGTCCCGGTTGACCCCGCTGATACTGCTGCGGGCGGTAATGGCTTTGTCATTCAGCACACCTGCTGTAGCCGCACTGGCCTGCACCTGCTTGCTTTGAATCGCCAGTTTGCCGATCAGGCTGTCGTAGCCGGCGCCCACGCCCTGAATTGACTGCACCAGATTGACCAGGTTACCGTTATCACCTTTGCCACCGGACGGGATCCAGTTGCCACTGCCATCGTCGACCCGGCCACGGAAGGCCAGCATGTCTGTGGTCATCGCTGTATTGACCTGCACAGTGCCCAACGGGTCCGCCGCGTTATAAACAAACAGCGGTTCACCCGGGCTGCCATTTAAATCAAAACCTTCTGATAGCGCCGTATTCACTTTGTCAGCAATGGTACTGACTAAGCTGCCCAATTCAGCGCGGGCCGGGTCCAGCACTTCGGATTTAACCCGCAACAAGCCACCCAAACTGCCCCCGGCCGACCCTGAAAGTGGAAATTCCTGGCTGTTAAACTTCACAGTGACTGTACTGCCGGCTACGGTCAGCTGCGACGCCGTACCTGACATTACCAGCGGTGCACCGTTCAGCGCGGACACTGTGACGCTGCCGTCATCGGCCCGTAACACATCCACCTGCAGATAACCGGACAGCGTCTGCAGCGTCTGCTCCTGGGTATCCAGCAACACCGAGGTGTCGCGCCCCAACGCTGCTTCTTTACTGATTTTCTGATTCAGCGCAGCCAGGTCAGCCAGGGTTGAATTAATATTTTCGCCGACGGCTTTCAGTTCAAACTCCAGCTTGGTGATCTGGCCAGTCATGGCGCCATCCAGCTGCTGTAAGTCCTGCACCATAGCTTCGGCGGACGATAAGACTTGCTGACGATAGGCGGCTGATTCTGGCTGCACTAAAGCGGCGTTAAAGGACGAATTCAGCTCGGCCAAGGCGTCATTCAGGTTTAGTGAGTCGGTGCCCAGCACCTCTTCCAGATAACCCAGATAATCCTGGTAACTGTTGTAGTAATTCAGATCGGATTCGGTGCGCCAGACGTCCGCATTTAAAAATTCATCGACGACCCGTTCGATTTTGGTCACTTTGACGCCGTTTTGTGAACCATCAGCGGTCTGTAACACCACAGTCTGCCGGCTGTAGCCTTTCACCGCCGCATTGGCGACATTCTGGCTGACCGTGTTCAGCGCCGCAGAGGACGCATTCAGACCAGAAATGGCGTTCGATAACATACTCATGAATCACCCTGACGCTTTGGGGTCAGTAGCGGCTGTTGTAGGGCCGGTACTGAAAATTGCTGATACAGATCATCAGCGACGGGTTCAGCCTCAGACTTTAATTTATTTTCTGTCTGCTGGCTGACCATCGGCTCTAACTGTCGCACTATTTGCTCAGCTAACCCCAGCTGACTGCGGCCAGCCATGGTTTGCGCCAGCTGCGTGTCGTGCATATCACGGAACAGCTGGGAGGACGAGCTGGAGAACATGCCGTCTTCACCACTGACCGCCTCATTGGCGGCCCGCATGTTTTTCAGAACCAGCTGTAAAAACAAAGCTTCAAACTGTTCAGCACTTTGTTGCAAGGCTTCGGTCTCCGACAATTTGGCCGGTTGAATACGTTGAATTTGCGGGTCAAACGCCAGTCCCTGCGCCCGATGTAATTGCACTTTATCCATTAGATCACCACCAGGTCGGCATCCAGCGCACCGGCTTTATCCAGCGCCAGCAAAATTGACATCAGTTCAGTAGGGGTCGCGCCCAGGCTGTTGACCGCCTGCACAATGGTGTCAAGCGAGGTGCCTTCCGGTAACAAAATCATATTGGCATTCTGCTGGGTCACATCGACGCCACTGTTCTGCACAGGCACGGTTTCACCCTGACTGAATGGCAGTGGCTGCACTGCGCCCTGCTGCTCCGTAATGGTGATGGTCAGGCTGCCATGACTGACCGCGGCGCGTTTCACCCGCACCACGTCGTTGATCACCACAGTACCGGTGCGGCTGTTAAACACCACCCGCGGCCGCTGCGAACCTTCTTCCACGGTTAAATCCTGCAGCATCGCCATAAAAGTGGTGCGGTTGTCCGCATCCAGTGGCGCACTGACCACCAGCTTGCTCCAGTTTTCGGCGCGGGCCACTGCAGGCCCGAAGGTGTTGTTAATGGCAGTCACTACATTGCGGGCCGTTTTGTAATTCGGCTTTTTCAGATGCAGCACTAAGTCCGGCGATTGCTGCAGTGTCTCGACGCTGCGTTCGATAATGGCGCCAGCGGGGATCACCCCGGCGGTGGGCACGTTCACTGTCACTGAGCTGCCGTTTTGGCCTTCGGCTTTAATGCCACCCACCACCAGGTTGCCTTGCGCCAGCGCATAGACTTTACCGTCGACACCCCGTAATGGCGTCAGCATCAGGCTGCCACCATGCAGGCTCTTCGCGTCACCTAAAGAGGTGACAGTGACGTCAATGGCCTGACCTGCGCCCGCCATCGGCGGTAAGGTGGCCTGGATGGCCACCGCAGCGACGTTTTTTGATTTTGGTAAGTTGGCTTCATCCAGCTGCACGCCAAACTGCTTGAGCATATTGTTCAGCGACTGGGCGGCAAACTTGACCTGCGCTTTGTCGCCGGACCCCGGCAAACCCACCACCAGGCCATAACCCACCAACTGGTTATCCCGCACGCCCTGAATATCGACGATATCCAGCAAAGGCCGGGTTCCAGCCATTACCAGCGTACTGCTACAGCAGGCCACAAGACTGAACAACAGCGGTAACAAACGCATAAGCCGCTCCGTTAAAATAAGTTCAGATAAGAAGAAAACAGCGTCGTCAGCCAACCTGGCTCGGCGGCATCAGCCAGCGTGCCTTTACCTGCATAGGTAATGCGGGCGTCGGCAATACGCTGTGACGACACGCGGTTGGTGACATCGATGTCTTCCGGCCGCACTATGCCCTGCAAACGGATGTATTCGTCGCCCTGGTTCAGCCGGATCCATTTTTCGCCACGAATGGCCAGCGCGCCGTTTGACAGCACTTCGGTCACCCGCACCGTAATGGCGCCTTGCAGGAAATTCTGCTGACTGGCACTGCTTTCGCCGCTGTAACTCTGGCCTGCTTCAAACTGGCCGCGGTACTTGGACATGTCTCTGTTGCCCAATAAAGGCACAGAGCCACCGATATCGGTGCTGCGGTCCAGCTGACTGTCGGCACTTTTACTGGACTGCGTGCGCTCATTCAGCGACACCGTCAGGATGTCGCCAACCCGGTAGGCTCTTTTGTCTTCAAACAAGGTGAACATATAGCTGTCGGAATACAGGCTGCCATCGGTCACCACACTTTGTTCTGTGCTGCCCATTTGCACCGGCTTTTCGCGCTGCCAGTCTGCTTCGTCAGCCAGCGGGCTGTCCGGTTTGCTGGCACAGCCGGTCAGCAACAACAGGACGAGCAGGATCAGAGGCCACATCACCACACTCCCGTTACATGCTCTGGCTGATGTAATTCAGCATATCGTCGGCCGCGCTGACCACTTTGGCGTTCATTTCATAAGCGCGCTGAACAGCGATCATATTGACCATTTCGTCCACCACACTGACGTTGGAACCTTCCAGCGTGCCTTGCTGCAACTGACCAAAGGACTCTTCGCCCGGAATGCCTTCCAGCGCTTCGCCTGAACCGGCAGTAGCGCGGTACAGGTTACCGCCCAGCGCTTCCAGACCGGCTGGGTTGACGAAGTTCACCGTCAGGATCTGCCCGAGTTCCACCAGTTCTTCCTGGCCAGGCACCTGGGCTGTGACTATGCCGTCGCGACCCACGGTAATTTTGGTGGCTTCTGGCGGCACGTTAATATTCTGCGCCAGCGGCAGGCCGTTGCCATTGGTGATCAGCCCGTCAGAATTCAGGTGGAACTGACCGTTACGCGAATACAGCAATTCGCCGTCCGGGCTTTCTACCTGGAAAAAGCCCTGGCCGCCAATCGCCAGATCCAGCTGATTGCCAGTGGTTTCGAAACTGCCTTCAGTGAAAATTTTCTGAGTACCGTTCACCCGCACGCCAGTACCAAGCTGAATACCGGCTGGAACCTGGTTCAGTTCATCGGCCTGGGTACCCGGCTGACGCTGTACCTGGTAAAACAAATCTTCAAACACCACCCGGTCTTTCTTAAAACCAACTGTATTGACGTTCGCCAGGTTGTTCGAAATGGTGGTCATCCGCATGTCCTGGGCTGCCAGACCGGTTTTACTGACCCATAACGCTGAATTCATGCTGTGTTCCTCTGCTGGCCTTAGCCGCTGATTAATTTGTTGCCGCTGACCGCCAGTTCATCGGCGGTTTTCATCATGCGTAAGTTCATTTCAAACTGACGGCTGACATTCATGGTGCTGACCATTTCTTCCACCGCATTGACGTTGGAGCCTTCCAGCACACCAGTGCGCAGACTGATGGCGTCGGATTGCGCCAGATCTTCTCTGTCCTGTGGCCGGAATAAACCGTCGGCGCCTTTGATCATGCTGACGCCTTCGGAGTCCACCAGTTTGATGCGCTGGTCCTGCTCGACCACACCACCACCGACCGGCAGCAGGTTAATGGTGCCGTCGGCACCAATGTCGATATCACCAAATTCAGGTAACTGAATGGCCGCACCAGCGCCCATCACGGAAAAGCCATTGACGGTCAAAGCGCCATTGGCATCGACCTGCAGCTCACCAGTGCGGGTATAAGCTTCGTTGCCCGCCGCGTCCTGCACCGCGATAAAACCTTTGCCATTGACGGCCACGTCCAGATCCCGGCCAGTTTCCATCATGGCACCGGGCTGAATGTCAGTCGCCACCGGCATCAGCTGGGCCTGGAAACGGGTGCGATAGCCGTCGCCCCTCACCTGCATGGCCTGGGCTTGTTCCATATCCGCTTTAAAGCCGGTGGTATTGACGTTGGCCAGGTTATTGGCGGTAATGCGCAGTGCCGTTTGCGCCAGTTCGGCGCCCGACACCGCGGTGTGGATTAAACGTTCCATGCCTTACCCCTTACACCGCGTTAAACAGCACTTGCATCATTTCGTCGGCAGTGCTGATGGTTTTGGCATTGGCCTGGTAGCTTTGCTGGAACGACATTAAATCCACCAGTTGCTTGCTGATATCAACGTTGGAACCGGTATAAGCACCGGCCAGTACCGCACCAAAGCTTCCTTCAGAGGGCACACCCAACAGCGCTGCACCGGATTTTTCGCTGGCGTACCAGGTGGTGTTATTGGCGCTTTCCAGGCCTTGTGGGTTGGCAAAGTTCGCCAGCACCACCTGGCCCTGCAGTTTGGTTTCACCGTTGGAGAAGGTCGCCAGCACCTTGCCGTCTTCCGATACAGAAACGCCGGTAAATTCACCCGAGGTGTAACCGTCCGCATTGTTCTCATACAGACCAAAGGCACTGCCAAACTGAGTCGACTTCACCAGATCCAGCTTGATGCTCATCGGGCTGGCGCCGGTCGGGTTAAAGGCAATGTTGAATTCACGCACGCCGGCCGGGTCGGTTACGTTGTTATCCACGGCTGGTGTGGCACCATTCAGCGGCATTAACTGACCATCGGTGTCGAATGTCATGCGTACCACAGCTACACCAGTCACAGTAGTGCCTGCGCTGTTGTTGGCCTGAATTGGGCTGGCCGGGCTTAACATACCTGCCGGAAATGCAGTGGCGAGCATCGGCTCGCCGTCCATGTAATAAGCCACATCCCACTGGTTGGCACCAGCATGGTTAAAGTACTGAGTTAAGGTATGGCTGTTGCCCAGCGAGTCAAACACTTCGGTTGACTGTGAATAGTTAAATGCAGTGCCATCTTTTGGATCAAAGGCTGTTGCCGTCGGGAAGGTCTGAACTGGCGCAGCAGAATTCAGGTTCAGTGAAAAATTCACAGTTTCAGTGGCTTTGGCCGGAATATTACCTGCTTCGACTTTCAGACCGGTCAGAATACCTGGCACCAGGTTGCCCTGATCATCAATGCCGTACCCCTGCAACTGGTTGCCGTTGTTGGTTATTAAGTTGCGCTCATCATCCAGCTTAAACTGACCGGCCTGGGTATAAGCTAAGCGACCGTTTTCTGAAATTACAAAAAAGCCTTTGCCGGTAATCGCCAGATCCAGGCTTTGGCCAGTCGACACCAGAGTGCCTTGTTTTTCAAAGTTTTCGCTGGTGGCTGACACACCAACACCGCTGCGCTGACCGCCGTTATAAATAGCGGAAAATTCAGTGCTGGCCGTTTTATAACCCGCAGTGCCCGAGTTGGCGATATTGTTCGAGGTGACTTCCAGTGCTTTCTGGGTGCTGTTCAGGCCACTCAGGCCAATATTAAACATCGACATATTCGTTTCCTTTAACCCGCAGTTGCTTTGGTCAGCTGATTGATATCAAAGAGGTAATGATTCCCCAGGCCATTCACCTGCAGAATAATGTCATCCGGTCCTGAGCCTACGGATACCCGCTCCACAGTGCTACTCAGGTAAACTGGCGCTTTTTGTTTGCTCTGGCCCGCGGTGACTTCCGCTTCTACGCGGTACACGCCAGCGTCCTGGCTGTCGAAGGCAAAACGGAAGGTGCCAATGCCCGGCTGGTCCAGTTGCTGCTCGGCAACCAGCTCACCGCTTTGGTCGTACAGCCGGAAGGTCACGCTGTCGACTTCGGCCCCCAGGTTCAGTGCACCGCTGACCGGGCCATCCTGCTCCAGCACTATGGTGTCAGCTGCCACATCCACGCTCTGCCCCACCATCCCGGTAGCTTCCAGTGCCTGCAGGCTCTGCATGTACTTCAGTTGGCTGGCGGCCTGAGTGTTCAGGTTTTCCAGGCTTTCGACACTGCTGAACTCTGCCAGCTGGCTGACATACTGAGTGCCGTCCATTGGATTTAACGGGTTCTGGTGACTGATCTGCGCCACCAGCAGCTCCAGAAACATACTGGATAAACCAGCCGCATCGGTTTTGCCGTTGCTGCTGATGCTGGTGTCGGTGCCGGTGCTGCTCACCTGGCTGTTATTGCTGACAGCTGACATAAGATTCCTTATTGCCCCAGTTTCAGCAGGCTTTGCTGCATGCTGGAGACGCGGTTCATCACTTCGACTGAGGTTTGAAAGGCGCGCGACGCTGACATCATGTCAGCCATTTCTGCGACCGGATTGACGTTGGAGTAGTACACCATGCCATTGCCATCAGCCAGCGGGCTGTTCGGCTCAAACCGTTGTTCGACACTGCGGTCTGACCTCACCACACCTAAGGTCTGCACCTGAGCAGACACAGAGCGGTTATCAAAATCCTGGCTGTACAGCGCAGAGAACACCGGCTTGATAGAGCGGTATGCAGTGTCTTCACTGGCCGCTGCGGTGTCGGCATTGGCCAGGTTGGACGCTACTGTGTCCAGCCGCATCACCTGAGCACGCATTGCGCTGCCGCCAATGTCATAAATTGCCGAAAACGACATGCTTATTCTCCTTTGATGGCTTTGTGCAAACCGCCAATCTTCATATTTAAAAAAGTCAGGCTGGTCTGAAAGTCCATGCTGTTCGAAGCAAAGTTGGCTTGCTCCACGCTAAGTTCCGCCGTGTTGCCGTCAGCGGACGGCTGGTTTGGCACCCGGTACAGCAACTCCTGACGCAGGTCGGCGCCACTGAAACTGCCGCCGTCGCGGTTGCTGATATCCGATTCAATGTTTTGCAGAATGCTTTTGTAGTCCAGGTCTCTGGCCTGAAAACCCGGGGTGTCCACGTTGGCCAGATTGCCGGAAATAATTTCCGCTCTGTCTAAACGCAGTTGCAGAGAAAACGGGTGCACACCTAAAGCTTTGTCAAAAAATTCCATCGTTGTATCCTGTAGCAGGCGATACTGCTTAGGTACAAAGTCTGTGCCACCCTTTAAAGGCCAAATAATTCAATGCTTTACATAACAAAACCTCGACAACAGCAACGAAAAGCGGAAGCGTTTCTTCCGCTGTGGAAGCTAATGCCCTTCCTCCTGCTCTGGTCGGGATCTGCCCTTGCTGCCAGTCTGGAGCAACAGGTGCAACAAGCGATTCAGCACGAGGTGAACCGCTTCAGTCAGAAGCTTGGCGGCCCGGCGCAACCCAAAAGCAAAATCAGCCTGAGCCTGCCGGCGGCCCTACAGGACAAAGCCGCCTGCCCCGGCCTGCAAATCAGCCGCTCCAACCCGCAACAAGCGCCCTGGGGCCGGGTCAGCTACAGTCTGAACTGCAAAGGGCAACCCAGCTGGCAAAGCCGGGCCACAGCGCAGGTGCAGGTCTGGCTGCCCATTGTGGTGACCAGCAGAGCTTTACAACGCGACGAGGTACTGAATGCCGGCATGTTAAAGCTGGAACTGACCGAATTGCGTCAGTCGCGGCTGGACCCGGAGTTACAGCTAGAACCCTTAGTGGGTATGCGCACCAAACGCCGGTTCAGTGCTGGCCAGCCCGTCAGTCGCCATCTGCTGGAAGCTCAATTATTGGTGCGCAAGGGCGAGCAGGTGATTATTCAGGTGAAAGCCACTGACTTTGCCGCCAGCACCACTGGCGTCGCGTTAGAAGACGGCGTGTTGCAGCAGCGCATCAAGGTGCGCAACAGCAGTTCAGGCACCGAACTGGAAGCGGAAGTGGTGGCGGAAAACACGGTGCAAACTTTATTCAGAAAAGATTAAAGTTGCCGCTGTAGTCGGTCGCTCTATAGAGATAACAGAAAAAATACACAGGTGAGTTATGCTGAAAATTGATCAGTACAACCCGGTTCAAGCCCTGAAAAAATCGGGCGCACAGGCCGAAAGTCAGGTGGTAAAAACAGAACCTCAGGCCCAGGGTTCGGCACCGGACAACAACAGCATCGGTGCGGCAACCCGGCAGTTGCAACAGGCTTTTGCTGAATTGGACCAGCAACCGGATGTAGACCTGGACAAAGTCACGGCGATTAAACAAGCGCTGGCATCCGGTCAGTTCAAACTGAACGATGCGCAAACCGCCCAGGATTTGCTGGAGTTCCATAAGAAATGAACCAGCAGGCGCTGAAGCAGATTATCCAGAGCCTGCAGCAGGACCAACAACTGCTGCAGCAACTGTCGCCCTTGCTGCAAAAGCAGTATGTGCTGCTCAGTCTGCGTAAAAGCGCCGAACTGGATCTGTTAAATCAGCAGGCCACTGACCTGCTGGCCCAGGTTCAGCGGAATCACCAATTGCGCAAGCTGGCGATGGCCGACTTGCAGCTGCCGCTGACAGAGCAGGGTTTTGCCCAGCTGCTGCAAAAACTTCCGGCCGGTATTCGCAACGCCAGCGAAGATTTACTGCAAAAAGTGCAGCGCCATACTGAGCTTTGCCAACAACTGAACCAGAAAAACGGCGAGCTGCTGGCGCAACAACGTGGCCTGCTGCAACGCTTATTGGGCCAACCTGACCAACAAAGTTACCCACAGCTCAGCTTCTAATTCTGTGGGGTCAGGTCTTAATTCTGTGGGGTCAGGTCTTGAATTTTGCGTTTCAATGCAAAATTCAAGACCTGACCCCAGAACCCCAATACTGCTTTTCTGTTAATCCAACCGCTTTTTAAATCCTAAAGTTGCCAGCGTCAGACCAATCAGCGCAAAAGCCAGCAAGGCATCTAAATCCGGCAGCAGTTGATGACTATGCTAGAGGCTGCCGGCCAATTGCTCCAGCTGATTAATTCTCCACCAGCTACAGCTTTGATGAATTATACCGTTCGCCCTTGAAACTGCGGCTTGGTTGACTGCACCCTCTCGCCCCAGTCAGCTGGGTTGACTAGGCTTCTGGGGCGCCACTGACTTGCCGCGTTCCCGCAACGTCAACTGACTTGGGTAACGCGGGTGGGTTCAGGCCAAACAACAGGCAGCTTAAACGCGAACGGCGAATACCTTCAAAAGCCAAAGCCCCACTGCCAAGAGTGCAAAGCAGGATCAGCAGTGCTTCCGGCCCTGCGGCCAGCGCCAGCGGTTTCAGTGTCATCGCAAAGACAATAATCAGCGTTTGATGCAACAGGTACCAGGGCAGAATGGCCTGGTTACAATAGGCCAGCCAGCTGCTGTTGCGTCCGGCAAGATAGCGGCCGGCATACCCCAGGATCGCCAGCAAAAAGCACCAGTGGTTCAGCACCACCACCAGAACAACGATCAGCATCAGCCACCACTGGGTACCAGCGGGGTCTTCCAGGCTGTCAAACCACTGGTGGCGGTCAGCAATAATCAACGCATAACTCAGCAGCGCCAACAGCAGCCAAAGCCGGCGGTAATGCAGCAGTTGACCCCACCACAGATTTTGCCGCGCCAGCACAAAACCAGCCAGAAACACCGGCAGGTATTTGGCATGGTTATACCAGTCATCGACCAGGGCATGCGTGCTTGGGTGCAGCGGCTTTAACCAGTACCAGGCAGCCGCCAGCACCAGCAAGACCAACAGCAGCGCCAGCCAGGCTGGCCAGTGCTGCGCCTGCCGCACCAGCCATTGCAATAGTGGCAGAGCCGCCAGCGCCAGCAGGCTGTAACACCAGAGGTAAGGAATAAACCAGGCGTGGTTCCAGGTCAGCAAGCCAATGGGGCTGTGGTGTTGTGGCAATAACGAGGTCCAGGGGTTAATGTACTGCTGCCAGAACTTCAAATAGCCAGGTTCAATCAGCTGCTGGCTCAGAGCTTCAAAATACACTTGCGGCACCACCAACACCGCCATGGTAAACAGCAGCGGGATCAATAAACGTTTGGAGCGCAGCCCCAGCAGTTGCAAGGGCTGGTACTTTTGACAGATCAGGCTAAGTGCCATACCTCCAAGTAAAAACAGCAGCGACATCCGCCAGGGGTTGCTGAAGATCATCAGGTCCTGCAACCAGACTTGCGGCTGGTCAGTTTTTACATGCCAACCCCAGTCGGCCACATAATACATACCCAGGTGGTACAGGATCAGAACGGCAAAGGCCAGACAGCGCAGCCAGTCCAGTTCGTATCGACGTTCAGTGTCAGTTCGTGTCATGCTAAGTCTCCTTCAGTTGCGTCTGCAGACTCTGCCGCAAGCTGCACTGAAGCAGGGGTTGAAGTGGTCTGGCGGTGGCGTTCAGGGATAAGAGGTGGTTGATGGGGACGAAAAATCCAGGCTGGTTTGCGCTTATTGATAAAAGCCCGGCGCTTTGGGGCTATCTGGCGCTGGCACTCTACATGCTGCTGAATAACAGCATTAATGCCAGCTCGGTCTGGATAGAGCACAGTCGCGATCCGGCCAATACTTTGTTGTGGTGGGAACCCTGGCTGTGGGAGTTCAGCAGCCTGCTGTCGACCCTGTCCCTCTGCCCGCTGCTGTTCTGGTTTTTCCGCCATTACCCGCCGCGTTTCAGTGCGCTGCGCCAGCAGTTACTGGCGCATGCACTGGCCAGTCTGCTGTTCAGCCTGAGCCATATCGGCCTGATGGTGCTGCTAAGGGAACTGGTGTACCACTGGCAGGACATGGGCTACGACTTTGGGCCTTTGGCCCGCGAACTCTGGTACGAATACCGTAAAGATGTCTGGGGTTACCTGTTTTTGCTGACAAGCCACCAGTTGCTGGGTTTTGTCTGGCGCCGGTTAAAAGGCGATGCCAGGCTGATCGCCGAACAAGCCGACAAAATTGATACCACAGAAGCCACAGCTGTTGCTCCGAAACACTTTTTGGTGCGCAAGCTGGACAAAGAGTTTCTGGTGAAAGTGGCCGACATTGACTGGCTGGAAGCCAATGGCAATTATGTTAATCTGCACAGCGCAGGCCGGATTTACCCGCTGCGGGCCACGCTGGTACAGCTATGCAGTCAGTTGGAAGCTCAGGGTTTCAGCCGCATTCACCGCAGTTTGGCTGTCAACCACCAGGCGATCCGCAGCATCAGCTATGAAGCCAGTGGTGACGGTGAAATTGAGCTCAACACAGGCCAGCGGCTGGCCTTGTCCCGACGTTATAAAGAACAACTTCGCAATCAATTCCGGCAAGGAGAACCAATATGACTCCGGCTATTCTGACCGCACGCCGCGCCGGTATTCGCTTTGACGTGTTGGAATATGGCCACGACCCGGCGGCCACTTCTTATGGTCTGGAAGCGGCCGAAAAACTGCAGTTGCCACCTGAGCAGGTCTTCAAGACCTTGGTGATCCAGCTGGACGGCAGCGAATTACTGGTCGCCCTGGTGCCGGTGCAGCATCAGCTGGACCTGAAAGCACTGGCCCGCCAGGCTGGTGGTAAAAAAGCCCAGATGGCCGACGCCGCTTTGGTGGAACGGACCACCGGCTATGTGCTGGGCGGTGTCAGCCCGCTGGGGCAGAAAAAACCTCTGCGAACCCTGATAGACAGCAGCGCCAGCGACTTTGCCCAGATCTATGTTAGCGCAGGCCGGCGTGGACTGGAACTGCAACTGGCCCCTGCCGATTTAGCCGCCTGCTGCCGCGCCGTCTTTGTGCCATTAGCCCGCTAATCCTAAGGGGTCAGGTCTTGTGGGCTTTTGGGGTCAGGTCTTGAATTTTGCATTGAAACGCAAAATTCAAGACCTGACCCCAGTGCTGGCCTGACCTCACTCCTGGCCGCTATTCGGCGGACAAACCAGTGCTAACGCCTCAGCAACAGGGAATTCACTTTACTTCGGCTTTAAAATCACTAAGATGGCGGCATCATCTTTTTTCGCCACAGGCCTATGAAACCCGACCGAAGGTGCGCTGCAATCCAACCGATTGTAGCGTCTGACAACCTGAAACCAACCGACAGCCCGCGTCAGACGGCTGTGGTTATTGCCTTTGGTTATTTGCCTGCAGCGCAAGCCTTTCTGATCCCCGCCACTTGGGTGGCGATGGCGGTATCAAACCTTCATTCAGCTTTTTCAGCACCTGCCCGGATGGCAGGTTGCTATCCTTTTTCTTAATACGCGGAGCATATAGAAACTTTATGGAAATTTTCATTCTTGTCGGTTTGATCGTCTTGAATGGTATTTTTGCGATGTCTGAAATTGCGCTGGTCACAGCGCGGAAATCGCGATTGACGGCCCTGGCGCATGGCGGCAGCAGTTCTGCCAAAATAGCGCTGAAGCTGGCGGAAGACCCGACCCAGTTTTTATCAACAGTGCAGATCGGTATCACCTCCATCGGTATTCTGAACGGTATTTTCGGTGAATCTATCCTGGCTGAGCCTTTTTCCATCTGGCTGCAAAGTTACGGCATGCCACTGAACATCGCCAGCGTACTGTCCACTGTGCTGGTCGTTATTGTGGTCACTTATGTGTCTATTGTGGTCGGTGAACTGGTGCCCAAACGTGTTGGCCAGGTGTCGGCCGAAACCATTGCCTGTCTGATTGCCAAACCTATGGCACTGCTGGCGGTTGTGACCAAACCTTTTGTCTGGATGTTGTCTGGTTCAACCCATGCGCTGATGCGGTTACTGGGCTTTAACCAGCAAATGGGCGACAACGTTACCCATGAAGATATTCAGGCCTTGTTGCAGGAAGGCTCCAGTGCCGGTGTGATCGAACACAGCGAACACGCCATGGTGAAAAACGTATTCCGGCTGGACGAGCGCAGCATTTCATCCTTGATGGTGCCGCGCTCAGACATCATCTTTCTGGACGTGAATCAGCCACTGGAAGAAAACCTGAAGCGGGTGATGCAGTCACCACATTCGCGGTTCCCAATTTGCCGCAACAACATCGATGATGTAGTGGGTATAGTTTCAGCCAAACAGCTGCTGGCCCAGTCGATTGCTGGCAAAAACATCCAGATTGCCACGCTCGCCAAACCGGTCAATTTTGTGCCGGACAGCCTGTCAGGTATGGAATTACTCGACCATTTCCGCACCAGCGGCAGTCAGATGGTATTCGTAGTGGACGAATACGGCGACCTCAAAGGTATGGTCACACTGCAGGACATGATGGACGCCTTAACCGGCGAATTCGAACAGCAGGATGACGACGAAAAAATGGTGATCCGTCGCGAAGACGGCAGCCTGCTGCTGGACGGTTTATTGCCGGTCATTGACCTGAAAGACACACTGGACATTAAACAGCTGCCTGAAGAAGACGAAGGCCGTTACCAAACCCTGAACGGGTTGTTGATGTACCAACTGGGCCGTATCCCGCAAACCACAGATGTGCTGGAAATTGCCGGCTGGCGCCTGGAAATTCTGGATATGGACGGCAAACGTGTCGATAAAGTGCTGGCTGAAAAACTGCCAGAGCAAATGCTTGACGAAGATTTAATGGATTAATGCGCAAAGCGGCCTGCAATGGGCTGCTTTGTTTTTCTGACAACTCACTCAGCCAATAATCTGTTTTTGCACTGCAATTCCCAGCCGCCTGGCCAGCCGGGTCAGGTTGGCTCTGTCCTGCTGCAAGCGCCGGGCAGCTTCGGCCCAGTTGCCGCCCGTTTGCTGCAAGGTCTGTAAAATCAGCTGGCGCTGAAAGCTGTCGGTCGCAGTTTTTAAATCGGTCAGCTGCTCTGGCAACACTGAAGGCTGGCTGGACAGTGCCACAGGTGCTGCCGGCGTCAGCTCCAGCTGCGCAGCGTCCACGCTGACAATAGCTGCCCGGCCTTTTTGTCCGGCGGCTTTCAGCGCGGCCCGGCTCAGCACATGCTCCAGCTCCCGCACATTGCCAGGCCAGTTGTAGCTGAGCAAAGCTTGCGCCGCATCCGCTGCCAGTTTCAACTGACGAATCCCCAGTTTACGGCTGGTTTGCTCGAGGAAATAACCGGCCAGCAGCAGCACATCATTCTGGCGCTGACGCAGCGGCGGCACCGTCAGCGGATACACCGTCAGCCGGTGGTACAGATCCGCCCGAAACCGGCCCTGCTCCACTTCCAGTTGTAAATTGCGGTTGGTGGCGGCAATCACCCGCACATTGACCTTTTGCACCGCATCTTTGCCGACCGGCTGAATTTCACCACTTTGCAGCACCCGCAGCAGCTTGGCCTGAATACTCAGCGGTAACTCACCCACTTCATCCAGAAAAATGCTGCCGCCGTCGGCCAATAAAAACTTACCGGGACGATCTTTTTCCGCGCCGGTAAAAGCACCGCGGGCGTGGCCGAACAATTCAGCTTCAGCCAGGCTCTCCGGCAAGGACGCGCAGTTCAGATGCACCAATGGCGCGGTTTTGCGTGGCGACAACTGGTGTAAGGTGCGGGCCACCAGTTCCTTGCCGACACCGGTTTCGCCCTGCACCAGCACTGTGTAGTCCGAGCCGGCCACCAGTTGAATATCACTGCGCAGCGCCTGCATCGCCGCACTCTGGCCTATCAGTTCACCACCATCCCGCAGCAAAGCTTCCTGGGTCAGCTCCTGCACCAGTTGCTGCGCATGCTGAGCACTGAGCGCCAGTTTGGTCATCTCAAAAGCGCTTTTTAAGGTGGCAGCCGACAAGGCCGCCATCAGCTCCAGTGTTTTGTCGCTGATGCCGTCAAAGGCATAAGGCTCCAGGCTGTCGATGGTCAGCAGACCAATCAGTTGCTGGTCGGAATACAGCGGCAACCCCATGCAGGAGTGCACAGGCAAATCGCCGGAACGGGCCAATAACAAACCGTCGTAGGGATCGGCCAGCTCACTGTCTGCCGGGAATCGGTAAGGCCCCGGGCTTTGGCACAAAAGCGCCAGTCTGGGGTGCTCGCTCAGGCTAAAACGTCGCCCCATGGTGTCCGTCGACAGGCCCTGAATAGCCAGTGGTGTCAGCACCTGCTGATGCAAGCCCATCAGCGCTACTGCATCACAGCGGATGGCTTTGCGAATCGAGGTCAGCAAGCGGTCAAAGCGGTTTTCATTGTTCAGGCTATTGGCTAAATCCAATGCCACTTCCAGCAGCACAGCTGTGTTTTGCTCTGTTGTTGCAGCAGACATGTCAAACTGACTCTTTCGTTACAAATTAACCTCAAAACAGTATAGGTCAAAATGACACGATCACCAAAAGAATTTATCTATACTATTGATTTTAAATAAAAATTAAAAGTGGCACGCTCAATGCTCTGGTAAGGCTGTAATTCACCTAAACCTGGAGCTCTGTATGCAAACCACAAGGTCATTCTTCAGCCTGGCCGGGTACCAGAAGTTATTGGGCTGGTGCAATGGATTGCTGTCGTTGTCAGTACTGACCCTCATGGCCACTGTGCTGATCTGCTACCCCTTTGAGCAATGGTTCAGCATACAGCAACTGATCGCTGGTCACCTGAGCCTGATTGGCAGCGCCACCCTGATGAAAATCAGCTATGTGGGCCGCTGTGTCGCCCAATACGGTTTACAGCAAGAGGTTCGCTGAGTATGCAACCGCTGACTATTGAGCCGAACCCGGCCAGCAGCACCATGCCAGCCGTGCTGGCACTGGCGTTCCGGCCGTTCTTTTTATTGGCCGGGCTGTGGGCTGTACTGGCCATTGCTCTGTGGCTAGGCCAGTTGTCCGGCTGGTGGTCAGGTCAGCTGTTGCTGCCAGCCACGCTCTGGCATGCCCACGAAATGCTGTTTGGTTTTGGCGCTTTGGTGGCGGCAGGTTTCCTGCTGACCGCCGCACAAAACTGGACAGGCGTACCGGGACTGAAGGGCGGCAAACTGGCGCTGCTGTGCCTAATCTGGCTGCTGGCCCGACTCACGCCTTTTGTCGCGCCCAGTCAGGACATCTGGCTGCTGATCGCCCTGCAAAGCCTGTGGTGGCTGGGCGTGATTGCGGCATTAGGCCGTCAGCTCTGGCTGGCGAAAAGCCGCAACAACTACCAGTTTCTGCCGTTGCTGCTGGCGATGGCCGGCCTGAATGCAGCCGTGCTATGGCTAAGCCAGAGCCAACACTGGGCCTTAGCCTCCCATTTAAGCCACAGCATGATCCTGCTGTTCTGCCTGCTGATGGGTATAGTGGGTGGCCGGGTTATTCCATTTTTCACCGCCAGAGCCACTCAGACTGAACAGCCGCGCACAGTGCGGCTTGACCGGTGGGTTCTGGTCAGCACTCTGGCCGCCAGCGGGCATTTTATCGTCAGCGCCTGGTGGCCAGCCCTGCCTTCCCCTGGCGGGCTGTTACTACTGGCGGGTCTGCTGCACCTGTGGCGGCTGGGCTGCTGGTTTACACCCGGCCTGTTACAGCAACCTCTGCTCTGGTCTTTGCATGGCTCTTATCTCGCTTTAGCCTCCGGTTTATTGCTGATGGGCTTCAGCCTGCTGACTGGCTGGCTGAATTTTAAAGACATGCTGCACCTTATCGCGGTGGGAGCCATGGCTGCCATGATGCTGGCAATGATGGCCCGGGTGTCACTCGGTCATACAGGCCGGTCTTTAGCTGCCCGGCCTGTGATGGCCTGGAGTTTTGCCACTTTGTTGCTCTGTGGCTTCTGCCGCAGCCTGGCAACGGCACTGGGTGCACCGCATCTGCTGTGGCAGTTGAGCGCAGCGCTTTGGCTTGCTGCTTTTCTGATATTTACCTGGGTCTACTGGCCCATTCTGACATCCCCCCGCCTTGATGGCCGGGCGGGCTGATTTGTTATCTTCACGAGGTTGTTATGTTATCTGCCGAACAGATTCAATTGGTCAAAAGTACGGTGCCCCTGCTGGAAAACGCCGGCGTTGCGGTGACCGATTATTTTTACAAACGGATGTTTACTGCCAATCCACAGCTGAAAAACATTTTTAATATGGCCCACCAGGCCAGCGGTAAACAACAGTTCGCCCTGTTCAGCGCCGTAGCCGCTTATGCCAAAAATATTGATAACTTAGGCGCACTTGGCGCTGCGGTGGAGCGTATCGCTCACAAACACAGCAGCTTTGTGATTGAACCTGCCCATTACGACATTGTTGGTCATCACCTGATCGCTACCTTAAAAGAACTGGCCCCAGCGCAGTTTACTGACGATGTCGCCGAAGCCTGGACTCTCGCGTATCAGCTGCTGGCCGGCATTCTGATCGGCCGTGAAAAACAGCTGTACCAGCAGTCCAGCGAGGCCACTGGAGGCTGGTCGGGTGCCCGCCGTTTTGTGGTCAGTGAAAAAACCAAAGAGTCAGAGCTGGTGTCCAGCTTTGTGCTGACTCCGGAAGACGGAGGCCCGGTGATCGGCTACCAGCCAGGCCAGTACCTGGGTGTCAAAGTGAAGCCGCCTTATGCGGACTATGTCGAAATTCGCCAGTATTCGCTGTCGGACAAAGCCAATGGCCGCAACTACCGCATCAGCGTCAAACGCGAAGAGCAGCCGCAGCCTGGCCTGGTATCCAACTACCTGCATCAGCATATTCAGCCAGGTGATGTGCTGGAACTGATGCCACCGGCCGGTGACTTCTACCTGAAATCGCAGACGGTGCCCACTGTATTGATTTCAGCCGGTGTCGGCCTGACCCCGATGCTGGCCATGCTGGAAACACTGGCGGCCGCAAAAGCCGATGTGCCGGTCTGGTACCTGCACGCCTGCGAAAACCCACAGCAGCACTCGTTCCGCCAGCGTATCAGCGAGCTGCAGCAGCAGTACCCGGCGCTGCAAAGCTACAGCTGGTACCAGCAACCGCAACCAGCGACAGCAGATGAGTTCTGCGGTCTGATGCAGTTGGACGCCATTGCCAGTGAACTCCCACTGCTGACAGGCCAGTTTTATCTTTGTGGCCCCACCGGCTTTATGAAGTTTGCCAAAGACCAGTTGCTGGCGTTAGGCGTGCATGCCGAAGCCATTCATTACGAGGTGTTTGGCCCACACAGCGACCTGTAATACAGACTTTGCAAGGGAGGGCTTGCCCTCCCGGATCCTTTGACTGGGGCTGGGCTGGCTGACCGCTCTGAAAGCGGTTAAAGTGACGAAAAAATCCAGCAGATCAGCCGATGCGGGAACAGCAACAACAAGAGTTCAGTTACCTTGGTTTTCGCCGCTTTTACCCGGAAGCCATGCTGTGCGAGCTGGTGGATTGCTTTTGGGCCATCGGCGGTGGCCAGGGTTTACCGCCAAGTTCGTTGGAGAAACTCTACCCGGACGGCGGCTGCAGCCTGACCTTTGAGCTTGGCCTGCAACAGGCGTCCGCCTGCTTTGAATTTAACCGCCAGACTAAAACCCGGCAGTTTTTCACCCGCCAGCCACAAATCAGCGTGCGGCTCTTTGCCGGCGCTTTGTTTCAGCTATTCCGTTTGCCTCCTTCCGAGCTGCCTGACCATGGTTGCGATGCCACAGAGCTGCTCAGTGGGACCATGCGCCAGCAGCTGCTGCTGTTGCTGCAGCAGTTGCCCGACCTGAGCACAGCAGCTGCGGTGGCCAGTTTAGAACAGTGGCTGATCCGGCTCTGGCTGGATTCGGTCGGTTCAGCCCGCACTCAGGCGGCATTGCAGTTGCTGCAACAACCCGAACTGAATGTCGCCAGCGCCGCGGCTGAACTGGGTATCAGCAGCCGTACTCTGGAGCGGCAATTGCTGCAGCAGGTCGGCCTGAGCCCGGCCTATTTTCAACTCTGTCAGCGCTTAAAGCAGGCCAGACTGCGGCTGGCGCAGACCCAACAACCGCTGGCCCAATTGGCGCTGGACCTTGGTTTTTATGACCAGGCCCATTTCAGCCATGCCTTCCGTGATTTTGTCGGCGAAACACCAGCCAGCTACCGCCAGCGCAAGCTGTCGCAAATTTACAAGGCAAAAAACTAACTACCAGCCAGACTGGAACCAGTGAAATAACCGGAGTTTGTTATGTCTAGCCTGAAATCCCTGTTGGGGGCCCTGGTTCTGTTGACCGGCTTTGCCAGCCAGGCCGCTTTACCCGATTACAAAACCGTACCGCTGCAACAATTCGGCTCGGACAAGCAACTGCAGCTGGGGCAGCTCGACGCCAATAAACCTTTGTACGTGAAGTTATGGGCCAGCTGGTGCAAACCCTGTATGGAACAAATGCCGCATTTTGAGCAGCTGTATAAAGACTACGGCGACCAGGTGAATTTTGTCGCGGTGAATATCAATATCAACGAACAGCCCGCCGAAGTGAACAAGGTGATCCAGCGCTTTGGCCTGACCATGCCGGTATGGCTGGACCAGAACGGTCAGTTGGCGTTAGCACTGGGGTTAGTAGGTACGCCATTTTCAGTGCTGATGAACAGCCAGGGTCAGCAGGTATACAGCAGCCATGAATCGGATGCTGCACTGGATGGTTTTATTCAGCGCCTGGCCCAAGGCCAGCAATTACCGCCTGAACCTGCCGATAAAGTCAGCCCGGCGCAGCAGCAACAGCAATTGGCGACGGTCAGCCAGGGTGAGCAACTGCTGTTTATAACCGCCACCTGGTGCGATTGGTATCTGGCCGACACGCGCCCGACCATGGCGGCGCAGTGCAAACAAGCGCAGACCGATTTAAATGCGCTGGTGGCCAAATTGCCGAAGGCCAACTGGCAAGGGCTGGTGAACCATCTGTGGACGGACGACAAAGCACTGGCTGACTTTAACCGCCAGTACCAGATGAAAGTGCCGTTCCGGATTGACCAGTATGGCGTACTGTTTCAGCACTTTAATGTGCGCAGTATCCCAGTGCTGCTGAAGCTGAAAGACGGCAAAGTGCTGGCGCAGATTGACGATTTTTCTGACCAGGCCAAAGTTCTGCAACAGCTGCAATAAAGGCAGCGGCCTGCCACCAGGTTTGCCACCAGGCTCAGGTCACAATGCAATTGTCCGGCACTGCGGGTGCCGGATTCACCTGCTCTCCCAGCATTTCTTTTAACGACGACTCAATCACTTCAGTCATCGCATCCAGCGCCAGATCATTGGCTTCTGTACCAAAGGGTTCCTGCAGCTCTTCGGCCAGCGCTTCAATGGCTAAAAAGGTGTAAGCGACAAAAGCCACAATCAGCGGCGTCATCACACCCAGGGTTGCCACCAGTCCCAAGGGCAATAAAAAGCTGTAGAGGTAGACAGTGCGGTGCAAAATCACCGCATAAGCAAAAGGCACCGGCGTGCTGGCAATCCGTTCACAACCGCCGAGACAAGCCGCCAGCTGAGATAACTGCTGGTCCATGCTGGCAAATAAAATCGGTTCCAGTTGTTTAGCACGGCGCAGCTCGGCAAGTTGCAGCGAGAGATCGCGCACCACCAGCGCCGGTTTAAAACGGGCCCTCGACAACTCAGGCCACAATAAAGGCCGCACCAGCGGCTGCAACAGACTGGCCGCGTCCTGCTGGCGTAATTGCGCCCGCAGTGCATACACAAAGGCAATCAGGCTGTGGACAAACTGGCGCTGCTGAGTGTCGCTGGCGTCGCTGGCCGATAACAGCTGCCGGGTTAAGGCGCGGGTTTCCACCAGCACAGCGCCCCATAACTTGCGGGCTTCCCAGAAGCGCTCATAACTGACCGAATTGCGAAAACTCAAAAAAATCGCCAGCGCAATGCCAAGCAGGGTAAAAGGCACGGGCGTTAAGTCGGGCACATAGGCCGGATAAAAGCGTTTCGCCAGCACCACCACCCCAGCAATCAGCACCAGGGTACAGAGCTGCGGCAAAATGCGCACCACCACTGAACCACGCCAGACAAATAACATACGCAACCAGTGCAGCTTGGGCCGGACAATCATAGGGCTAAACGCTTTTTAAGTAAGAAATGGAAGGCGGCGCTTATGGTAAAGCGCCGCCTGCAGAATTCCCAGTGTCCAACCACAAAATGCGACCAAAGGATGAGTTCATTATCAGGGGGCTTTGCAGGCGCCGCATCAAGGAGAAAATCTGTTGATAAATGGGATTACCAGCCTACAAAATCCAGCTCAATTGCCATTTGCGCCACATATAGAGCAAGAAAACCGCTCACGCTACATATATGGAACATTATGCTGAAAGTAAATTGCAGATAACTGAAAAATGCACTATACATGATACATATAAGCCCAATGTGATTTATATATGGAGCAAAAGTGCCAAAATCTGTGACAAGAACTTATTCCCGCTATACCGAAGAAGTATTAACACTTTTGGCTGGCTTGATACGTGCAGCAAGGCTTGAAAACAAAATGACCGCTCAGGACCTTGCTGATCGTGCGGGTATTTCCAGAGGCATGCTCTCCCGGATCGAAAAGGCAGATCCTAAATGTGAAATCGGCGCCACATTTGAAGTAGCCAGAATTGTTGGTGTGTCTTTATTTGAAGCAGAACCGGGGCGACTGGCCATGCACAGCAAACAGGTAGAATATAAGTTGGCTCTTTTACCCAAAAGCGCCCGAAAAGAGAAAAAGGTAGTCATGGATGACTTCTAAAAATAACTATAAAGAAGCATTTGTCTGGGTTTGGCTGCCACAAGCAACAACTCCTGTCGTTGCAGGGCGTTTGGCGCCAGAAGGAAACAAGCTGCTGTTCAACTACGGTAAAAGCTATCTTGAGAGATTTCAGGATGCCATGCCCATTTATGAACCAGAACTACCCTTACAGCCTGGCATCTTGCCACTGCAGGATGGTCTGAGCATTCCCGGCTGTATCAGAGACGGAGCACCAGATGCCTGGGGACGGCGGGTCATCATCAATCGACGCCTTGGATTCAAAGGCAAAGACATTGATACCGATCAGCTCGACGAACTCACCTATTTGCTTGAATCAGGCTCAGACCGGATAGGCGCATTAGACTTTCAACAGTCACCAACAGAATATGTGCCCAGATCTGCAATAAACGTCAGCTTGGAAGAATTACAAGAATCTGCTGCCCGCGTCGAGAAAGGCATCCCATTGACTGCGGAATTGGACCAGGCCCTCTTTCATGGCAGCTCCATCGGTGGTGCGCGCCCGAAAGCATTAATCGAGGAAAACAACACCAAATACATCGCAAAATTCTCAGCAAGTAATGACCTTTACAATGTGGTAAAAGCGGAATTCATCGCGATGCGGTTGGCTAAATTGGCTGGAGTTGATGCAGCTCCAGTCAAACTAACACAAGCTGCAAATAAGGATGTTTTGCTGGTCGAACGATTTGACCGGGTTGTTACACCAAATGGCTGGTCACGCAAGTCTGTCGTTTCTGCCCTCACCTTATTTGCATTGGATGACATGATGGCACGGTACGCAAGCTACGAAACACTAGCCGAGATTATCCGCCACCGCTTCACCACACCCAAAAAAACGCTGCGAGAGCTATTTTGCCGCCTTAGCTTTAATATTTTGTCCGGCAACACAGATGATCATGCGAGAAACCATGCTGCGTTTTGGGATGGTCAAACACTGTCGCTGACTCCTGCTTACGACATTTGCCCCCAGGGCCGCACCGGTAATGAAGCAACCCAGGCTATGTTGATCACAGGGAATAACAAACTGAGCCAGTTAGCAACCTGCCTGGCCGCAGCACATAACTTTTTGCTCTCTGGGGATGAAGCCAAAGCGATATTCGAATACCAAATACAGGCGATTACCGATCACTGGGAGCTTGTCTGTGATGAAGCCAGACTCAGTGAAGTGGATAAGCAGTTGCTGTGGCAGCGGCAGTTTCTAAATCCATTTTCTCTCACATTGTAGGAATCAACCAAACCAGACGAAGCTGCGTTGCGTGCAGGGGCCAATATCACTGAATTTGTAACCAGGCCTGCAAGGCCAGATGATCGGAGCGGCGGTTGTGCAGATCGTCCGCCACCAGTTGGGCTTTTTGCACCGACAACCGGGTTTTTGGCACCAGCATAAAATCCAGTCGTTTGCCCTGCTCTGGTTTGTCGTACCAATCGAGGTAACTGTAAGCCGGACCTGTCGAAGGGGTCAGTGCCAGCACATCCTGATATTGTGGCAGCGCCTTTTGCATGACCTGCAACAGAGCATCGTCGCCAGAGGGATTAAAGTCGCCCATCACCACAGCCACAGCGCCTTGCGGCCAGGCGGCCAGCTTCGTGGCCACCAACTGCACCGACTGACGACGCGCTTCCGCGCCCAAATGGTCCAGATGCAGGTTCAGCACCCGCCATTGTTGCTGGTTGTGTTTGTCCTGCAACAAGACCCAGCTGCAAATACGCGGCAACGCTGCATCCCAGCCCGCCTTACCCACGCTGTTATCGGGGTTCAGCCAGAAGGTGCCGCTGTCGAGTAATTCAAACCGGCTTTGTTTATACAGCACAGGGCTGTATTCACCGCCTTGTTTGCCATCGTCGCGGCCTACCCCAACAGCTGCATAACCGGGCAGCGCTTGTTTCACCTGCTCCAGTTGATGATGCAGCACTTCCTGTAACCCCAACACATCTGGCTGCTGTTGCTGCAGCCAACCGGTCACCCGCAAAGCACGGTGCGGCCAGGCCAGCTCCTTGTCGGCCTGGGTATCCATCCGGATATTCCAGCTAATCAGTTGTACAGGTTCGGCCCAAAGCACACTGCTGAACAGCGCGGCCACCAGCCAGATTGGAGCAAATAATCGCATCGTTTTTCCTTGCTTCTGCATTGAGGTCGGGCACTGGTTCCAGCGCTCAGCCCATCACTCTTTTGGGCGATTTTAGCCGCCTGATGACAGCTCTGCTAAGCCTTTTGAGACCTCTCAGTCCACTGGCCAAGGAGCCTTTATGTTACTGACCCTGCACGTTCTGATTAGCCTGCTGGCATTACTGGCCGGTGCCTGTTTCAGCCTGGCCTTGCTGAAGCACAAACCCGGCGCCCTGCTGCATAGTCTGTTTTGGTGGCTGACGCTGCTGACCAGCCTGAGCGGCGTCATTTTGCCTGCGGAGCAGTTCTTACCTTCGCACCTTTTTGTGATCCTGTCACTGCTGGTACTGGCAGTATCTGGTTATGCCTGGTGGAAAACGGCACTGAGCGGCGGCTGGCGTATTGGCTTTATTGTCTGCAGCCTGTTCGCCTTTTACTTAAATGCTTTTGTCGCTGTGGTGCAGGCTTTTATGAAACTGCCACCCCTGCAGCAGCTGGCGCCCACCCAAAGTGAACCGCCTTTTGCAGTGGCGCAAGGGGTGCTGTTTGTGATCTTTCTGCTGCTGGGTTACCTCAGCTGTAGCCAAAGGAACGGCTGGGGCTCCCAATAAATAAATAGTCCGGATGCAGCGGCAAAGGCCTGGCTCACGCAGACGCGCCGTGGATATATCCCTATAGGCTCCGCTGCGGCATCCCTGCCGCAGAGGGTCTGCTTAGAGCCAGACCATTGCTCGCCTTAAGTAGCGCCTTTTGCTTCTGCAACCAGCCCAGGTACTATCCTGCACAGGTTATTTGCTCATCCGAAACACCAGCTCACCACCTTGCATCAGCTGCTGATAGTTGACTTTCAGCCCCAGCGGCTGGCCGTTCAGCTGCCAGCTTTGCACTGTGCCCGCCAAATCGCCTTCAGTGCGAATGGTCAGGCTTTTGCCACCCGGCAGGCTGAGCTGCACCTGACGGAACTGCGGTAAACCACGAACAAAACCGTCGTCCACCGGGTTCACCGGGTAAAAACCCAGAGCACTGAACACATACCAGGCCGACATCTGGCCAACGTCGTCGTTACCGGCCAGACCGTCCGGTTCCGCTTTGTACATAGTGTCACGAATATGACGTAACCAGTGCTGGCCTTTTTCCGGTGCACTGGTAAAAGCGTATAAATACGCCACATGATGCACCGGCTCATTGCCATGCGCATACTGGCCAATCAGGCCGGTAATGTCCGGCGACACATCGCCATGCATTTTCTCTTTGGTGGTAAACAGCTCGTCCAGTTTAGCTAAAAACGCCTGTTCAGACGGGTATAACGCCATCATGCCTTCAACATCATGCGGCACAAAGAAGTTGTATTGCCAGGCATTGGCTTCGGTGTAGTCCGTGGTGCGGTGCGCCACATAAGTCGGGCTGAACGGGCTGACCCACTGGCCCTCTTTGGTTTTGCCACGCATAAAGCCTGTGCTGCTATCAAACAGCTGGCGGTAACTCAGGGCACGTTTGCTGAATAACGCTGCATCGTCGGTTTTACCCATAGCCTGCGCCAGGCGGGCAATAGCGGCGTCGTCAAAGGCGTATTCCAGCGTTTTTGACACAGCTTCCAGCTCCAGTTCAGACGGGATATAGCCATACTGGCGGTACAGGTCAGTGCCAAATTTATTCTGCATGGCCGAGGCTTTGACCGCCCGCAGCAGGTGCTCCGGATCGGCGCTGGTAAGGCCTTTTAAGTAAGCGTCCACTATCACCGGCACCGCGTGGTAACCAATCATCACGTCGGTTTCGTTCGACATTAAATCCCAGCTTGGCAATAAACCGGTTTCGTCATAAAACCCCAACATGGATTTGACCATATCATCCACCCGTTCCGGGTTGCTCAGCGTCAACAGCGGGTGCAAGGCTCGGAAGGTATCCCACAGCGAAAACAGGCTATGACGCTGATAGCCCGGCTGAGTGTGCGTCGCGCCATCAGCACCCAAATAGGCGCCGTCCACATCGCTGAACAGCTGTGGTGCTAAAAAGCTGTGGTACAGCGCGGTGTAAAACTTGGTTTTATTCACCTTGTTGTCGTCTACCACAGCAAAGCGGCCCAGCTGCGCTGCCCAGGCCTGCTGCGCCTGCGCTTTCACTTGTGCAAAGTTTTTACCGGCCGTTTCTGCCGCCAGGTTGCGTTTGGCACCGGCAATGCTGGTGTAAGACAAGGCCATCTGTGCTTCAACCGCCGTTTTCGGTTGACCAAAATTCAGCACGATTTGGCTTTGTTCGGCCTGCAATTGCTCGCCTTTGGCTGGTTTTTGCGCCTGATACAGCTGGTAGCTGAACGGCTGGTTGAAGTGGGCAACAAAATACAGTGGCTGCAGTTTGGCCCAGCCGGTGGAAACCCGGTAGCCCACAATAGTGTGGTCGTTTTCTACCCGGATAAAAGTCGTCACCGGTTTATCAAAGTTCTGCGCATAACCTAAATCCAGCAGCAGCTGGGCGTCCTGCCCTCCACTGAAACTGTAGTGATGCACCCCTACTCTGGCACTGGCCGTTAATTCGGCTTTCACCTGTTCTGCTGGCAGCTCCAGCGCGTAATAACCAGGTTGAGCCACTTCGCCTTGGTGGCTGTACTTGGTGAAAATACGGCCTTTGTCGTCGCGTTCGCGCTTTAAGTAATCACCGCGAAACGGCATCACCAGTAAATCCAGCATGTCGCCCACCCCGGTGCCGGACAAATGGGTGTGGCTAAATCCCAGCAAGGTGTCGTCGGAATAATGGTAACCCGAAGTCCAGTCCCAGCCTTTGGACGGATTGTCCGGGCTTAATTGCACCATGCCAAAAGGCACTACAGCGCCAGGAAAAGTGTGGCCATGACCGCCGGTGCCAATCAGCGGATCCACGTACGACAGTGGCGAATTTGCGGTGTTTTTTGGCGAGTCAGCCGTTTGCGAGGCGCAAGCAGCCAGACTCAGCAGTGCTAGCGCACTGCCAAGCAGGAGTTGTTTCATTGTTAGTCCTTCAGTTTATCCAGCCAGTTTTTCTTTAAAAACCAACTGGAGAGCAAGGCGACAGCCAGAGTCCAACCGAACTCAGGCCATTGTTGGATCACCAGATAGATAGGCAGCGCCACCAGCGCCAATTGCCAGACCATGCCCACCAGAATATTAATGGCGTCACGGCCTGGATGAGTGTCCGGGTCAAAATCTGGTTGTTGTGCCAGCACCTGCTGTTTCACCGGGGCCCAAAAGCCCCATGGCCGTACCTGGCGGTAGAAATCGCAGAGTACCTGCATAGGCTCAGCCGGGGTCATCAGCGTACCCAGCACAGAACCTGCCAGGCTAAGCGCTAATAAAGCCGGGAAGGCATAGAGCGGATGGGTATCCGGCAGCAGCAGTGGCAACACCAGGGACGCCACCAGACCCGACATCATGCCCCAGAAATAGCCATAGGCATTAAAGCGCCACCAGTGCCACTTCAGCAGGTTGGCCGCTGCATAACCGCCAAACAGCGCGCCAAAAATCCACTGCATAATGTTGTTGATGCTGCTGAGCATAAAACCCATACCCACCCCAATCACCACCAGCACCAGCGACATCAGGGTACTGAGCCGCACATAGGTTTTAGCCTCTGCGTTCGGGTTAAAGTACTTTTTGTAGACGTCGTTCACCAGGTAGACAGGTGCGGCATTGACTGACGCTGCCAGCGTCGACATAAAGGCCGCCAGCAAACCGGCGATCAGCAAACCAGCCAGCCCGACCGGCACATACTGCGAAATCGCAATAGGCAGCAGCTGCTCAAAGTCGAAGTTCTGGCCCTGGGCTTTAATTTCCGGCCCCATATACACCAGGGCCAGCACAGTAAAACCAGCCACCATCATGTACCTTGGGAAGAACATGACCAAGGACACCAAACCACTCATTTTGGCCGCTTCTTTCGGTGTTTTCGCCGCCAGAATCCGCTGCATATCGTAGTTCGGTACCGGGCCTGCCATGCTGAACAACACGCCTTTAAACAGCATCATCATGATCATCAAGCCAAACAGCTCCATGCCGTCAGACTGAATGCGGTCATTGGCACTGTCGAGCAACCCCTGCCAGTCTAAACCGACCTGCCAGCCAAACCACAGCTGATCCCAGCCATTGGGCGTGGCCTGCTGAATTTGCTCCGGACTGACCAGCGACATCGCAATCACACCGACTGCCACCGCTGCCAGCGTCATAATGACGAACTGCAGCAACTCGGTCAGTACCACCGAATACATACCGCCTTTGAGCACATACAAGGTAGTAAAGGCGAAAATAAGCAAGGCATAAGTGTCGGGCGACCAGTGCCAGGGGAAGAAAATAGCGGCAAATTTGCCAATGCCTTTAAAGGCATAAGCAATAAAGCCAATGGCGCTGACAATGGCAAAAATAACCACCACCCACTGGCATAACTCTGCACCGCGGCCTTTACCAAAGCGGGTTTCCAGCCACTCTGCGCCCGTCATCACATTGGAGCGACGCAACCAGAGTGACAGGTACACCATCAAAAACACCTGGTTGAAAATAGGCCAGACCCAGGGCAACCAGACGCTTTTCAGCCCATAGATAAAACAGACTGTCACCAGCCACATGGTGCCGGCAATATCGAACATGCCAGACGCGTTCGACACGCCCAGCGCCCACCAGGGAATTTTTTTACCGCCCAGGAAGTAGGCATTCATGTCCTGCCGCGCTTTGTTGGCAATATAAAAGCCCAGACCTAAAGTCCCGGCCATATAGAGCGCGATGACCAGCAAGTCGAACCAATGCAGCGTCATGAGTGAAAGCCCCCCAGCGTCCGCCAGCTCAGGCTTGGCAGCAAGGCCTGCAGTTGCTGGGCTGTCCAGCCTGCCGCTTGCAGGCGGATCGTTTTCGGCTGGTTGGGCAGCAAGTCAAAGAAGTTGTCCGATAAATTGGCCGGCATAGGGCTGAACTCCAGGAAACATTGGCGCACCAAAGCCCGGCTTTGCAGCTGCAGCACCAGGCAATCGCCTTCGGTACTGCTTTGAATACTCAGCTCTGGCCGGCTCAGTGTCTGTTGTTTGGCTGGAACAAAATAATACAGATTTTCGGTCAGTAACTGACCCGAGCTGTTCAGTAATTTGGCCTGAAACACCAGCTGTTCAGCGGTTTTACCAGCCAACAGTTCAGCCTTCGGTTTCGACCAAACCAGCACAGAGGCATTGGCTGCTGTGGTCAGTTCTGACTGTTGCTGCCACAACAGGGCACCACTGAAATCCAGCAGTTGCAGCTCCAGACGGGCGGCCAACGCACTGTGGCGGTCCGACACCAGCTGTATTTGCAGCTGCTGCTGTTGTTCAGTGATCACCAGTAAATCCGTGCCAAAGCTACGGCCCGCCTGGTAATGCAAGGCTTTCCAGCGGCCGTAATAGTCAATGCCAGACCAGGACGCCGCCGGCCAGGTGTCATTCAACTGCCAGTACAAGGTACCCATACAAAACGGCATGGCGGCGCGGTGCGCTTCAAAGGCCAGTTTTAAGCCTTCGGCCTGCTGCACCTGGCTTAAGTACATCAGGTCAGTAAAGTCGACGGCGTCCCGGTGTTCCTGCTGCAAATAGCTGTGGATCAGCTTATTGCCGCGTGGGTGTTTCTGATGCACCCTCAATACCTCTGAGCCTAAATCCCAGTCTTCTGCTTCGGTAAACCGCTGCATCGACGACTGCACAGGAAACGACTGGAAGCCATATTCCGACATAAAACGCGGAATACGTTTCTGGTATTCGCTAAAGGGCTGCTCGCCATGCCAGACGCCCCAGAAATGATGGTTACCCAAATGGTCCGAATCATCTTCCCAGAACACCCCAGGCGAGGATCGCAGGTAAAAACGCGTTGGGTCCAGCTGCTGCAGCTGCTGTGGTAACAGCTCACCAAACAACGCCATATACTGTTGTTTTAAACGGCTAAAGAGTTCATCGCTGTAACCAAATTTGGCTGGCCAGTCCCATTTTTCAATGGCCATATCCACTTCGTTGTTGCCACACCAAAGTGCAATACAAGGGTGGTTACGCAGCCGTTTAATGTTGTACTGCGCTTCTTCCGCCACATTGGCCATAAAAGCCGCGTCACCCGGGTACAGTGAGCAGGCGAACATAAAATCCTGCCAAATCAGAATGCCGTTTTCGTCCGCCAGTTGGTAAAACACATCGTCCTGATAAACGCCACCACCCCAGACCCGCAGCATATTCATATTGGCGGCGGTCACAGCGGCAAAATCAGCCTGGTGCCGCTCGGCAGTCATACGATGAATGAAACTGTCGCCCGGAATGTAGTTGGCGCCTTTCATAAAGACCGGCTTACCATTCACTTTCAGGAAAAAGCTGACGCCGTCGGCGTCGGGTTTATTCACCACTTCAATGCTGCGCAAACCAATTTTTTGTTGCTGTTGATCCAGCAGTTCACCGTCCACCGTCAGGCTAAAGTCAAACTGGTATAGAAAGGCCTCGCCCAACCCATTAGGCCACCATAACTGCGGCTGGGCCAACTGAAACTTCAGTTCTGTGGCTTGGCCTTCTGTCAGTTGCAGCCGCAACTGCTGGTTCAGCTCTGGTGCCTGGGCACAACGCACCTGCAACACAGCTTCACAGCTTTGTTTCAGCTGATAGCTGGCAACAAAGCTGAATTCCGCCAGCGTTGCCGACAAACGCTGCTGGACAAAATGCAGATTGCTGATGCGGGCTTTCGGCACTTTACGCAGATAAATTGGCCGCCAGATACCGCTGGTAACAAAACGTGGGCCCCAGTCCCAGCCGAAATGGCAAGGTGCTTTGCGGCAATACACACTGAGTTTTTCGTCCGACTTGTCGTTTTCCGCCGGGTAGGTGTAACCCGCTGCCAGGTGTTGTGGCATGGTTTCATTGATCGGCGAGCGAAAACGGATTTCCAGCCGATTTTCACCGGCTTTCAGCAGTTCAGTACAAGCAAACTGCTGACCAATAAACATATTCTGGCTTTTCCCCAGCAACTGGCCATTCAGATACAAGTCGCAAAAGGTATCCAGACCTTCAGCCACCAGCTCAATATCCTGCGCCAGCCAGTCGGCCGGCAACACAAAGCTTTTGCGGTAATGCCAGTCTTTCTGCTCAATCCATTGCAACTTGTTTTCATTGTCACGGTAGAAAGGTTCGTCGATCAGACCATTGGCCTGCAAATCGGTAAAGTTACAACCCGGCACTGTCGCCGCAAACCAGTCCTGCTGGTCCGCCTGGCGGAATTGCCAGTCACCGTTCAGATCCAAAATGCCTGAAGACTCAGATACAACCATGATAAATGCTCTTGTAATGACTTAAATGACGCCCTCATTGGCGCTGTTCTTTTGTTCGCTCTGCTCAGCGGCACCACTGTGTCAGCTGCCTGACTTTGTCTGGGTCGACCCGGCCCTGAGTCAGCAAAGCGGAATAACTATGGATTGAAAAACCCTGACGCCAGCTTTGCAGTGCTGGCAACAGCTGCGGCAGATTTTGCTGGTTCACCCCGCCACCCAGCACCAGCTCTACGCGGCCAGCGGCCTGCTGCAGTAACTGCTGCACCAAGGGCACACCGTGCAGAATACCCAGACCACTGCCCCAGGCGGTGCCTGCGGTTAAAATGCGCTGCACACCCAAGTCAACCAATTGCTCTAACGCAACCAGTGGGTCGGGCAAGGCGTCAAAAGCGCGGTGAAAAGTGACCTGCAAACCGGCGGCCTGGCTTTGCGCAAGCAAAGGCTTTAACCGGCTAATATCCAGTTGGCCCTGCTCCGTTAACAGCCCCAGCACCACGCCGTCGGCTCCAGCCTGTGCGGCCAGTTCAATGCTGCGTTGCATTTGCAGCAGCTCAGCGGCGCTGTAGCAAAAATCACCGCCGCGCGGCCGGATCATCACCAGCAAACCGGGCAGGTCAGCCAGGCTGTGACGGGCAATAGTCATCGCAGCCAACGACGGGGTTAAACCGTCTTGCTCCATCGCGCCACATAGTTCAATCCGGCGCGCTCCGCCTGCCAAGACTGCCTGCAGATCGCCAGCTAACGCAGACAAGTCGTCGGCATTAATGCAGGCTTCCAATGGGATAGCGCTGACTGCGGTCATGGCAGCAGCTCCAGTTCACCAATCCGGGCATTCAGTGGTTTCTGACCGGCGCTCAGCAGCAAACCCAACTGCACTATCTGCTGGCCCTGTAACTCTGGCCAGTGGGCAGTCAGTTGCTGCCAGTGGTCACTGTTTTGCAGTGGCAGGCTCAGCCTGTTGCCGTCGGCGGTCTGTACGTAGAGGCTGAGGCCTGCGGCCTGCCCCTGAACCCGTACCTTCAGCGTCAGGCCGCTGCCGGGCTGCAACTGAGTGCGGTACAGTGGAATATGACTGGTTTTGGTCGTCGCGCTGCTTTGAATGGCTAACGAGCTGCCACCAGACCAGGCTTGGTGAAAGTCGTAAAAAATCTGCAATGCAGCGTCACCTTCCACCGCAAATTGCCAGGTGGGTAGTACGTCCTGCTGACTGATATCGCTCCAGGCCGCGCCTTTGGTCTGGCCATTCAGCCACAGCTGTTTGCCGTGCCCTGTGTTAAATCGGGTGTGAAATGGCAGGCTGAGCACTGTGGTTTTGGCCGCCAGATACGCGCCCAGGCCTTTCCAGCCGGTTGCATCTGTGGTGGCCTGATTTAAATCGTCGCCAGCGAACAGTCGTTGTTCGGTCTGATAAAAGCGCCGCTCATCGTGAGGGTTTTCGGCAAAAGTGCTGAAGGCCGGAGTATCGGCGTCACCACTGAAGTTAAAATTCACGTTAGGCGCAAACAGCGCAATGGAGGTCAGGGCTTTGCCGTCGACCATTAAGTCGTCCAGCCAACGGCTTTGACTGAAGGCGCGCTGAGCTGTGCGACTTGGCCATAAATCCGCCCCTGTGTAAACCTCATAAGGGCTGCGCCCCAGCATCAGCGCACGCTCGGCCGATTGGCGGATCATTGGCTGGTCCCACCAATAATTCAGAAAAATAGCGTCACTGCTGCGCACCGCGCCCTGCAGATAACGCTGGTTCTGTTCATTCAGCTCATTTTGCCAGCGCACCACGCCACTCGGCAGCATCGAGTCGTACCAATGAATTTCCATGCCCTGCGGCGCACGGGCGGTCAGGTACTGCATAAACGCCAATAACCGCGCGGCCAGCTCAGCACCACGTTGCGGGTTTTTCTCGCCTTTCACCAATTGGTTAGCGGCGTCTTTCACGGCAGTTAAATCAGTTTCCTGATTCACCAGCCAGCCGTCAAACCCATAAAACTTGGCAATGCGGATCAGCTGGTCTGCCAGCACAAAACGGCCTTGAGCATCCTGCTGCAGCAAGGTTTCGACTGTGTCCGGGTTGCCGCCCCACTGCGCAATACCCAGAAACACAGACCCTATCACTTTGACGCCATTTTTATGGGCGGTATCGACCCAGGGCCGGGCCGGAATTTGCACTGTTAAATCGGCAGTACCGGCAAACCAGTTCAGAATGTCGATTTGCGACCAGTGGCTGAAGTTGTACAGATTAAACTTCGGCTGAGGCGTTACATAATTGCCAAAGTTATTCATGCCATCAGGCGCGTATAACACCTTGGCGTAAGAGTCCTGTACCGCCAGCCCCGTCAGCGGCGCACTCTGTCGCCGCGCTAACGGCACCAGGCTGCGGTTGGCCGCACTGGCGGTCGCGCCCTGCTCTGTCCAGTCCGTCAGTTGCTGCAGCGTCAGCGCAAAAGGCGGTTCGGCTGGCTGAAGGCCAGCGGCCTGCGTCCTTTCTGCGGGCTGCGCTGAAGCAACTGGCTGCGCCAGACAGCTGCACAGCGCCACACAGCCCCAGAACAAACTTCGCATCAGGCTTTGGCTCCGAGCAGGCTTTTGCCATCAATCAGCTGGCTGCCGCTTTGCTGACGCACGGCGTAGTTAAAACCAGGTTGAATACAGAATGCACCATACTGGCCTTGCCGGTTTAAGGCTAAAAAGCCCACCTGAAACGCAGCGTAATCACCAATTTTGCGGGCGATACGTTCGACAGCTTCACGGCAGGCCTGCTCCGGGCTCGCACCCTGACGCATCAGTTCCACCACCAGGTGGCTGCCGACGGTTTTGATCATCAGCTCGCCCATGCCAGTGGCAGTGGCGGCACCGACTTCGTTGTCCACATACAAACCGGCGCCAATAATGGGTGAGTCGCCGACCCGGCCATGCATTTTGTAGGCGGCGCCACTGGTGGTGCAGGCGCCACTTAAATTGCCGTTGGCGTCCAGCGCCAGCATGCCGATGGTGTCGTGGTTTTCGATATTAATCAGTTGCAGCTGCTGGTCTTTTTGCCAGGCCAGCCAGTCGGCTTTGCTTTCTGCTGTCAGCAGGTCTTCTTCGACAAATCCCTGCGACAAGGCAAATTGTTTGGCACCTTCACCGACCAGCATCACGTGTGGTGTTTTCTCCATCACGGCGCGGGCCACGGAAATCGGGTGTTTAATATTCTGCAAAAATGCCACTGAACCGCAGTTCATGTTTTCATCCATGATGCAGGCGTCTAAGGTGACGATACCGTTTTTATCCGGGTAACCACCGTAACCGACGGTGCGCACTTTCGGGTCCGCTTCCGGCACCCGCACTCCGGCTTCGACCGCGTCGAGCGCCCGGCCGCCTTTGCTCAGCACTTGCCAGGCGGCTTCGTTGGCCGGCATGCCATGTTCCCAGGTGGACACCACCACAGGTTTATTCGCTTTAGCCGGTGCTGCCAGCACCTGCTGGCTTTTAAACAAACCTGTCACGCCCAATAAGGCTGACAGTTTCAGAAAATCGCGCCGTGATCTCATTGGTTTGCCCCCTGCAGGCTGTTGCGTTGTTGATGGGCCAATAAAATGGCACCCTGCTCAGGCGACGCCAGCGCTGGCGTAATGCAGGCCGCCAGCTGTGGGTCCAGCCAGGGTTTAATCCGTTCGGTAATGCCGCCAATCAGCGCCAGCCGGTCGGCACCACAGGCCAATAAACGCCGGATCACCTGATTGACGAAGCTGGCGCCTTGTTGGATCAGGCCCAGGCTGACTTTGTCGCCAGCGTCTGCCGCACTGAACACCAGCGGGGCATAACGGGCAAATTCGGTGGCACTGGCGTTCATTAGTTGCTGCGCCAGTTCAGTGGCACTGCAACAGGCCAGCATGCTTTGCGTCAGGCTGGTTGGCAGTCCGACACCATCGGCATCCAATAGCACCGCCTTCACCGCTTCCAGACCAAACCAGGAACCGCTGCAGGTGGCATTAATGGGAAAACCATAACCGCCAACCTGAGTTTGTTTCCCTGCCACATTGGCCAGCGAACTAAAGCCGGTGCCAAGGATCAGCACAGCGCCATCCAGCCCCTGGTGGGCTCCGGCCGCGGCTGCATGCAAGTCTGTGGTCAGGTATAACGAATGAAAAGGGTGCTGCCATGACGCCATGGCGTCACGCATCGCCGGTAAATGCAGACCAGCCAGGCCAGCGCCCACCACCAGACGGGAAAAGTCTGCCGTGCTGAGGCCTGCCTGTTGCAGGGCTTCAGTCACAGCAGCCAGAATAGAGTTTTTGCATTGTTCCAGACCATTGACCGGGTTGGCCGGGCCGCTTTTGCCGCTACCCAGACTGACGCCGGCCGTGTTTTGCAACAAAGCACGGCAATGGCTGGCACCACCGTCTATGCCGACAAATAGCAGCTCGTCGCCTTTTGCTGCAGAAGTGTGCAGCCCCTTACTGATCTGAATCATGTGTTAAATCCTGTAAAACCAGGCTCCGGCGTACCGGAGCCTGCATGGCTGTTGCAGCCAGGTTAGATGTCAGGGCCGATCAGTTCGATTTCAGCCACCTGCATCAGGTTGCTGTCACCTTTGTTTTTGCTGATCTCCACCCGGTAAAAGCGGAAGGCGCGGCCACTGCCGGTATTGAACAGCTTACGTTCAAACCGCTGGTCAAAGGCTTCACCAATCCATGACCCCACAGTAAACCAGCTTTCGCCGTCGTTCGAGCCTAACAGGCTGAAGTTTTCCGGATCGCGGTCTGGCGCATCGTTGGCACTGGTCAGCGCCAGCGCATTCACAATGACTTCAGCGCCCATATCCAGCTCAACCCAGCTTGGCGCTTCGGCGGTCGGTACCGCTTCGTTGTCCAGCCACTTGGTGCTGCTGTCGCCGTCAAAGGCTTTGCTGGCGGCTTCGTTGTCGCTGATAGCGGCCCGGCCAGTAATGGCGACACCGGCTTGATGGCTGTGCACCACGGCCTGGTGCTGCGGACCAATCAGCTCAATTTCAGCGACTTGCATCAGGTTGGCGTCACCTTTGTTTTTGGTGATGTTCAGACGGTAGTAAGGGAAACCTAACTGGTTGCCCACCGAGAAGATCTGACGCTGGAAGCGCGCATCGAAGCTCACGCCTAACCAGCTGGCCAGGTCAATCCAGGTTTCACCGTCTTTCGACGCCTGCAGTGTGAAGTTTTCCGGGTCACGGTCTGGTGCATCATTGGCACTGGTCAGCGCCAGTTGGGTCACTGCCTGTGCGGTTGGCAAACTGATCTCTGCCCAGGCTGGCGCCGCAGCGGTTGGCACCGCTTCGTTATCCAGCCACTTGGTGCTGCTGTCGCCGTCAAAGGCTTTGGTTACCGCTTCGCCGTCACTGATGGCGGCGCGACCGGTGATTTGTACACCACTGCTGCGGCCATGGTTCAGGCCAGGCACTTCAGGGCCAATCAGTTCAATTTCAGCCACCTGCATTAATACGTCATCACCTTTGTTTTTGGTGATGTTCAGCCGGTAGCTGCTAAACGCCAGGCTGTTATCAACGCGGAAGCTCTGACGCTCAAAACGCTCGTCAAAGGACTCACCTAACCAGGAACCTAAGGTGACCCAGGTCACGCCGTCGTTTGACCCTTGCAGATTAAAGTTTTCCGGGTCACGGCCTGGTGAATCGTTGGCACTGGTCAGGGCCAGTGAGCTGATGGCCACAGGTGCCGGGTAATCCAGTTGCACCCAGCTAGGCTCGGCTTCGCTTGGCACACCTTTGTTGTCCAGCCACTTGGTTTCGGTATCACCGTCAAAGGCTTTGGTTGGCGCTTCTGCATCGCTGATCTGACCGCGTGCTGTGATATTGGCATTGGCCGTTGGGTGTTTCAGGTCCGGGTAGATAGGACCAAACAGCTCAATCTCAGCCAGCTGCATCAGACCGTCATCACCCTTGTTTTTGGTGATATTCAGCTTGTAGTAGCTGTACGCCAGACCGTTATCAAACTTAAAGTCTTTGCTTTCAAAACGCTCGTCAAAGCTTTCGCCGATAAAGCTGCCTAAAGTGACCCAGGTTTCACCGTCGTTAGAACCCAATACGGTAAAGTTTTCCGGGTCACGGCTTGGTGAGTCGTTGGCACTGGTGATCGACAGGGTGTTCACCGCCTGAGGCGTGGCAAACTGAATTTGGATCCAGGATGGATTTTCCTCAGTGGGCGCACCTTTCCAGTCGTTGTGATCCAGCCATTTAGTCGACGTATCGCCGTCAAAGGCTTTGGCTTCCGCTTCGGCATCACTGATGCGGTTACGGCCAGTGATCACCGCTGTGGCCAGGTTGGCTGCGGTGGTAATACGGTGAATTGGGCCTGTGTCTGCCTGTTCTTCGGCAAACTTCAGCTTCAGGTCCACCACATCTTCGGCGGTCAGGTTCAGCTGGTCCAGGTAAGGCACTGCTGCGATGGAATCAAGTAAACGCTGACGCAGCGGCTCCAGTGCCGTTTCATCCCCATCCTGCGCCAGGTAAATGGCGTCCAGTGCTGAGGCGAACAGCTGGTCAAATTGTTCGCTCGATTGCAGGTTGGCAAATGCAGCATTAAGCAGTGACAGCTTGATCACGTCAGGCGCCACCAGCACATCGGTGCATTGCTCCTGCACTGTGGTATTGCCGTCACCGTCTGTCACTTCCACGTCTTCACATTGGGTGTCGGTGACAAAATTTTCATAGGCTTCGGCGCTAACCAGTGCGGTGTTGAACACATTGGTTTTGCTGTCCAGGCCCAAAGCACGCAGGGCGCGACGGGCATTGTCGGCCAGCGCCAGTTCGTACAGCGCACGCACCGCCACATTACGGCCACCGGCGACATCTTTTTCCACCAGTGCTGTGGCTATAGTGGTCAGCGCGTTGGCATAAAACTGGGCATCGACCTGGTTGTCCGCCTGGCTGGCGTACGCCACCTGCAGATAAGTCATGGTGTTGAGTTTCAACGTGGCCAGGGTGTCACCTGACAAGCTGCCGCCCATTGCCGTACCAGCACAGTTGATGGCGTCACACACCATCTGGCTTTGTGCGTCTGCAGTCACCGCAATTTTCAGCATCGAGTTAATGCCGTAACCTGGTTGACCTGATACGCTGAAACCGGCTTCACCTGTCGCGTCAGTACGTGGGGTACTGCTTAAGGTCAGCGCTGAACCGTTCAGCTGAGTGACCTGAATAGCGGCATTACTTAAGGTGCCTTTGACCACTGAACCGGCCAGATCGGCCGAGGTGGTATCCAGTTGCACCGGGACATCGTTCGGGTCGACTTCTTTGCCGCCACCACAACCTGTCAGTACACCAAAAGCGACCGCCAGGGCTAAAGCTGATTGAGTTGTTTTAAAGGTTTTCATCTGTTTATTTCCTTTTCGTTAACCTGACATTGGCGCTACAGATCAGAATCTGTAGGTGGCTCCGGCGTAGAACCGGCGGCCGCTGTATGCGTTCATAATGAAACGCTTGTCGGTGTCATTGCCCAAATGCTGATACACCTCAGATTTGGTCAGGTTAATGACGGAGGCAGACAGAATCAGACTCTCAGTCAGGTTGTAACTGGCGTTGACGTCGACCTGGTCATACACGTCTTCGTAGTAGTTCATTTCCCAGTCAGAGTTGTAGCTGCCGACTGTTGGGCCACGTCTGTTGTACGAAGCACGTACGCTGAACAGGTCGTCTTCGTAGAAGGCTGAGAAGTTCATCTGGTACTTCGAGCTGCCAATCAGTGGCGATTCACCCAGTTTTTCACCATTCAGTTCCACATTGGCCTGGTTGGTCAGGGTACGGGTGTAGTTAGCGTATAAACCAAAACCGTTTTCGAAGAAGTGCTGCATAAAGACTTCCATCCCTTTCACGGTCGCGTTGGTCCCGTTACCTGAGGTGGAGAAATCACGCACCAGCTGGTTAGCGCCGCCGACACTGATCAGCTCATTACCGGCGTTGATCAGTTCAAACTGTTCCACCGGCATATCCTGGGTAATATCCAGGATCAACGGAACTACAAAGTTGTCGACGTCTTTCTTAAACAGCGCGGCACCAAAACCTGAACCATTGCCGTAGTAATACTCCAGTGACAAGTCAAACTGGGTGGCTTCGTATGGTTTCAGTTCAGTGTTACCACCCGAACCAGTCCAGCCTTCGCCGTCGATCACTTCGTCGAAGTTATCAGCCGACGAGCGGTCTGCTGAGTATTCGCTGGAGGTGTAGGTTAAGGTCTGGAAACGGCCTAAGGAGTTGTAGCCAGGGCGCGCCATAGTTTTGGACGCTGCGCCACGCAGTACCCAGTTGTCATCAATATCCCACACCAGGTTCAGGCTAGGTAAGGCTTTGGTTTCGGTGCTTTCTTTTTCGATATAAACAAAATCTTCCACCCGTTGCTGGTCGATTGGCAGCTCGGCGCCGCTGTCGTCAGTCCAGTCCAGACGATAAGTAATTTTGTCAGACGAGCCGGTGGTGGTGGTGGTGCGGACAAAACGCACACCCAGGTTACCGCGCAGGCTCTCATACTGATAATCAGCCTGAATATAAGCCGCCGAGATTTCCTCTTCTACGTCATACACATAGTTCGGCTCATAACGCGTGTATTTCTGGAAGTTTTCCCCGATGATCTGCCGGTATTTACGCCAGTCCACTGCCGGGAACAGGTTGGTATTAATAGCACCAGACAGGTTTTGCAGCGACTGCGGCAGAATCACGTCAGTAATCAGTGGAATACCACCGTTTTTCGAGTAGTCATCATCCAGGTCAATAGTGCCGGCCGCTTCGCCTGCAGCAATATCAAAATCTTTCGCCAGGAAGAAGGTGTTACGGGTTTCACGGTGGATTTTACCTTTGCGGTATTTAGCACCGTAATGCAATGTTTCGACAATGCCCAGATTAACGAACTGGTCTACGTCGATGCTGGCGTAATCTTCATCCTGAGTACCAGCCACAAAGCTGGAGTCGGTTGCACCGGCGTCCGCTTCACCACCAATGCCCTGAACCAGATTATTAATCATGTTCTGGTCCATGTAGGTGGTCATGTTTTTGTTGGTCAGGTCATAGCCGTAGTAGCCAGACGACGCACCGGCGTAGTAAGCCGCACGGTATTTTTCAGTCGGGCCACCGTCTGCTTTGGTGCGGCCAAAGGTGATATGCGACTTAAAGTTATCGCCTTCGTAATCGGCAAAGAAATCGAAGGTGTCTGACGTCGCTTCTTCAATTTTGTATTCGCCGTTAATCCGCGGAATTGGCGTGTCCAGCAAGGTACCGGACGCAGCGGCTGAGTAGTCAATGCCGGTGACAAATTCGGCGTCGGCGTCGACGCGGATATCAGTCCAGTAGTTGTCGTTGTTGTTCCACTCCGGGTATTCCAGCTGGTTCAGAATGGAGTTTAAACCCAGGGTAAAACGGAAATAGTTAAAACCTACTTCCAATCGGTCGTTAATGCGCCATTGCGTAGTGGCCTGGTAACCGCGGCGTTCACGGTCTTCTTCCAGCACTTCCTGCACCATACTCTGGGCGGCATAACCTTTGGCGCCACCAGCGACGGTTTGTTTGTCCACCATTTCGCCGTAGTAGTAGTTACGGTTCATGATGTTGACGCGGGAATCCTGGGTGCGGTTGGTTCTGTCCTGTTGGGTGTAACCGAACAGGAAACCGAAATCTTCGTCGTCATTTTTCCAGGAATAGATACCGCTGAGCTGAGGTTCGTTTTTGTCGGTGATGTCGGAATTGCTGTATTCGACATTCAGCACGCCTTCGTTGGCGTCCATGCTCAGAGGTTTGCGGCTGTACATCAGTACGGTACCGCCGATCCCACCTTCGTCCAGACGGGCTTCAGAGGATTTGTACACCTCAACCCGATCAATCATGGTGGACGGCAACAGGGCATAAGAGAAAGAACGCGACGGTTCACCCGGCGATGAGGCAATGAAATTGCCGTTCAGCTGAGTGAAGGTTAAATCTGAAGATAAGCCGCGGATAGATACAGTGGAGCCTTCACCACCGTCACGCTGAATGGTAACACCTGGCACCCGCTGCAGCGAGTCGGCGACGTTTTTATCCGGGAATTTACCAATGTCTTCTGAGGTAATGGCGTCAATGGTCGCCAGAGACATCCGCTTCACCGCCAGGTTTTCTGCCGATGACGCACGAATACCCCGAACTTCAATCACTTCGGTCTGGGCTTCTTTGTCTTTCTTTTGTTCAGCAGTTTGCTCTTCCTGGGCGTGAGCCAGGCCAATGGTGCTGAACATTGATATATATAACAAAGACTTAGCAAAGCCTTTGTAGCGATCTGTATACCCTGTTGAATTCCGTTTAGCCATTACCGGCTCCCCCTCGGACTTAATGTAATCGTATTCATCTAAACAAAAATGAACCGATAATTTCTTTATATTTCTAATACTTATACAACTGCCATTAAGTATTAGCAGTTCATTGCCATGAATATAAATGTAATCGTTTACAGGCAGCGTCAGATACTAGCCCCGGATCATTTAGCTGTCAATATCAGCTCAAAATCAGCGCAGTTTTGCTGGAGCGATAAAAGAAAAAACAACAGGCAAGCTGTTGTTTTAATTTAGGAAAAAATAGATCTCTGACCAGAAATTCAACGATTTAACGCGGCACAGGACCACTGCTGCCACGTTCCAGCAGATGGAATGGCAGAATCTCGCGGCTACGTTTAAGTGGCTGGCGTTTAATCAATTGCAGCAACACCTCAACCGCGCGGCGGCCCATGTCGTTGGCCGGTTGGTCTACAGTAGTCAGTGGCGGGTCCATGTACGGCGACACCCGGATATTATCAAAGCCAGTCAGGGAGATATCTTGCGGTACCCGCAGACCCTGCCGCTTAATTTCGTGCAAAGCACCAATGGCAATGTCGTCGTTAAAACAGATAATGGCGGTCGGTCGGGCTGGTAATTTCAGTAAATCCTGCACACCCTGAATGCCGGTTTCAATCTGATAACTGCCGCCAACCAGCATTTTTTCATCAAACTCAAGGCCTTCTTCCTGCATTACGGAACGGATGCCTGCCAGCCGGTCATGGTGGATTTGACTGGCGATTTGGCCGGCAATAATGCCAAACCGCTGGTGACCGTAACTGATCAGATGGTGGGTTAAGGCTCGCCCTGCCGCGTAGTTATCCAGCTCAATCACCGGAAACTTCTTCTCGCCTTCAATGCGCTCACAGACACTGACCATAGGTACAGCCGCTGCCAGCTCAGCGTCTGCAGCGGAAAACGGAAAGGAATGATCGAGCTGAATTAAACCGTCGGCTCTGTTGGTCAGTACCATACTGGCGTATTCATTTTCCCGCTCCGCTCTGCCTTGGGTATCGCCGAGCAGTACGGAGTAGCCATTTTCCTGCGCCGCCTGTTCTATGCCTTCAATAATGCGCATAAAAAACGGGTTCACCAGGTTGGGAACCAGCACCACAATGGAATTGGATTTACCTGATTTGACACTGGACGCCAGCCAGTTCGGCCGGTATCCGGCCCGTTTTACCGCTTCCATCACTTTTTCACGGGTCTGGGCTGTCACCAGATCAGGGGACTTCAAGGTTCTGGACACAGTTGCCGTCGACACACCGGCCAACTCACTTACCTTTTTAATATTGGTCATGACCTTTTGAATTCCCTAACAAAATTCTTATATCCGCAGATAAAATTTTACCTTTCACAAGCTGAACCTGCCATCAAATCATGGCCAGGTTGTCTCAGCCAAACAATAATGTAAACGGTATCATCAGTCGGCAAATTTGCCAAATATTAGCAGTTTAACCTGCCAATTCTTCCTCTGGTAGGACAAGACCGTTTTTTTCTGGACAGAACCAAATGTAATCGTTTACAGTCAAAATCAGGGGAAAATGAACCGGTGTGAGGCAACCAGGCTACAGCAAAAGCAGCCGGTCACAGCACCGGGACAATCAGAGCTGAAAGATGATAACTATTAAACAACTCAGCCTGCTTGCCGCTTTTAGTCTGGTTTTACCGGCGTGCAGCCAGCAGCAAAATCAACAACAGGCACCAGTCAATCTGGTACAACAGGACTTAGTCAGCTACGTCAATCCGTTGATGGGCACCGACTCCAAGTTCAGTTTATCCAATGGCAATACCTACCCGGCCGTGGCCACACCATGGGGTATGCACTTCTGGACACCTATGACAGCAGCCATGGGTGACGGCTGGACCTACAAATACCGTGACGATACCATTCGAGGCATTAAACAAACCCACCAACCCAGCCCCTGGCTGAACGACTATGGCGCGTTTTCGCTGATGGCGGTCACGGGTGAGCTGAAGTTTGAACAGGATAAACGCGCCTCCTGGTTTTCACATAAAGCGGAAACCTCAGGGCCGGATTATTATTCGGTGTATCTGGCCGACTATGACGTTACAGCTGAAGTAGCGCCAACCGAACGTGCAGCCCAGTTCCGTTTTACCTTCCCGGATAACCAGCACAGCTACATTCTGCTGGACGCCTTTGATAAAGGTTCCAAAGTGCAGATTATTCCGGCCGAACGCAAAATTATCGGTTATGCCCGCAACAACCACGGCGGCGTACCGGACAACTTCCATAACTACTTTGTGCTGCAGTTTGATAAAGACTTCGAACTGACCCACACCTGGGGTGACAACTGGGCACTACAGCACGACAGCACTCAAAGTGAAGGCCAGCATGTTGGCGCCATTATTGGTTTTAAAACCAAAAAAGGTGAGCAGGTGCAGGTGAAAGTGGCCTCGTCTTTTATCAGCCCTGAACAGGCTGAGCTGAACCTGCAGCGCGAAATTGGCAAAGATAACTTTGAGCAAACCCGCAGCAAAGCCCGCGCCAGCTGGCAGGCTGAACTGAGCAAAATCCGCCTGCACGACCAGGACCTGGATCAGGTTCGCACCTTCTATTCCACCCTGTACCGGGTGCTGCTGTTTCCACGCAAATTTTATGAACTGGATGCCAAAGACCAGGTGGTGCATTACAGCCCGTACAATGGCCAGGTGCTACCAGGTTATATGTTCACCGACAATGGCTTCTGGGACACCTTCCGCGCGGTATTCCCGTTTTTCAGCCTGATGTACCCGGAGCTGAACAGCCAGATCATGCAGGGTCTGGTCAATACGTATCACGAATCCGGCTGGTTGCCTGAATGGGCCAGCCCTGGCCACCGTGACGTGATGATCGGTTCCAACTCGACCAATATTATTGCTGACGCCTATATGAAAGGCGTGCGCGGTTTTGATATCGACACCCTGTATCAGGCGATGAAAAAGAACGCTGAAGTGGACGCCGGACGGCCGGTGAAGTCGGTCGGCCGCGAAGGAGTGAACTACTACAACCAGCTGGGTTATGTGCCCTATGACTCAGGTATTCACGAAAATGTGGCACGCAGTCTGGAATATGCCTTTGCCGACTTTAACTTGTCGCAACTGGCCACAGCCCTGGGTAAAACCGACGACGCCGCCCTGTTTTTAAAGCGGGCGCATAACTACCAAAAACTGTTTGACGCACAAAGCGGCTGGATGCGCGGTAAAAACCAGGACGGCAGTTTCCAGAGCCCGTTTAACCCACTGAAATGGGGCGACGCCTTTACCGAAGGCAACGCCTTGCACTACAGCTGGTCGGTTTTCCATGACATTGCTGGCTTAAAACAGCTGATGGGCGGCGACCAGGCTTTTGTCGCCAAACTGGACCAGGTGTTTGAAATGCCGCCGGTATTTGACGATTCCTACTACGGCTTCACCATTCACGAAATCCGCGAAATGCAGATTGTGAATATGGGCAACTACGCCCATGGCAACCAGCCCATTCAGCATATGCTGTACCTGTACAACTACGCTGGCCAGCCATGGAAAGGTGAAGCCCGGCTGCGTGAAGTGATGGACAAACTCTATGCCGCCACGCCGGATGGTTATGCCGGTGATGAAGACAACGGCCAGACGTCGGCCTGGTATGTGTTCAGTGCTTTAGGGTTTTACCCGGTCACCCCGGGCGTGCCGCAGTATGTGCTGGGTAGCCCGCTGTTTGATAAAGCCGTGCTGAGCCTGCCAAACGGCAAGCAACTGACCATCAGCGCCAGCAACAACCTGGCTGACCACCCTTATGTGCAGCAGGTGCAGTTGAATGGCCAGACCCAGACGCAAAGCTGGCTCAGCCATCAGGCACTGCTGCAAGGCGGTGAACTGCAGTTCAGCATGGGCGCCGCGCCAAATCAAAACCGGCTTGCCGGCCCGGATACCGCTCCTTATTCCATGTCCACCAGCCACTAACCCTTCTGGCCAGAGCCCTGCTCTGGCCTTTTTCAGAGAGAACTTTTATGGCCACTTTCAGCTCAGCTCAGGCAGTGCAAAGCAGCGGTAAATCCAGCCAGTTTGCCTTTGCAGCCATGACCAGCCTGTTTTTTATCTGGGGCTTTGTTACTGCCCTCAACGATATTTTAATTCCACACCTTAAAGCCGCCTTTGAACTCAGTTACTTCCAGGCGATGCTGGTGCAGTTTTGTTTTTTTGGTGCCTACTTCATTGTGTCGCCACTGGCCGGCAAACTGATTGAACGCATCGGTTATATTCGCGGCATTATTACCGGCCTGTTGACCATGGCCGCCGGTTGCCTGCTGTTTTACCCGGCCGCCGAAGTGGCGGTTTATGGTGTGTTTTTGCTGGGCCTGTTTGTACTGGCCAGCGGCATTACCATTTTGCAGGTGTCGGCCAACCCTTATGTCGCCATTCTGGGCGAAGAACGCACCGCTGCCAGCCGGTTAAGCCTGGCGCAGGCGATTAACTCCTTGGGTCATACCCTGGCGCCCCTCTTTGGTGCCGCGCTGATTTTTGGTGCTATGCACGCCGACAGCGCCAAAGCGGTGCAACTGCCTTATCTGATCCTGGCCGCAGCCGTAGTGGCCACTGCCGTTGGTTTTCGTTTCCTGCAATTGCCTGAGCTAAGCAGCCCGGTAACCAGCGACGGTCAGCAGAAAGACAGCATCTGGCAACACAAACACCTGGTATTTGGTGCCATCGCGATTTTTGTCTACGTCGGTGCTGAAGTATCGATTGGCAGCTTTTTGGTGAACTACTTCGCCCAACCGGATATTGCCGGTCTGAGTGAAAAACAAGCCAGTCAGATGGTGTCTTATTATTGGGGCGGCGCTATGCTGGGCCGCTTTGCCGGAGCACTGATCACCCGCTGGATTGCCCCAGTCTATGTGCTGGCGTTTAACTCTGTGATGGCGGTGCTGTTACTGCTGGTCACAATCAACAGCACTGGCACTGTCGCTGTCTGGTCTGTGCTGGCAGTGGGATTCTTTAACTCTATTATGTTCCCGACTATTTTCACCCTGGCCATTCGTGGCCTGGGCGACTTAACCAGCCGGGGTTCAGGTTTATTATGTCAGGCCATTGTTGGCGGAGCTTTAGTGCCGCTGCTGCAAGGTCTGGTGGCAGACGCCAGTTCGGTGCAATGGAGTTTCCTGGTACCGGCACTGGCCTATTTCTACATTGGCTGGTATGCCTTATCCGGCAGCAACATCAGCCACAACTCAAGTGAGACTAAGGCAACATCATGAAAAACGTTCTTTGTTTCGGCGAAGCACTGATCGACTTCCTGCACATAGGTGCAACCAGCCAGGGGCCACTCAGCCTGCCGGAATTCCGCCAGTATCCGGGCGGAGCACCAGCGAACGCCGCCGTGGCGGTGGCACAACTGGGTGGACAGGCACGTTTTGCCGGCCAGGTCGGTGCGGACAAATTTGGTGATTTTCTGTCGTCCGCGCTTGAGCAGTACGGTGTCGATACCCGCTTTTTACTGCGCCACCCCAGCGCCAAAACCAGTCTGGCTTTTGTGATGCTGGATGACAGTGGCGACCGCAGTTTTTCCTTTTATCGCCATGAAACCGCCGACGTGATGCTGACCCCGGCGCAAATCAGTGCAGACTGGTTCAGCCCGGATGGTTTAGTGCATATCTGCAGCAACACGCTGACCACCCCTGCTATTGCACAAAGCACCACAGCGCTGATTGCGCAGGCTAAAGCCGCTGGTCAGTTTATTAGTTTTGATGTGAACCTGCGCCATAACCTGTGGGCGGCCGGTCAGGCTGACCGCGCTGTCGTTAACGCGCTGGTTAAACAAGCCGATTTGGTGAAGTTCTCCCGCGATGAGCTGGAGTATTTAGCGCAGGGCCAATCCGAGGCGTATCTGCAGGACTGCCTGCAAGCCGGTTGTGCTTTATTGCTGGTGACAGACGGTGCTAACCGCATCGACTTTTATGGCCAGCAGCACAGTGGCCACATTCAGCCACCCAAAGTCAAAGCAGTCGACACCACAGCAGGCGGCGACGCCTTTATTGGTGGGGTGTTGTTTGGCCTGAGCGTGCTTGCCAACCAGCAGGCCGTATTCAGCGACGCCACTTTACTGAAGCAGTTGCTGACTTTCGCCAGTTTCTGTGGTGCTTATGCCGTCACCTTGCCGGGCGCCTTCCCAGCTTTGCCTGATCAGCAGGCCGTTGCCCAGCTGATGCAACAGCACCAGCTGTCCCCGACCGACTTTGACCCAGCCTTTTTCCGGAGCCTGTGATGAATTTTTATTCTGAAGCCTTTTTACTTGAGCATTGCCAGAGCATTCTGGATTTTTACACCGACAAAGTGGTGGACCCAAGCGGCGGTTATCACCAGAACTATCTGGATGACGGCAGCCTGTTTGACAGCCACTTTAAACAGCTGGTCAGCAGCACCCGTATTATTGTCAATTACGCACTGGCGTCCCTGGTGTATGACAATGCCGATTACAAAGCCATAGCTCAGCATGGCCTGAACTATCTGGAGCAGGTGCACTGGCAGGCAGAAACACAGACCTACGCCTGGACCTTAAACAACCATCAGCCACTGGATATGACCCAGCAGGCTTATGGTTATGCCTTTGTGTTGCTGGCTTATTCAGCGGCGTATAAAGCCAAACTGATCGATTCAGCCGAGCCGTTAAAACAAACTTATCAGTTGCTGGAGCAGCGCTTCTGGCAGGCGGATTATGGCCTCTATGCGGACGAAATCAGCGTGGCTGGCGAACTCAGCCCCTACCGTGGCCAAAATTCCAATATGCATTTGTGTGAAGCCATGCTTGCCGCTTTCGAAGCCTGTGGCGAGCCGCTGTTTTTACAACGCGCCCAAACCCTGGCGCACAACATTGCGGTGCGTCAGGCCGACCAGACCGGTGGTTTGGTGTGGGAGCACTACAAGCCAGATTTCAGCATCGACTGGGATTACAACAAAGACGACCCGAAAAACCTGTACCGTCCCTGGGGTTTCCAGCCTGGCCATCAGACCGAATGGACCAAACTGCTGCTGATATTGCACCGTCATGCGCCACAAGACTGGATGCTGCAACGCGCCGCTTCACTCTTTGATCAAGCCTACAGCAAAGCCTGGGACGCTGAGCACGGCGGCCTGATTTATGGCTTTGACCCACAAGGCCAATGGTGTGACGACGACAAATATTTCTGGGTGCAGGCCGAAAGCCTGGCCGCTGCGGCCATGCTGCACCAGCAAACCGGCGAAGCGAAATACCTGCAGCAGTACCAGTCGCTCTGGCAATACAGCTGGCAGCATATGGTGGATCACCAATACGGCGCCTGGTTCCGCGTGCTGCACCGTGACAACAGCAAGTACTCCAATCAGAAAAGTGCCGCCGGTGCCAAGTGTGACTACCACACCTTGTGTGCCTGTTTTGAAGTGTTACGCACTTTAGGCCTCTCTACTCATGCGCAAGGGGCGCTGGCATAAGCCGGCGTCAGACTCAGACAGAGGAAGAAACGGATGCGAGTTGCTGTGATGACCCTGGCGGCGGCGCTGTTATTTGGCTGCGGCCAGAGCGCACAGACCCCACCCACTGCGTTTGACCCTTTGCCGTATGTAAACCCATTAATTGGCACAGACGGCAAAGGCAAAACCTACCCTGGCGCCACTGTGCCGCATGGCATGGTGCAATTAAGCCCGGATAACGGCCGCACCGGCTGGGACTGGATAGCTGGTTATTTTTACCCGGATAACCTGATTGCCGGCTTTAGCCATACCCATTTGTCTGGCACCGGCGCCGGCGACCTGTACGACATTTCCTTTATGCCGCTGACCCGGCCTTTTGCGCGCCAGCCGACTGAAGGCGGCCCAAATGGTGGAACAATAGTTTCAGCCTTCAGCCACCAACAAGAGCAAGCCAAAGCCGGTTATTACCAGGTACTGCTGCAAGACTACGGCATTAATGTCGAACTGACCGCCGGGCCACGCAGTGGTCTGCAGCGCTACAGCTTTCCAGCCGACAGCAAAACCGGCGTGGTGCGGCTGGATTTAGGCTATAGCCGCAACTGGGACAAAACCACCGCCACTTATGTGCAGGTGATCGACCCTTACCATATTGCCGGTTACCGCAAATCCACCGGCTGGGCGAAAGACCAGCGGGTGTATTTTTATAGCCAGTTGTCGCAGCCGATCAACAGCCATCAGATCATGGCCGACGCTAAAACCCTGTCTGTCGCAGAAGCTTCAGGCGTGGATATCGCGCTGGAAATGGATTTTGCACTGAATGGCCAGCCACTGTTGCTGCAAACCGCCATCAGTTCGGTCAGTATCGACAACGCCAAAGCCAACCTGTTGGCAGAACCGGCGCTGCTGAATTTTGACGCTCTGCGGGCAGACGCCGAACAACGCTGGCGCCAGGAGCTCAGCCGTATTCAGGTGGAGGCATCGGACGACAATAAAACCCAGTTTTACACCGCGATGTACCATAGTGCACTGGCGCCGCGCCTGTATTCCGACGTCGACGGCCGTTACAAAGGCCCGGACGGCGAAATTCACCAAAGCAAAGACCAGCCACGCTATGAGTTCTTCTCTTTATGGGACACCTTCCGTGCCTTGCACCCCTGGCTGACGCTGGTGAAACCTAAGCAAAACGCCGATATGCTGCAAAGCCTGCTGGCGCATTACCGCGAAGCAGGCCGCTTACCGGTCTGGAGTTTTGAAGGCAACGAAACCGATATGATGCTGGGCTACCATTCGGTGCCGGTGCTGGTGGATGCCTATCTGAAAGGTCAGATCCAACTGGACCCACAAGAGCTGCTGCAAGCCGCGCTGCACAGTGCCCGTCAGCAGGAATTTGGCCTGGCCAGCTACCAGCAACTGGGCTATGTGCCCTTTGAAGAGCGCAACTGGAACGTGGCGCTGACCATGGAATACGCCTTTGACGACTCGGCCATTGCCCGGCTGGCCCAAGCCATAGGCCAACCGCAGGTCGCGGCCGAATTTGAACAACGCGCCCTGAATTACCGCAGGCATTTCGACCCGGCGTCTGGGTTTATGCGGGCGAAAAACCAACAAGGCCAGTTCCGCCTGCCGTTTGACCCGAATGCTTATCACCCGGAAGATTATTGCGAAGCCAATGCCTGGCAATACAACTTTTTTGTGCCACACGACATCAGCGGCATGATTGAACTGATGGGCGGTCAACACGCAGTGGCGGCCAAACTGGATGCCATGTTTAGCACTGAACAAAAACCCGGTGAATTACCAGAGTGGATTTCGGGTTATATAGGCCAGTATGTGCATGGCAACGAACCCAGCCACCATGTGCCTTACCTGTATCAGTATCTGGGCCAAGGTCATAAAACCCAGCTGTTGGTGCGTCGCATTATGAAGGAGCTGTACCATACAGCACCGGACGGGTTGGCGGGCAATGAAGACGCTGGCCAGATGTCCGCCTGGTATTTATTCAGTGCTTTGGGCTTTTACCCGGTTGACCCGGTGTCGGGCCAGTATGTGTTAGGCAGCCCGGAAGTCACAAGCGCCGTGGTGCAGCTGGTAAACGGCAAACAGCTGCGTATCAGTACGGTCGACCAGGCTGACAGCCACCCCTATGTCAAAGCGGTGTATTGGAACAACCAGCGCCTGACCCACTTTATGTTAAGCCACCAGCAACTGATGCAAGGTGGTGAACTTAAATTTGAAATGAGTGCAACGCCATGAAATCAGTGTTACTCGGCCTGCTGCTTGGTTGCAGCTGTTCAGTGCTGGCGGGCAACAGCCAGTATGTAAACCCCTTTATTGGCACCTCCAATTTCGGCGCCACCCACCCGGGGGCGCAGTACCCCAATGCGCTGGCCTCGGTGTCGCCCTTTAATGTGGCCTATGGCGGCGAGCTGAATAAATTTGAGAAAGACGCCGCCTGGAATTCGCGCGGTTACATTTATGAAAACCGCTACCTGACCGGTTACAGCCACCTGAATTTAAGTGGTGTCGGCTGCCCGGAAGCCGGCGTGTTACTGCTGATGCCAACCACAGGCGAGTTAAATCTGGATGCCAAAAGTTACGGCAGCACCTATTCCGCCGAACAGGCCAGCGCTGGTTATTACCGCCACAGCCTGGACAAATACGGCGTCACCAGCGAACTGACCAGCACCTTACGCACCGGCCTAAGCCGTTTTACTTTTCCGGCCGGTCAGTCGCACCTGCTGCTGAATTTAGGCCTGGGTCTGACCAATGAAAGCGGCGGCAGTTTAAAAATAGTGTCGGATCAGGAAATCGAAGGCAGCCGGATGATTGGCACCTTCTGCTACCACCCGGAAGATGTGCGGCCTGTGTATTTTGTCGCCCGTTTCAGCAAAGCGGCAACACAAACCGGCGCCTTTAAACAAATGCCGCAGTACCACAAGGTCGAAGCCGACTGGATGCAGTACAACCACAGCATCAAACCTTACCCGGGGTACCGCCAAGAGATGTCCGGCGATGAAATTGGTGCCTGGTTCAGCTTTGACACCAAAGCCAATGAGCAGATTGACGTAAAACTGGGTATTTCCTTTGTCAGCATTGCCAATGCCCGCGCTAACCTCGACGCGGAGCAGCCGGGGTTCGACTTTGATAAAACCCGCCAGCAGGCGGTAAAGGCCTGGGACCAGCTGCTGGATAAAGTGCAGGTGAAAGGCAGCTCTGAAAACAAAACCCTGCTGTACACAGCGCTGTATCACAGCCTGATCCACCCCAATATTATTCAGGACGTCAACGGCGACTACCCGCTGATGGGCCAGAGCGGTGTGGGCAATAGCGGCGGCAAAAACCGTTACAGCGTCTATTCACTGTGGGACACCAACCGCAATGTGCATCCGCTACTGAGCTTGTTGTACCCAGAGCTGCAAAGCGAAATGGTGCAATCGGCCGTTGCTATGGCCAACGAAAGTGGCTGGCTGCCGAAGTGGGAGCTGTACGGCATGGAAACCCAGGTGATGGTGGGTGACCCGGGCACAGTGATGATTGCAGACAGTTACTTACGTGGCATTCGTGACTTTGACACTGAAGCCGCTTACAAAGCCATGCGAAGAGCGGCAGAACAGCCGAAAGATAACCTGCTGCGTCCGGAAAACCTCGATTACCTGAAGCTGGGTTATGTGCCGGTTGACGACGAAGGCCCCTATGATGGCAGCGTTTCGACCAGTCTGGAGTATTATCTGGCCGACTTTAACTTAAGCCAGTTTGCCAGTGCTTTAGGTAAAACCAAAGATGCCGACCGCTACCGGCAACGGGCACAAAACTACCGGCTGTTGTTTGACAAGGACACCGGCATGCTGCGGCCAAAACAGCGCAGCGGTGAGTGGCACAACCCCTATAACCCGGAGCAAGGCCGTAACTTTGAACCTACGCCAGGTTACATAGAAGGCAATGCCTGGAACTACCGCTTTTATGTGCCACATGACACACCGGGGCTAATTCAGCTGCTGGGTGGTGACCAGGCGTTTTTAACTCAGCTGGACGCCACCTTCAGTACCGGCAATTTTGATATGGCCAACGAGCCGGACATTACCTACCCCTACCTGTATCATTTTGTGCCAGGCCAAAGCTGGCGCAGCAGCGCCCGGGTGCAGCAGCAAATTACCCAGCATTTTGGCAATAAACCCGACGGGTTACCGGGCAATGACGACACGGGCACTATGTCGGCCTGGCTGGCGTTTTCGATGCTGGGCCTGTACCCGGTCAGCCCGGGTCTGATGGATTACGCTCTGGTGCAACCGAGCTTTGACGAAGTGACCATTCAGCTAAGCAGCCACTATTACAGCGGTAACACGCTGCAGATTAAAAACCAGCTGACAGGCCCGCAGCAGCCGGGCTCTCAATGGCTCTGGCAGCAACAGCCACTTGGCAGCAGCTTTATCAGCCATCAACAGCTGGTCAAAGGCGGTACGCTAAGCCTGCATTGACAGGTGCGGTGCAAAGGGTCTGTGCAAAGCAGGCCCTGTCTCAGCCTTGCACTTCACAGCTCCTGACCAAACATCAGCCGATGGCCGTCTATAGTGCGAATGCCAAACTCCCGCATGCCCCAGGCTTTGTCCGCCAATGGCTGGGTAAATTCAGCACCGGTGTGCTGGTAGTGCGCATAAAGCTCAGCAGCATTGTCCACTGTGATATAGCCATACCAGGAGTGATCGCCAAGTTGCAGTGCCGGGGTGGCGTCGGGGCATTCACCCAACATCAGCCGGAACGCGCCCAACGCTAAAAAGCTCCAGCCTGGCGCTTCAAACTCCAGCTGCATACCGAGCACCTGCTGGTAATACAGTGTCGATCGCTCGAGATTTGGTACTGCCAGGACAAATCGTACTTTGCTGATTTCTGCCATCAGTGGCTCCTTAGCGTCGCAAAATTAGAAGTGCCTCCAAATAAGGAGTGTCACCCGATCACAGCGGTTGCAGTTTTAGCTGACGCAGCTGCACGGCGGCGCCCGGGCTGGCCAGCTGCAGGCTGTTATTGCCCGGCAGCAGTTGCAGTCTGGCCAGCTGTTGCCACTGCCATTGTTCGCTCTGCACTTTGACTGCAGCCTGCTGTTGCTGATTCAGGCTGGCCTGCAAGCTGGCACCAGCAGGCGCTTTTACTTCAGCCCACAACTCAAAAGCACCGGCTGCTGGCGCCTTCAGGCTGTAATGCAGCCATTCGCCTTGTTGCAAGGCATTGACTACAGGCAGCTGGTCAGCGTCCAGTGCCAGGTCAATGCCGTCATTGCGATACACCATACCGCTGTTCCACCAACTTTGTGCATTGGCCGGTTTACCGCTGGTATTGCTGGCGGTCAGCGCAAAATAGCCATGCAGCTGGCCACCCAAATCATAGTCGGCCGCCTGCCAGCTTAAGCCCTGCGGGCTCAGTTTCAGTGGCACAAAAGCACTGGCTTGCGGATGCTGTGGTTGTTGCAACATAGCGGCCACCACGTCGCGCTGCACCTTGTTGTATTCAAAACGCACATCCTGCGTCGCCAACTGCATCAACGCCTGATAGGCTGCGTCGGCACTGGGTTTGGCGGCTTTGCCCTGCAAATAGGCCACCAATTGTTGGTAACCGGCATTGGCCTGAATATGCAGCGGGTTATTTAGCCGCAGCTTTTTTAACGGCCAAAAGGCCCAGCCTATTTGCTGGCTTTCCAACGTCGCTATGGTGTCGCTAAACCACTGATTCGAGTTTTCACCGGACTCCCCCAGCCAGATAGGCACCTGATGCTGCTGACGCAATTTCAGCGCGCCGTCCAGACTGGCAAGGTCGGTATTGTTCCAGTATTTATGGAAACTCAGCGCCATATTTTTGTCCCACACCGGCAGCAACCCCTGGTAGTTATTGCCCCAGCAGTTGCCTTCAATAAAGATCAAATGCTGTTGGTCCACCTGACGAATGACGGCGGTAATTTGCATCAGCAGCTGGCGCAGTGGCGCATTGCTGGTTTCGCGGCAACCGTGTTTATCGTCGCTGCCGCTAAAACCCCAGTTTGGCTCATTCAGCAGGTCATAACCGGCTATCCAGGGTTCGTTGGCGTAGCGGCTGGCCAGCTTTTGCCATAAAGCGATGGTTTTTTGCTGATTGGCCTGGCTGTCCCATAACGAGGCTTTGGCCGGGTCGCGATCGGAAATGGCTAAATCATTGCCCTGCCCGCCAGGAGCTGCATGCAAATCGAGGATCAGATAAATGCGGTTGGCTTTGGCCCAGGCCAGCAGCTGGTCGGTCAGTGCAAAACCGGTGTCGAGCCAGGTGTTTTGTCCAGCCACAGGCTCCTGCTCCACCGGCAAGGTAAAGAGGTTAAAGTGCAGTGGCAGCCGCACCGAGTTATAGCCCCAGTCGGCCATCGCATCAATGTCGGCTTTGGTAATAAAGTTTGTCAGCCAGGCCTGATAAAACTCAGCGGTTTTCTGCTCGCCAATCAACCCGGTAAAAGCAGCGCGGATTTTATGCTGCGGGCCCAGCTGACCAAGCTCCAGCATATAGCCTTCCTGCAACATCCAACCGCCCAGGCCCATGCCTCGCAGCAGTAGCGGCTGGCCATTTGGGTCAACAATCTCGGTGCCTTGGGCCCGCACAAAAGCCTGACTGGCTGCCGCCTGGTTTAAACCCGGCGTCAGGCTCAGCAGCACAGCGGCCGCCAATAATAGATGTCGCATGCTTAAAATCCTTTTTTATCAGAGACTCAGGAAAATTGAGTATGCCACAGTCATTTTGTAAGGGCTTTCAGTTCGGACCTGTTGCTTGCTTTTTCATCAGATGAGCAGCTCAGAAGGAGGCGTGAAAGGCGTATGCCAGTAGTGTGGCCGCCACCAGCAAAGCAACCAGCCCCAACCAACGAAAGGCTGGTCCCCAAAGAGCGATGAGCTGGGCAATCTGCCGGTGTCTGGCAGGCCCAACCCAGATTAAAAACCCACAGGCCAGCCAGAGCACCAGCGCCAGTAGCTTAAACAGCCATTGCTCAGGCTGAACATAAGCCAGCCCACTAAACAGCAGTGCCAGTGCCAACCGGCTCGCCAGCTCAAAACGATGAAACCAACTCTGCTCGGAAAAACGCTGCACAGCCGCCGCAAAGCGCAGCGGCCAACACAACATCCAGAGGCCAAAACCGGCCATCAGGCTGGCAAATAGCAACAAAATCCACATCGACACCACCCCTCCTCACTGGCCGCCAAATCACCGCCATTGCCAGCAGGCATTTAACAATCGGCTAAGACGCTTGTGCCTGCTGAGCTTGTTTATACAGCAGCGCCGCAAACAGCAGTTCAATCACAGCGCCGGCCACTGCACCTGCGACCGCATTGGCTTGAGTCGCCAGCACCACAAAAGCAGCAATAGCCAGCGAGATCCCGCAGGCCCAATACAGCTTCAGGCCATACAAGGTCTGAAAAGTCAGATACCGGCCACCAATCAGCAGCAACATGGCCGGGAAAAACCAGTCCAGCCGGTACAGCGACAAGCCATACGCCAGCGGCAGAGAAAACATCAGCCACAGGGTGTTTTCCAGCGCCAGCGGCCCTAAGGGATTACTCTTCTGATGGGTGGCTTTGCGCCCAGCCAGTTTGGCCAACAACAGCCCGAGCGGATGAATAAAGATACCCCCAATCAGCAAGGCCCAAACCCCATGACTGGCGCCGGTGTTCAGTACCACCAGCGCTGCCATGGTCCAGACCAGCGCCGAGGCCAGCACACCGGGAGCACCACACTGATAACCCTCGCGCATATCTTGTTGCGCCGCAGCGAGACTGTCGTTTGTTATTGTTGTCATTGTTAGTCCTGTTGATTAGCCCTGTTGATTCGTTAGTTCGGGTTTTTGCAGCACAAACCAGCAGTGCAGCTCTGGGTATTGATCAAATTCAAAGTGACGGCAGTGCAGGCCCTGCTCAGCAGCCAGTTGCAGATAACCGCTAACGCCCAACGACGCGTAATAAAGCTCTGGCCCCATGCTGGCATCCAGATGTTCGCCTGGTGCATCAACCCCACCGGCAGAAAACATCAGCACGCCGCCCGGAGCCAGCGCCGCCATCAGTTTTTTCAGCACCAGGGCCTGCTGTGACAACTCGATATGCCAAAGGCTATCCCAGGCGCTGATCAGCTGATAGCACTTGTCCGGCTGCCAACTAAGCAGATCGGCTGCCCAGAAAGTCAGCTGCGGATGTCGCTGCCGGGCCAGTTTCAGCATCTGCACTGAAATATCCAGCCCTTCCGGCTGATAGTTGTGCTGCAACATGGCATCTAAAAAACGGCCGGTGCAGCCGCAGCCAACATCCAGCGCTGGGCCAGGCTTGCGCACAAAGGCCATAGCCCGTTGCAACTGCGCCAGACCGTTGTGGCGGTTAAAACTGTCGCGGGTCCATAAATGAGTGATTTGGTCGTAGGCCTGGCCTATTTGTTCTGGTGTCATCATTACTACTCAGAATCTGCTGTCGTTTTCACAAGGAATGCCATCCCGGTCGCCATCCATTTTGGTGTTCGGGCAGTTTCGCAGGAAATACTCAGCTTCAGCTCTGGATCTCATCTGGCTGCAGTACTGGCGTCCGTCACAGACAAAACGAGCGGATTGAGGAATGGTTTTGATGGGCGGCTGTGGCTTAGGCAAAGCTTTTGACGGCGCGGTCACAGGCTGGTAGTCCAATTCAGCAGCAGGCACTGGCTCTACTACAGGCAACTCCACAACCGGCGGCACAGTTGCTTGTTTAATTAACGTGGTCTGATAATAAAGCCAGCCCATCACCACCAACAGGGTAAAACCCAGAGTTTTTTTCATAGCTGTCCTTTGCTCTCTGTAATTCCGTTATCACCCTTGCAAAAAGGCGGCGTCAAAAGCCGCGCAGTTGGTACCCTGATGATAGATCATCTGCCAGTGCTGTTGCTGGCGGCGCCAAATAGAGCAGCGCTGCGAATAAGCCGGTTCAGCGCCTGCCCTGGTCACTATGGCCAGATACAACAGCTGCGCATGGTCCGGCCCCAACAACCTGAGCTGATAATTCCCTGCCTGAATTTTTGGCGCCTGCTCGCCCGGTAACCGCTGCAGTACCGGCTCCTTGCCATAACGCTGCCCGGCGGCATTAATTTCCTCAAAATCATCGGCAATCAGTGCAGCCAGACGTTCCGGGCAGGCTCTGGTTTCCGGCTGAAACAACTGCTGCTCCAGCTCCACCAGCTGTAGCTTGACCTTGTCCGGATTCAGGCTGCTCATCATGCCAGCGCCTTAGCTACTGAGGCCCGGGCATGCAGCGCTGTGGTATCAAACAAAGGCACTGCCGCGTCGGCTGGCCCCAGCAATAAACCTATTTCTGTGCAGCCGAGAATAATGGCTTCGGCACCTTGTACGACCAGCTGTTGCATCACCTGCTGGTACTGCAGGCGTGATTCGGCCAGTACCTTGCCCAAACAAAGCTCCTGATAGATCACCTGATGCACCAGCTCACGATCTGCTTCCTCTGGCACCAACACCTTCAGGCCCTGTTGTTCAAGCCGCTCGCGGTAAAAGCTTTGTTCCATGGTAAAACGGGTGCCCAACAAGCCGACGGTTTTCAAGCCGGCATCGCTAATGGCCTGAGCGGTCGGATCGGCAATATGCAGCAGCGGAATAGCCACAGCCGCCTCAATAGCCGCCGCCACTTTATGCATGGTATTGGTACAGAGCACGATAAAGTCCGCCCCGGCGGCCTGCAGTGCCTGCGCCGCCTCTGCCAGCACAGCACCGGCCTGAGCCCAGTCACCACTGCGCTGCAGCTGTTCAATCTGCTGAAAATCCACGCTGTACAGCACCAGCCGGGCCGAATGCAGCCCACCCAGTTGTTGTTTCACCTGCTCATTGATCTGACGGTAATAAGGAATGGTCGACTCCCAGCTCATGCCGCCTAATAACCCTATGGTTTTCATGTGTGCGTCTACGCCTGATAACAATATTTTTACGTTACCCTGAAATCAGGCTGCTGCAAAGAGAAGAAAGAGAAGGGGTCAAACCTATTGGGGTCAGGTCTTGAATTTTGCGTTTCAATGCAAAATTCAAGACCTGACCCCGATAACAGGCAACTAGATAAACCTCAGTGCCAGGCTAATCACCACACCTGTGACCAGCAGTTGCAGCAGGCAATAGCCCATAATGTCTTTGGCTTTTAAACCAGCGATGGCGAGCACTGGTAAGGCCCAGAAGGGTTGGATGAGATTGGTCCAGGCATCGCCCCAGGCTACCGCCATGGCGATGCGGTTTACTTCAGCGCCCAATTCCAGCGCGGCCGGGATCATCACCGGGGCCTGAACCGCCCACTGACCGCCGCCAGACGGGATAAAAATATTCAGCACCCCTGCACTGATAAAAGTCCAGAACGGCAGACTGTCGGCACTGGAAAAACTGACAAACCACTGCGACAAACTGGCAGCCAGGCCGGATTGCACCATCACCGCCATAATGCCGGCATAAAAAGGAAACTGAATCACAATACCAGCGCCACCCTGAATCGCCTGCTGCAGGCTATGCAATAAGCGCCGTGGTGTACCGTGCAGCACAATAGCCAGCGTCAAAAACAGGAAGTTGACGATATTCAGGTTCAGGCCGCCCGCTTTGGCAAAGTAGTTCAGCAAATAGGCCAGGCCCGCCACGCCGACCAACAGCGCCAACAACCAGCTGTTTTCCAACTGATCGGCCGGTCTTTGGGATGGCTGCTCCGGCATCAGCTGCTCCTGCAATAAGGTCGGGTCCACCGCTTTAATTTCATGGGCTTTGGGCTGCATCAGCCAGTTCAGCAGCGGCACTGTCAGCAGCAAAGCCAACACTGCACAGAGGTTAAACGCAGAGAAAATAGTGTCGCTGGTCGGGATCAGGCCGATTTGTGCTTCGGCAAAATGCCCGGCGGTGGCAATGGTTAACGGCACCGAACCCGATAAGCCGCCGTGCCAAATGACAAAACCAGAATACGCACTGGCAACCAGCAGGGCGTAATCCACCCGCACCCGCCGCGCTAAGGCTTTGGCAAATAAAGCCCCCACCACTAAACCAAAGCCCCAGTTCAGCCAGCTGGCGAGCAAAGACACCAAAGTGACCAGCACAATGGCCTGACCGCCGGTTTGCGCCAGCCCAGCCAGCCGGTTCAGCAGGTTTTTGACTAAAGGGGTACTCGCCAGCATAAAACCAGTGACCAACACCAGCAGCATCTGCATTGAGAAACTCAGCAGGCCCCAGAAGCCGTCGCCCCACATTTGCAGCACGGCCTGCGGGCTATGAGGCTGAGTCAGCACCGCAGCCAGCCCCACCAACAGGCTGAGCAGCAGCACAAAGACATAAGGGTCAGGCAGGTAACGTTCGGTCAGTTTGACCAGGGGTTTGGCAACCGCATTTAGCATGGCGTTTTCGCTCTTGTTATCAGCTATTTCCATACCATAAGGCGAATCACCCCTTCAGGCAATCTATTGGGGTCAGGTCTTGAATTTTGCGTTTCAATGCAAAATTCAAGACCTGACCCCAATGCAAGGATTACTGGACTTTCTGCACCCGGTCAAAGGCCGCAGGTTTGATGCCTGGGTGGGCGGTCAGGTACTGCTCCAGCACGTCGACGTCCAGACCACCTGTTAATGGGTTAGTCGCTTCAGTAAACACGGTAAATCCATCAGCGCCTGAGGCAACAAAGTTATTAATAGTCACCCGGTAGCTTTGCGCCATCTGCAGCGGCTGGCCGTTCAGCTTGATGCTGCCTGGCACAATTTTCTGTCCCAACGGTTTGCGATCATCCCACTGGTAGCTGAAGCCCTGTGAAACTTGCAACATTTCGTATTCCTGGCCATTCGGGTGGAACTGCTGCTCCAGAATACGGCGCAACTGATCACCGGTCAGGCTGACCGTGACCAGGTTGTTGGAAAATGGTTGCACCGCATAAATATCACCAAAGGTGATCTGGCCATTCTGGCCCGGTTGCAGCGCAGCGCGGACACCACCAAAGTTGGTCAGCGCGATCACCGCAGCGCCTTTGTCTGCCGCTGTGGTGGCAGCCAGGTGAGCGTCAGCCAGCAGCTGGCCCATGGCCGAAGCACCGGATTCATCCAGCTCGCGGCTGAATTCTGCACCAATAGTGCTGACCACCCGGTTGGCCAGTGGTGCACTTAAGGCTTCATAGCGGGCGATCAGCGCGGTTTGCTTAGGTTCGGCTTTAAACTGGCTGTGGCGCACCACCAGATTATTGGCGCTGCTGCTCACGACATCGCCGCTCTGGCGGCTCAGCTGCAAGTCAATTTCAGTGACTAAAGTGCCGTATCTGTGGCCACTGGTCACTAACCGGCCATCAATTTCACAGGTATAGGCTTCGTGAGTATGGCCGCTGACGATCAGGTCGATCGCTTTATCCAGTTGTTTCACAATTTGCACAATAGGGCCGGAAATGCCAGGGCATTCGTTAATGCTGCCGACTGGGGTGCCGCCTTCATGGATCAGCACCACAATGGCTTCCACTCCTTTGGCTTTCAGCTCTGGCACCAACGCATTGACCGTCTCGGCTTCGTCGGCAAAGGTTAAACCGGCAATGCCAGTGGCGGACACCACTTTGCTGGTGCCTTCCAGCGTCAGACCAATAAAGGCCACAGGCACGCCGTCAAACTCTTTAATTTGGTAGGCAGGCAACACGGTTTTCCCGCTGTCGGCATAACGGGTGCTGGCCGCCAGATACTGAAACTTAGCACCTGTAAACGGCTGGCCCGACGTACAGCCTGTTTCCGGGTGGCAGCCGCCGTTTTGTTTACGCAGCAGCTCGACTAACCCATGGTCAAATTCGTGGTTACCTACCGCAGCCAGGTCCAGTCCCATCAGGTTCAATGACTCAATGGTTGGCTCGTCATGAAACAGCGCCGACAACAGCGGTGATGCGCCAATTAAGTCGCCCGCCGCCACAAACACATGGTTCGGGTTTTTACTTTTCAGCTCTGCCACCGCGGTGTGGATATATTCCACGCCACCGGCCTGCACTTCTACCGCCACATCTGGCTGGGCCGGGTCTTCGCCTTTTACCTTCACACCTTTGCCAGGCGTTTTTAAATTGCCGTGCAGGTCATTAATGGCCAGCACTTTGACCGACACAGTGTCAGATACCGGCGCCTGGCTGGCGCAGCTGCTCAGCAGCAAGGCAGAAAGAATGGCGCTGCACACAGCTGCCGGGCGAAATACAGAAGTCATTGGCACTCCAAGCGGGACGCAAAAATAAGTGGCGATAGTAACACAGCAAAAATGACAGTCCGCCTGTTCTGCGCTGGTCCGGCTCACAAAGCCGACGTTTTGACACCAAATTCGACGTCTACTGGTTTGCCCGTCTGGTCGAATGAATTGCTAGGCTCCATTTACGAGACTACAATCAATACGATATTTAGTACAAAATAAGGACCGCCATGACCCGTTTACGTCTCGATCAGGATATACAGCCCTTGTCTGAGTTTAGAGCTGGTGCTGCGGCTTTTATTCGTCAGATTAATGAAACCCGTCGTCCATTGCTGATCACTCAACACGGCAAAGGTGTGGCTGTGGTGCTGGATGTTGCGGAATACGAAGCGATGCGCGAAAAAATAGAGCTTCTGGAAGAAATCCGTACCGCAGAAACTCAACTCGCCGCAGGGCTTGGCGTCTCGAATGACGAAGCCCGGGCACAGCTGTTAAGCCAACTGCGCAAATGAAGGTGGTTTGGTCGCCGCTTGCTCTGGCAAAATTGGCAGAAATTGCTGAATACATTGCTCAGGATAAAGCAACTGCGGCCGAAAGCTGGGTCAACGAATTATTTGATAAAGCAGCCTTGTTAAGCTCCATGCCACAGATGGGCCGGGTCGTACCAGAACTACCGAACATGCACTACCGCGAGTTGATCATCGGCAACTACAGGGTCATCTACAGCGCTAACCAACAAATCACTGTGCTGACCGTGCGCCACTGCCGCCAGCTGTTGGATGAAACATCAATTTAAATCTGGAACCTGCTATGTCTTCATTTACTCCGGTCGAATTAAAACACGCCAGCCGCTTGCTGAACCATGGTGCCGTGGTGCTCGTCACCAGCCAAAGTGGCCAGACACGCAATATCATGGCAGCGGCCTGGTCGATGCCCGTAGAATTTACGCCGCCAAGGGTGGCAGTGGTCATAGACAAAAACACCTTTAGCAAACAGCTGATCAGCGAATCTGGCGTATTTGGTTTGTGTATTCCGGGTGCCGCTTTGGCGAAAACCACTTATGCCGTGGGCAGCTGCAGCGGCCGGGACCTGGCGGAGGCTGGCGATAAATTTCAGCAGTTTGGTTTAACCCCCATTACCGGCCCGGTGCTGGGCTTGCCCTTACTGGAGCAAGGTTGCGCGGCATGGCTGGAATGCCGCCTGATCCCAGAGCCTCACAGCGAACAGGCCTACGACACCTGCTTTGCTGAAGTGGTATCGGCTGCGGCCGACCCACGTATTTTTGCCAATGGCCGCTGGGATTTTCGCGACGACAACCAGGACCTGCACAGCCTGCATCACTTAGGCGCCGGCACCTTTATTGTCAGCGGGCGGACGCTGGATTACTAACAGCCAGCCAAAAACATAAGGCCATTGTCAGCAATAGTTATTTGCCGCAACGCGCTGCTGTTTTACAACTAAGGCCCCCGCTTTTGTTAAAAAGGACAGCAGATGAAGCGCTTGGTATGGCTGGCCGCAGGCCTGCAGCTGATTCTGGGCTGCAGCCCATCCCCTTCTTCCGATCAGAGCACAGCAACAGCACAAACCACAGCAACCGCCGAGCCGCGCAGTCGGGTAGCACTGGATCAGGGCTGGCGTTTTTACAAATACCCCACGGCAGAACAGGCAGACAGGCTGATTTACGACGTGCGCCCGCCGCTGCTGGATGATGAAGACGGCAAAGCCGCCGACGCTCAGCCGACCGAAGCGGTAGAACTTACCCGCAACCAGGCCGTACTGAAAGCCTGGGTGCTACCCACAGCCAACGCCTTTATTGCCAACCCGGCGCAGCAACACCAGCGCCCGGCCGGTAACCCGGGCAGCGATTTTCCCTTTGTGCAGACTAATTTTGACGACAGCCAGTGGCAACAGGTGCGGCTGCCGCACGACTGGGCCATAGCCGGGCCATTTCTGGCCGGTGACGACGCCGCTGTTGGCGGTGGTATGGGCCGCCTGCCAAGCCCGGGCGTGGCCTGGTACCGCAATAAATTCAGCCTGAATGAACAAGACAAACAGCAACGCATTTACCTGGAAATAGACGGTGCCATGTCGTACGCCATGGTCTGGCTCAATGGTGAACTGGTGGGTGGCTGGCCTTATGGTTATGCCTCATTTGAGCTGGACCTGACGCCTTATGTGCGGTTTGACCGGCCGAACCAGCTGGCCATCCGGCTCGACAACCCGGCGGCGTCGTCACGCTGGTACCCAGGCGGCGGTTTGTACCGCGACGTGTGGCTGAGCAAGCGGCCACAACTGCAGTTCAGCCAGTGGGGCACGCTGGTGCAAAGCAGCCAGGTCAGTACCAGCAGCGCCCGCTTAACGCTGCAAAGTAATGTCGAAAACCACCAGACCCAAAGCGCCGAGCTGACGCTTAAAAGCCGCCTTTATGCCTGGCAGGACGGCCAGCCACTGGGCCCGGCGCTGGCGCAGTGGCCTGACGTCAGCAGCCACATTCCGGCCGCAGGCAAGGTGCAGCTGCATACCGAATTACAGCTGACTAACCCCAAACTCTGGGGCCCGCTGCCACAGCAACACCCTCACCTTTATCTGGCCGTGACTGAGCTATGGCAACAGGGCAAGCTGGTCGACCGCCAGCAGCAGCGCTTTGGCATTCGGGACGTCAAACTGGTGAGTGGCCAGGGTGTGTTGGTCAATGGCGAAAAAATTTATCTGCAAGGCGTCAACCAGCACCATGACTTAGGTGCCTTGGGCGCCGCCTTTAACCGCCGTGCGGCCGAGCGCCAGTTGCAGCTGCTGCGCGAGCTGGGGGTGAATGCAATACGCTTGGCGCATAACCCAGCGGCGCCCGAATTACTGGACCTGACCGATGAAATGGGCTTTTTGGTGGTGAACGAAATTTTCGACGTCTGGCAACGCAAAAAAACACCGCACGACTTTCACCTGATTTTTGACGACTGGTCTGAAGCCGACCTGCGCGCTTTTATCCGCCGCGACCGCCAGCACCCCTCGGTGATTATGTGGAGCCTGGGCAACGAAGTGGGCGAGCAGTACACAGGCGAAGCAGGAGCTGCGGTGGCCCAGCGCTTACACGACATCGCCAAACAAGAAGACCCAACCCGGCCGACCGCCGCGTCGTTTAACTACGCCAAACCCGACATGCCCATTACCGCAGTGATGGACAGCATCAGCCTGAACTATCAGGGCGAAGGCATTCGCAATGCCCCGGCCTACCAGCATTTGCAGGGCATTCGCACCGAACCGCTGTACCCGGCCTTTGCCAAAGCCTTTCCCGACAAACTGATTTTCAGCAGCGAAAATGCCGCCGCCGTCAGTTCTCGCGGCGAATACCAATTTCCGCTGACACCACATGACAGCGCGCCAGTGGCCGACGGCGCAGGCGGCGACCCGGCCAGCCTGCAAGTGAGCAGCTACGAGCTGTACACCGCGCCTTTTGGCTCGTCGGCCGACAAAGTGCTGCGTTCGCTGGCAGCGCACCCGGAAGTGGCCGGTGGTTTTGTCTGGAGCGGCTGGGATTACTTAGGCGAACCCACGCCCTATTACGCCGCGCGCAGCTCCTATTTTGGTGTCATTGATTTAGCCGGTTTTAAAAAAGACCGCTTCTACCTGTACCAGGCCGCCTGGCGGCCCGAACTGCCGATGGTGCACCTGCTGCCACACTGGAACTGGCCCGGCCGCGAAGGCGAAATCACCCCAGTGCACGCTTTCACTTCGGGCGACGAAGCTGAACTCTTCGTCAACGGTCAAAGCCAGGGCCGGCTGAAAAAACAACCCGGTCAGTACCGCCTGCGCTGGGATAAGGTGCGTTACCAGCCTGGTGAAGTCACAGTGATCGCCTATAAAAATGGCGCTAAATGGGCCGAACAACGCATTGAAACCACAGGCGCACCCAGCCAGCTGCAGCTGGAAGCCGACCGCACCACACTAAGCGCCGACGGCCGCGATCTCAGCTTTATCACCATCAAACTGCTGGACGCCCAAGGCCGAGTCGTCCCCACCGCCAAACAAGCCTTTGAGGTGCACATTAGCGGCCCAGCCGAACTCGCCGCCACCGACAATGGCGACCCCGCTGACCTCACCTCGTTCGCCAGCGCAAAACGTCACAGCTTTAACGGCCTTGGCCTCGCCATAGTGCGCAGCAGCCAACAAAAAGGTGAGATTAAAGTACGGGTCACGGCGGAGGGATTGGTTGCGGCGGAGATTGGTTTGAGTAGCAGGTAGGGATCTTTCCCCGCAGTGAGTACCAACCAAGCAAACACAGCACGAGGCGTGGACAGATAACGGCGCAGCAAGCTACGCCGCTACACTTTTAATACGGTACATATGGCTGGCGGGTAACAGCATCCTTCAGCTTTGCGGAGGCAGGATTGCTTCGCCGTTTGCGGTGAGCAGAGTACTGCTGTAGATACGAAAGTCGTCCAGCCGGTGCAGGATCACCATTTCGACTATTGGCAACTGGATGCGTTGATATTCGTGCACGGCAATATTTCTGAAGCCGACCATTTTCTTCAGGTTGGCCGCTAAGTCTGCCGAAATCAGGCTGGCAGCCGCCAATAAGGTGAACACATCACGTGAACTTTGCGGCACCCCCAGTTTATGCAGGCGGATCAGGTGCTGCCCCATATCTAATGCGGCTTCACAAGCGCGTTGAATATTCAGAATAGCGGCATCCTGGCGGGTAAAATCGCTGGCAAAAGTAGCAGGGGCTTTGTCATATTCCTCGCGGGCACGCTGAATACAGCGCTCAATAGTGGCCGCTTTATTAATTAAAACGTCATCAGGCAACGGGCCTTGGTTAACGGCCATACACAAACCCACCTTGTTGAATGTCGGCCAGCAGGGCTGCCCGGGCTTCGTTGAGCGCCGTCATGTCAGACAGCAAGCCGGCTTCATAACTGTCAATGCTGCTGTCCAGCGCGAACAGGCGCTTACCTTTGGTCAGGATCTGGTACTGCATCACGGTGGAGGCGGCGCGAAAATCCAGTAAATCGACCTCGCAATTCACCAGCTCTGCCACATCACTGCTGATATCCCATAACTCAATCGAGTCGGCATAACCGGCCACCAATACAGCCAGGTCTAAATCACTGTGCTGATCCGCGGTGCCTGCCACCTGGCTACCAAAGGCATACACAGCCAGCAGTGTCGGTAGGCGGCTTTGCAACAGTTGCACTACCAAAGGGAAGTTCACAACAGACTCCAATGCAGTCGATTCAGGGTACACCATAGTAACCACGGATCCCTGCCACGACAAATAAAGTCTGCCCTGAACCTCTTAAGTGGCCAGCTCACGCCGGAACTCAGGGGCAAACGCTGTCGCCCCCGGCTGACTTTACTTCAACACCAACTGAGCGTCTGACGGCGTCAGGGTTTTGGCTGACTGCTCGCTGTCGGAAATCCAGCTGGCCAGCAGCTGCTGCAGGCTGGGAAACAGGCTGAATAACTGAGTGGTCAGTGCCAGTCCGGCTTTTTCTGCGCACTGAAAGCTGTAACTGCTTTTAATATCGCTGAAACCCGCTTTTTCGCCCACTCCATGTTTGTGGTCGTGGTCGTGGTCGTGGTCGTGGTCGTGGTCGTGGTCGTGGTCGTGGTCGTGGTCAGCAGAGGCTGGGCGGCTTTCCACCAGAGTCAAACTGGTTTCCGCTTTGCTGAGCTGACAGCCAGTGCCAGCAAATTTGAACAACTCAGTCCCCTGCAATAACTGGTGCCGAACCTGGTTTACCTTTTCAGCTTCTGCGGCGTCGGCCGGCTGGCGCTCGAAACCTAACAAGTCGGTGCCAGGCGCATAGAAATTAATCTGTACTTCAGTACCTTGCTTTAACACTTCCAACTGGCCCTGGCCATGCACATGGGCCGAGTGCGCTTCATACTCTGCCGCTGCCTGATGGCTTGCCAACACTGTTGTCAGCAGAATGGCAACACAACAACCTTTGTACTGCATCACTTGTCCCCTTCTTTGCGCCGATAAAGTAACAACAACCCGACCTGATAGCAGGACGATTAAATGTGATACTATCACAATTAGAGAACCAACGGACAATCGCATCGACAGAAAAGCACCATGAACAGAACATTGATTTTAAATGCACAGCTGGTGAATGAAGGCCTGGTCCGGCAGGCCGACCTGTTTATTGAAAACAACCGCATCGCCCGTATCGACCATGGCCTGCAACACCTGCCAACGGACAAAGTGATCGATGCCAGTGGTTTACTGCTGTTGCCTGGCATGATTGACGATCAGGTGCATTTTCGGGAGCCAGGCCTGACCACCAAAGGCAGCATAGCCAGCGAATCGGCCGCAGCTGTGGCCGGTGGCATTACCAGCTTTATGGAAATGCCCAACGTCAATCCGCCCACATTGAACCAACAGGCCCTGCAGCATAAATTTGCGATTGCTGCCCGGCATTCCGCAGCCAACTACTCCTTTTACCTCGGTGCCAGTCATAGCAATCTGGATCAGATCAAAGCTGTTGATATTACAAAAGTTTGTGGTGTTAAGGTGTTTATGGGTGCCTCCACCGGCAACCTGCTGGTGGACAACCCGGTAGCGCTGGAAGCGATTTTCCGCGAATGCCCTGTGCTGATTGCCACCCATTGCGAAGATGGCAACGTGATTGCGGCCAACCAGCAGCGCCTGCTGGCGCAGGGTATCCGTGACTTTGGGCCTGAGCATCACCCACTGCTGCGTGACACCGAAAGCTGTTATGCCTCCTCTTCTTATGCGGTCAGTCTGGCCAGAAAATACCACAGCCAGTTGCATGTGTTGCACCTGACCACAGCCAAAGAGCTGGAGCTGTTCAGCAGCCTGCCAGTAGGGAAAAAGCACATCACAGCGGAAGTCTGTGTACATCATCTGCGTTACAGCAATCAGGATTACGCCCGGCTTGGCAACCTGCTCAAATGCAACCCGGCAGTAAAAAGTCTGGCCGACCGCGACGCGTTGCGCGCCGCCTTATTGGATGGCCGCATCGACATCATCGCCACCGACCATGCGCCGCATCTGCTTAGTGAAAAACAACTGCCCTACCCACAGGCTCCCGCGGGTTTGCCTTTGGTGCAACATGCTTTGTTGTCGGCGTACCAGCTGGTCCGGGACGGGCTGCTCAGCCTGCCACAGCTGGTGGAAAAAACCGCCCATGCACCGGCGCAGCGTTTTGCCGTCGCAGAACGCGGTTATTTACGCGAAGGCTATTTTGCTGATCTCGTGCTGTTGGCCCCCCAACAACAGACTCAGGTAACACGTGAAGACCTGCTGTACCGCTGTGGCTGGTCGCCGCTGGAAGGTGAAACGCTGGCGGGCCGTATTGTCAGCACTTTTGTGAATGGCGCATTGCGTTACCACCAGGGCCGGATTTTGCCTGCCCGCTACGAACATTGGGCCCAAGCACAAGCGTTAAGGTTTTTGCGTTAAGACGGTGGCTGCTGGTTTTAGGTCGGGGTAAACCCCGCCCTAAAGGCCATTCGGTTAGCGTTTTGAGAACAAGCGGTATAAAGCCGGTAGTACCAGCAATGTCAGTAAGGTGGAGCTGACAATACCGCCTATCACGACTGTGGCCAAAGGCCGCTGAATTTCTGCGCCCGTGCCGCTGTTAAAGGCCATAGGCACAAAGCCTAAACCTGCCACCAGGGCGGTCATGAACACAGGCCGTAAGCGGCTGCCCGCACCTTGCAGTATGGCGGCCAGCACGCTGCTACCTTGCTGCTGCAACTGGCGAATGGCGCTCACCAGTACAATGCCGTTCAGCACTGCTATACCCGACAGGGCGATAAAACCCACAGCAGCAGATATCGACAGTGGCATATCGCGCAGCCATAAAGCCCAGACGCCGCCGGTAAGCGCCATAGGCACTGCGCTAAACACCAGCAGGCTGTCGCGCCAGCTCGACAAAGCGCTGTAAAGCAGCAATAAAATCAGCGCCAGCGTAAGTGGCACCACCAGGCTTAAGCGCTCAGTGGCCGACTGCAACTGCTCAAAGGTACCTCCATAACCCAGCCAATAACCCACAGGCAATGGCATCACGGCCAGTTGTTGCTGCACTTCCGCCACTACAGAGCCTAAATCACGCCCTTCGATATTGGCAGTGACCAGCACATGGCGTTTGCCACTTTCGCGGTTAATCTGGTTCGGCCCTTCGGTTTCGCGAATATGCGCCACTTCCCCCAGCGGCACATAGCGCAGCTCACTGCTGTCATCGGCCGGTAAGGTAACAGGAATTCGCGCCAGACTGGCCGGGTCCTGCCGCATGGCTTCCGGCAGGCGCAGCATCAGCTTAAAGCTTTTGTCGCCTTCATAAATCAGCCCCAGCTGCTGGCCACCCACTGCCGTTTGCACCAGCTGCTGCACCCCGGCAACGTCCATATTCACCAGTGCCAGGTGGTCTGTTTCCGGTTCAATCGACAACATCGGCAAGCCACTGGCTTGTTCCATCCGGGCGTCCACTATGCCACTTACCTTGCCAAGTGCTGTGGCCACCTGCTGACCCAAGCTGGCCAGCTGGTCCAAATCGTCGCCATACACCCGCACCGCCAAATCGGTGCGCACCCCGGCAATCAGCTCGTTAAACCGCATTTGGATTGGCTGGGTAAACTCATAGTTATTGCCTGGCACCGCTTCCACCACAGCCCGCAGCTGCTGCTCAAACTGGGCTTTGCTCTGGCTGGGGTCTGGCCAGGCCGAACGGGGTTTTAAAATCACAAAGGTGTCGGCCACATTGGGCGGCATCGGGTCGTTGGCCACTTCCGGTGTGCCAATTTTAGAGAACACCCGCTCCACCTGTGGCAAGGCCGCAATAGCCTGCTCCAGCTGCAGCTGCATGTGCACCGACTGGCTTAAACTGGTGCCCGGAATACGCATGGCGTGCAGCGCAATGTCGCCTTCGTCCAGCTGCGGCAGAAACTCACTGCCCATCCGGCTGGCCTGCCAGACTGAACCGGTACAGAGCAGCACAGCCGCCAGCACAGGCAACAAGGGCTTATGCAGCGCCAGCTGCAATAGCGGCTGATAACTGCGGCGCAGGCCTCGCATCAGGCGGTTTTCCTGTTCCGACACTTTGCCGGTCACCAGCAAAGCAACCGCCGCAGGCACAAAGGTCAGGGCCAGCACTAAAGCACCCAGCAGCGCAGCTATCACGGTAAAGGCCATAGGCTCAAACATTTTGCCTTCCACCCCAGACAGTGCAAACAGCGGCAGGTACACCAGCATAATAATCAGCACGCCAAAGGTGGCTGGGGTCATCACTTCCGAACTGGCCTGCCTGACCAGCGCCAGCCGCTCTGTTAAACCCAGCGTGCGGCCCAGCCGGTGCTGTGCTGCGGCCAGATGCCGTAAGCAGTTTTCCACCACAATGACAGCGCCGTCGACAATCAGGCCGAAGTCGATGGCTCCCAGGCTCATCAGGTTACCGCTGACTTTATTGGCCGCCATGCCACTAAAAGCAAACAACAACGACAGCGGGATCACCAGCGCAGTGATCAGCGCCGCCCGTAAATTGCCCAAAAACACAAAGAGCACGACGATAACCAGCAGCGCCCCTTCAAACAGATTGCGCTCTACAGTGGCAATGGTTTTGTCGATCAGGCTTTCGCGGTTGTAGCTGATTTCAGCCACCACACCCTGCGGCAAGCGCTGGTTCACTTCGGTCAGTTTGGCGGCCACAGCGGCCGACACTGTCCTGCTGTTTTCACCCAGCAGCATCATCACGGTGCCGAGCACCACTTCACCACCGTCCTGAGTGGCAGCCCCTGTGCGCAGCTGCTTGCCAATTTGCACTGTGGCCACGTCTTTCACCCGCACCGGCGCGTCGTCGCGTTTGCTGATCACCAGTTGCTCAATGGCCGCTATAGATAGCAGCTGGCCAGGCGAGCGGATCAGCCACTGCTCACCGTTGCGCTCAATATACCCGGCACCAATGGTGGCATTATTGCGCTTGAGCGCTTCGGCTAAATCATTGATGGTGAGTTTAAACGCCAGCAGTTTGACCGGGTCTGGTGCCACCTGGTATTCACGGACAAAACCACCAATGGTGTTAATTTCAGTGACGCCTTTCACCTTCAGCAACTGGGGCTTAATCAGCCAGTCCTGCAAGGTGCGTAAGTCTTCGGCGTTGTACGGCTGACCCTTTGCGGTGCGGGCGTCGGCACTGGCTTTTACCGTGTAGGAAAAAATTTCGCCAAGCCCCGACACCACAGGCCCCAGTTCAGGTTCAACACCTTCGGGTAATTCGCCGCGCACCTGCAGCAAGCGCTCGGTGACCTGCTGGCGTGCCCAGTAAATGTCGGTGCCTTCGTCAAACACCACAGTCACCTGCGACAAACCATAACGTGACAAGGACCGGCTGTACTGCAGTTTCGGCAGGCCAGCCATGGCGTTTTCCACCAGATAAGTCACCCGCTGTTCGGCTTCCAGTGGCGAATAGCCTTCGGCTTTGCTGTTAATTTGTACCTGCACATTGGTAATGTCGGGCACCGCGTCCATCGGCAATTTCAGCGCCTGCCAGAAACCAGCGCCCGCCAGCAACAAGGTCAGCAGCAGGGTAAAGCCCGGCCTGGCTAACGCCAACCGTAATACAGACTGAATCATGCTGACCTCCTAGTGCTCGTGGCCAGCGCCGGATTTCTGCAAATCGGCTTTGATCAGAAAACTGTTCTGACTGACATAAATTTCACCCGCTGTCAGGCCAGACAGCACTTCGGCATACAGGTCGTCACGCTCACCCAGCACCACAGGCCGTGGTTCATAACGCTCACCTTCACGTACAAACACCACTGTGTTGCCTTCAAAGTTTTGCAGTGCAGACTGCAGCACCCGCACCGCCACCTGGCGGCGCGACACTTCCACATCGGCTTTCACATGCATGCCGGGCCGCCAGAAGCCGTCCGGGTTGGCAAGCACAGCGCGGGCGCGGGCTATATGGCCTTCTGTCATGGTAGGCGCCAGGTAACTCAGGCTGGTTTGTGCCTGACGCTGGCCATGCACATCCGCCACCTGCACCACATTCCCCTGCCGGATGCCGGCTAAATCACCGGGAAAGGCCGACAACTCCAGGTACACAGAGCTGAAATCACTCAGTTGCAGCAGCGGGGCATCAGCGGCGCGCTCACCCGGGTTGGCCCAGCGCGCTGTCACTTCAGCCGCCGCTGGCGCCTGCAGGCTGTAACTTTGTAAGGTGACGCCATGTTGCAGTTTGGCCAGTAACTGGCCAGCCTGCACTTTGTCGCCCACTTTGACCGGCAGTTGTTGCACCAGGCCAGCATAAGGCGCGCTGATACGCCATTGCTGCTCCGGGATCACCGCAATGACGCCAAACAAATGGGCAAAACGACGAATTTCACCGGCATCGGCACTGTCAGTCAGCAGGCCAGATTGCGCCGCTACTTCAGCGCTCAATTCTGTGAATTCAGCTGTTTCTTCGCCATGTTCATGGCCGTGCTCATCGCCCTGTTGCTCGCCAGGTTCAGACGCTGCCGCCCCTTCATCATGCAAATGCGCCTGCTGCTGTGACGCCGGGGTTTGTGGGTCAGCGCTGGCCAGCACCAGGCCAGGTAGCAACAGCGCGGCCAGTGCCGCCATCCATAATTTAGTTTTCATCAAACAACTCCTTGGCCCGGGCAGAGGCAACCGGCGCCAGTAAAGAAACATCGGGGGAAGGTGAAAAAGCCACAGGGCCTGACTGCGCCAGACCAAAACCGGTCAGGCGCTGCAATTGTGTCAGCTGCAAGTGGAAACGCTGTTGCAGCTGCAACAGGCTGAACTGGCTGTCGAGCAGTTCCTACTGGGCGGCCAGCAGGTCTGTCATGTCATAAGCACCGCTTTGATAGCCTTGTTGGGTGGCTTTTAGCACAGCGCGGGCTGACGGCAGTATGCGGGTTTCAGTGGCCCGAATTTCCGCCCTGATACTGTGCAGCTGACGCAGCAACCCCAACAGGCTCAGTTGCAGTTGGCGCTGCTGTTGCTCTGTGGCCAGCGCCGCCTGCCCGGCGGCGGCTGTTGCCGCGTCCAGCTGAGCTGTAGTGCGGGCCTGATTTTGCAGCGGCATACTCAGCCCCAGCAGCACCGATGGCGAATTGGCTTCGTTGTTATACCGTACCCCGGCCGACCAGCGCAGGTCAGCCACAGCCGAAGCGGCCTGTAATTGCAGCAAACTTTCAGCCAGGCGCTGCTGGCTTAAATACAGCGCCAGTTGTGGGCTTTGCAGCAAGCGCTGTTGCAGCTGGGCTTCGTCTGGCAGCAAGGGCAACTGCGACAAGTCACCACTGAGCCGGTCAAAGTCTGGCTCTGCATTCCACAGCATGGCCAGTTGACGCCGTGCCAGTTCCAGTTCGCCTTGCAGCCGCGCGCTGTCGAGTGAGGTCTGCAATAAACGCCTCTCTAAGCGCGCCACGTCGGCTTGCAGCACCAGGGCTTGTGCCGCGCGCTGCTGCGCCGTAGCCAGCGCCTGTTGCTCCAGCGTGGCACGCTCTGCCAGCCAGTTCAGCTGCTGTTGCAGGCTTAGTACTTCAATAAAACGCCCGGTGCTTAGCGCCAGCGCGTCCAGCTTGTCGGCAGCAAAACGGGCCTGCGTCAGTTGTGTTTGTTCGCTGGCCTGCTGGCTACGCCGCTGTGCCTTGTCGCCACGTTCCAGCAACTGACTGAACAGTAAACTGACTTCAGCGTCTTTGACGCCACTCTGCTCACCAGTACCAAGCAGGTTTTCAGCCGACAGCTCCAGCTCAGGGTCGGGCTTGAGTAACGCCAGTTGCTGCAACGCAGCGTCCTGACGCAATTGGTAAGGGTAAGGTTGTAGTGCCGGACTGTGCTGCAGCGTGCGCTGCAAGGCATCCGCCAATGTGAGTTCAGCCGCAACCAGCTGAAAACTGGCAGATAGCCCAATAGCCAACAGCAGCACACGTTGGCCAAATAAAATCGACATAAAAATGCTCCGTATAAATTACTGAAAACTATGACTAATCAGTAACTCAAACGGTGGGTGGCGGTAACAAAGGGCGGTAATTCAAACCACGGAAAAAACTGGGGGCAGCCCCTGGACCAGCAAGCGGCATAGGCTCTGCCAACTGCTGCGGCTGGTAGCTGACAAAACACAGCACATGCGCGTGCGGCTCGGCGGAGTCGTCATCGCCGTGGGAATGATCGGTATCGGCAGTATACTGGTGTTGGCCCTGATCCATGGTCAGCACATGGTTGTGTTCATCCGGCATATGCAGCACAACACCATCACAGGCCGCAAAGGCGTGATTGAGCATCAGCAACATAATCAGGCTTAACAGCCAGCGGGATAACGGAGTCAACAGCACACCTCGGGCAAAATTTGCCGTCAAGTTGACCACAAAGTCAGCAGCAGAACAATCAAAAACAGGAAAAACTGCAGCGGCGGGCAGAAAAACAGCAAGTTTTGATTCAGCCTGACGCCAAAAGGCGTACACTTGCGCGCGGTTTATTTCTACGGGATTTGGTTATGTTTGTGATGTTAAGAAATCTTCTGCTGTTCACCTTGCTGGCTGGATTAACGGCTTGCTCCGACCCAGGCCCGCAAAAAGTAAAACTGGAAGGCCATACCATGGGCACCACCTACCATATCACCTACATTGACCCGACAGGTCAGCAGGACGAGCAGCAGATCCAGCAAAAAATTGATGCCTTGTTGCTGCAAGTGAACCAGGTGGCGTCCACCTACATGCCCGATTCTGAACTGTCGCGTTTTAACAGCATGCAAAGCACCACACCGGTACAGGCGTCGGCCATGATGCAACTGCTGGTCCGCGAAGCGCTGCAGCTGGGCGATTTAACCCAGGGTTACCTCGACCCGACCGTAGGTCCGCTGGTGAACTTATGGGGCTTTGGCCCTACCCACAGACCAGAAAAAGCGCCATCTGACGCCGAAATTGCCGCCATGCTGCCACAAATTGGTTACCACCAAATTCAGCTCAATGGCGATCAGCTCAGCAAAACCCGCCCCGAGCTCTATATCGATATGTCGTCTTTTGCCAAAGGCTATGGCGTGGATGCCGTCGCTGAACTGCTCGACCAGAACCAAATTCACAATTACCTGGTGGAAATTGGTGGTGAGCTGAAAACCAAAGGCCAGTCACTGGCGCAAAAAGACTGGGTGATAGCGGTGGAGAAGCCGATGACCGACGAGCAGGTGGTGCAGCGTTTATTCCAGCCCAAAGACAATGCGGTGGCGACATCGGGCGATTACCGGATTTTCTTCGAAGAAAACGGCCAGCGCTTTTCACACCTGATTGACCCGAAAACCGGTCGTCCTGTGACTCACCGCGTGGCGTCTGTCACTGTGGTGCATCCGTCCTGTATGCGAGCCGACGGCCTGGCCACCGGCTTTCTGGTGATGGGTGTCGACAAAGCACTGGAGATTGCCAACGCCGAACAACTGGCGGTGATGCTGATTGAGAAAAACCCGGATGGCAGCTTTACCGAGCATTATTCCGAAGCCTTTAAGCCTTACCTGCACCAGATGAGCCAGAACTGACAGTTCAGCCTTGGTGAGTTGCAAAAAAGCCAGTCAGTGAAGCTGACTGGCTTTTTTTATAGCGGTGGAATTGCGTCGCTACGCAGCAGAGGCTTCAGCCTGCTCTTGCTGCGGCAGCGGCCACACAGCCACAGTCGAAATGCGCGCTCCCACCATTTCACAGACTTGCAATTCCACCTGACCACACAGGGCTTTACTGCCAAGCTCCGGCTGGCCTGGCAACGCCTGACGCAAGGCATCATCCAGCGATAAACCTGCAGGCAGCTGCAAGTCGATGCCATAGGAATGCTGCACGTCTTCCACTTTGGTGTAGCCTTTTAGCCGCAACTCACCGTCGGCCAGCGCCTGTGCAGATTCAGCCCGGCCAGATAACACCTGGTCAATAAAGCCTCTGACATCAGGTTTAGTGACGATAAACAAATGGTCGCCAGCCAGTAGCTGAGTGGAGCCCCGCGGCGGAATCACCTTAGTACCGCGGGTGATCATCGCGACCACAGTCCCTTCAGGTAACGCCGTCTGTGACAGGCGACGGCCTGCGGCCCGGCACTGCTCGCCCAGGGTGTATTCGACAATTTCGGCGTCGACGTCACCTAATGCGGTAATTTCCAGCGTCGCCGCTGGCGTGACCGGAGGCGCTTCGGTTAACCCCAGCCTGCGGGCAACCCAAGGCAAGGTCGACCCTTGTACTGTGGCAGAAACAAGCACTACGAAAAATACCGCGCTGAAAATCAGTGGTGCATTGGGTAAGCCATAAATCAGCGGGTAAATCGCCAGAATAATAGGTACAGAACCACGCAAACCGACCCAGGACACCAGGGTAATTTCACGGCTGTTAAAACCGAACAACTTCAGCACCGGCACCACCGCCAGAGGCCGCGCCACAAAGGTCAGCGCCACAGCTATTAACAACCCCTGCCACCAGACATCCAGCAAGGTAGAAGGGTTAATCAGCAAACCCAACACCACGAACATGGTAATTTGCCCCATCCAGGCCAGGCCGTCGTGGAACAAAAAGGTGGTGCGCTGAAACACAAAGTTGCTGTTACCAATCACCACACCGGCGATAAAGATCGCCAAAAAGCCGCTGCCCCCCAGGTTGGCGGCAATACCAAAACTCAGTAAGCCAAAGGCCAGCACCATCACAGGGTATAAACCCGAAGTGGTCAGCTCAATTTTATTGATCACCCGCACCGCCAGCCAGCCGATCGCCAGTCCCACCACAGAGCCCAGGCCCATTTGCTGCACAAACAACATCAGCAGACCTGTGCCCGGCTCCAGCTGGTTGACCATAATTTCCAGCAAGCCCACGGTCAGGAAAATGGCCATCGGGTCGTTGGTGGCACTTTCAATTTCCAGCGTGGCTTTCAGGCGGGCATTGATATGAATACCGGCGTTACGCAGCAACGAAAACACCGCGGCGGCGTCGGTAGAACCGACAATGGCACCAATCAGCAGGCCGTAATACAGCGGCACGTCGAGAATATAAGCTGCGGCCAGGCCGGTCACGGCAGAGGTAATAGCCACCCCCAGCGTCGCCAGTACCGAAGCGGGTTTCCAGACTTGTTTAATCGACTTCAGCGGGGTTTGCAGACCACCGTCGAACAAAATAATGGCCAGCGCCAACGAGCCAAGCGCATGGGCAATTTGCGCGTTATCAAACTTAATACCACCTGGGCCATCTTCGCCGGCCAGCATGCCGACCAACAAAAACAACACCAATACCGGCATGCCCAACCGGGCGGAAATTTTACTGGATAAGATGCCAAGCACGATCAGCAACGCGCCCAGCAGAATAATCTGGTCTATAACAAACATGGTTTTTCCTGCCTTGCAGAGCCCAAACGCTCTGCTGAATCTGAACTAAGGAGTGACGGACACCCCTATCCGGGAACCAATGGCTTAGACTGGCGGGGCTCTGGCGTCAAAGGGAAGTGTGGTACTGAACCCGGATGCTAAGCCGCGGTGCGGCGCCAGTGGCATCTCGCCGAATTCCGCCGCTGCCAGCGTGCTATGACTGAGCAGGGTTTTCTGCTGATCGGGCGTGTCGGCCAGGCATTTTTGCGGCGAAAAACTGCTGCCATGCGCCTGCAATGCCACCAGGGTGGTGCTGCGTTTGGCCTCGACCCTTGGCTCGTGCGCCACCATGGCCTGTGCCGGAAACAGCACAACCAGGTACAGCAGCAAGGTCAATAAGGAGGCAAACTTCAAGCAGGTGGTCCTTTGGTCAGGTGGCGAAAGGCGGGACTATAACAGCTGGCATTTTGCCGATGCAAACAAAGCAGCACGGCGCCCGCTGTGGCACTGTGCTGCTATCGCTTATTTATTCCAGTCCGGCGTTTGTTGCTGCTGCAAATGCCGCAGGAAGAAATCAAACTGGCGGCGCTGCACATAACGGATAGGCCCGCTGGAACGCCCCACCGCATGCTCGCCGCCTGGCACCAGCAATAAATCGAAATCTTTGTCGGCTTTGATCAGCGCATTCACCAGCTGCATGGTCGACGCCGGGTCGACATTGCTGTCCTGCTCACCATTAATGATCAGCAAACGGCCGCGCAGCTGGCTGGCATGTTCGGTCACTGAAGATGCGCGGTATTGCTCCCCGACCGGATACCCAAGCCACTGCTCGTTCCAGCTGATTTTATCCATGCGGTTGTCATAACAACCGGCGTAAGCGACCCCAACGCTGTAAAACTCCGGATGAAACACCAAAGCACCCACTGTGCTCTGGCCACCAGCCGAGGCGCCGTAAATCCCCACACCATGCTGCAGGCTGTACCAGGGAAACTGGGCGGCTGCGGCTTTATGCCAGAGGATGCGGTCGGGAAAGCCGGAATCGGCCAGGTTGCGCCAGGCCACATCATGAAAGGCTTTGGATCTGTTGCCTGTGCCCATGCCGTCGATTTGCACCACAATAAAACCCAGATCGGCCAGCGCTTGCATGCCGATCACTTTATCGCCCCCGGAATGGTAACCAAAAGGCCAGAAACTCTTGGGCACAAAGCTGGAGTGTGGCCCGGCATAGATGTTTTCGATCACCGGGTAGCTTTTGTTCGGGTCAAACTGCTGCGGCCGTACCAGTAAACCCCAGATGTCGGTTTTGCCGTCGCGGCCTTTGCTGACAAAAGGGGTTGGCGCTTTAAAGCCTGCGGCGGTCAGCCGGCTGATATCCCCCTTGGCGAGCACCCGCAGCAAACTGCCGTCGGCGCTGCGGCGCAGTTCGGCCTGATTCGGCAGGTCGACCCGCGAATACAGGTCAATGTAATGACTGAAATCGGCCGAATACACCACCTCATGCGTGGCGTTGGCGCTGGTCAGTGCGGTCAGGCCGCTGCCATCAAAATTAATCCGGTAGTAGTGCACATAATAAGGGTCTTGTTTCGGGTCCATGCCGCTGGCCGAAAACCAGATTTGTTGCTTCGCCTCGTCCACCCGCTGCACAGCCCGCACCCGCCACTGGCCTTGGGTTACCTGGTTCAGCAATTTGCCCTGGTTGTTGTAGCGGTATAAATGCGCCCAGCCGTCCCGCTCGGATAACCAGAGTAAGCCTGGGTTGTTGCCCTGTAACAACTGCAGGTAGCTGCCGCCCCACTGGTCGATAAAAGTCGGGCTTTGCTCAGTGACCAGCGCACTGGCCTGTGCAGTTTTAGCGTCAACCGCCACCACTCTGGCCAGCTGATGGCCACGTTCGGTGTACTTAAACACAAAACCACTGCTGTCGGAGCGCCATTGCAGCTCATCCAGACTGTAAGGTTTAGCGAATAACTGCGGGTCTATCGGCTTGAGCTGACGGCTGGCCAGCTGCACCAGCACCGGCTGCTCAATGTCCACCGCGTCGCCGGGTTTAGGGTACAGCTGGGTGATGGTTTTCGGTTCTAACTGATCGGCCGGCGCCGCCAGCACCCGGCTGACCAGCCGGGCTGTGCCGGGTTTCACTTTCAGCACCAGCAAAGCGCTGCTGTCCGGCGCCCACTGAATTGACTGCGGGTCGTAAAAATTCTCAGCGCTGCCGTCGGTACTTTCCAGCACAGTGGCGCCTTTGGCGTCGCTGATCCGCAGGTTATACCCCACTGTTTGCGCCTGATAACGGCCGTCCGCTGACACTTTAGCGCTGTTTTGTGGCGCAACCCTTAAATCACGCACTACACCAAAAGCTTTCGGCTGGCCCTGGCGTTGCTGGCGGGCGCAGCTGCTGCCGTCCAGCGCACAGGACCACAGGCTGTCATCGTAATAAAAACGGATATCGGCATTGCGGCCATAACTGAAGCTGTCGAATGGCAACTGCAATGGCGAGAACTGCTGGCCGCTGGCTTTGCTCAGAGCGTCACTGATGCGCTGGTGGTCAAAGGCCTGTGCTCTGTGGCCCGGTTCCAGTTGCTCGAGGTAAAAACGAAAACCACCTTCAACACTGAGTTTGTAATAAAAGCTCTGGTTGTCGTCAGTCCACTGCGGTGCCAACAGCACATCGCGGGTCAGGCCCATCCAGCGCTCTCGCAAATCCAGTGACTGTTCCAGTTGCTGAGAACTGACTTCTGCCTGCACTCCACACAAAGTGAAGCCAAGCGCCACCATGCTGCCTGCCCAAATTTTCATGCTGTTCCTGCACTTAGTTGTTGTTTTGTTTACCAAACTAAAACGAAACCGCGGCCAGGCAAAGAGGAAAACGCAGTTTCTCGGTAAGGCGCCTGCAGCGGCAGCTGAATGGGAGCTGGCAGATAAAAAAGGGGCTGAATCTCAGCCCCTGCAAAAATTAGCGCCGCCCTGTCACCAGAACTGCCAGTACAGATACACCAGCAGCATGCTGATAATGGCGCTGCCGTGCAGGTAGAAACGGCTTGGCGTCATATCCAGAGTGCTGACCGCAGCGGCTTCAGGTTCAGCTTTGGCAGGCTGACGCAGCAGCCACATCACCACACAACACAGCAGGAAGATATAGCCAACGCGGTCCATAAAGGGCACTTCAGGCAATAGCAGTTTCATCGCCAGTGAGCCAAAGCAGGACAGCAGAGCGGCCGCCAGCGCACCATTGCCTGACGCACCTTTCCAGAAAATGCCCAGCATAAAGATGGCGCAAATGCCCGGCGTGAAGAAGCCGGTAAATTCCTGAATATACTGGAAGGCCTGTGGGAAGTTGCCCAGCAGCGGTTTAGCCACCAGTACAGCAATCAGCAGCGCCAGGCCACTGACCAGACGACCCACACCCACCAGCTGTTGTTCGGTTTTGCTGGTTTTGCTAAGCGGCTTGTATAAGTCCAGCGTAAAAATGGTGGCGATGGAGTTCATCATCGACGCCAGTGACGACACTATGGCGGCAATAAGCGCCGCGAAGATAAGGCCACGGATCCCTTCAGGCACCAAAGCCAGCAAGGTTGGGTAGGCCGCATCGGCTTTTTCCACCGCAATACCGCTGGCTGGGTCCTGACTCAGCACATAAGCCGCAATACCAGGCAATACGATAATGACCGGCATCAGCATTTTCAGAAAGGCGGCAAACAAAATGCCTTTTTGTGCTTCGGCAAAACTCCTGGCGGCCAAAGCGCGTTGAATAATGTATTGGTTAAAACCCCAGTAACTCAGGTTCATCATCCACATACCGCCCAGGATCACCGCCATACCCGGCAGGTTGGCGTATTCCGGGTGGTCTTTGGCCAGGATCATGTCGAATTTCTCCGGCGCCTTTTGCAATAAGGTGTCAAAACCGGCCAGCACACCAGCGCCATCCGACACCTGATTCAGCGCTATCCAGCTCAGCAGCAAGCCACCACCCACCAGCAGCAAAATTTGAATGCCGTCGGTCAGCGCCACCGCCTTTAAACCGCCATACAGCGAATAGGACACCGCAATCAGCGCCAGCGCCAGCATGCCCCACACCACAGACAAGCCGGTTAAGGTAGCAATGGCGGTCGCGCCCAGCCAGAGTACCGCAGTTAAATTGACAAAGGTGTACAGCAACAGCCAGAACAGGCTCATTACGTACTTCACCCTTTTGTCGAAACGCTGCTCCAGAAACTGCGGCATGGTGTAAATGCCTTTGCGCAGAAACACCGGCAGGAAAAACCAGCCGACTAACAGCAGGGTTAACGCCGCCATCCATTCATAGGAAGCAATGGCCAGACCCACCACAAAGCCGGAGCCCGACATACCGATAATTTGTTCTGCAGAAATATTGGCCGCAATCAGCGAGGCACCGATGGCCCACCAGGGCAAGGTTTGCCCGGCCAGGAAAAAATCTTTACTGTCTTTCTGATGGCCGGCTTTGTCTTTCGACACCCACATTGCCAATACCAGCAGCAGTACCACGTAGCCAATGACGATGGCTGAATCGAGCGCACTGATCACCATAATTTACCCTTGTTGCCTTTGTTATTTTTTTATTTGCCTGCGTACAGGCCAGATGCCGCAGCACCCACTACCCGGCACAGAGCATAAAGCGCCAGGCCTTAGCTGCCAAGCCTGATGTGCGCTTTTATCCGACCATAGCATGGGTAATTTTTGAAACATTTTTTTGACAATTCAGCCAAAAAACGACACCCTTGGCGGTGCCAAACAGCAAGGAGGCATATTATGAAACTTACACATATCACCCTGGCCGCTTTAGTCTTTAGCAGTTTTTTCAGCCAGGCCGAGCCCGCCAAACGGGAAACCATTGAGCAAGTGCTGAAAGCCACTGACGCACCGGCGATGCTGGATTACGCTTATGCCCAGATGGAGCAAATGGTGCAGGCCAACCGGACCAACCCCGATGACGCATTAAGCCAGAAACAGCAGCGCGAAATGCAGCAGCTGTTCCGCTCTGAAATGTCCTGGTCTCAGCTGGAAGAGCCGATTATTGCGGTCTATGCCCAGGTCTTCAGCGAAGACGAAATGCAGAGCATTCTGGACTTTTACCAGTCGCCAGCCGGCCAGAAACTGGTGAAACGCCAGCCTGAACTGGTACAGCAGTCGATGCAGATGATGCAAACCCTGATGCAGGGCATGATGCCAAAAATTCAGGCAATGGCGGAGAAACACGCCAAAGAGCGCGCAGCACAAAGCTCACAGTAACCTGTTGCTGGGGAGGCTACCACCTCCCCACTTTTCGCCTTACCCACCCCGAAAGTTTTTTTACCTCGAGCAGGTCTGTTGGTCTATCGGCTCTGCACCCTGAGGTTTATTATGCGCTCTGCCCTGTTTCAATCGGCCTGGTCCCGGTACCAGCGCTTTACTGCTGCCCTGACCTTATTCAGCGGGGTTCCGGCCTTTTTATTACGTTTGTATCTGGCACCTGTGCTGATCCAGGCGGGTTGGAATAAATACCAGGCGTTTGACGACACGGTCGCCTGGTTTGCCAACCCGGATTGGGGCCTGGGCCTGCCCGCTCCGGTGGTCTTAGCCGTGCTGGCTATTGCTGCCGAACTGCTGGGTGGCCTGCTGTTACTGGCTGGACTGGCCACCCGACTGGTCTGCCTGCCATTGATCGCCACCATGCTGGTGGCCATTTTTTCGGTGCATTGGCCCAATGGCTGGCTGGCCATCGCCGACACCTCCAGTTGGCTGGCCGATGGCACCTTGCTGCACGACGAGCGGGTGCTGGCGGCACGGGAAAAGCTGGCCGCGGCCAAAGCCATTTTGCAGCAATATGGCGATTACGACTGGCTGACCAGCAGCGGCAGCCTGGTGATCCTCAATAACGGCATTGAGTTTGCCGCCACCTACCTGCTGATGTTGCTGTCCTTGTTGTTTACCGGTGGTGGCCGCTACCTGAGTGGTGATTACTGGCTGAAACGTCAGTTATGCCGCACTGCGGACAACAACGCGCCCTAAGCAGCAACCAGCTGACCTGCAGATAATTTCAGCGCCGCCGAAAGCAAGCGGCACTGACGCCGGTCTACCTTTGGTCGTTTTACGCCACCAAACAGAGGAAGGTGCCCAGTGCCTCAGTTTGCTTCAATTAAAAGCCGGATATTTATTGGTTACGCCGCTATTTTGCTGGTGACACTTGCTGCCGCCATTTTGCTGATTAGCAGCAACCGCCAGTTAACGCATCAGGTGGCGGGTTTTGTGGACGAGTCCTTACCCGCGCTGCATGCAGTCAGCAGCATGCAGAGCAGCGCCAAACAATGGGTGCTGACCGGCTACGAGCTGTATGGCACTACCCTCAGCCCGGCGCAGTTCAACCAGACCCAACAGGCACTGCAGCAGGATATCCGCAACCAGCTCAGCAGCCTGGCCAGCTTCCAAAGTTCCGACGCCGACCAGCGCTTTCAGCAACTACAGCAGGCATTGGTGCAGCTAAACCAACTGATGCAAGCCGCAGAAGTAGACTGGGACCAGGCGCGCGAGCAGCTGACAAAAATTAATCAGGCAGCGGTCGGTTTTAATCAGGCTGCAGACGCCCTGGCCGAGCGGATCACCGGGTTAGCCCGCAGTAAAACCGCCCTGATCAGCGACAGTCTGAGTAGCAATACCTTAACAGTCGCCACCTTGTTGCTGCTGATCCTGCTGGTCGCCATAGCGTTTTTTTTCCTGGCACAAAAGCAAATTGCCCAGCCTGTGGTGCGGCTGTCTGCCGAGCTTGGCGACCTGGCGGCCAGCCGCGACTTAACCCGGCAGTTGCAAAGCGAGGGAGCCACCGAAGTGCAGCATGTGGCCGCCAGTGTGAACCATTTATTGCGGGTGTTTCAGCAAGGCATAGCAGAAATGTACCAGGCCATTTCAGGCATTCATCAGGCGGTCGGAGCGCTGGCGGGCAGCAGCCGTCAATCCTCAGGTTCTGTCACTGAACTGCAGCAAAAACTCGGCGACCTGGTGCAAAACATGGCGCAACTGGAGCAGCAGATGCACCAGAGTGTCAGCCGCTCCAGCCATGCAGCAGACGCGGCCAAAGCCGGTGCGGATTCCATGTCACAAAGCCAGCAAGCCGTGCTGGAAACGTCCGCCAGCATCAGCCAGCTGTCGGGCGATATTGAAGCCACTGCTCAAATGCTATTGGCATTGCAGTCCAACGGCGACCAGGTGAGTTCTGTGGTGAACAGCATTGCCGAAATAGCCGCACAAACCAATTTACTGGCGCTGAATGCCGCGATAGAAGCCGCCCGCGCCGGTGACTCTGGTCGCGGCTTTGCCGTGGTGGCCGATGAAGTCCGCACCCTGGCGGTGCGCACCCACAATGCCACTACGGAGATCAACAGCATGCTGGCCGCTATTGTCAGCTCCATTCAGTATGCGGTTGGCACTATGCAGTCGAACCGGGCCACAGCACAGCGTTCGGTCGAGCTGGCCGATCACTTGGTACAGACGCTGGAAGCGGGCCGGCAGATCATTCTGGATTTAGCCGAGGTCAGTCAACAGGCCGCAGGTCTGGCGGGCGATTCGCAGCAAATGACCAATGAGCTGCAGCATGGCATTCTTGCGTTTGCCGGGCTGGGGACTTCAGTGTCAGCTGCCAACCAGGAGGTCGCCGCCACCAGTCACGCTCTGACCGGGTTGGCTGGCCAATTGCGCCAGACTGCTGATTTGTTCAAACATTAGGCACAAGCTGTCCTTTAATTGCGCTGCAGCCGGTCCCAGCCGCAGCGCTGCGGATTCAGAATTTGGTACTAAGCGCCTGCAGTAACTGCGGGTGAAACTGCTCAGGCGCCTGGATCTGTGGCGAATGGCCTAAATCAGCAAAGCGGACTAAACGGCCTTTAGGCAACTTTTTCAGCGTGGCAGGTCCGAGCTGGGCATACTGGCCCAGCTGTTTTTTCAGTGCGTCCGGTGCCGCGTCTTTGCCTATCGCAGTATTGTCCAGCTCACCAATCATCAGTGTGACTGGCATCTGCAACTGGCCAAACTCATACAGCACCGGCTGGGTGAAAATCATGTCGGCGGTCAATGCCGAGTTCCAGGCCACCTGTTGTTTGCCGTCACCACGGTACATACCTGCCTGCATTTGCACCCAACGGTCAAATTCCGGCCGCCAGTGGCCGCCATAATAGGTGTCTTTCTGGTACTGTTTGATGCCTGCCGCCGAGGTGGCCAAATCACGCTGATACCACTGATCGACAGTGCGGTACGGGACTCCCAGTGCTTTCCAGTCTTCCAGCCCTATCGGGTTTACCAGCACCAGTTGTTCTGTGCTGTCCGGATACAACAAGGCAAAACGGCTGGCCAGCATGCCGCCCATGGAATGACCCAATACCGCCGCCTGGCTAATTTGCAGTTTGTCTAACAAGGCTTTGGTGTTGGCTGCCAGCTGCTGAAAACTAAACTGGTACTGCGCCGGTTTGCTGGATTTACAAAAGCCGACCTGGTCCGGCGCTATCACCCGGTAGCCGGCAGCGGTCAGCGCTTTAATGCTGCCTTCCCAGGTGGCGGCACAAAAGTTTTTGCCGTGCAGCAACACCACCACTTTGCCGTTTGGCTGCGGCGCAGCGACATCCAGATACGCCATTTCCAGTGCTTGTTGCTGGCTGTTCAGCCGGAAATACTGCACAGGGTATGGGTAGTCGAAGCCCTCCAGCCGTGGGCCATAGACAGGTTCGGCGGCCTGCACCACGGGGGCGATCAGACTGGCCAGTAACAACGTTATCCATTGAATTTTCATCCATGCTCCTTAACAGAATGGCAGGCACCGCCTGCACCACGAAAACCTTTGAATGCAGAGGTTTTATTTCGCCATTGGTTCCACCACTTAACCCGGTTAAGCTGCACTACGACGCTTAGCGGCCTAATACTCCGGCGGAGCCACTGCCAGTAAGTGTTCTATCAGCAACCTTAGTCGCAGTGGCTGATTGTCACGATCCCGGTACAGCAGGTACATGTGCCAGCGCGGGCCGAGAGCAAATGGCGGGACATCGTGCTGTGACAGCAAGGTGTCCCTTCTTACCCGCGGAGTTGTCACTCTGCTGATGTGGATCAGGTTTTGTCGCTCAAACAGGCTTTGGCTGCATTAATACCGCCTGGCTGCTTTAACCAGCCAGAGCTCAGGGCCACTAGAGCCGCCAGCACCAACGTCAGGCTGCTTCCAACGGGAATGGCGAGAGGTCCAAAGCTGTCGTAGGCGAGCCCCCCCAGGGTTGCTCCACTGGCAATGCCCACCTGAGCCACGGCCACCAGCAAACCACCACCGGCTTCGGCATCATCAGCCGCAGCCCGGGTCACCCAGGCCCACCAGGTCACCTGAGCCGCAGTTCCACACCAACCCCAAACCGCCAATAGTAGCAACACCGGCAGCTGGCCTTCACCGAACAGCAATAATCCCGCCACCATCAGCGCCATCACCAGCGACAGGCAGGTCAGAGTCCAATGCAGCCGGGGACCAATCAGCTTGCTGACAGTTAAAGTTCCGACAAAACCAGCGATGCCGACCATTAACAGGCTAAACGAGACCAGATTAACGCCAGCCTGAGTGACTTGCTCCAGATAAGGCCGCAAGTAGGTGTACAGCGAGAACTGGCCAGCGAAAAACAGCATGGCGCCAAAATAACCAACAGCGACCGCAGGGCGGCGCAGTAACCCCGACACACCAACAGCAGTGCTTCGTTGCACCGCAGGCAACTGCGGCAAGAAGCGAAACTGCAGCGCACATGCCACTACAGCAACGGGGATCAGGCAAAAGAAGGCGCCACGCCAACCGATGAGCTCACCCAGCACACTCCCCAACGGCGCCGCCACAGTTCCGGCGAGTGCGGTGCCCCCCGAAATCACCGCCAGTGCTTTAGCTACAGAGCCAGCAGGCACCAGCCGCATGGCCGTAGCCGCAGACAATGACCAGAAGCCACCCAGCGACAGCCCCAGCAAAACACGGCCAAGCATCAGCACAGTAAAATTCGGCGCAAAAGCCACCAGCGGACCCGAACTAATTAACAGCGCCGTTAAGCACAGCAGCACAGTGCGACGGTCCAGCGTTCCGGCCAGAGTGCGGATACTCAAGCTGGAAAACAGCGCCGCCAACGAGCAAATCGATACCGACTGGCCTGCTTGGCCTTCGGTTAACTGCAAATCTGCCGCCATTGGCGTCAGCAGGCTGACCGGCATAAATTCGGCCGCAACCAACACAAAGGAACAAATGGCCAGCGCATTGACCGCGCCCCAATGCGCCGGTTCGGACCCTGTGGCACTTGGCAACGGGTTTTTCTCAACAGACATAACGACACAACTCCAGATTGATTGAATGCGCGGGCGATAAAAGGCCAGGCCCGGACAGCCAAGCTGCTCAGACAGGCACGAGGAATACAACAAGGTTCAACAGCTGATCTGCCGGCCCCGCAACACGCAGTTGGCATGGGCGGCCTGACAAAGCGGAAAATGGGTGGTGGCGCAGTAACGCCACCACCACTGTCTTAAGCTAAATGAGTTTTAAAGAAACTGCTCAGCTTATCAAAGGGGATTTTGTCCATTTGATCGTATAAATCCACATGGTTAGCACCAGGGATAATCAGCAGCTCTTTTGGTTCCGCCGCCGCCGCATAGGCCGTTTCACTGAAATAGCGCGAATGCGCTTTTTCGCCGTGAATGATCAGGGCTGGCCGTGGCGAAATTTCATCGATGTAACTCAGCAATGGCATATTCATAAAGGACAGCGGAGTGGTTAAGGTCCAGGACGCATTGGAATTAATCGCCCTTGGGTGAAAACCACGCTGCTTCGATTTGTAGTAGCCGGCATATTCCTGCACAAACAGCGGTTCGCCGCCTTTTAATTCCAGCGACACCGGGCCTACTGCAGGCTGACCTTTTTCAGCATCCAGCCAGCGCTGCTGACTCATTTGCTCCAGCGCCGCAGTGCGCTGCTCTTTGGTCGTGCTGTCGTTATAGCCCTTGGACATCACTCGGGTCATGTCGTACATAGTGCTGGTGGCGACCGCTTTGATGCGTTTGTCCACTGAAGCGGCGTTCAGCGCCATGCCACCCCAACCACAAATCCCAATAATACCAATGCGGTTACGGTCGACTGTTGGCAACAAGCCCAGATAGTCTACGGCGGCACTGAAGTCTTCGGTATTGATATCAGGTGACGCTACATGACGGGGTTCGCCGCCACTTTCGCCGGTGTACGACGGATCAAAGGCCAGTGTAATAAAACCACGCTCAGCCATGGTTTGGGCGTACAGACCAGACGATTGCTCTTTCACGGCGCCAAACGGGCCGCTGATGGCTAATGCCGCCTGCTTGCCGCTGGCATTTTTTGGCAGATACAAATCAGCAGCTAAGGTAATGCCATAGCGGTTGGTGAAGCTGACTTTTTTGTGGTCCACTTTGTCACTTTTGGCAAAGGTTTTATCCCAGTCACTGCCGAGCGTTAACGCAGCGCCTTGTGCCTGCGCCTGAGCACTCAGTGCTGAGCCGACACCAAGAGCAACTAAGCCTGCGCCTGTCATTTTCAGCAGGGTACGGCGTGTGTTATCTGGGGCGGCGGTGTTCTGTGATTGATTGCTCATCTCTGTCTCCAAAATGTTACTGATTCATTGTGTATGCGGCCGGATCCCGGCGCGGCGCTACTGTTCGTTGTTGATGTCTCGGGCGCCGCTGTACTCTGCGTCACTGACCTTTTCCAGCCAGACCACATTGCGGCCTTCTTCGTCTTGTCCTGTCACCACTAAATGGGTCATCGCAGAGTCGGCTGCGGCACCATGCCAGTGTTTGACACCAGGTGGACACCACACCACATCCCCCACCTTAATTTGTGTGACCGGCTGACCCCATTGCTGGGTATACCCCACACCTTGGGTGACAATAATGTGCTGACCCTTCGGATGGGTATGCCAGGCCGTTCTGGCACCGGCTTCAAAGGTGACATAAGCGCCAGACGCGTTAATCTCTGCGGTACCAGGAAACAGTGGTGCTATTTGAGCTGTTCCGGTAAACAGCTGCTGCGGGCCTTGCATGCCTGGCTGCGAGCCCTGAGGACGAACCTGCTGCGCCTGCACTGTGGGTTCGCTTTGAGCGCTCGCAGCGTCCATCGCAAAACCGGCTGAGGATAAAGCCGCGGTATACAGGGCTGATTTCATTAAGGTGGTCATAGTTCCTCCTGCAGAATTTAATCGGTGATGTGTTGGCACCTGGCCACTAACGCTGTGACGCAATCACTTCGATGGTCACTTTCTGAGAACCAGAAAACTTCAGGTGTTCTGCGCCCTGGATGATGCGGCCGAGCGACACCAAACCGCTGGCATAGCCAAAATCCCGATAAAAAATAGCCAGATTGCCCCAGGGCGCGTAGTAGGTAATGTCTCCCACAGACGGCTCATACCCGGCGGCAGCACCAGCGGTGGATAACTTTTTTGGCAAGTCGGCAATTTTCTCCGTGGAGGCGTAATCACTCAGCTCCAGCGTTAAAGGCAGCATCTGCACAAAGTCGCGGCTGGCCGCGCTGTCTGTCAGAGTGGCAGTCATCGACTTTCCTGCCACGCTTAAACGTATCGTTGTCATCTGTTGCATCTCCAAAGCGGTCTGCGCTTACAGGCCGGTCATTTAATGAGCACCAAGATACGCCTCAGAGGTTTGAGCAACAAGGCACAGCCGCTCATTGCAACAATGAATTCAATTCATTCAACTAAGTAAAATATTGCTATAAAATAGGTTTATTGCAGAAACCTATGCTTTGGGATCATTGATTATGCGTGAAGAGTTAAATGATCTGGTGGTCTTTATGACGGTGGCGGAAGAGCATAGTTTTACCCGTGCCGCGGTGCGGCTGAACTTGTCGCAATCCGCCATCAGTTACGCCATCCGGCGGCTGGAAGAAAGCATTGGCATTAAACTGCTGAACCGAACGTCCAGGAAAGTCTCCACCACAGATGCCGGCGAAAAGCTGCTGGCCAGCCTCAAACCCGGGTTCTCCATGATCCAGTCACGGATTGAAGAACTGCGTGAGCTGGGCGATGCTCCGCGTGGCCTGGTGCGCATTGCCGCCAGCAAACCAGCCGTACGCACCCTGCTGTGGCCTGTATTGTCGCAAATAGCCCGCGACTACCCCGAAGTACAAATTGAGTTGAACCTGGAAAGCCGGCTGACGGATCTGGCGGAAGACCGTTTTGATGCGGGCGTTCGCCTGCGTGAGTTTGTCAGCCCGGACATGAATGCGGTGAAAATAGGCCCGGCGATCCGAATGGCAGCGGTTGGAACACCCGACTACTTCCGCCAACGCGGCGTGCCTCTGCATCCTGCCGATTTAGATCAACATGCCTGCCTGGTCATGCGGTTTCATGCCCATGGCGCCATTTACGACTGGGAGTTTGAAAAGGATGGCCAGGCGCTGGTGAAAAAAGTGCCCTGCCAGTTTATTTTCAGCGAAAGCGATATTTGCATCGAAGCCGCCAAAGCCGGCCACGGCATTGCCTTTGTCACTGAACCTGAAGTCGCCGCAGATATTGAAAACGGCACCCTGCGCCGGGTACTGGCGGACTGGTGCCCGCCTTTTGATGGCTATTACCTGTGTTATTCCGGCCGCAGAAACATCAGCTCCGCCTTTCGGCTGGTGATTGACCGGCTGAAAAACTCTCCGCTGGCCAATGAATAACGATCTGCTGCAGGCAGGCACAGCTTATGACTGCGCCTGCCTGGCTGAATGCGTCTTAAGCCAGATTTAATGACGACATATCAATCACAAAACGGTGCGCCAAATCGCCTTTTTCCAGACGGCGGAAGGCGTCGTTAATCTGGTCCATGCGGATCATTTCACAGTCCGGGTACACATTGTGCTCAGCACAGAAGTTCAGCACTTCCTGCGTTTCGGCAATACCACCAATCAGTGAACCGGCAATACGACGGCGGCCAAACACCAGCGGCACGCTCATCAGCTCTTCCAGCGGACCGACCTGACCTACCACCACCAGCGTACCGTCAATGTCGAGCAATGGCGCGTACACACTGACATCGTGTTTCACCGGTGCGGTGTCGATAATCAAGTCAAAAGAACTGGCAGCTGCCGCCATAGCTGCAGGGTCGGATGACGCCAGAATGCCTTTGGCGCCCATGGCTTTCGATTCTGCTTCTTTGCTGGTTGAGCGGCTGATCGCAGTCACTTCTGCGCCCATTGCATGCGCAAGTTTTACCGCCATATGGCCCAGACCACCCAAGCCAATCACACCAACCCGGCTGCCTTTTTTCACACCCCAGGTCCGCAGTGGCGAATAGGTCGTAATACCGGCACACAAAATAGGAGCGGCTTTGGCTAAATCCATGTTGTCTGGAATTTGCAGTACAAACTCTTCGCGCACCACAATGTGCTTGGAGTAACCGCCTTGCGTGGTGGTGCCGTCAATGCGGTCCGGTGCACCGTACGTCGGGGTCATACCAACCCGGCAGAACTGCTCTTCGCCATGATGACACTGGTCGCAGTGCTGGCAGCTGTCAACCATGCAGCCTACCGCCACTTTGTCACCCGTTTTATAACGGGTGACACCAGGCCCGACTGACGTCACAACACCAACAATCTCATGACCCGGCACCAATGGATAAGGCTGCGGGCCCCAGTCGCCATTCACTGTATGTAAGTCTGAGTGACACACGCCACAGTACAGAATCTCAATAGCAACGTCGTTTGAGCGCAGCGCGCGGCGTTCGAAGTGAAACGGAGCCATCACTGCATCCGCTGAATGAGCGGCGTATCCAATTGTTTTCATAAAAAGTCATTCCTGTAGAGGTTTGATAGTGAGAAGTTTTTCGACTGAATGCGTTACCACTGCGCCCTGCGTCATCCTGCGCAGCAGCACCAGTATAGAATGCCGTAGAAGCCAGGCATTACGCCGGATTGAGTTGATCAAGGGGTGATATTGTTTCAGGACTTGACTAATCAGACTAGCTAACGAATTCTAATAGCGCTTTTAAGTCTTACTTAAAAATAACGAGGATCTATGGCGCGGCGTAATCTGAATGAATTGCAGTATTTTGTCACTGTCGCCCGCGAAGGCAGCTTCACCAAAGCGGCAGCACAACTTGGCATTACCCCTTCAGCACTCAGCCAGGTGATCAGTGCGCTGGAAGCACAGCTGGGGATCCGGCTGCTGAACCGGACCACCCGCAGTGTGCGGCCAACAGACGCAGGCGAACGCCTGATGAACAGCCTCGGCAGCCGCTTTGATGAAATTGACCACGAACTGGAAATGCTGTCGGCACTGCGCGACAAACCGGCGGGCACAGTGCGGATCACCTGCGCCGATTTCATTTTGCAGCAGACGCTGCTGCCCAAGCTCACGCCGCTGCTGCAGCAATACCCGGACATTCAGATTGAATTTGATGTGTATTATGGCTTTCGTGACATTGTGGCCGAGCGGTTTGATGCTGGCATTCGTTTGGGCGGCACCATAGACAAAGACATGGTGGCGATCCCGATCAGCGCCGGACTGAGAATGGCCGCCGTCGCTACCCCAGACTACTTCCATAAACATGGCGAACCGGCCACCCCAAAAGACCTGATGCAACACAACTGCATCAATATCCGCTTTCCAACCCACGGTGGTTTGTATGTCTGGGAGTTTGAGAAAAACGGCGTACCACAGAATGTGCATGTGACAGGCCAGCTGGTCTTTAACAGCACTCCACACATAGTGCAGGCCGCGCTGCAAGGGCTCGGCATTGCCTTTCTGCCAGAAGATGAGTTTGCCCCTTACCTTGCTCAGGGCCTGCTGCAACGAACCCTGACCGACTGGTGCCAGCCGTTCGACGGCTTCTACCTGTACTACCCCAGCAGAAAACAGCCATCTCCGGCATTTTCGATGGTGATCGATGCACTAAGACTGTAGTCAGCGCACACCTTAACCTCTCACTTCAGTAGTTTTAAGATGAGAAAAAACCCTGCAGTTGCAGGGTTTTTAGCGAAAACAATCAAAATGGAAGCACTTACCTTTCACCAGAAAATAACGCACAAACCATTGAATGAATGGAGTTTAAGGCGAAAACAACGCAATTTATGGAAAAAGTATAACGTATCGGTGTTAAAACTGATTTTACGTTACATTTTGCCATTTTTCGCCTTGAATCATTGTAGCAACACAACGAATCACTAATATCTATCTGATTTTAAATCACAATTTCAATTGTTAATTATTTGTTTTATTTCAAATCCCAGTAATATCGCCTTCAGAGCATCCATTTCGTCATTTCTGATTGAATTCATCGCTGTACCGATATAGCGTAAATGAACCAACGATAAACTGATTTGTTTTTTTTAACCTGGAGACCTTTTTATCCATGAGCTGGCGATTCAGAAAATCTTTCAGTCCCCTCCCAGGAGTCCGTATCACCCTATCTCCAAGCGGCGTATCAACCTCTGTAGGAGCCGGACCATTCAGGACAACAATTGGCCCCCGCGGGACTTCTGTGACGGCAAGGATTCCAGGCACGGGACTGTCTTACAGACACACGATCAGCCCAAATTCAAATCATCAGAGCAGTCAGAGTCATCAGCAAGACGACGTTGGTAACCATGTACTGCCTGGCATAGATGCAAATGAGCTGGACGACATTAAAAGCGCAGGCTCCCGGTCATTAACGACACCCGGTCTCACCGAATTCAAACGGCTTCTCGAATCCGCATCAAGTGAACACCGGATAATTGTCTCAGAACTTGGCAAAGCCAAATCAGAGGAATCAATCACCGTTGGTCGGTATACCAGTTGGCACAATGGATGGCTGAGACGAAAACTGTTTCCAAACAAATTTGAACAACTCAGAGTTATCGCCGAAGAGTCCACCGACAAGCGGGTCGAGCTGGAGGAACAAGAACAGCTGGCAAGATTACAAACTCAAATCGATATACCTGAGCATGTTGCCCACTCATACAACCAGCTGATAGATGAATTTTCTATGTTGGCTCATAGTGATCGGATATGGGACACCATCGGCCAGCGAGCAACAAACAGGGTCGTGGAACGGACGATGGCCACCCGTGTTATCGATCGCAACCCTGTAAATTTTGAGCTTGGGCAATGTGAGATTATTGAATCTGATTGGACGGTCCCCCACCTGGAAAATGCCAATGGTGGAGATCTCTACTTATATCCAGCGTTCGTACTGTATTTCGTTACAGCGGACAGCTTCGCGTTGTTGGAATACAAAGACCTAACAGTTACCTTTGATTTATCCAATTTTATCGAAGAAGAGATCATCCCTTATGATGCGAAAACCGTTGGGCACACCTGGGCCAAGGTGAATAAAGACGGCTCGCCGGATAGGCGGTTCAAAGACAATTATCAGATCCCCATTGCCGAATACGGCAGAATCGCCATCAAATCAAAAACGGGCTTGAATGAAGAGTACCTCATCAGTAACGCTGACAAGGCCAAATCATTTTATGGGACATGGCGAAATTTCTTTCAGGCGGTGCACTCAACAAGCCAAAGAGCATGAAAAGACACAGTCATCACCGGTTGAGCTCAGGCAACTTTGCGATTTCTTTTATTTTGTTGCAGCCTAATACTACCAACAGAGAACTAATATGTTGTCAGACAAGTTTGGGTCAGAGACAAGTCACTTCAAAAAAGTGTGATTGTTAGCAACAAATATCCAATATGAAGTGATATCAGGATTTACGATTACCTTAAACAGATGTGGGCAAACGTGGCATCCACATCGGATGATTAACCCAAAAGGAAGTGGCATGACATCGAACTATGAAGCAATTTGCGAGGAAAACAGAGAGAGTTATGGAACCAAAGGTGCTCAGAAATCTGGAAAATTGGCCGCGGGACTATACGACGACCGAACACATTTCATCTTCGAGCTTCTGCAAAACGCTGAAGACGCTCTGGGTAGGCGGGCCGACTGGCAAGGCTCGCGCAGGGTTACATTTACCCTCAGCTCTACACGCCTAATTCTTTCACACTTCGGCAAGCCTTTTAGCGAGGCCGACGTTAAAAGCGTTTGTGATATCGCAGAGAGCACCAAGAACGAATCATCTATTGGTCGCTTCGGACTGGGGTTCAAATCCGTCTACACCGTCACCGATCTCCCAGAGATTCACTCCGGCGACGAAGACTTTGCTATCGAAAATTATGTTTTCCCTAAGAGACTGGTTCGCTCAATACGCGCTGCGGACGAGACCCAAATAATCCTTCCGCTTAAGCCAGAAGACGAAAGTGCAGAGCAAGACATCAAGGTAGGATTGCACAACTTGGGCCCCGGAGCGCTGCTATTTCTGCGCCAGATTGACGAGATCAACTGGAGTGTCGAGGGTGGCGCATCAGGGTTCTACATGCGCAATATACCAGAATCTCTCGGGCGAAATGTCCAACGTATTACTGTGATTGGTAAAGAAGATAACCAACCTGAGATTGATCAGAACTGGCTGGTATTCCACCGAGACGTGTTTTCTGGAATGGGACAGAAAGTTGGAAGGGTGGAGATCGCTTTTTGTCTGGTTACATCGAAAGATAATCCAGATCGTTGGACGGTACAACCGATTGCCAAGTCACCAATGGTGGTTTTTTTTCCAACAGTAGTTGAGAGCCACCTTGGCTTTCTTGTCCAAGGACCGTACCGTACAACGCCGAGTCGCGACAACATTCCGCCGGGCGATCCATGGAATCAACATTTGGTCACAGAGACGTCCCGCTTGCTAGTCGAGGCTATGCGGTGGATGCGAGGCAACTCAATGCTGGATGTCGAAGCATTGCGCTGCCTGCCGTTTGACGGCGAGAAATTTCCACAGGATTCACGATTCGCACCGATGTTTGATGCAGTCCGGAAAGCGTTTCAAGACGAGGATCTGCTTCCAACCTTCGATAACAGGCATGTCAATGCTAAACAAGCCAAGCTGGCGCGCACACAAGAATTGCGCGAGCTGTTGAGCCCAGAGCAGGTTGCAACCCTCTTTGGTTCGGAGGTCGCTGTTTGGCTGTCGGGAGATATTACACAAGACAAAGCCCCCGACATTCGCCAGTACCTGATGCGCCAGCTTGAGATTGAAGAGATAACGCCAATCAAGTTGGTACCGAGCCTGACAAAAACGTTCCTAGAAGCCCAATCAGATGCTTGGATACTCCGGCTATACGAGTTTTTGAATGGCCAGGAAAATGCTCTGCGTCGCTATCTGGAGACTGTTCCGCTTATTCGCCTCGATGATGGTACGCATGTCGTCGCGCGCGCGAATGGAGAGGCGAAGGCTTTTCTCCCCAGCAGCATCTCAACCGGGTTCCCTACTGTCCGTCGTTCAGTTTGCACAACATCAGAGGCTCGCGCTTTCCTCACCTCATTGAAAATCACTGAACCAGATCCAGTGGATGACATCATTCGAAACATCCTGCCGAAATATCGGCAGGAAATATTAAATTTGGAAGATGATGTTTACGCTAACGATATCGAACGAATCTGTACAGCTTTTAGAACCGACTCAGCGAACCAAAAAGAGAAACTCCGCACAGCTTTGCGAGACACATCTTTTGTGATGTCGATCCATACAGCTGACGGTGAGCGAATCAGAGCGCAGCCTGAGCAGATATACATCGCAACGGATCGTTTGAAACAGCTATTTGCCGGTGTGAAAGGTGTCTTCATCGTTGATGATAATTACGGCTGCCTGCGAGGCGAGAACGTACGTGATCTTTTAGAGTCATGTGGCGCATTACGTTATCCACGTCCGATCAAAGATCCAATGAGTTTAACTTCTGAGCAGATGCTGTATTTGCGCCGAAAAACCGGTTACGAAGACACTTCAGGAATAAACGATCGAGTGATCGACTGGTCGCTTCAAGGGTTTGATGCTCTCATCGAACTCTTGCCAAAATTGCCCTTAGAACAACGAGCTGAGCGCGGACGCTTGATCTGGGAGAGTCTCGGCGACTTGGCGGAGCGTCGCGGGCAAAGTATCTTTTATGGTTCGTACACATGGACCCACCACGGTGAACGCAAGACGCCACCATTTCCTGCGGCTTTCATACGTAACATCACAACCGCAGCTTGGGTGCTCAATACTAACAACGAACTCGTACCGCCTAGTCTTGTGGTATTCGACACCCTTAATTGGAAACCCAATCCTTTCCTGTTAACCCAAATCATGTTCAAGCCCCCACTCATAGATCAGCTAGCGAAAGAAGCCGGGATTGATCCTGCCGCGCTCGATCTGCTGCGTAAGCTCGGTATCACAAATGTAGCTGACTTGACTGCTAGGCTCGGTATCATTGAACAGCAAACAAAGACCGAGACTCCTGAAGCAGAGGCCAATATGGCATCCGACATAGAGCAAGGAAGTGATGACACGCCAGACATGAATCAGGAAGCTCCAGCCCCTAATACAGACAATAACGAGCCAGGTAACCGTGGCCCCGGTAGCCAAGGCGGAACTCGGTCTGGTTGGTCAGGCTATAGCGGTCCTTCAAGTGGCGGTGGAAAAGGTAACGGAACAGGTGGAGGAGGTCAGGGAGAGCGGAAATCAGGCTCGGTCGGTGGCAAGCCATTTATCTCTTATATCGGTACCCATCCTGACGATGAAGATAGCGACCCCGATGGCCTCGACCACGCAGCTCGAATGCAAATCGAGGAACAAGCCATCTCGTTGATCATTCAACAGGAACCGACGCTACAACGTACACAGAAGGGCAACCCAGGCTTTGATCTATTCGAAACAAATGATAGCGGACAACAAGTACGGTGGGTCGAGGTCAAGTCGATGACAGGTAGTCTGTTAAACCGTCCAGTCGGTGTATCCCACACACAATTCGACTTCGCAAGCAAAAAAGGTGACGCCTTTTGGCTATACATCGTAGAGCATGCAACAACTCCGGAAAAAGCCAGGGTGCTGCGGATTCAGAACCCAACAGCCCATGCTCGGACATTTACGTTCGACCATGGATGGAGTCAAATTGCCCTAACTGAACCACCAAAAGGAACAAAACTGAATACCGAAAACCATGCCTAAACAACCGGCTCTCCATCGGTACGACAACACAAGCAGCATAAACAAACAGAAACCTCAGCAATTGTTGAGTTTGAAAGCTTGAATGAAGTTCGGGAGCGCACAGAACACTGGATGCGGGAATACAACGAAGAGCAGAGACGGAAAACTCTAATTTAGGCTGCCACTAAAAACGGGATGTTTACCAGTGCATTCCGTTGTATCAGCAGACTGTATCGAGTATGCCTTGATACCGGCTCAGAACCAAGCATTGGAAATCCCGGCAACTCTGTTGTTGTGTAACCTCACAACACCTAGATACTCACGTTAAAGTGCAAATAAAATCAGCGCCAAGATCGGCGAAATTGAATGGCACACGCACGTTTGATCGCAATGACCAATTTAAATTGTGAAATGCCAGTAGGTAAATGAATAGGGTCTAATAAATGGAAAACCCCGGCTCTATGTCCGGGGTGAAAACTCTAGGTCTTTGTTGAAAGTCTTATCAGTTTACTGAAATTGGAGCAGACAACCAACCTGTTGGAAAGTATGATGGGTTTTGACAGATTCGTCAACTCTTAAAGCAAAGGATGTCCAAGGATGAGTAGGATTGTAGTTTACCCTGCACACATCAAAACAGATTTGATTACACACGGAAGATTGCAGAGCTATTTAAACACATTTCAAGTGAACGATGATCGTGATCTGCTCGGTGTTTACCTGTGGAACAAACACATTTGTTCAACAATTTATCCTTTGTTGGCTGCTGCTGAAATTTCATTAAGAAATTCAATTGATTCAGCGCTAACAAAAAAAATGGGGAATGCGTGGTGGACGGGGGCAAAACTTCAATTCAGTTCATACAATCCAACTCAACCTACACCGCATTCAGTTAAGGTTGTCAAAGATAACTTTCAAAAAGCATTCCATCAAGCCAAACGTGATATGCGTTCACGCTACAACTCACATGCAAAACCTTCACACAGCCAAATTGTTGCGAATACTGACTTGTCTACTTGGGAACACATTTTCGACGGGGAATTTTTTGGTCAGGTGACTAAGCCAAATGGAGTAGTAACCCCATTGATTTGGCCATCAAACTTAGGGTCTGTGTTCAGAGGCACTTGGCCAATGACATCAACGTCAAACTTTCTGCATTATGTGAAAGATCTTGTTAAAACTGTTAGAGAATTCAGGAATCGAGTTTCACATAATGAACCGATATGGAAAAAATACGGAATTACTAATGAACAACAAGCAATCACGTATCTACATGAAAAAATATCAAAAATTGACGAGTTAATTACATTAATTTGCCCTCAAAAACGTGCGATATTAGCGCAGCAAAATTTATTTGAGAACGCCTACAGGGCTGCATCTATTGCAGAAATTCGAAGGTTTCAAGGCCGTGAAGGGATTCACAAAGTTACATCGATTCGTAAGTTCAGAAAATTACTAAAAGAAAGTCATGGAGTCGAGAATAAGAGCGTTATGATAAAGAACGGAAAAAGCAGTATAGCAATACTGACTCTCGCCCCGTGAAAATGGAATAGATTGCATGATCCGTAGACTCCGTTTCAAAATGTCAGATGTCTACGAACCTCCTAGTCAAAAGTACATTATTCGCTATCGTGATTAATACATATTCGGATGCAACCAGTTGTTATGCCGTCATACATACGGCATGTCTCATAAGTCTTCCCAATCTGTAGGCACCAGCGCAGGTGGCTTTGTCCAAGGCTCTTCGACCAGCGCGTCCTGGAACCATTGATCCCGCAAGTTGGCATGCTCAGTTACGATCAGTTGGAAACCTGGCACTTCCTCTTGAGTGAATTTCAGCAACAACTCGAATAACCGACGTACAGCATCCAGATCAGCGTCCCTTTCAGTGTTCTGCACCGAGCCATCGGCATCTCTGTAAACCTGCTCGGACGGAAAATAGACTTGAGTTGGTTGATCGATCAGCATAAAACGCGGTAGCGGTCGATTGTTCTGTGCTGCGAATAGGTGTAACGCAAGTAATGCCGACAAATGGTAGGCCAAATGGTTTTCGCCGCCGCCAGTTCGACTCATCGGCACCGGGCGTTCGGGACGATCGAAGATGATCGTTAACTGGGGGAGGCTTAACCTTGCAGGGAAAGGTGCGAATTCGGCATTGAACTGTTGGATATATCTGGAAACTTGTGCAGAGATATTATTTAGGATCGAGGTGAGGCGCTCATTGCTGTCGTCATCGCCAATTTCATCCTCAAGCTGTCTGACTTTATTGGTTAGACGGCGGTTCTCGGCTTCAAGTTTAGCAATGTCCTCATTGGGAAGGAGAGTTTCTAAAAATAGACTGATGCGGCCTACAACACGCGCAGCTGCATTATTGCGGGTACGCATTTGGGATATTACTTCGTTGGCCGATATTGCCGCAGACAGTTCTGCTTCCTTGTGTTTGATCTTACTTACTATATCCTCAACTTTCCCTGTTAACTCGGTCAAGTAGGCTTCAAGTTTTGGGCGCTGGCCAGTGGCAACGCGCAATTCCTTTTCGAGCGATTTCAGCTCGTTAATCAGAACAACAGCGACTGGAGACTCTAACGCCAGGTTAGGTTCGCTAAATGGCCATTGCCACTCGCCACTATCTGAGTTCTTTGGTAGCGCTTTAATTGAGGCGAGTCGATGTATCTGTTCGGCTGCTTCGGTTTCATATCCACCAGCTCGCTTGGCGAATTGTCGTGCGGCATCAATCTTAGCCTGAGTGTCCCGACGATCTTGTCGCAACTGGACCAATTCTTCCTCCAGAAGCGAAATGCGGTTGCTATCGTCGTCTGCTGGCGTATCGGGTTTCCAAGTCAAAACCGATGTCAACGCCTCGACAACCTTGTCAGCACTCAAACTCTCGAAAATGTTCCCAAGAATCCCTACCGCCTTTGCTTCCGAATAGAGACCAATAGCCTGCTCATGCATCGAGTCGACGGCACCACGCGCATGCTCTAGCTTCTTGTGGATAAGCTTCAGGTCCCTTTGAGCAATACGTAACTTAGATTCCAATTCATAACGGTTATGGGAAGAAACACCAAGTAAGATCGGCAGCGTATCCCGGATTGTCTGTGGTAGGTACTGCTCGTTTTGCCGATAAAAAAGTTGATCTTTGTTTGCGACGAGCCCCTGCTTCTGAAACAAGTAGTAAAACGTATGCTTAATGTTCGCATCGAAACTAACGCGGCTGTGTTCAAGTGCGACCTGCGTACGATTCTCTGGAATACCGAGTAGCCGCGATAATAGCTCGACAACACCCTCGTCGTCTGTGTTTACTACCAACTCGTCGAACGAGGGAATCTGCAACCGAACGCCCCTGCGTATCATTGCTGTGCTGCAACTAGCACCACCACCAGATGGGGTGGGCTTTGCAACTAACACCTGTTCTTTATCGAACTGATAAATCACAGTGAACCAGGCAACCTTGTCTCGAATAATACCTTCAGGGACGTTAAACGTAGAGCGCCCCATGCAATACTCTATGATTTCCGACAATGCTGATTTGCCAGTGGAGGAACGACCAGTAATGATATTGAGTCCGTCTACGTTGAACTTTAGGTCGCGACGCTGACCGTTATGGCTGTAAACATGGATAGAGTTAATTTTCATGGTCGAATCCCAAAAGTTGTGTAAACAGTCGCACGATCGGCGATACGGGCAAATTCTTTTCCGACGACGCGCGCTACTTTTTGGCAAGCGACTATCTCTACAGTGCCGTCAATGGCCTTGCGCACTTTCTTATGCACAGTTTTGATACGCCCATCCTCGGTCACGAAGATGCATCCCCTTTCCATTAACAAACCAAAAGCCTCGAAAGCATAAGGCATCATCTGTGTGACCCGCTCAGCAAAGCCGACCATGATTTGTTGGTTCTTTTCTACAACTTTGATGAGGTAACTGCGCGAATTCTCGGCGATCACCTCACGTGAATCCCTGTACAAACACAAAGGAAGAACAAGCAGAGTTAGCGAAAAAGGCATGCCTCTATCATCTTCCTCTTCAAAACCGCTGAGAGCCCGAAACAAAACCAAACCGCAGAATGCTGGATTGAAAAGATTACGCATTTCGAACGGACGTAGGTCCCATCTTTTCATGAAGATACCCCCAGCACCTTACCGAGGCGATCAAGGAATCTCGGGTGCCAATAGATTCTGGGTTCAGGAGTTGCATCCGCCAAGATGTGGAAGCTACCTCGAAGGATGTATGGCTCAGTCACCCGAGCTCGTATGCGCAGGGATTCGATCTGTCCAGTATCGAATTCAGCCCAAGCATAGAGAGTTGAACCGGCTTCACGCAGAGCTTCTTCTGGACTATCGTCTTTTAGCTTCTCAAAAGCAAAATCCTTGTAGCGGCCCCACTCATCGGTGAGGCGATCTTCATATTTCTCAACCTCTCCCAACACAAGCAGGTTCTCACGCGCCCAGGCTGAACGCTGCTCAAAGGCCCGATAATAATCCAAAATCGCATTCCTAATCCGACTTGAGGAAATGCCGATTTCGCGCAATTGCGCCACAAACAGACGTGGGTCAGCATCAGTGTCAATCTCGTTTGAGGGAGCCTTTCCACGGAAAGTAATTGGTAAGTTGTCTGCCTTGTATTCCTCAGCGAAACTTGAGAGCTTATCGGAAACTTCGTAACCGAAGATCCCTTCCTGTTTGGTGCCAGTCAATTGTTGTATCACGATGTCGGTCCACCACCCCTCCAGTCGCTCGAAAACAAACTGACGATGCTCGCGACGGATGCTTCTCATGCATTTGTCTTGTATCAGCATTGGGATATCACTGATACGCGGGCTACTGTCAAGAATTAGGATTCGCTCAAGAAAATCCTGTTTTTCGGAATCGCTCAGTTCATCGAAAGCTACAGCAATCGGCGCTATAATTTTCGATGTGGAGCTGGCAAGTGCAGCGTCAGCAAGCTCAGTGAGAGTTTTCAAATCATCTGTAGTGACCGACTGATGGGGGAGAAAACGTGTAAGGAATGAGTCGCTCGCGACCAAGCCGGTCGTAAACAAAAAGAACCGCAAATTTGATGTTGCACGCCCATCCCTTTTGTAGCGGGCTAACCAGATGTTAACTGATTTCCAGAAATCCGTCGAAAGGTCAGTCAGCCGCTCTCCGATAGCCTTGTGTTTTAGCGATGCCAAGGACTTGCCGCCTTGGACATCGATAAAGTCGAGGTCATCGTCTTTTTCCAGATACAATGAAGTATCTTCTTGGAATTGAAGCAGTTGTAACAGAGCGAGACGTGCTTGATAAATGTATCCCAATCCTTGCTCGCCAGCTGAAAATTTATCCGTGGCTTTCTCTATCATCAGTTATTCCCTACTCAGCACAGTTATATCATCGACAACACCACCTTCCTGTTGTCATAACAAGTGTTTGTCACCCAAGCGCATTTAGGGCGCCCAATTAGTTCATACAGACTGTAAATCATTACTTAAAATCAACTATTTACCGACATTTGTCCAGTGATTGCGAGATGAGTGCGTATAGAAAATCGATACAACTCATAATTGCGAAAAGATTGATAATATTGCGCCAGTAATACATAGATGTGGGTATGAAATCTTACACATGGAACCTGTATAGTCACTCGCAAATCTTGTAAACAGTCGAGCGGCCAATAGAAAGCTCACGTGAGATTTCTGTCGCAGATTTGCCTGCAGCCCTCATATCAATAACTCTGGTTTTATCTATTTTTGGCTTCCGACCAAACTTAACCCCACGGGCTTTTGCTTCTTGCCGTCCTTCATTTGTCCGCTCTAAAATACGATGACGCTCGGCCTGGGCAACAGCTGACAAAATCGTGACTACCATTTTGCCCATTTCGCCGTCTGTGCTGATCCCGTCATCAATAAAACGAACGGCCACCCCCATGTTGTCGAATTCCTTGATGAGGTTGACCATGTCTGCGGTGTCACGGCCCAACCGATCGAGTTTTTTGACGAGCACCTGGTCTCCTTTCTCCACCTTCATCAACAGCGTTTGCAACCCCTCACGATTGAGGTGACTGCCAGATTCTTTGTCGCTGAAGATCCTGTGCGGCTCAACACCTTGTTCGGCCAAAGCCTTCAGTTGAATATCGAGAGACTGCTGACAGGTTGAAACGCGGGCATAACCAAAAAGACGCATCTGAGTGTCTCCTAAATCGAATAGTAGACAAAGTGTCTACTAACTACATGATTGGCGATTTAACAGACAGCGTAGGAGGGGAATTTTGAAGTGTCCACTAATTTATGATATTTTGGACAATCACACCTTTTTACATTGGAAAACCGTATCAAAGGATTGTTCTGTTTTCAGAATCGTCATAATGAAGCTTACTGTCATCAATACTCAAGCAAATAGCCGCATCAGTTTGCAATGTTCCTAGGAAAATACGCTTGTCACACTTCGTGCTACTGGTTCTGTTATCTTATTTATGTTTGGCTCATCGCTAGGCATTAATGTTTAATACCGCACACCTCGGATGATATCTCTTAAGACATATTAAGCATGAAGATAGCTATCTTCCAACGGATAGGAAATGATTGACGAAAAAGCAGTGCAAGCAGCTAAATTTTGGGAACGCCTTCGTCCAATTCATAGAATCTCCGGGCTGAGGGAAATTGAGTTTGAGCAATTCGCCCTAATGGTGCTAGGCCTTAAATGCGTGGATCTGTCATCTGGGTCTTGGCCTGTCACAGTGACCTTTCCAGTGTCAGATGCATTTGAATACACAATCGATGCTGCCTTAAACAAGAGCGTGGACAACGATAGATGGAAAAAAGCATGGTTTAAAGCTTTCGATGCACTTACAGAATTCTTCAATTTAACTAGTAAAACAGGCGTTTTACGTGACGTTGCATCCATCGAAGCATTTAATGAAATTCTCAGGTTGGTTGAAAGTTTTGAGCTACCTTGGGGCACCAAATCAGAGCAAATTTTGAACCTCTTCGATGAGGTTTTCCATCGTGTAGTTGGTCGCCAGTTGGCAATCGGATACCGCAATGGTGACACAGTTGCCGCCTTGGCTGCCTTCCTTTCGGCAAATGCAGCTCGAATTTCGGAGTACTTCGTTACAACTGGCGAGTTCGCCGTCTTACGGCGTTCCGTGCTCAATCTTGAGACTTTCGCCAACATCGCAGTAATGGACCATCTGAATTTTATAATCCGACTTCGACTCGCACTCCATGGCATTGATGCGGTAGATCGACAATCACATGGAGATGATATCCGCTCCTTCGTCGATCATCATTTTCTACTGTTAGATCATCCACACCGAAAACCCAGGGGACAAAGACTATTTTCATTCAAATGGGAAGATCACCACTCATCACTCGAGGCTCTGATGTACTTGCAAGAGATCCGAAGCAACTTCGATGATGGTCTGATAGTTGTTCCTGGTGCAGATCGTTCGGCCAAGGGGTGGAGATACCATCTGCGAGAAGAGCTTGTACAAAGCGGTCGATTACTCGCAGTTATAGATCTCCCCCAAGATAGACGCGATCAATCGCGCAGGCCAATCTCAGCTTGGCTTATAGGACGTAGAAGAGAGCAATTCAGAAATCACGTGCTAATGGTCAATGCCAAAGGTATCGCCGGCAGAAAACTTCACGGGGCAGGTTCCCAGATGGAGCTAGTTGCCGCCATCGTGTCACTCGGCGTGTCAGACAACAGATATCCCTTACTGCATCAATACGTCAGTGAAGACGTCGAGACTTTGATCGAAGCTTACTTTAAGGATGGGTACAAAGACGTGGAGGGAGTTTGCCGACATGTCCAATTTGGAGAGCTTGCTGATAACGAATACAAGCTTATAGCTGCTCTTTATATCACCGATTCCAATAGTAGTAAGAAGCACAAGACTTTCATGCGATTACTGAATAGCACTCCAGTATTAGAATTGCTACGGCAAGCACAGAATCATAGCACGCGCATATACGTAATTGGCAACAATGGCGAAGGTAAGAGCATGCTTCTCCGTGAGATAGCAGAGCAGCTAGTAAATGAAGGTCGCCGTGTCGTAGGCATGTCATTCGGATTAACTGATCGATTTTCATTCAAGCGCTCCAAGGACGACGAGCAGGCTTTCAACTATGTTGGTGCCCGCACAACTGAGCAAGGAATTAACCTCGGTCATACATCAGCTGAATTGAATAGATTGATGAGAGAGATTCACCTGAATACTGAAAAGCTTGAGGTATTCAATGCGATCGTTGCACACCTAGGTTTCGGCGAACGTAGATACTTGGTACCGCAGCGTCTAAACGGTGCAGTAGATGATCGCGAACACTATGCTGAACTGCAGCAGTTGACTGATAGTGTTGAAGAGAATGCTCGCATGTTTCAGCAAGAAAGTCTTAAGACTTTTGAATTGGGTCTCATGCGACTAGAATCAAGCGGCTCGATCACGACGTTTAAAGAATTGAGCTCAGGAGAACAGCAGTTGCTGACTCTAGCGCTCAAGCTCACGGCCTACACGTCTAAAAATAGCATAGTTCTAGTAGATGAGCCTGAATTGAGTCTACACGTAAGCTGGCAACGAGCCATCCCAAGAATGCTGGAAATTGTAGGGTCTCGAATAGGTTGCTCTATGGTAGTAGCAACTCACTCCCCCGTACTCATCACCAGTGCTACCAATAGTAACGACAAGTGTTTCGTTGCCCATAGGCATGCCTTAAAAGAACTCGGTTTTAAGCAACGCCGCTCAGTTGAAGGGGCATTGTTCGACGGATTCCGTACTTACACAGCAAACAACCGGCAGGTACACGAACGGTGTGCTGCGATTGTGTCACAAACTATTCAGCACCTTAACGACAAATTACCTCAACAAGAGAGCGATGTGTCTATGCTAAAGCCGTTGTACGATGAATTGGAGTCGATGGAACAAATTATTCGGCAGGGGAATTCGGCACAGTTGAAATACGCCCAGGAGGATCTCGAGTTAGTTGCTTACACTAGAGCCGCCATCACTGAGATCACTACAACCAGTAAAGAGAATCCAAGATGAGTTGGTTCGAAGGTGAATATCCGTCACGAGAGGAGATGCGTCGCGAGGTAAGAAAGTACCTAAATTCATCACACAAGACCAAAAAACATGTCGCACGCACGCAAATCCTGCTTAGAGATCTAAGGTCAGAAGCTAACTCTGTCCCATACGTCGACGTATGGCCCAAACTAGATGCGATGGTTGACGTCACAGATAAAGGAACAATTTTAGGTGCATCGGTGAAATCAGCCTTCAGACGCAGGCTGTTGGAGACTCAAGGAGGTCGCTGTTGCTATTGTCGCCGGTGGTTGGCAAATACTGCGCACGCCAAACCCATAGAGCATATCTTGCCGAGACGGCACTATCCACAATTCTCAATTGAGTTTTGGAATCTCGCGGTAGCTTGTAGTGACTGTAACAGCATCAAATCAGACGAAATATGGGGGACAATATCAGCAAAGAAACATCGATATCCAGGCCCTAAGGAGTTTACCGAAGCTTTCCATCCGAGGTTCCATCGATACGCTGATCATATTCGGTACGTGAGGTTAGAAACCAATGTAAGTACTGTAGTTATTTTCAATGGGCTGACACACCAGGGACGAAACTTGTGCCGATCCTTACTGCACAAAATAGCAGCAAAGGAAACATTGATCGAAAACAACCCTACGCTAGCTCCTGCGATGAAGCGAATTTACAATTTTGAAGCGAAAGCTGAAGGCCTTAATCTTGAGCGGTTCGAAGCCTTTCGAGCAGCTCTAGACCAAAGCGTATTGCGTATGCTTGAGTAGCTAAACAAAATTGAGCACTACAATTCACATATCTAGAGGCTATAAAAAAACACCCAGTCAAGCTGCCCTCTGATCGTACGAAATCAAATTCTGTATTGGTGTTCAATACTCAATTAATAGCCCTAAACACTTTACGTATAATGAATTTGAGTTAAAGCGAAACGGTAGAAGTCTGGTTAATCTGTGAAGAAATTGCCAAGCTCACTGATATATGGAGGTGTGAGCGCCAAGTTATAGTACTTTCAAATCAATATTTCATTCAATATAGGTAACACCATTGCAAAAAAAACCACTGCACTTAAATATCAATTTTTGACTAGGCATAATGATAAGTCCGTGACCAAGATGCTCAATCAAGTCGATGCGCAGTCCAGCGTCAACATCACCACCATTGCGGTTCGAATACAGTAATACCGTGCGCACTCCAAATTCCTCAATACAAAACGACCACCCTTGCGCAAGGTCTCCATATATAGCTGTCTTTGTTACATGTAATAACCGATTGGCTGGCCACTCATAGACCATTGCCAAACGCCCCGGGTCTATGAGGACTAGGCCATGCCCCCCTTTCTGTTCCTGTGCAGGAATTGCGGTATAGGTCAACATTACAAGACTCTACGAATCCAGATGCAATTGGCTGTCCAAGGTACCGACCATCCATTCACAGAACTCTATGACTGGGTTGCGTTGCTCCTGCTCAGACGCTGAACCCAATTGTTCTAATACGTACAGGCAAATTTTGTATAACAGAGTGTTACCGTACAAAAAGGTGAACTCATCATTAAAGCCCACGTCTCGGTGGTGACACAACAGTGCTGTCAGACCAGCCAACAGATATTCCAAGCTACTGATCGTACACAACACTCGACTACTGGCTGGGTAATTGTAAGACAATGAATACCCAAACAGGAGCGCTGCAGGTATACACCCCCTATGAGCCAAAGCCTGACAAAAAGCCTGCTGCTCAACCGTTTGCAGCGGAGTAAATCCATACTCGCCCTGCCGGGTATATGGGAACAAAAATCGATTGTGCATTTTTTCCGCTTGTACTGCGAATTCGATATCCTGGATATCCACCTTCGAGAGCAAATGACCCAACCAAAAATGTTGTGGGCCGAACGCAACCACGCTGTCCATGATAATCTCCGTCATTATCCAGGATCAATCGTCGTACCTTGCCTCCATCATCTAGCCGTGTATGATGAGTAGGCAGAGGAGAATCTATGATCCGATACCATTTACGCCGATGTATTGGCAATTACGAGTCCAAGACGGGGGCGCCGTTACAGATAGCCGAACTTGCCGAACGTACAGGTGTACATCGCGCCACGCTGTCAAAAATGTTAAATAGACCGCGCTGCAACATCACAACTGACGTGATAAATAGGCTATGCGTTTTTTTCAATGTTTCCGTTGACGAGCTCATTGAATACGTACCAGATCATCTAGTCGACTAATCAGTCCAGGAACCGATACAGCGCTCCAGATGCCGGCGGAGCTCCCGCACGATGTGGTCAATGGTGAAAGCTTCCAGTCGATTCTCACAGCACATAGACTTTCCGAGCCAAACAACTAACGCCTCACGGTTATTCCGCTCATCGCCGGTGCCACAGGCAATGATGAGTTGCCGGCCTCGTGGGTCAATATTCAATGCTGATAACAGACTCTCGACGACATTTTGAATACGCAGTGCGAACCGTTTGCGCTCCTGTTCGCTGACGAACAGGGGCATTGATGTAATTTCAGTCATTGGATGGCTCCCCTCAGAGCATGTACCATCCATGGCGCGGATATTTGTTGGGTGTTGAGGCTCCTTAGCAATAAGCCTCAATTTAAAAGTAGACTGAAATAGACAAACGTCAATTTTAATCGACTCATTTTATAGGCCTGACATTATTTTTCTTCCTAAACTCATATTTCACACTGGCAGGGATGTCTTGCTCTAAAGACTCTAGAGAAATTCCGAGCGATGTCAGGTTGAACATCCAAGTCGAAAACCGCAGTTCATATTCTTTTAATTTCTTCTCGAGCTCCACATTTTTACTGACCAATTCCGCATTCATTATCTCCAGTTCACAAGAAGACGCACGGACCGCAGAGATTTGAGTAACGTTACTCTGTCGACGCTCCTTTAACGATTTCTTGGCGTGCTGATACGCTTGATAAATGTCCTTGTTCTTACATAATGTCTGGTAAGGCAGACCACATACATCATTCAAATCCTGCCACCCAAATTTATCTCCGAGCTCACCGCGGCTATATTTATTGCAAAGATTTACCAGTTTTTCGATCACGACTTTGGTCACTTTCACTTTGGGCACAAAAACCTCCAAAACGCCGGGCAAGCCCGGCGACAGCATCTGATTAATGCGCTTCGCAGGAATCGCGGCCATTAGGGAAAATGGCGACAATTTGCCCGACTTCGTACCGCGAATCCTCTTCTATGGAGAGCGCAGCATTACACCCATCGAGGAACCGTTGATGATGCGCCAGCCAAACATGGGAATTCGCAAACCCGTCATCAACATCAAACTGCGCAACCTCAATTTGTTGCTGCGCTCTGTCCTTCATTTCCATCAGGTGCTTGATTTCTGACGGATTGCCTTTCTGACGGCGGTAGTGCTTGCACTTATTCAGACAGGCATAGTGCTTCCCACAGGGTTCTTGCGTGTAGTCATGTCGACACCTCCCTATGTTCATGAAATGACTGGAACCCCTCGAATCAAGCTCGGCCATCAGTTCCTGCGGGTCCAACAATGGAAAACGCCGAATAAGTTGAGACACCTGAGCCTCATCCATTTCTTCCAGATTGGCTTGTAATTGCGGTGCAAACTTTTGTTGGTAAGCATGCAGTTTTTTTGCAGCGTCCATAACCAAGTCTTTGGGTGATGAATGGTCATAAAACTCGTTATCTCGAACACCTGCACGCAGGAAATATTTGGCGATATCTTCCTGCGAAAACATCACAGACTGCTGCATGATCGTATTGAGCAAGTGCCTGAACTGATGTGTCCGCACCCCAGCATGATCAACATCCAGTCCCTCAAAATGGTAGCGCTCGAACAAGGACTGAATCCGTGAGCCATCCTTAGAGAGCCGACTCACGTAGTCCCGACCTCGAAACGCATCTTGTGCCTGAGTACCAGTAAGAGGGAGTGGACACATTTTTAAGGATCCGCGGCTGTGCTCAAATTTAAACTGCAGGCTAAGCACCTCCCAAATCGGGATCTTGTGCTCTCTCGGTCCGAATCCCTCTGCGACATCACCGATTGCGTCGCGATAGGCCTGAGCAATCCCCGTGTGAATATCCCCAATAAGGAAAGATGTACGCTTAGGCACAGAACTTTCATGACGTGATATGCCATATCGCTCCAACTGTGTGATGAGATTCGATGATTTATCGAAACCAAAATGCTCGGCAAGATCTTTCACCAATACGATCTCATCATCATTAAATCCATTCAGAGCCGGCCAACGTTGCTGTTCCAGCAACATTTGGCTGTAATAACGTGCTTCCTCACTCAACAGTTTCATCCGCTCAACCACAAGAAACACAGTGTCAGTCAAACTTGCAGGGATTATTTTGGTATCCCACACAAAACGCTTCCTAGCCAGCACACTCATGCGCAACATTTTTCCCATACGACCATCAAAAGTCAGCTCAGGTGGCAACGCATCGAACTCCTCCCGGCTGGGTATGCAGCCTAAATGCAACCCACAAAACTCATCCAACCGTAGCCCAGTGCACAACAGCATGACGCCCATGCAAACCGTCATTTTGTCCGCGGGTTCGAGCTCATCATAGTGGCGCCACAATGCGGCCAAGTGCACCAAATACATAGTTTTTGGGAGTTGTTCCGCCTGTTCAACCGTACTTTTGCCAGACAGCGGTTGTTGTAACGAGCCACCAGATTTATATGTTCGAGGAACCGGATTGTGCCATTCAAACGAACTGCACAATGTCAATAGATTCAACTGACTTGCAATGTAACTAAGATGCTCGCCAGTTCGATACAAGGTCGCTTCCTTTTCTCCATGATTGATTGCCTTCATCAAGGCTTGATCAAAATGTACTCCAGAAAGTTGATGGATGTGTTCAAGCATCGAATCCTCAAACACATCATACAAATAGCGAAACGCTCGCATCGTCACCATATGTGCACCATGTGTTTTAGGGCGCCCCAGATGCCCTAATACAACCAACGCCTTCACGAATTCTAAAAATGGCGGTCTGAAAGGGATTTGGTCCAAAGCTGCGACTTTCTTTTTGACCGTTAATCCATTCCTCCGTGTAAACAAGATATTGCTGGCATGGGAAAGTTGCCGAGCGGAACGCGTAGGTTCAAACGCTGAAATTTCCCAAACGTTGCTGGTCCAATCCACAGTTGGAAACACATGCTTCAACTGACGCTCGCAATACAGCACAAACTTGTCATAGTGCTCCTGCCTGGAATCACTCTGAGACCATAATTGCACCAGCTCAGCCGGCAAAACTTCGATTTTCTCTGCAGCGTTCAATTTAGCCATTGCAAGACTCCAATTTGATGGTCAATTCTTCACAGGCACGAATGTGCGGGGCGTTAAATAACCCTGGAGGAGCGTCTTCACCAAAACAGGCTTTTACATCCTCCTTCATACTCTCCAACACATCACGATGAAGTTTGGGGTCTTTACAGGCTTCAAACTTGGGACACACGTAACAAGCGTTCGGCGGAGTTAAATCGCATGGAGTGCCCTTGGCGCACATACCGATCCCAACCAAACGACGTAATTTGTCTGGGCCAAACACAGTATTAGGAGCGGATTTATCAATCAGGTCAGCCAAATTAATTGAGCCTTTAAAGTAGGCCAGAATGTCTTTGAACTGCTCTTGGAACACTTGATCAAGCTTTTCCGCAAACGACATTCCTAACTGGTAATACACCATGACATGTTGAAGGTCTTCATGGTCCAGTAGCTGAGCCAACTCCACAATCGGCGTGCCCATCGCTGCAGCATGGGTTGCAAACGTTTTACGCAACCGACGAGGAGTAACGACCAAATTAAGTAGCGGTTTACCTGTCTTCGCTCTGTACTTATCAATGGTATCCATCAATTGATGCAGCATCAGACTGAATCGACCTGAGCTTGATGTGTGAAGGTACGATTTATGGACAGACTGAGTAGTTTGTCTACGCTCAACCTTCTCTATTGGGAAAATAGGCTGCGTGGCAAGCTTCCGTGCGTAAGACTCTTCGCGCTTATTGGCTTCCATTACTTGCTGCGATGTCAGACTGACACAGCCAGAGGTGGATGTAAGGACTTCGGATGCCTGACTAGCCTGGTTTGCCTGGTCACCAGCATCCCCATCCAACAAAGTTAGCTGGCTGCCTCCCCCGGCCAAGGCCAGATGCTGCTCTAGTAACTTCCCCAAAAAAGTGGGCAGAGTTCGCAATTGAAACCTCAAACGCGGAGTTTCAAACCGTTTTTTGACGGAAGGCACACTCAACTGATAGGTCCTTTGGCCAGTCTGCAAGTCGACATTCACCAAAAAATCACTGCGCATCAATAGGGCCAATTGTCGGCTTCGAATTCCGAGCGTGATGACCAGCCACATACAGACTAAATTGGCGAATACTTGCGATTTTGGCTTAATGTAAGACGCCGCCTCGTTTAACGCCTGTTTCAGGGCATTGAGCTCCTGTGCCGTCAAGGGGCTGCGGTTGGGGATATATGACAATACATCAAGGCCTTTCAGATTGCCCTTGAATCTGAAGACTGTCAAAGCCTTCGCGGTTTGCTGATCAAATCCTGGCAGGCCCATCAGATAGCTACGATGATACCAATAACGTAGCCCGCTTAGATTTGACTCATCTGCCAGCATCCGCTTGGCGTAGATATAATCAATCAGATTATCGCTGAGCAGTTCCGTCAGTGATTCCCCGTCAGCTTCCTCCCAATTATATGAGGATAGAAAATCGAAGATTAGATTGAACATGCCATAGCAGGTTAACGGCGATTTTCGAGGAAGCTCTCGGGCGAAAAAGAATTTGAGGCTATCCACGAATTCCGCCGCAATAAGGCAGCTTTCCCCTTTGAATCTGGAGAAATTCAACAGGATGGGAGAGGTTTCGCCAATGTTCCAACGACTGGATGATGTATCAACCACTCGGATCCGGGCGTCAACAACAGGAATAGTAAAAGGCGTGTACGGCTTACGTTCAACAAAAGCCAAGACGCGAGCGCGTTTTTCGCGGATAGAGGATTTTTGATGCATTGTCTACAACTCTCTCAGCAATAGACCACCAGTGACGCTTAGTAGAAGTCACGAGCCAAATCACTGAACATACGCAGTGGTACGCCCAATTAAGGCCAGGTAGTCATAGTTATGCCAACGTGACCATCACTTAACTGATGTCACTGATTAGCGTATTCGCTTCACCAGCCCAAATACCGGTTCCACGACCCTCTCGAACCCTCAGGTTCAAGCTTTTGCTAAGAGATGCGATGCACCCTATTGGAAATATCTGATTAATGTATACAACCCTATCAATCCCCGAAGGTAATTGTTCAGGTTTATCAAAGGCCAACGGCGCATATGCCAAACCTTTGTCTTTTTGAACTCCTTTATCAATTAATGCCATGTGTCATTCAAACAACACGGTTTTTTACCGCACAAACAACTATTGGAAATTGTATGACCGCTGTATTAGTTCTTTGGGAAACACAGCAGTAACCACCAGTGAGGGAACCAATGGTTGCTAATAGACCTTAAACTCTTCATGTAACTTTTGCAAGGCGAGATGTGCTAAAAATCTTATTTCTTTGTCCGCATAAAGCTCATGCTGGTTACTTGTTTTCGACCATCCCCCCATATACCTCATGACCTTTTTGAACTTCTCACTTTCAATTGGCATCTCTAGAACGCGAGCAAAATCCTCAAACGTCGAATAACGGAACCGATGTGCTTCGATAGAGGAAAACACCAACTTCTTCGTATTCCCGACCTTTTCGATCCGATTCAGCATTTTGCCTAATCCGCTGATGCTTAATGGAGCAGGGTGTTTACTACTGTTCAGAAACAGATATGGCGCAGCTTTTTGCGCCTCCCTTTTTCGATACTTACGACCAGTCTTGATATAGTGATCAATCTGCATGGCCAGCCCCTCAGAAATGGGGATTAACCTCGAATTCGTTTTCGCATCTGGAGGCAATGTGCGTGGATCTTCATGCAAGAACACGTTATGGGACACCAGCAAAAAGTACGTCATCCCAAATGCAATATCGAATTCTGACTGAACTGCGTTGCAGCGGAGCGACAGCAACTCTCCGGTTCGGATACCAGTCTGATACAATATATTGATAATAAGCCAATTACGCTCACGAACACGTGATTGAAATGGGTTTGTATTGCTAAGCGGGTGGACCAACTCCATCATCGCCATTCGTTCCACGTGCGAAAACCCCTCCCGTTTGACCTTTAGCGTGTTGACCTTCTGTCCTGACAGGAAATCAAATAGATCGTTGATAAGGAAGCCCACTTTGGCCACATATGAGTCCTTGTCAAGACGGGTGTCTCTGAAACGATTCATCAGGTAGTGCAGAAACGATTTGACCTCGCGGCAACGATCCATAAAGGTAGATGCACTCAGGTACAAGTCATCTTCTTTAGGGTTCAACTTGTAACGTAGGCGAGTAGCCAGCGACGCCTGCTCTGCATAAGTCAGACCTTCACCTGATTTGATCCGGTCAAACAAATCAATCTTGTGATCTGAAGCCCAGTTTAACAGCAACACTACGTTGCGGGCACGTCGACATTTTGTTCGATATGCCTGATTGTAAATCCCTGCGAAGTACAGATTGGGTAGGACCGGAGGAATGTAGCCAATTTCATCAATCAACACCTGTCGCTCACCATTCGCAAGCTCGACATGTTTTACAACATAGGTCATATAAACAACTCCTGACGTGGTTGACAGGACTGTAGCAGCTCTCCGGCAAATATCAAAAAAGTAAATTAAAACATAAAGATACTTGTATTATGTTACAAGCTATTTTGCCAAAAACCCGACCCAAGGCATATTTCATGAACTGATCCAACGTATTGCGAGTCCTCATGCCATGTTATCAACCATTAATATTCAGATAGAGCGTACGTGCAATGGGAGTTAATTAACTCGGAACAGGGAATTCCTGCCTGAATCGAGCCGCCAATTGCAGACGTCCAAATTCGGCCACCAAATAATCAACAAACACCCTCGTTTTAGCAGGCATCAGGCCGGCCCCTGCTGGGTGACTGCTGAAATAAAGATTGATACTGCCTAAATCGGCATACCAATCTGGTAAGACCCGTACCAGGCGACCAGACTGGAGATGAGCAACAGCATGTGGCATGGCAAGCGCTGCAACGCCCATTCTAAGCAAAGCGGCACGAGTTAATGCATCAGGATCATCGGCAATAAATCGTGCATTGAGAATAGGCGTTACTGTTTCACCAGCAGGACCCTTAAACCCGTACTGATGAAGCTTACCACTCTGGGGGGAACGCATTTGCACTGCAGGCCACTGACTAAGTTCTGAGGGATGTGATGGATATCCTCTTTCGTGCAATAACTCCGGAGCAGCAACCCAAATCACATGCACAGGTGCAAGCCTTCGGGCTATGACACCAGGTGCCAACTCAATGCCACCACCAATAGCAGCGTCGAAGCCCTCCTCAACTAAATGCACCTGTCGGTTCGATAATTGCCAATCCAGACGTACCGCAGGATAACGGGCCAGAAACTCAGGCATCAACGGCAGTATGTGCTCCAGCCCAAAACCAGGGCTCAGGCTCAGCCGCAACGTACCTGCTGGTTGGCCAGCATTCTGACTGATATCTGCTATCGCCGTCTGGATACCAGTCAGGTTTCCTCTCACTGCCTGCAAAAATTGTTCGCCTGCTTCGGTCAGCAATAACTTACGGGTGCTGCGCTGAAACAGTTGTACTCCCAGGTTTTTTTCCAGTTGCGCCACATTTCGAGACACCGCCGCAGGCGTCAGGGCAAGCAGCCGGGCCGCCGCGGAGAAGCTGTGCTGTTCAGCACTGCGAACAAAAGATTCAAGGTTTGATAAGGCTTCCATCCGATCTGTTGCCATTCCGTGTTCATGTGATTCACAGTCAAGCTTAGGCTGTTCAAGCTGCCATCTTCAAGTTTAACTTGAAATTAATTCCATTGATTACCGGCTACTGGAGGTGGATTCAGTTTTCTATAGTGACACTGCACTGACAACATCACTTGAGGAAAACATCATGTCTGCAACCACTAAACTGCAAAACAAAATCGCCATCGTTACCGGTGGTTCACGTTCAATAGGCGCAGCCATTGTGCGTCGCTTGGCCGCTGAAGGCGCCACTGTGGCATTTACTTACAATGCCTCTCCTGAAAAAGCCGAAGCACTGGTCTCGGAAATTCAGGCGGCCGGCGGTAAAGCACTGGCTATCCAGGCCGATGCCGGCAATCCAGAAGCGGTGCGCCAAGCCGTAAACCAAGTGGCAGCCAGCTTCGGCAAAGTCGATATTCTGGTGAATAACGCCGGGATTAGTGTTTTGGGTCAGCCAGAGCAGATTGCCTTCACTGACTTTGAACGCATTCTGGCCGTCAATGTGACCGGCGTCTTTGTTGCCACTCAGGAAGCCTTGAAACACATGGGAACCGGTGGCCGTATCATCCATATCGGCAGCTCTATGGTGCAGTATGCGGCTTTCGGCACCGCTTCCGCTTATACCCTGACCAAAGGGGCCGTTGCCGGTTTCAGTAGAGGCCTGGTCCGTGATCTGGGCCCAAGAGGCATCACTGTGAATACCGTCCACCCGGGCCCAACCGACAGCGACATGAACCCTGCCGACGGTGCAGTCGCAGACTTCGTTCGGCCAAACATCGCGGTCGGACGTTATGGTCAGGGTGCAGACATCGCAAGTGCTGTCACCTTCCTTGCCAGTGACGAAGCCGCTTTCGTGACCGGAGCTGAACTGTTAGTCGATGGCGGTTTTACCGCATAAGGAGCTTATGATGAACACAATCAGCATTATTGGCGCAGGAAGTATTGGCAGTGCCATTGCTCACCTGCTGGCTCAGGCCGGGATCCCGTTTGCAATTGCCAACAGCAGAGGTCCTGCTTCGCTGGCAGCTTTAGTGGAGGAGTTAGGTCCAACCGCAAAGGCGGTGTCCGCGAGCGAAGCAGCCAAGGCTGACCTGGTATTCCTGGCCGTCAACTGGTCAAAAATACCCTCCGCAGTCCAGGGGCTTGGCCCCTGGGATGGACGAATTGTGGTCGATACCAACAATCCCATTGAAGCCCCGGCCTTTAAAGCGGTCGATTTGCAGGGGCAGGCATCCAGTGCTGTGGTTGCCTCTCTTGTACCGGGGGCGAGGGTCGTAAAAGCGTTTAATCATTTGCCACCAGCCTTACTGGCACAACCCAGTGCGAAAGGTGGCAAACGGGTCATGTTTTACTCCGGCGAAAACACCGCGGCCAAAGCGGTTGTTGCCAAACTGATTGCTCAACTCGGTTTTGCGGGCATTGATTTGGGTGGCACTGAACAAGGTCGGCTGGCCCAGTTTCCGGGTGGCCCCTTACCTGCCTTAGATCTGGTGAAATTTGGTTGATCCACAGGCCGGCACTGCCGGCCTGATTCATTGAGGAATTTATGCACATATCTGATAAAACGCCATTAGAGAGCACCTGGCCAGCAGTCGCCACTGTGGGCGTAGGTGCCTTTGCTCTGGTGACAACTGAATTCTTACCTGTTGGACTGTTACCTAACATTGCAGCGGATCTGGCCATCACGGAAGGTCAAGCGGGTCTGATGGTTACGCTACCAGGCTTTTTGGCCGCACTGGCAGCCCCGTTAACCTTGCAATGGGCTGCTCGGCTTGATCGTCGTTTTTTGCTGGTTGGTCTCTTGGGTTTGCTGGCGATCTCTAACGCTTTGGTCTCGGTAGCAGACACATTTTGGATACTACTGGTTGGACGAGTTATGCTGGGACTTGCCGTTGGCAGCTTCTGGACCATTGCTGGGACCCTAGGGTTCCGGCTCCGACCTGCGCAGGGAGCCAGAGCAACAGCGCTGATCTTCTCGGGCGTGTCCCTTGGCACAGTAGCGGGAGTGCCTGCTGGTACCCTACTCGGCGATTGGCTTGGCTGGCGGGTAGTATTTGAAGTTGCGGCTGTAACTTCAATGCTGGTGGCTCTGGCACTTTACCGGTTGCTACCTTCCTTGCCGAGCCAAACCCAGACTGGAGCTGCAGCGCTATTCAAACTGATGAATGAACCCAGTCCACGGCTAGGTCTGCTTGCTGTTTTATTGGTCTTCAGTGGTCAGTTTGCAGCCTATACCTATGTTGCGCCCTATCTGGACGGACTGATTGGCCTGAATTCACAGATGCTCAGCCTTGCGCTCTTAGTGTTCGGTGTTGCCGGTTTTATAGGAAATGGCCTAGGGGCGACACTGATCAATAAAGGCATACAGACTGCCATGGCAGTAACATTGATCTTGATGGCTGCCCCAATGCTAATACTTGCGGCTCTACCCTCGCTCCAACTTGCGGTCAGCAGTGTAGTGTTCGTCCTGATACTCCTTTGGGGACTGGGATTTGGGTTGCTGCCGATGGTGATGCAAAGTTGGCTATTTTCTCTTGCTCCAACGCAGCCTGAGACTATGGGCGCAGTCTTTGTTTGCAGCGCTCAAGTGTCGATTGGTATCGGCGCATTGGGGGGTGGCCTGTTGGTGGACAATCTTGGTGTCGTTACGGCAATGGCTGCAGGTGGCGTACTGGCAGGTATTACATTGCTCGTATTGCGGTCACACCGACTAAATGTAAATCAGCAAGAAACGAAAGCAATCTAGTTTTTGCCCTGCCCGCCACATCCGTTTTCAAATACGACACTCAATACGGACAGCGAGATTTTGGTTTGAAAACGGATCTCAACTTTCATCATCACGTCGAAATGAACGGCTCGGCGCCACGAAAAAATACCTGAGGGCATTCGCTCATATGCGCTTCATCACTTTTATTATACTGCGGCGTATTTTGATGGTTTTTACGGAATGAGCTCCACAAGATTTATACGTTATAAAATAAAAGGTGTGTGAACGGCAGTTGTTAACGAATTGATCCGTTATATTTTTGACAGGAAAAAACAAAGGGTAAGTAACTGATTTGTCTACTTACCCTTGTTAAATATTATGCTCTTACGTTATATAATTATAAAATTCCGGGTCAGAACGGAATATCGTCATCAAAGTCGATTGGTGGTTCCATCGGCGCACGTTGCTGCGGTGCATTCTGGTTAAAACCGCCTTGCTGACCACCAAAGTTGTTGCTCTGCTGGTTAAAGTTGTTTTGTGCCGGACGCTGCTGGTAACCCTGGTTTTGTGGTTGCTGCTGTGGCTGGAAACCACTTTGAGCCGGAGCCTGTTGCTGTGGCATGCGCTGTTGTGGTGCCTGGTTTTGTTGGAAACCGCCCTGACCACCCCCCTGGTTAGCGCCACCCATCTGGCCGCCGCCCATGCTGGCACCCTGGCCTTCACCACGGCCATCTAACATCTGCAAATCGCTGGCAATAATTTCTGTGGTGTAACGCTCGACACCGTCTTTATCCTGCCATTTACGCGTTTTCAGCCGACCTTCCAGGTAAACCTTACTGCCTTTACGCAGATATTCACCGGCAATTTCTGCCAGACGCTGATAAATCACCACGCGGTGCCATTCAGTTTGTTCTTTGCGTTCATTCGTTGCTTTGTCCGTCCAGCTTTCTGACGTTGCAACAGTTAAATTGGCGACTGCGCCACCTGTTGGCATATAACGGACTTCCGGATCAGTACCCAGGTTACCAATCAGGATTACTTTATTAATTCCACGAGCCATGCGACTTTCTCCTCAACTTTCGCGGCTGCCGCCGGCAACCAAAGACTGTGCCTCGGCCAGATTAAAATTCTGCTGACCCACTTTCAGATAACAGCGTTGTTCTGCCACCAGCACGGTGGCTTCCTGCACTCCAGGCAGGTGACATAAGCGCGCCGCCAACGCATCGGCAGCGGCCTGATTGGCCACATTCACGGGCAGGGATAAGCGTTGCGAACGCTCTGGCACTGTCATGCTACTGGCACAGACCAGCCATATTAAACCAATCAGCGCGAGGAAAACAAACAGGCTTTCACTACCCAGCTCACCGGAAATCCAGCCACCGAAAAGACCGCCTAAAAAGGCACCAAAAAATTGCGCACTGGCATAAGTGCCCATGGCCGTGCCTTTTAAACCGGCAGGCGCAATACGCGACAACAAGGCTGGCATACTGGCTTCCAGGTAGTTGAAGCCGGTAAAAAACAACAACAGCGCCAGCGCGATGCACCACAACTGCTGATTGCTTAAAATTAACACAAAACTAACAATAAGCAGACTGACCGCCAGTAAAAGGAAGCTTTTTTCCTGCTGTTTGCGGCTGGCGACGATCATTAGCGGCACCATAGCCACAAAGGCCAACAGGATCACCGGTAAATAAAGCTGCCAGTGCGAGGCTGACAAAAACTGCTGCTGTTCCAACAACGGCGGCAACACCACAAAGATGGCGGTCAGCAGCATATGTAGCACCAACACACCAAAGTTCAGCCGCAGCAATTGTGGGTGGCTGAACAGCGCAGCAATTTTACCCGGTGTGGCCAGGGTTTCAGCACCAGCGACTTTATGGGCAGCTTCCGGCACCACTTTCCACACCAGCAGAATTCCGCACAGGGCTATACCAGCGGTAAACCAGAAAATACCACTTAAGCCTGCGGCCGCCGCAATGGCCGGGCCCGCCACCATGGCCACCGCAAACGACAGGCCTATGGTCATGCCGATCACCGCCATCACTTTTGGTCTTTGTTCTTCGCGGGTGACATCTGATGCCAGTGCCAGCACAGCACCGGAAATAGCGCCCATGCCCTGCAACACCCGGCCAGCTGTCACGCCGTACACCGAGTCGGACAGAGCCGCGACCACTGAGCCCAGCACAAACAGGGCTAAACCAGTGAACATCACCGGCTTACGGCCAAAGCGGTCAGACGCCCAGCCCATAGGAATTTGCAGTACAGCCTGGGTCAGGCCATAAGCACCAATAGCTAACCCTATCCATAAAGGTGAAAAGCCAATCAGGTCTTGGCCAAAAATGGCAAACACCGGGATCAGCATAAATAAACCTAACATCCTGAAGGCAAAAACCAGCGCCAGCGAAATCGCGGCACGCCGCTCGACAGCGGTTAAATGTTGCATCAGCACAAAATCTCAAAGGACAGACGGGATTTCAGGGCCTGAACTCGGAGTTTCAGGCCCACCAACGAGGCGGCGATTCTAGCACAGCTGCGCGGGCAGCCACAGCGCCGAATGCCATGTGTTACTGGGTAACATTAATCATGTGAAATAAAAAAGTCACCAAATATAACAATTAATTATAAAGAGCTGTTTTTTCACCAAATAATGTTTACATATTCGCCATCATGGTACAAAGTAACATCAGAGCTTGACTTATTTGGTAGTGATGTCGGGTTTCACCAGGATAAACAACAGCAACATGAATCCGCTTTGTCTGTAGTTGCGCTGCCGGCAAAGCAGAATGGGACACAACAAGAAACGAGACTAAAAACCATGTCTGAATTACTCAGCTATAGCAACAAACACCGTATGCAAAAAACCAGGCTCAGCCTGGCTATTTCCGCCTCTTTATTGGGGCTGTGCCCACTGTTTGCCGGCGCACAAAATTTGCCTGAAAATGACAACGCTGTCACCAACAAAGAAAAAGGTGAACAGATGGAAGTTATTGAAGTAAAAGGCATTCGCGGCAGCATTATGTCGGCGCAGGATCTGAAGCGTTATGCCGACACCGTCAAAGACGTGATCACCGCCACTGACATTGGGGCGCTGCCGGATAAGTCAGTTACCGAAGCTCTGCAACGGGTGCCGGGCGTCACCATCGAACGTTTCGCTTCGTCTGACGACCCGAAACACTACGCTGACGAAGGTACTGGCGTGCTGGTGCGCGGCCTGGACCGGGTGCGTTCTGAAGTGAACGGCCGCGACGCCTTTAGCGCCAACCCTTGGGGTGGCCTGAGCTACGAAGATTTCCCGGCTGAATTATTAGGCGCGGTGGAAGTGGTGAAAAACCAGACTGCCGACCTGACCTCGGGCGGTATTGCCGGCACCGTTAACCTGATCACCCGCAAACCCTTTGACTCAGAAAAACGCTTAATTGCCTTTGGCGCCAAAGCCAACTATGGCGATTTCCGCGAAGACACCACGCCGTCTTTTAACGCGCTGTATTCGGACCAATGGGAAGTGAACTCAGGCCGCTTTGGGCTGTTACTGGCCGGTTCCCGTTCTGAATACCGCACCCGCGGTGACGGGGTGGGCTTAGGGAACTTCCATTCCCGCGGCGACTCCTTTGTTCCCACGCTGGACCAATGGGGTGGTATTACCGGGGTAGACCCGGATTCACCAGTCGATGGCCCGGCGCTGCCAGGTCAACCGGCCGGGACTGTCTGGCATGTGCCGGTGGCTATCCATATGAGCACCGCCGACAATGACCGCAAACGTAACGGTATTACCGGAGCCCTGCAATGGGCCAATAAAGACGATACCGTAGTCGCGACACTGGAGCACATCCGGTCGAACGCGTCGCTGGAATGGAACGAACGCCAGATTGGTCAGGCAGCCCAGGGCTTTAAAGGTTTTATGGGCTCGTCACAAAACTGGCGTGACGATTCCGCCACCGGCCGCCCACTGACGGTAGAAAACGGCTATGTCACTTCTGGTGTCGCTTTGGGCGTCAGCCCGGAAACACCATTTTTCTACCGCAGCCGCTGGAACTACAACGAAAATACGGTGGAAGACAGCTCCTTTAACCTGGCGATTAAAGCCAGCGACCGCTTAAAACTGGAATTCGATTACCAGCATATCGACTCGGAAAAAACCGTGCATAACTACAGCATGTCTGGCCAGACTCGCGGTAACCATGTGCATGCCGTGTCGCCTTATTACCTGGATATGCGTGGCGAACGCCCGACCATTGAGTTCTTAAGCGACAACATTCTGACCCCAGGCTGGTCACCCAATAACGACTGGAACGGCCCTGTGCCTAACCTGTTCCTGGGCAGTGGTATGGAGCAGGAAGAACACAACACCGCCAAAGCCGACAGCTTTAAGTTTGATGTCAGTTACCAGTTGGATGGTGTGTTTTCCAGCGTCAGATCCGGTATTTATTACTCAGACAAAGACCTGACAGTGCGCGACACCGCCTATGAAGGCTGGTCTGCCATTGGTACGCCATGGGACATGAATGACCGCAATGCAGCAGCTGCCGTCAACCGGCCTGAGCTGTTCGAACGGGTGGACTTCGCTAACTTCTATAATGGCAAAGTGCTGCAGGGCAACGTGAATAACTTCCTGTTCCCGCGCATGGATTTAGTGCGCAACTACGCGGACTCTTTACGTCAGGGTTGTGCCGACGGCTGGCATAATGCCACTTTAAGTGCGGCCAATGGCGGCGTTTGTACCGGAACTTATGTGCCATACACCGACAAACCAAACCGGGTGGAAGGGCCATTTGCGGCACATAACATCAGCTCGTCCAACGAAAAACGCACCGAAGTCTACCTACGTGGCGACTTTGAGCTGCCTAACCAGCAGTTCCCGCTGGTGGGTAACGTCGGCCTGCGTTATGTGAATTACCAACTGCAGTCGACCGGCGCCTTTGTGCAGCCACTAACCACTAAACGTGGTGAACCGGGCACCTCATTAAATACTGTGATGCAGCAGCCGCAATACAAACGCTATTACGACCTGGCCAACGGCGAATCTCAGCTCAGCACAGTAGACGGCACCGACTACAGCACAGTGCTGCCCAGCCTGAACCTGAGCTTCGAAATGTCGGAAGACGTGGTACTGCGTTTTGGCGCGTCCAAAGGACTGTATTACCCAAGCCTGGTGGACGCCCGTAATATCAGCCTGCTGGATTTAGACTACACCCGCATTTTACAAACGCCGGGGATGGACCAGGACGAAACCAACAACCCTGTGGTGGGGCTGGATGACATCGAAATTTCCGCGCTGGCCGGTAACCCCTACCTGGAGCCGGAAGAGTCGATCAACGCCGACCTGACCACTGAATGGTACTTTGCCCCAGCTGGTTTTATTACTGTGGGCCTGTTCCATAAAAAGCTGGACAACATTATCCGCAACCGCGCTTTTGATATGGACGTCACCTACGACGGTGAAACCTACGACGTGTCTGCCTATGGCCCGGCCAATACAGGTTCAGGCACCCTGCGCGGCGCCGAGTTTTCCTACTCGCAGTTCTACGACATGCTGCCGGGCTTATGGCGCGGTTTAGGTTTGCAGTTTAACTACACCTACATCGACCAAAGCGGCTTGGAAGATCCGAACGAAGTATCACGCGGCACTTTGGGCTTCGACGAAAACGGCAACCGTTTATCGGACAACCGCAATACCTTCCGGGTCTTCAGTGGTCTGCCGCTGCAAGGTTATTCCGACCAGAACATGAACATTGTTGGTATGTACGAGTACGACAAAGTGTCATTCCGTCTGGCGTACACCTGGCGCTCTGAGTACCTGCTAACGCTGCGGGAGTCGGAAGAGTATGTACCGGCTTATGCTGAAGCCTCTGGCATGATGGACGCCAGCTTCTACTACAGCATCAGCGACAACTGGAAAGTGGGTATTGAAGGCAGCAACCTGCTGAACACCGAAACCAAAACCCAGTACCAGATGAACCAGCAAGGTGACCGTACTCAGGCACTGAGCTTCACCACAGACCGCCGTTATGCCCTGAGCGTACGCGGTGTGTTCTAAGCACTAACCACTGGAATTGCTCCAGCAACAAAACCGCGTAGCCCCGGCTGCGCGGTTTTCTTTTTATCCTGCACAGGCACAAATCCAGCCCGACCAGCTTGCTGAAACAATTGTATTTATATACAGTATTCAGGCTTTTTTTCTGACCAGACTGATCCAGTCAGGCCACGCAGCCATACTGTGCATCAGTTTCTGTACTTCACCTCAGCCAAGAGACTAGCGATGGATAAAATTGATATCCGCGGTGCCCGCACCCACAACCTGAAAAATATCTCGCTGCAAATTCCGCGCGACAAACTGGTGGTGATCACCGGCCTGTCCGGCTCGGGCAAGTCGTCTCTGGCTTTTGATACCCTTTACGCCGAGGGGCAACGCCGTTACGTGGAATCGCTGTCGGCCTATGCCCGTCAGTTCCTCAGCCTGATGGAAAAACCTGACGTCGACCATATTGAAGGCTTGTCCCCGGCTATTTCTATTGAACAAAAATCCACCTCGCATAACCCGCGTTCTACGGTAGGCACCATTACCGAGATTTACGACTACCTGCGTTTGCTGTTTGCCCGGGTGGGTGAACCGCGCTGCCCAACGCACGACTTACCGCTGGCGGCCCAGACCATTACCGAAATGGTCGACAAGGTAGTGTCCTTCCCGGAAGGTACCAAGCTGATGGTGCTGGCCCCCGTGGTGCAGGAACGCAAAGGCGAACACGTCAAGACCCTGGAGACCTTAGCGGCTCAGGGCTACATTCGCGCCCGCATTAATGGCGAAATTTGTGATTTGTCGGACCCGCCAAAATTGGAGCTGCATAAAAAGCACACCATTGAAGTGGTGGTCGACCGGATTAAAGTGCGCGACGACATTAAGCAGCGGCTGGCCGAAAGTTTCGAAACCGCACTGGAGCTGTCGGGTGGTATTGCCAAAGTGGCGTCGATGGACGACCCAAACGCTGAAGAGCTGGTGTTCTCTGCCAACTTCGCCTGCCCTACGTGCGGTTATTCAATGGCCGAGCTGGAGCCACGGCTGTTCTCCTTTAACAACCCGGCTGGTGCTTGTCAAAGCTGTGACGGCCTGGGCGTGAAGCAGTATTTTGAAGCCGGTAAAGTCATTGTCAGCGACGAGCTGAGCCTGGAAGGCGGCGCTATTCGTGGCTGGGACAAGCGCAACTTCTATTACTACCAAATGCTGAAATCGCTGGCTGATCATTACGGTTTTAAGCTGGACGTCCCCTTCAGCAGTCTGAAAAAAGACCACCAGTTGGTGATTTTAAACGGCACCGGCAAAACCGAAATTGAATTTAATTACCTGAACGACCGCGGCGACATTATTAAACGCAAACACCCGTTCGAAGGCATTTTGCCCAACATGGAACGGCGTTATCACGAAACCGAATCGATGGCGGTGCGGGAAGAATTATCCAAGTATTTAGCGTCGCAAGCCTGCCCAAGCTGCCATGGCTCGCGGCTGCGCGAAGAAGCCCGCCATGTGTTTATTGGCCAAACCAATTTGCCCACTGTAGTCGAGCTGTCGATTGGCGACTGCCTGAACTTCTTTAAACAGCTGCAACTGACCGGCCAACGCGCCAAAATTGCGGAAAAAGTGCTGAAAGAAATTCAGGACCGGCTGATGTTTTTAGTCAACGTGGGGCTGAATTACCTGAACCTGTCGCGCAGCGCCGAAACCCTGTCGGGCGGTGAAGCCCAGCGTATTCGTTTAGCCAGCCAAATCGGTGCCGGTTTAGTCGGCGTGATGTATGTACTGGACGAGCCGTCTATTGGTTTGCACCAGCGCGACAACGACCGGCTGCTGGCCACCCTGAACCACCTGCGTGATTTGGGCAACACAGTGATAGTGGTGGAGCATGACGAAGACGCCGTGCGCGCGGCCGACCATATTATCGACATAGGCCCGGGTGCCGGTGTGCATGGCGGCGAAATTGTTGCCCAGGGCACACTCAAAGACATTATGGCCAGCAAAGATTCGCTGACCGGCCAGTACCTTTCGGGCGTACGTAAAATTGAAGTGCCAGCCACCCGCCACCAGGGCAAAGCCGGTAAAGGCCTGAAAATTGTTGGCGCGAGCGGCAATAACCTGAAAAACGTGACGGTAGAAATTCCCTTTGGCGTGCTGACCTGCGTGACAGGGGTGTCCGGTTCAGGCAAATCGACTCTGATCAACGACACTTTATTCCGGGTGGCACACAAAGTGCTGAACGGCGGCGAAGCCGGTGACGAACCAGCGCCACACAAAGCCGTAGAAGGTTTTGAGCATTTCGATAAATGCGTCGACATCGACCAAAGCCCCATTGGCCGCACGCCACGCTCCAACCCGGCCACTTACACCGGCATCTTCACTGCCATTCGCGATTTATTTGCCGGTACTCAGGAAGCCCGGTCCCGTGGTTACCAGCCAGGCCGTTTCAGCTTTAACGTCAAAGGCGGCCGTTGTGAAGCCTGTCAGGGCGACGGCGTGATCAAGGTAGAAATGCACTTCCTGCCCGATGTGTACGTACCTTGCGACGTCTGTAAAGGCAAACGCTACAACCGCGAAACGCTGGACGTGAAGTACAAACACAAGAGCATTCACGAAGTGCTGGAAATGACGGTGGAAGACGCCCGCGAATTTTTCGACAGCATTCCGGCGGTGTCACGCAAACTGCAAACCCTGATGGACGTGGGCCTGAGCTACATCAAACTCGGCCAGTCAGCCACCACCTTGTCGGGCGGTGAAGCGCAGCGGGTGAAACTGGCGAAAGAGCTGAGTAAACGCGACACAGGCCAGACGCTGTACATTCTGGACGAACCGACCACAGGCCTGCATTTCTACGACATTCAGCAGCTGCTGAACGTGCTGCATAAGCTGCGTGACCACGGCAACACCATTGTGGTGATCGAACATAACCTGGATGTGATTAAAACCGCAGACTGGATTATCGATTTAGGCCCGGAAGGCGGCAGCGGTGGCGGTGAAATTCTGATCACCGGCACGCCAGAACAAGTGGCCGCCTGCGAACAATCTTACACCGGCAAATACTTAAAGCCATTGCTGGCTTAACCTGCTGCTGATCTACCCGTAGGGGTGGGGTTTACCCCACCCACATTTTCGCTGCTCTCCAGCCCAACCAATACAATCATTGACAATCTTTGTATCAAATTCTAGCCTTAAGACAGGCAGCTTTGGAGGCCAGTATGCATATTTCATTAACCCCTGAACTTGAATCCCGGGTAAAAGCCAAGGTAGAAAGTGGCTTATACAACAATGCCAGCGAAGTCATTCGTGAAGCGCTGCGTTTTATGGATACCCATGAAGACTGGATCCACGAAATCAAACTGGCCCGGCTAAGAGAGCAGTTAAAATCGGGAATAGACCAATTAGATAGAGGCGAAGGCATAGTGCTTGAGTCAAAAGCTGCACTGGATGCACTGTTTGACGATATACAGGCCTGACCCTAATGGCTGCGTACCAGCTGGTTCTTGCGCCAGCAGCCAAAGCCGACCTGAAAGAAATTTACCCGTATGGCTTACGCCAATGGGGACAGAAGCAATCCGAAAGTTACCTGCAACAGATCAAAAATCAGCTCTGGACCATCACTCTCCAGCCTTTGATTGGCAGGGAACGCACAGAACTTTTAGCTAACATTCGCAGTTTGCCTGTCGAAAGCCACACCTTGTTTTATCGCATTGCGTTCAACCGTATTGAGATTATTCGCGTATTACACCGCCGCCAGGATCCGAGGCGTCATTTAAAGTAACTGAACACAAAAATCCGGCGGCCCTCTCACTGCTGCCTGCGCCTGCACTTTAACCCGCCTTTGGGCGCAAACGGGCCAATCAACGGAACAATGACACTTTTATTTGCTTACAAAACCTAAGTTGCCGAAAAAACCAACAACCTTTACACTGCGCGCAGTTTCAACCAAGGAGGCATTATGGCCAAACAGCAACAGCCGCTGCAGCCACACCAGCACGAACGCGGCACCATCACCGACAACGCCCTTAAAGCAGTCGTCACCAGTAAACTCTTTACCACCCGGGTGGTAAAAGCGAAAAAGGGCAAAGGGTCCTACTCAAGAAAAGGCCGTAACTCGAAAGATTACGGCCTTTTTGTTTGAGGCTTCAACAACTTATTTCAGACGATCTCTTCAATTCCACAGTCTTTTAAGTAATCCGCAGTTTTCTGATAAAAATCAGGATGACGAGTGTGGTCGTCTTCCGCTCCAAGCGGAACGTAAATCACCATTCCTTCCCGAGCTCGCGTCAAAAGTACCCGATAAGCATTTTCTAGATATTGTTGCTGTTCCGATTTCCGTCTACGTTGCCAGCTGGAGCCAGTAAATCGCCAATGATCAAATCGATTTCCCACCCAACGAAAATCCGCATCCCACGCAACTACCGCCCAGTCCAGCTCTAAGCCCTGAACGTCAAACTCTGTTGCAACATCTTCAAGGTAATTGCTGGAACGTATGTCGTCACCATTGGCTAAAAACCAATGCTCAGGCTCAATGGTATTTTTTACAAAGATGCCGTCCGCCTTCAAACGCAATGCATTCGAAGATGCCAATAAACCACATCGACGATTGGCTACTGTTTTTTCTTTAACCCAGCGTTTTGCGACTGAAAGTGCACGAGTGAACTTGATTGGAAAAACATGCTGAAACTTTTGGTAAATAGCATGAGCAGCTCGGCAGTCCCCAGCTATCAAAAAATGAATAAAATCAGCTAAGTTTTCTGCCCTGAAAGAGCGCATCGAAGTTGCCAAATGCAACGAGGGTTCTTTTAAATAACGCTCAACTTGGAATCGAGCAATATCTCCACGAAGGTACTGCCCATGAAATAAATTTGGAGAACAGTAAACCTGCCAATCTGAATACGAGCGCTTAACAGCATCAAACCAACCAGCAAGCCCAGCTTCACCGGTATTGATTTCTTGTCCACCGCCAATTAGTGCAATAATCACTGCCCAGTCTTGATGTCTATCCATTACCGACATCAGAAACTCAGGCTCAGACTGCTTAAAGTCCTGAATCCCGCGCTTTCTTTGCATAAAGTTTGCTGTCTGCACTAAATCCCAAGCTCTTTGGGCTTCATCAAAAATGGCGACGTGTTCGGCTGGTGGCATTGTATTTTGCAGGCTTTCATCCCGAAATCGATGAATATTTTGAATGAACGCCTGCGTTGTTTGACGAGCCTCTTGTTTAGTGCATGTTGATAATGGATCTGAGCTTAAATCACGCGCAAGCGCCTCCTGTAAAACAGCAACCAAAGGCCCGTTTCCACTCAAAAAAACAGAATACTCCTCATCTTCTTTTTTTGAGTGTTGAGTCGCAATATTTAGCCCAACTAACGTTTTCCCTGCTCCCGGCACACCTGTTACAAAACAAATAACCTTTTGCTGTTCCGTTTTAGCCGTATGGATAATTTCAAGCAGACGTACACTAGTTACTGCGATATTGTCGCCACTAGCTTCAGAACGAGCAATAGCCTCAACATTGTGGTTTGCGTATAGCGCTTGAGCTGCCTCAATAATGGTCGGTGTCGGCTTATAAGGGGAGTGAATCCAACGCACCGGATCAAAATGCAAGCCTCCAGAATGGGAGATCTGTGTTTGGATCACCTGCAGTAGGAAATCACCATTAGTACAAATCAGAGCCGAAACGCCTTCAGCATTAAATTCTGCGTCAGCTTCAACATGAGTAGCTTTTGAACAAACTAATATAGGCACGATCTTTTTGTCGTGACTTCCTGCATGGAAGTGTTTGAGATCAAAGGCATAGCCCGATGCTTGAACGCGATCGGCATAAGCAAATTTATCCGCGCCGACTTTAAATTCAATGACAAACACCAGTCCAGCTACTACTAAAACACAGTCCGCCCGTTTTCCCATACGAGGGATAACGAACTCAAAACAGAGTAAACCTTGTTCTGGTAGTTGGCTGACAACTCGGCGCATCAAGCTTATTTCATACCGCCAAGCTTCCGTTTGGCTGTGAGTGACATCTTGTGTATGAGCTGGCAGTAACTGACCAAAAACATCCCCCTCATTACCAAGCAAAAAATCACGAAAGGAAGCTTGATACATCGCTCTCATGCAGCCCCCTGAACCACAGGCGTCAGGAAAAGTGAACTTGGTTCAACCTGTAAGGCGTGAGCAATTTTTAGGATGTTTTTCAGGCTGGGATTACGTTTGCCACGTTCAATACCACTAATGTAGGTGCGGTCTAATTCTGTGAGCTCGGCCAAACGATCTTGGCTCAGTTCTCGCGCAAGTCTTAGCTCCCGAACTCGTGCTCCAAATTGCAAAAAGGCGTCCTGACTCATGATCCATTCTCTGGCGCAACTATTGGATCATGGTCAACCGATGTGACTTATAATTCTATGGACTATAAGTCACATAAATTTTAAAGTGCCTGTATTTATTAATAATGTCAGTTCGCCAGAGGAGTAAGCATGAGTGATTACGACATCATTTATATGCAGGAAGTAAATGAGTTATTACTCGCCACATATTCGATTTCAGTTTTAGATACTGGACTCAGCTGTGCAGAATGGCAACTGCGCTTTGGTGACCGCCCAGCAAACGAGGCCGTGGAATTTTATGCCGAAGAATATGGTTTAACAGAACTGGAGTGACCAATTGTTTATAGCTAAAGAACCTTAAACGGAGTCGAAGGCTATTTATGTTTTCGCCTCTGCGGCAACCTTATATCTCGTACTCCTCCCCCCTGCATCCGTCTTTACCATATACCCCAGCGTGACCAGCTGGGCGAGATGACGGGTGGCGGTGGCGCGGCTTACTTTGGCGACTTTTTCGTACTGGCTGCTGCTTATGCCGTCGGCAAAATCACCGTCCAGCAGGCGATTCAGTACTTTCACTTGTTCTTTGCTTAGTTGGGACTGGTCGGCACGCTGCCAGAATCTGGTTTTTTGCAGCGTCAGGTCTATGTCGGCCAATGCCTGTTGCAGGCTACTTTTCAGGGTTTCGAGGAACCAAAGCAACCAGGCTGTAATGTCGGTGTCGCCCTTTTGGCTTTGCTCCAGAATGTCGTAATAACTGCTGCGTTTTTGCAATATGGCGACCGACATGGCGTAACAGCGGATGGACTGGTGCTCAGCCTGTGCCAAGGCAAGATCGGTCAGCAGCCGGGCTAAACGGCCGTTGCCATCTTCCATCGGGTGCAGGGTGATAAACCAGAAATGGGCAATGCCGGCCCGAAGTAATGGGTCCAGCTCTGTCTGGCCGGCCGATTGGTTAAACCAGCCGATAAATTGCTGCAACTGAGCTTCCAGAACAGAGCGTGGCGGCGCTTCAAAATGCACCTTAGGTTTTTCGATCCGGCCGGAAACCACCTGCATCGGCTCGCCACCGCGCAATTGCCCACCCACCACCTTATTGGTGAGTGACTCCACGGGAGGAAACAACCAGGCATGCCATTGCAGCAGTCGTTCCAACGACAAAGGGTCCGCCCAGTTACCAATGGCGTCATACAACATGGCCGCCAGACCTTCGGATTGAAGGGTTGTCGGTGCATTTTCAGGTTCTGCGATGCCGAGTTTTCGGGCCAACGAAGAGCGTACCAAACTATGGTTCAGCCGCTCACCTTCAATAGCGCTGGAAAGGGTTGTCGGTGCATTTTCAGGTTCTGCGATGCCGAGTTTTCGGGCCAACGAAGAGCGTACCAAACTATGGTTCAGCCGCTCACCTTCAATAGCGCTGGAGGTGAGGATATTGGCCAATAAGGTGTCGAGGGCCAGCTGCGGGTTTTCAGTCGCGCCGGTTTTGCCCAGCAACAGGCCCTGCAAAAAATGCAATTCACGCAACAGCGGTGCTAATTCAAGGCTGTTGTAACGAAAAGGCTGTGCTGTATCAGGCTGGTTCCCCGGCCAGTCGGGCTGTTGCCATACCCACATAATGGCTCCCTGAGGCAAATAGACCCTCTAATCTACTCACTAAATGAGGCAAATAGCAAACTTAATTGCCTCATTTAGTGAGGCAATTAAGTGCAAAAGGCTTAAGCAACGACTGAAATCTGGCTTAAATGCTGTTCAATATGCAGCTGGTGGGCGGCTAAGTAGTCGGCTTTGGACAGGTTGCCGTAGGCAAAATGCGGCTGTAACCCGGTGGCTTCGTTAAAGTTTTGCAGCGTAGCCACCAAGTGGCCCAGCGCGTAATCGACAGAGAGTGCCGGGTCCAGTGCGGCCATGCCTGGGATTGGCTGATCCAGCGGGTGCTGCATGGCTCCCGCGGCTTTAAACACCTGCAGCGCTAAAGGGCCAACTGTGTGGCTGAACCAGGCTGCTTTATGTTCAGGAAAGCCTTCTAGCGAACCCTGCACACTTTGGGCTAAATGCTGAAAAATCTGGCTTGGGTTCCAGCTGCCACTGCTTTGCAGGGTTTTGCCCTGCAGCGCCAGCAACCTGGCCAGCAAAGGTTCGTAGTCTGGTGTATAACGGCTGGCCGCCACACTGACGCCAGCGCCAGTAATCACCGGCACTGCGGCCAAACCAATTAAAAAACCTCTGCGATTCATCAGCATACTCCTTAAAACCAGCTGCCAGCTTAGAGCAGCAATGTCAGACAGACAAGCGAGGCTGCAACTGCTGCAGCAACGCAACAGCCCGGGTAATTTTCTCATTGCTCAGTTGGCGGTAATCAAAATAAGGTGTCACCAGCAGCCGGTTGGCCGGGTCAATCGCAAACTCCTCATTCAGCCAATGCAACTGACTGTCCAGCATGCCCTGCGCCAACCAGTCTTTGGCGCAGCTACGCCCGGCAATCAGATGAATGCAATCAGTGGCGGCCAGATCAGGCGGGCTAAATAGCAGCGCGGTGCCCGAACCTTGTTGCAGCAACCGCTGGTCACGGTACTGCTGCCAGCTTGGCGCTTGTTGCGCAAAACCAAAGGCGGGCCCCAGCTCAAACAGTAGCTTGGCATACACATTAAACAGCTTGCGCCAGCCATTGCCGCAGTCGCGGTAAATCTGATCGATCTCACCCGCTTGCAGTGCTTGCAGTTGCCATAACTGCTGATACTGCGGCAGCGGCGGCCGGTTTTGCACATAAACCCGAAAGCGGGCATTCAGATCGCCTAAACCAATCATTGCAGTCCTTCTGAATGCTGCCTGCAGACAGCACTCTTTTGTTGTTTTGGATCAAGCTGTCGCCTGGCCCCGGCGACTAGGATAACAGTATCAAGCCGAGGAGAGTGTGATGCTGATTCAACGTGAGCAATTGCAACTGTTGCAGCAAGAGTTACAACAACGTTTGCACAAGCTGCAGCAGGATTTCCGTCAAAGCCACAGCAAAGACGGCCCCGATCAGGCTGCTGAGCGGGAAAATGATGAAGTGCTGCAACAACTGGAAACTCAGCTGGCAGCCGAACTTTATGCCGCCGAAGCGGCGTTGGACCGGTTTGACGCCGGTCGTTATGGCCTGTGCAGCCGCTGCGGTCAGTCGATCGCCGCACCCCGGCTGCAAGCTTTACCCCTTACTTTGTACTGCCAGCATTGCGCTTAAAGGAGCCAGTCTATGTCAGAAAAACACGATTTAGTGCATGAATTCCCAGAGTTTCGCGATCAGATCCACCAACTGAAGTTGTCCGACAACCATTTTGCCGTGCTGTTTCAGCGTTATCACGAACTGGATCACGAAATTCACCGCATTGAACAAGGCGTTGAAACCACCAGCGACGACTACCTGGACCATCAGAAAAAACAACGGCTGTTTCTGAAAGACGAGCTGTTCCAGATGCTGCAGGCCCGCGCCGAAGTGGCCTGAGTAAAAAACCAAGGCAGCCAATTGGCTGCCTTTTTTAGTTTATTGATGCAACAGCACCAGGCCGCCGTGCCAGACAAAGGCATCCAGCAGTTTAAAAGCCAGCACCAGCCCCGACAGCAGCAGTAAAATCAGCGTTGTATTTAACAGCCACTTCAGCAACTTATAGGCGCGACGATGGCGGGCTTTCAGCTGCAGGGCCCGTTGTTGCCAGGGGCTGAGCGCTGCAAATAAAGCACTGACCGCACCTTGTTGGTCTTCCGGCAGGTTCGGCACCAACGAGTGCCGTGCCATGGCAAGGTAGCAGCGGTTGAACTGCCTTCCCAGCCAGTTCAACGGCCTGTCGACATCGCACATCAGGATCAGCCGGTACTGCTCGCTGTTGTTCACCGCGTAATGCGGATAGGTTTCGTCAAACACAAAGTCTTCGCCGTCTTGCCAGCTACAGCTGTGGCCATCCACCACAATACGACACTGCGCCGAATTAGGCGTGACAAGGCCCAGATGGTAACGCAGCGAACAGGCCAGCGGGTCTGAGTGCAGGCTAAGCTCGGCACCGGGTGGCAGCAGAGAAAACATCGCGCCCCTTACAGCGGGCACCTGTTGCAGCAAAGCCACTGTTTTTGGGCACAACCGCAGCGCTGACTTATGCGTGGTGCCGTACCAACTCAGGTAAAATTTGCTCCAGCCCCGCTTATAGAAAGTACGAAAGCCTAAATCGTAGTAACCGGCCGATCCCGGCGTGCGGATGACGTCAAATAAACCGGCATCCATCAAGGCCTGCGCTTCCTCCCGGATCAATGGCCAATGCTGGCGCAGCAATTCAGTGCCGGCAAAGGCGTCGCTGGTCACAACAGGCTGGCGCGCCTGCGCTTTGGTGGTCAGGTACAACAAGCAATTCAGCGGCGCAAAAACCGGCCAGGCTTTGCGCAGATACTGACTGAAACTGGCATAACGCACAGAACCACGCCAGCGGTAAACATAAAGCACCGACGCCAGCACATAACAGAACATCAGCACCAACAGGGTTTTACTGAGCAACGTCATAGCGGACTCCCCGGAGTTTTAAAGCAGGTGCGCAACCACAACACCAAGTCATCGACATAGGTGAACACCACCGGCACCACCAGCAGGCTCAGAACTGTCGACGTGAATAAGCCGCCAATCACCACTATGGCCATCGGGGCCCGAAAGCTGGCGTCCGCGCCCAGTCCCAGCGCGATAGGCAACATGCCTGCGCCCATCGCCAGACTAGTCATCACAATGGGCCGTCCGCGTTTCTGGCAGGCATCCACCAACGCGTCCAGCCGTGACAACTGCAGGTTGCGACGGGCCAGGATGATGTAATCCACCAGCAGAATGGAGTTCTTCGAGGCAATACCGATCAGCATGATGAGACCTATCATCGACGGCATCGAAAGGGCAGACTGAGTGACAAAAAGCGCCGCCACCGCGCCGGGAACAGACAACACCAGAGCGGCAAGAATAGTGACCGGCTGAACAAAATCTTTAAACAGCAGCACCAGCACTATGTAGATACAAAGCACCCCAGTGGCCATCGCCAAACCAAAGCTGCTGAACAGCTCCGCCATCTGTTCCGCATCCCCTTCAGCGGCCAGCTGAATTCCTGCAGGCAACTGCTGTAACAGTGGTAACGCCAGAATGGCTTGTTCCACCTGGCCTAAAGACTGGCCGTTCAGTTCGATATCCAGACTGATATTGCGTTGACGGTCATAGCGGGTCAGGTCGGCGGGGCCACTGCCAAGCTCAAGCGATGCGACAGTTTCCAGTGGCACAGCGCCGTGTAAACCGGGCACCGGCAGGCGTTTTAACAAGCCCAGATCGGCCCGATCCGCCGCACTTAGCCGGACCCGAACCGGCACCTTGCGCTCATTCAGATAGATACGCGCCAGTTCCTGGCCATAGTCGCCGCTGGTCGCTACCCTCAGGCTAGCCGCGATATCCGCAGGAACCACACCAGCACTGGCGGCCCGGCTAAAATCGGGCCGCACCACCAGCTCAGGCCGGGTCAGGCTGGCGCTGGACGTTACAGCGCCAATACCATCAAGGGTGCGCAGCTGTTGTGCCAGCTGATTGGCAAAATGGCTGAGCAGCTGACTGTCTTCACCTTGCAGCACCAGCTGGTAGGTATCCGACTCGCCATCCCCCACCCGGACCCGCACCCCGGGTACAGCCGCAAATAACGTTCGCAACTGACTTTCCAGCTGCAACCTGCTCACTGACCTTTGCTGCGATGGCAGCAACTGCAGGCTGAGGCTGGCTTTGTTTAACTGCAAAGGCCCGGCGATACCTGAGTCCTCATCCATGCCAACCGAGGTGCCAGCCAGCGTAAATACCTGTTGAACTTCAGGGTTTTGCATGGCCAGCTCCCGCAGCTGAGCACTGACCTGCAAGGTTTGCTCTAAGCTGCTGCCTGGCGGCAAGGTGACTGAGACCTGAATTTGCGGCAAATCGTCGGCCGGCATAAAGCCGGTCGGTAACCAGGGCAGCAGGGCCAGGCTACTGACAAAACAAGCGGCGGCGGCCAGCAAGGTACGAGCACGGTGATGCAGGCAGCGCAGTAACCACTGCTGATAACGCCGTTGCCAACCAGCCTGGCGTTCGAGGTCCCGCGGCGGTTGCAGCCAATAAGCCGCCAGCATAGGTGTTAACAGCCGCGCCACCAGCAAGGAAAACAGCACGGCGAACGCGGCCGTCCAGCCAAACTGGACAAAAAACCGCCCGACCACGCCGCCCATAAAGGCGGTGGGAAGAAAGACCGCAACCAGCGCAAAAGTGGTGGCGACCACAGCCAGCCCAATTTCGTCCGCAGCCTCCATCGCGGCCTGATACGGGGTTTTGCCCTGCCGCAGGTGCCGCATAATGTTTTCAATTTCAACTATGGCGTCATCAACCAGCACACCAACCACCAGCGATAATGACAGCAGCGTGACGGTATTCAGGCTGTAGCCCAGCCAATACATCAGCGCAAAGGTGGGGATCACCGATAACGGCAAGGCGGTTGCGGCCACCAGGGTTGCCCGGCCACTGCGTAAAAACAACCAGACCACCAGCACGGCCAGCACCGCGCCTTCATAGAGCAACGTCAGCGAACCTTGGTAATTCTCAGCTACAGGCTGGGTTAAGTCGGCCACCTGGCGGATCTGTACCGCCGGATGCTCTGCCTGCAAACGCTGCACTCTGGCCTGCACCAGACTGGCCACCTCCAGCTCACCTGCCCCCAGCGCCCGCACTATTTCAAAACCCACCACCTGCTGATCACCCAGCAATGCCTGGCTTTGGGCTTCGCGCACTGTGTCCGACACTGTGGCAATCTGACTGAGCCGCACCCGCTGCCCTGCCGGTAAATTCAGCTCCAGTTGCGCCAGTTCCTTTGCCGACTGCACTGTGGCAAAGGTACGGACACTTTGTTGGGCGCCGCCAATATCGGTCTGCCCGCCGGAACTGTCCTGCAATACCAGCTTCAGCTGAGCCGACAATTCAGCGGCACTGAAATTAAAAGCCAGCAACTGTTCGGGCAGCAGCTCGACACGCAACTCGCGCTCGGAGCCGCCCAGCCGGTTGACGGCCCCCACCCCGGCTAACGCCTGCAGCGGCCGGATCAGCTGCTGGTCGACAAACCAGGACAGCTGTTCCTGATCCATATGCTGCGCCTGCACGGCGTAGGTTAAAATGGCGCTACCGGAAAACTGCTCTTTGCGTACCACAGGATCGAGTAGTTCAGCCGGTAAATCGGTACGCTGCCGCGCAACAGCGTCCCGCACTTGATCCAGCGCCTCCTGCAGCGGCTTTTCCAGCCGGAATTCCACCTGTAAAGTGGCTTGCCCATCCGACAGCTGGCTTTGGATATGCCATACGCCCTGAATAGACGAAATGGCATTTTCCAGCGGACGTGCCACTTCATTTTCCAGCTGCACAGCAGACGCGCCTGGCAGCTCGGCGGTGACCCAAATAGTCGGCATTTCAACATCCGGAAAATTCTGCACTTGCATCCGGCTGAAGCCGACCAGGCCGGCCAGCGTCAATAACAGAAACAGCAAAATGGCAGGAATAGGGTTACGAATAGACCAGGCAGACAGATTCAGGCTCATGGCTGCCCTCCACTGCTGGCCTGCAGATCGGCCGCCATCGCCGGGTCGACCAACTGCACCGCATCACCGTCTGTTAAAAAAGCGCCGCCACTGGCCACAACCCGGCTTTCAGGCTGCAGCCCGGCACGAATTTCCACCCTGGCGCCCTGGCGCTGGCCTGCCTCCACTTTATGCAAAGCCACTGTGGAATCCGGATTCAGCAAAAACACATAACTAAAGCCATCCCGTTGCAGCAGGGCCTGCTGCGGCAAAGTCAGCACCTGTGCGGTTCCAAGGGCAAATTCGCCGCGCACAAAGATGCCGGCGGACAAGCCGGAGTCCTGCGGCAAGTCGACATAGATCAGAGCGTTCCGGCTTAAAACATCCACCACAGGTGACAAGGTGCGCAGCCGTCCCTGCACTGGCGGCAAACCGGCCGGAAACACGCAGACCTGCTGGCCTGGGCTTAAGCCAGCCAGATCGGCAGCGGCCACTTCGGCCTGCCATTGCAGACGGTTCTGCCGCACCAGCCGGAACAATTGCTCGCCGGCCGTCACCACAGCGCCCACAGTGGCGGTTCGGGCTGAAATCACCCCATGGTCAGGCGCCAGTACTTTTGTTTGCGCCAGCCTCACCTGCTGCAACTGCACCAGGGCCTCGGCAGCCTCCAGCTGAGCTATCGCCAGTTGTTCAGCATTGAGATAACGCTGCACTTGCTGTTTGGACAGCGCCACTGCGCCCTTAAATAAGGAGCGGGCCCGTTCTGCATCGGCCTTCGCATCCGCCAGCCTGGCTTTTGCTTCAGCCAGCTGAGCCCGGCTTTGCTGCAGCTCAGCCTGAATGCTGTCAGCGGCAAACACCGCCAGCAGCTGGCCCTTATGCACCTTGTCGCCCACGTCAACATACAGCTGAGCAAGCCGCAGTGCATTGACCTCGGCGCCGACCACCGCCTCCTGCCAGGCCTGAACAGTGCCACTGGCAGTCAGACGTTGTACCCATTGTTGCCACTCCGGCTGCACCGAGGTGACCGCCAATACAGCTGATTTAGTCGGTTCCACTGCAGGGGCTGGTGGTTCGGAGCTGAGCTGCCAAAGCAACAAGCCGGCCAGAGCCAGTCCACCTAACCAGGTATAAAAGGTTTTATTCATAAAAGGTTTCCGTCACTGCCGCTGCGGCGGCTGGGTTGAACACTGGTGTTACTATCGGGGGGGAAAACTTGCTGGTCCCTTACCGAAAAAAACAAAATCCGGTAAGGAACTGGTAAGGCTGGCGCATGGATGCTGAGGCTGTATTCAACCCATTGGAGAAATCAATGCATACTCAGTTCTTCGCTGCTTTTAGCAAACCTCGTTTCTACTGTGCTGGCCTGGCTGCACTGCTCAGCCTGCCCATGCTGGCTTCTGCCCAACAAGAACCCGCAGAGCAGACAGAGCCAGAATCGTCCTGGGGCCTGGGCGTCGCAGCACTCAGTTCGCAAAAGGCCTTTACTGACATGGACAGAGATACCAAAGTGCTGCCCTTTCTGACCTATGAAAACCAATACCTGAGCTGGATGGGTCCCAACCTGGACATCAAGTTACCCGGACTTGATTTGGGGGATTCGCAGCAACTCGATTTCGCCCTGACAGCCCAATACGATTTTGGTGGGTATGACGACGACGATATTCGCGACACCCCTATTCTGGCCGGAATGGATGAACGCAAAGGCGGACTCTGGGCAGGGATTACGGCCAAATGGAGCAGCCCCTGGGCCGACCTGAGCCTGCAATGGTTGTCTGACGCTTCAGGCCACAGCAAAGGCCGCCGACTGAGCCTCGGCATTGAACGCAACTGGTTTTTTGGCGACCATCTGATCCTGACCCCTAAAATCAGCGCCAGCTGGCTGGATGACAAAGAAGTAAATTATCTTTACGGTGTACAACAGCATGAGGCCAGGCTTGACCGCCCTGCTTATACAGCCAGCTCAACCATGAATATCGAATACGGAGTGCGGGGAATGTATCTGTTCAACCAAAGTCATTCGTTGCTGTTGGATCTCAGTGTGACCAGCCTGGGTTCTGAAATTAAAGACAGCCCGCTGGTCGACAGCTCCACCGAACAGCGTGCGCTGTTTGCATACATTTACCGCTTCTGATGAGCCGGATCCTGTTGGTCGAAGACCATGAGCGCCTGGCGGAGTTGATCTGCAAACAACTGGCCAGTGCAGGTATTGCCGTGGATGTCTTTGGCCAGCTGGATGCGGCCTGGTCGGCATTGCAACAAATGCCGTACCAGGCGCTGGTGCTGGACAGAGGCTTGCCGGATGGTGACGGCATCAGCCTGATTAAACGGCTGCGCCAGTCTGGCTCCGGCATTCCCTGTCTGGTGCTGACAGCCCGCGATGCCTTGCACGACCGGATTGAAGGCTTGGAAACAGGTGCGGACGATTACCTGACCAAACCCTTTGCAATGGATGAGCTGGTGGCCAGGGTGCGGGCTTTATTGCGCCGCCCGGTGCAAAGTGTCGAATCCGACCCTTGTTATGCCGACCTGCAGCTCAAACCGGTGCAAGGGCTGCTGTGTTGTGGGGCTGAGTCCGTCACTTTAGCCCCGGCCGAATTACAAATTGCCCTGCTGCTGATCCGCAAAGCGGGTGACGTCGTCCGGCACAGTGCGCTGGAAGCCGCCGCCTGGGGCTTTAGCGACAGCGTCACTCCCAATGCACTGGACGTAGCCATTCACCGGCTACGCCGCAAGTTGCAAGCCATTGGCTCCAGCCAACAAATTATGAATATGAGAAACCTGGGATATGCACTTCGTCAGAAAGATCCTGCGTCTGCCACGCAATAGCATCAGCCTGAAGGTCTTGTTGGCCTACTTTATCGGGGTCGTGCTGAGCCTGATTTGTATCGGCCTGATGATCGCATTGCTGTCGGCCCAAAACAGCAAGCTGCTGCTGTCTACCAATCTGATGGACACCGTCGAAGGTGCAGCTGACGAACTGGTGTTTAACAGCCAGAATTGGCCGGTTGCCGTAATCGATGATGAAGAAGGCGAGCAAAACTGGTTTTTCTTTGACAGCATGAGTGAAGACGCAGCCTTCCGGGTGATCACCCCCACAGGAGAAATTGCCCTGAGCTCAAAGGCCGGAGAGGATTTCTGGCCTGCAGATCCAGAGCTTAAACAAATCAGTAACGCGCATTTTGAATTCACGAAGCACGGGTTGCATGTGCAGGGCGCCAGCGCAACCCGGGAGCACAACGGTCAGCTGTGGATTGTTCAGTTGGCAATTAGCAGCCGCTTTCTGAATTTGGTGGATAAACATATAGCGGTGCCTTTTATGGCTCAGGGCGTCAGCGTCTTTGGACTGGTATTACTGCTGGTGTTCAGTCTCTGTGCTTTTATTACGCTGGGCTACACGCTGGCGCCCCTGCGCAAACTATCCGAATCGGCCGCGGCCATTTCGCCGCGTTCTTTGCATACCCGCTTGCCGCTGGACAAAGTACCTGCCGAAATTGCCCCGCTGGTCAGCAACTTTAACCAGGTACTGGACAGGCTGCAGCATGGCTTTCAGGTGCAGCAGGAATTTTTGGCCACTGCCGCCCATGAACTGAAAACGCCTTTAGCTTTAATCCGGGCACAAATTGAAATGAAAGCCCCTGGTGCGGAACGGGATATGTTGCTCAATGACGTCAGCCATATGACCCGACAGGTGCAGCAATTACTGCTGCTGGCCGAAGTCAGCGAACCGCAGAATTACCAGTTTAGCCAGGTGGATGCCGCTGCTGTTGTGCAGGAAGTGCACCAGTACCTGTTACCTATGGCTGATGCGACTGAGGTGCAGGTCCAGCAGACCCCGTCAGGTCAGGTCATTTGGCAAGCAGACAAAGCCGCTCTCTTTACCTTGTTGAAAAACCTGTTAGAAAATGCGCTGCAACATGCCCCCAGCAACTCAGCCGTGGAGATCCGGATCGAACCTCAGGGGCTGACCTTACGGGATTATGGTCCCGGCGTCAGTGAAGAGCAGTGGGCCAAGCTCTTTGTTCGCTTCTGGCGTGGCCCGCACCGGCGCGACCATGGTGCAGGCCTTGGCTTGGCCATCTGTCAGGAAATAGCGCTGGCGCACAACTGGACCCTGACCGCCAGCAATGCGGCGCCAGGGCTCAGATTTCACCTGCAGTTGAGCGATTAATGCTCCAGTTGCTGCTTACGGGCGGCCGCTTTCTGTAACAGTTGCTCCAGCTGGGATTTGTCATACCACTGGCCTTGGTACAGCAAAGCCTGTACCTGGCGGGTGGCACTGATGTTTTGCAGCGGGTTGTCGTGCAGTAACACCAGCTCGGCCTTTTTGCCCACAGCAATGCTGCCGTAGTCCTGGTCCTGCCGCATAAAGCGGGCACCGTTGATGGTGGCGGTTTGCAGAATTTGCGCCGGGGTCAGACCGGCTTGCTGGAACAGCTCCAGTTCGTCATGCAGCGCCTGCGCCGGATACACATAGGTATTCAGTGCGGCAGAATCACTACCGGCCAACAGTGTCACGCCCGCCTGCCACAGGTAAGGCAGCTGGGCGGCAATCAGCTGTTCTTTGTCTTTGCGCTGCTGTTGCTGCTCAGCCGTTTCGCCTTTCATCCGGTCAATGCGCCACTGATAGCTGGCGGTAAAGTCTTTGGTCAGGTACTGCAAAAACTGATCGTGGCTGTGGTCGGTGTCATGCAAATGGGCCAGTTGACGACCACCAATCAGGGTTGGGGTGACCGCCACATGTTGCGCAGCAAGTTGCTGATAGCCTTTGATGGCAAGCTGCTGATCAAAACCCGTTTTGTAATGGTCTGCGGCTTGTTGAATGGTCAGTTGGCCAGCCCGCACCGCGGCTGCGGTTTGCCCTTCGTCGGCAAAACCCAGGCGTAACAGGTAAGAGGCGTGTTCAATGCTGGATAAACCAGCGTCGCTCAGCTCACCAATGCTGGTGCCATAAGGTACGTGGCTGGACACCAAAAAGCCGCGACGGCGCGCTTCACGGATAGTGGCTAAATACAGATCTGGTTGCAGGGTGTTTTCGGTGATCTTAATAAAATCGACCTGCATATGCTGCAGCTTGTCCATGCCGTCACGCATTTGCTGTTCGGTGCCAACTTCCAGGTCACCATCCCATAACGAATCTATGCCTTCAAACATCTGGCCAGCGGTGAAAATTTTGGGGCCCAATAAACGGCCTTGCTCCACCTGCTGACGCCAGCTCAGCACCACAGGCGCTAAATTACTGGCGGCTTCACGCACGCCGGTAATGCCGTACGCCAGGTAGACAGGCAACAACAAGGCATTGTCTTCCACCAGATCACGGCCTTCAAAATGCACATGCATATCCCATAAGCCCGGGATCAGGTACTGGCCGCCCGCATCAATTTGGGTTGCGTCGGGGTACTTTGCTAAGTCCTGCTCAGGCGCAATGGCGACAATACGGTCTTGCTGCACCACCACCAGTTGATTGGCCTGCAGCTTACCCTGCTCCACATCCACCAGATTCAGATTGTGCAGTACCAGCAGACCCGCATGCTCAGGTGCCTGAGGTGCCGACTGACAACTCAACAAGGACCCCACCGCTACTATCAGCAAACTCAGACGAACCAAAGGCATAGCCACTCCATCACAGAAAAATACCGGCTCAGAGTGCCGTAATCAGAGGCCAGATACCAGCTCACTAAGCCGGGAAAACCGGCGCTTGGTCGGTTAGCTGGCAGGGCCAACCCAGCTAAACCCCGCTGGGTACTGGTGCCAGCCGTCGAAGTCGGCTTTGCCGATGGCCAGACCGTGTTGGCGGGCTATGGCGTACAGCATGCTGAAATGAAAATAGAAATTGGGCAGCGCATATAACTGCAGGTAATCCTGGCCTGTTAACTGTTGGCGGGCAAAGCCAGCTTCAAATTCAATGGGCCGCTGTTGCCAGCCAGCAAAACCAGCAGGTGCCAGCGCCTGCAACTGCTGCCGGCATTGCTGCACAAACTGAATTAATCCGCCCCAGTCGTCGCTGACTAAAGCGATCGGCGGAATGTCCAGCTGCGCCAGTGGATAACAGGCCCGCAAACTAAAACCTGCGGCGGTGCGGCCCTGTTGCCACAAGGGCAGCATATCCGGTGCCAGTTGGGCGGCCCACAAGGCTGGCCGCTCTGCTGCTATACGCAGCAACAGTTTTTCCAGCTGCTGTAACGGGTGCAGAAAACTCAGAGCAGGATTAACCGACATCATTGACGCTCTGCTGCAGCAATTTCAGCAATTCGGTGGCATTGAGACGGGCAGCCATTTCTCCCCCTTCCAGTAAGCTGTCCGCTAAATCGCGCTTTTGTTGATGCAAGGCGATAATTTTTTCTTCAATAGTCCCTTTAGTGACCAGCCGGTAAATGGTCACTGGACGTTGCTGCCCCATGCGGTGAGCCCTGTCTGAGGCTTGGTCTTCTACCGCAGGATTCCACCAGGGGTCCAGATGAATCACATAATCTGCAGCAGTCAGGTTTAAGCCTGTACCCCCGGCCTTTAAGCTGATCAGAAACACATCACCTTCGCCAGATTGAAAGGCATCCACCCGTTTCTTCCGTTCTTTGGCTGCAGTCGAACCATCCAGATACTGGAATCTGATATTCTGCTGCTCAAGGTAGGTTTTGACTATGGCCAGATGATCGACAAACTGGCTGAACACCAGCACCTTATGCTGGTTTTCCAGAATTTCGCGCAGAGTTTCTGCAAACACCGCCAGTTTGCTGCCACTCAGTGCGGTGTCCGGTAGCACCAGCTGCGGGTGACAACAAAAACGCCGTAGTTTGGTAATTTCAGCCAGTACCTGAATGGCCTGCTGATTGCCATCCTGCATCGCCAGTTGCTGCACCGCTTGTTGCCGCAGCGCCTCATACCAATGTTGTTCGTCTTTGCTGAGCTCCACCAGCAATGGCACTTCTGTACGGGCCGGTAATTCAGTCAGTACCTGAGTTTTATTGCGGCGTAAAATAAACGGCTGAATCAGTTTTTTCAGCAGCTGTCTGCTGTTCACATCTCCGTTTTCAATAGGCCCAGCAAAACGTTGCTGAAACCGTTGTTTAGACCCCAGCAGCCCTGGGTTGATAAAACGAAACAGGTTCCACAGCTCACCCAGATGATTTTCCACCGGAGTGCCTGTCGCAATCATTTTAAAGTCAGCCTGCAGCGCCATCACTGCCTGGCTACGTTTAGTCTGCTCGTTTTTAATGGCTTGAGCCTCATCCAGTACCAACGTATGCCACTTCACCTGTGCAAAAGCTTCGCTGTCGGATTGCAGTAAACCATAACTGGCGACCACCAGCTCAAAGGGCTGTAGATCCTCCAAACCGCGCTGCTGCTGATACCAGCGCAGTTTTAGCGTTGGCGCAAACCGGGCCGCCTCAGCTAACCAGTTCATCGCAACCGAGGTGGGCGCTACCACCAAGGCAGAGCCGTGCGGTGCCCGTTGCAGCAATAACGCCAGCGTCTGAATGGTTTTACCTAAACCCATATCGTCAGCTAAACAGGCCCCCACCCCCCAATGGGCCAACTGAGACAACCAGTGGTAACCCTGTTGCTGGTAATCTCTCAATTCAGCCTGCAGGGTTGAAGGTAGTTTGGGTTGAAATTGCGCCAGCTCATTCAACCGCTGCACCTGCTGTTTCCAGGCGTTATCTGCCTTCAGCTCTCCGACGTCTTCCATCAGGCCACTTAACGCCGGAATGGCTAAGTTGCTGAATTTTTGGTGCTGTCCACTGCTTTCACTGTATGCCGCCAGTTGCTGCAGTTGGCGACGGAAATTATCACTTAACGCCAGGTAATCCTGTTCATTTAGTTTGATAAAGCGGCCTGGGTTTTGTTGCATCAGACCGAGCAGTTCTTTCAGCGATAACACCGTCTCGTCATCCAGCTTTAACTGGCCGTCGGCAATAAACCAATCGCCCTGTTGCTTTAAACTCAGGCTGAAATCTTTGCTGTCGCGTTTAGCTTTTAGCTTGAATGGCTGACCTTCTGGCCAGATCAACTGGCAAAAATCTGGCCGTTCCGCCAGTTGCTCCAGCAACTCCAGACAAAGCTCAGGCTCGTCCAGTTGCCACTGGCCATCTTGTATGACTTGTTGTTCCAACACAGCGCAACTTTGCAGCAAGCTTTTTAGCTGACGCTTTTCCAGCACTAAATCCCGCTGTGTCTGCACTGTTTTGCCTTGTTGCTCCCCCACTAAAACAGCGCTGCCTTTGGCTGGGGTAAGCCAGGGGCCTTCGGCCAAAGGCTTGACCAATACCTGTACGCGCAAGCCCTGGCGCAGCGGCAACAAATGCAGATACAGCTGAGCATCCGCGTCAACCTGTGGCAGTTGCGCTGTCAGCTCGGGTAAGTCACTTTGCACCTGCAGCACTGGCGCTATGCATTCAATAGCGACCATCAGTTCAGTTTTGGCGGAAGCTGGAACTTTTAAACCTTTTCCAACGATTGCGCCTGCTTTTTCAATATCCGGCGTTACCGGGTATAGAGTCAGCCGTGTAGGACTGGTTTTGCGCCAGACCAGGCTTTGCTCCGCCAGCACTGGCGGCTCCAGTGCCAGTTTGTAATCGGTCCCTTGGCGTTTAAGCTGAAGACTCACTTTACCTTCAGTCAGCTCCAGCGGCGTATCCGGCGCATCCAGCCAAAACACATGCGGGTGCCCAATCAAGGCTTTGAGTGCTGCTTCCCGGTCAAACTCATACTGAGTACCGCCATAATAATTGCGCACAGCACGAATACAGGCAGCAACCGCTTTGTCAGCCGGGCTCAGGCAATCCAGCGTTTCTTGCTCGACAGATAAGCGCCGTAGCGCAACCGCTTTGCCTTTAGTCCAGCCAGACACTGTGCGTTTTTGTTCTTTGACATCCAGATCCAGCCAAGCGCCCTGATCCTGGAGAAACCAGGCCAGACGGCTGGTTTTCTGCTCTGCTTTCGGTTTTCCACCCAGTTCTGACAAGGCCCTTAACGCCATTTGCCACTGCGCTTTGGGTTGATACAAGGCCGTCAGCGGTTTGAGCTGATGTAATTGATGCCAATGCTCTGGCAACACGCGCGGACATTCTGCAACCAAAGCCAGTAATTCATCCAGCTCAGCGGTCACCCAGTCGTAACCGACAGCAGCGGTGAACTCCCGTAACTCCTCAAGCTCTGCAAACACATCATGCTCAATGTCGGCTCCCAACCAGAACGCCGCCAGCGCAGTCATCCACATATCCATGTCATACCAGCGCAAGTCTGCGAAATGCAGTCTGGCAGGCCGCAGCGGCTCACCGCTTTGCAGGTGAGTAAATAACGGATACAACAGACTGTGGAACTGCGGGCTGTGGCTGCTGCGGTGTCCCAGCAGTTGCTCCAAGCCTTTTTTCAGCGAGTCAGTGCTGCCGGCAGCCAACGCACTGGCGATATACAGAGCACCGGGCACATAATGCAGCTGGACCTTACGTTTTCCCTGCTGTTTCGCAATGTACTTAATAAAATCTGTGGCTTGTTGGTAGGCTTGTGGGTAGTGGCCTTGTTGTACTGCCTGGATAAAACGAAAGCTGGCCGATTGTGCAGGAAGATAAGAGGCCACTGCCGCCTGAGTGATAAAATCCGCCCGCAGTAACGCCTGCACACCCAGGGTTGGCAATAACACTGTGAGTTGATCACCATACTGCTCAAACAACTGCTTGCTGTATTGATAAGCTTCACGGCAGTCCCCCAGCGCCCAGCTGTGTTCCAACAAGATTTCCTGCAGCAGGTACTGTTGGATCTGCAGATCCAAACCTTGCATAAACAACACACCGTCAGGGTGCCAGAACAATGGCTCAGCCGTTAAAGTCCACAACTGAGAGGGTGCTTCCAGATAACGCTGACGCCATTGCAGAAAGCTTTGGCGATCGTTTAACAACGCAGCCAGCCACATCTCGCGGCGGCATTCGGGTCGTTCGTACCTGCGCCAGTAGTCGTGTTTGTCCGACAATTTTTCCGAAGCCCTGGTAGCCACCAACCATTTCACCAACTCGCCTTGCTGCTGTAATTGCCACATCAGCCGAGCCTGAATGCCAAAACTGTAGGGCCTGTCATTGAGCTCATAGCCTGCGCCTGGTTGCTGAATAACAAGCTCCAATTGTTGCAACCGCTGCAAAACAGTTTTCAGCTTGGGCTGCGCAAAGGCCTTACCGTCGTCGGCTCTAATGGCCAGCACCTGCATCAGCTTTAACAACTGCGCCTGATTGCAACATTGTTGCAGCACCGCCAAGGCGGTCAGTATGGCGGTTTCAGCGGCAGAGAGTTGGGCTAGCGGGTCTTTGATAGTGGGCATGTCGGCTCATTTCTAATCGCAAATAGCTGGAGTCGTTGCCGTTATTGTTTCAGCCGTAGCCCGCTAATTCAAGGTAAATCAGGGCCTGAGCATCTGCACACTTTGCGCCAGCAGCTCACGCGGGATATTGCGGGTAATAAACACCAGTTTGCTCTGCCGGTCGGCGTTTGGCCATTGGGTTAAAAAAGCTGCCGGATGGAACAGATGCTGTACGCCATGGATCACCATAGGGCCGGGAAACCCCTGAATATGCAAAATGGCTTTCATCCGCAGTAAGTCCGGGCCTTTGAGGGCCAGCAGTTCATTCAACCACAGCTCAAATTTAGGCATAGGAATAGGCTCAGCTAACTCAAAGCTATAAGCCTGAATGGCGTCGCCATGCGCGTTGAGTTGCAGCTCTGGCGTCAGTTGCGGCTCGTCGGCAAGCGGGGTAAAACGCAGCCAGCTCTGCAGCGGGGTGTCGGACTGCACAGGTTCGGCATGGTCCAGTTGCCCAATCAGTTGCCAGTCGGCCTGCCCTTGTTCAGCCAGCGCTATCTGCGCCAAGGGGTTCAGTGGCCGCAGCGCTGAAGTTAAATCAGCCACGGGCATCGCCTCAGGCAAATCCTGCTTGGTCAGCAGAATTAAATCGGCCACCGCTGCTTGTTGGCGCGCCTCAAAATGTTCGCGCAAGGTCGATAAGCCATTGACACTGTCGACACAAGTCACCACGCCATGCAGCCGGTACTGGTCAGCAATTTTTGGGTCAGCCATCAGGGTATGCAACACGGGCGCCGGGTCGGCCAGTCCTGTGGTTTCTATCAATACACGGTCGAACTGCTTGCGGCCTTGGCGGGAAAAACGCCAGACAATATCCCGCAGCGTTTTGCTTAAATCGCTACGGATAGTGCAGCAAATGCAACCGCTGGCCAGCTCCACCACTTGCTCTTCCTGGCTGTGCGTCATCAGCAAATGGTCCAGCGAAGTGGAGCCGAGCTCGTTGATGATCACCAGGCTATTGGCAAATTCGCTGGTTTTTACTAATTGGTTCAATAAGGTGGTTTTGCCGCTGCCTAAAAAACCAGTTAACAGATACAAAGGGATACGTGGCTGCATTGCGTTTTACTCATTCCGGGCCGGGCTGATCGCTCAGCAGCGGCCCTGAACTCAGAACCTGCTAACTGCCAACCACCTTGCCATCAGGTCTGTTGATCACCACCACTGCGGGGCGGGGAGGCAATGTAGCATCAAAGTCGGGCCAGCGGGTAGACGGCTGCTCAAAACTGCTGCCATCGCCCGGATGCTGAATGGAACAAAAGAAATGTTTGTCGTCCGGCGTAAAGAAAGGCCCGCAGACTTCAGAACCAACCGGCGAGCGTAAAAACCGCCGCATCAGAGCCCGGTCTGGCCCGCTGACTGCACTAGCCCAGACCCCTTCGGCAATGCCAAAGTCTTCGGCGCCGTCGGACGTTACCCAAATATGGCCTTTGCTGTCAAAAGCACAGTTATCCGGGCAGGCTATCCAGCTGTCGGCGCCGGTTGCCGGATGGTAACTGCTGCTGGGGTCGTCGCGTCGGCCAGCCAGTAAAAACAGATCCCAGGCAAAACTTGGCTGGCTATGGTCCCCTTTGGGTGGCACCAGCTCGACAATTTGGCCGGCAGTATTATTAGCGCGCGGGTTCACCGGGTGGCGCTGAGCCTCGGTGCGGTCGGCGTTTTTGGTCAGCATCACATAGACAGCACCATTGGCCGGGTTCACTTCCACGTCTTCTGGCCTGTCCATTGGGGTAGCGCCCAATAAATCGGCCGCTTTGCGGCAATCGATCAGCACGTCAGCCTGGCTGTGGAAGCCATTGGCGGCAGTCAAAGGTCCCTGACCGAATTGCAGCGGCAACCAGTCCACAGTGCCGTCGGCATCAAAACGGGCGCAATGCAGGGTGCCGCTGTCGAGCAAGTCGAGGTTAGCCGCCCGGTGGTCCGGCTGATACCGACCGCTGGAGACAAACTTGTACAGGTATTCAAACTTCTGGTCATCGCCCATATAGGCCACCACCCGGCCGTCGGCGTTGATAAACACATTGGCGCCTTCGTGTTTAAAGCGGCCAAGCAAGGTGCGCTTTTTGGGCGTGGATTGCGGGTTGTAAGGGTCAATTTCCACTATCCAGCCGACATGCAAAGCTTCGTTCGGTTGCTGGCTTAAATCCCAGCGAGGGTAATGTTGCGCCCAGCTTTTTTGTGCTTTTGCCTGCATACCAAAGCGCTGCAGGGTTTCCCTTTCAGCGCTTTGGCTGTAATCACCGGCAAACATCGCATCGATATTCTCTTCTCCGGTCAGCACTGTGCCCCAAGGCGTGACACCACCGGCGCAATTGCCGTAGGTGCCCAGCGTATGCACGCCATCGGCCGAAATCGCCGTTTTCAGGCGCGGGCTGCCGGCCGCAGGGCCGCTTAGTTGCATCGGCGTCAGTGGGGTAATACGGCGGGTATAGGCAGAATCTTTTAATTGCTGCCATTGGCCGTTTTGGAACTGGATCTCCACCACTGACAGGCCATGGGCCACAATGTCGGTATCGGTCTGCGCTTTATCCAGCGCGGTATCTGCTGGCGAGCCTGGCCACATGCTGGCGCTGATGCTGTATTCATGGTTCACCACCAGCAGCCCATGCTCTGAGTTCTGACTGCCAAGCGGCAAAGGTAAAAAGCCAATAAAGTCGTTATTAAAACCAAACTGTTGTTGCTGTTTTTCCGCAGTCTGCTGCGTCGGATCAAAGGCCGGGCCATTGGCCCATAATGGCTCCCCCCACTTCAGCAACACCTGAGCCTGATAACCGGCGGGCACTTCCAGTTGGGTAGTCATCTCTGCGTTTTGCTCCATAAAGGTGAGCGCCGATTTGCCGCTGGCACTACTGCTAACAACAGCTGAGCTGGCGCAACCCGGTAGCGCCGCCGCCACAGCCAGTGCGGTGCCCGCTTTTAAAAAATCCCGCCGCGACAAGCGCGCGTCCACCACTTGCGCAAAAGAACGAGCCATTTGTATCTCCGCTTTATCAACCTGCTGCTGTCATTGTCTTGGGTTATACAACCGGGGCGTGACAGTTCTGTGACAGTCAGCTGGCTTGCTGCGCCAACAGGATAACGCAACTGCGACATATGTCGCATTTAACACTTGCCTTTGTGCGACATTTGTCGCACTCTAGCTGCAGTCGATTCACCAAGCCGGAATGAGCATGCTGCAACCTACTGCTGCTGAGCTGGAAATACTAAAACTGCTGTGGCAACAGCAGCCTCAGACTGCGCGCGAGCTGCATGATCAGCTGGAGGCCGTGCTGGGCTGGGGCTATTCCTCCACCCGCAAAACGCTGGAGCGCATGGGCGAAAAAGGTTTTGTCCGCTTTGAAACTCAGGGCAATAAAAACGCCTACGTTGCTTTGCTGGAAAAACTGCCCACACTGGCCGCGCTGGCTAGCGACTTTGCCAGCCGTGTGCTGGGGCTGAACGGGCCTTTGCCGGTCAGTATGTTTGCCGACAGCCGGTTGCTCAGCCGCAGCGAACTAAGCGAACTGGAGCAACAACTGGCCCTGTTGTCAGTGCAGCAGGAGCCACAGCCATGAGCGGCGCTCTGTTGGTCCATCTGCTGGCCTTTGTTTGCTTGAGTGGCTTGTTATGGCTGCTGCAGCTGAGCTTACAAAAGCGCTGGCCGGCACTGCAGGCCCAACCTGGCTTTTACCTGCTGCTGGCGTTGCTGTCGCTGACCGCCTGGCTACCTTTGCCCCAATTCGACCACAGCTGGCCAGTGCCTTTGGCACTGCTGCAGGAAACCAGCTGGCAATGGCAGCAGCTACAGGCTGTGCCTGAGCATCCTTCTTTACGCGTCACTCAGCAATGGCACAGAGCCAATTACCTGCTCCTGCTGCTGGCTGTTGTCGCTGTATTTGGTCTGATCAGACTGACCTGCCAACAACTGAAACTAAAACGATTGATTACCAACGCTACTCTGTTGCAAGGCCAAAGCTGGCTGCCGGATTGGCCCGATTCTGTGCAATTGCGGCTGTTTGACGGCCAAAGCTCCGCCTTTGCCACTGGTATTCGCCAGCCGCTGGTGATGATACCGGCTTATTTGGTGCAGTTACCCACTGCGCAGCGCCACTTGCTGCTGCGCCATGAACTGCTGCATTTGCAGCGACTCGACCCGCAGGTTTTATTAGGCTGGCGTCTGCTGCTGGCGCTTTGCTGGTTCAATCCGTTTTTAAGGTTCTGGTACCACGCCTGGCAGCAAGCGGCCGAACTGCGGGTAGACTTGCAGGTGTGCCAGACCACCAACCCAACGCTTTATGCCAGCACTTTGCTGCAATGCCTGAAGCTGGACCAGCAACAGCAACCCAATGGTCTGGCGTTTAACCGCAGCAGCGCGCTTTCTTTGTATCAGCAGCGCCTGACCGCGCTGTTTCAGCCACTGCCTGAGTTATCTGCACTGCAACGCACACAAGGTGGTGTGTTTTTAGCCCTGCTGACAGTGCTGCTGATTGTTGCTTGTGCTCAGCTGCGCTTCAGCCAAAGCCCGGCACACTGGTTACGCCCGGTTTCAGCTGACGTGCGGGTCAGCTCCTTTTATGGCGAACAGCATCCGTTCCGGCAGAACCGGCCACATCAGGGCATGGATTTTGCCGCTGACGCCGGCGATCCTGTTTATGCCAGCGCTCGCGGCACCGTGCTGATCGCAGACGACCGGAGCCTGAACAGCAACTACGGCATTGCGGTATTGCTGGACCATGGCGACGGCTACCAAACCCTGTACGCGCACCTGCAGCAAGCCGACGTCACGCCCGGCCAGCAGCTACAGGCCGGCCAACTGCTGGGCAAAGTAGGAGCCACGGGGCGGGTCACCGGCGCCCATTTACATTTTGAAGTATTGCATCAGGGCCAGACTCAAAATCCGGCGCTGTTGCTGACCAAACCCAATTAGATCACTGAGGAGTACAGCATGACGAAACGCAGATTTCGTGCTGGTGTGATTGGACTGCTGAGCCTGCTGGCCACTCCAGCACTGGCGCAGCTTAGCCAAACCGACTTATTACAAGGCCTGGACCAGGAGTTCAGGCTGGCTTTAAACAAAGCCAAAGTGCCCGGCGGCGCTTATGCCGTGGTGCAGAATGGCCGCATTGTGTTTACCGGCGCTTATGGCGTGCGGGAAGTAGGCAAACCGGACAAAGTAGACGCCGATACGGTATTCCGGCTGGCGTCGGTGTCGAAAACCTTTACCGGCGGCCTGACCGTGCTGGCATCGCAACAAGGGCGGTTAAAACTGAATGCCCCGCTGGCGCACTATGTACCGGGTTTTCAGCTCGGTAGCGAACGCGACACTAAAGCCCTGACGGTGGACCACGTGGTCAGTCAGGCCAGCGGCGTGATGCCCCATGCCTTTGAGAACTTACTGGAAGATAACCAGACACCAGAGCAAATTTTGCCGCGTTTTAAGCTGCTGAAAACCAGCTGCACACCGGGCCGCTGTTACAGTTATCAGAACATTTTGTTTGGGCTGCTGGAACAGGCACTGCAACACAGCACAGGCCTGCCGTACCCGGATTTGCTGCAGCAGCGCATTCTGGGTCCGCTGAAAATGCAGACCGCCTCGGTGGGCTATGCCGGTTTTCTGGCCACCCAGAACAAAGCCATGCCACATCACAGGGCAGGCAAAGGCTGGCGGCCTGAACAGGTGAAACCGAATTTTTATTGGGTGAGTCCAGCGGCAGGTATTAATGCCAGTGCCACCGACCTGGCTAAATACCTGCTGGCGATGCTGGGCCACCAGCCGAAAGTATTCAGCCCGCAAGCGCTGGACGAGTTACGCAGCCCGGCAGTGAAAGTGGCCAACAAACCGCGCTGGCCAGTGTGGGAGCAATACAAAAAGGTGTCGACCTGGTACGGCCGCGGCTGGCGCATGGTGCAATACGACAACCACCGGCTGTTTTATCACGGTGGCGTAGTGGACGGATACCGGCCTTACATTGCCTACTCACCGGAAAAGGACATAGGCCTGGTGCTGCTGACCAATGCCGAAGCCGATGTGACCGGCAAAGTCGCCAAATGGTTTTGGGGAGAAGTGCTATGAAGCTTTGGTGCGCCATGCTGCTGGTTTTGGGCCTGCAGGCTCAGGCTGAACAACCTGCGTTTGCCGAGGTTCCATTGCCAGACACTCAGGTTATTGAACTACCAGACCCCAGCAGTGGCCGCCAGTATCAACTCTGGCTGGATTTACCAGCCTCTTACCAGCAGGACAAAGACAAACGCTTTGCGGTGCTGGTGTTGACTGACGCCAATTACGCCTTTCCACTGGTGCGCAGCATTAATAACCGGCTGGGTGCTGGCGGCCAGAATATTGAAGACTTTATTCTGGTGGGGCTGTCCTACGCTAAACAAGACAATGCCACCGACAGCCGTAGCCTCGACTACACACCTACCAATGTGCGGGCCAAAGCCAAACCCGAATCCCGCTATGGTGCTAAGGCCTATGGTGGTGCTCCAGCCTACCAGCAGTACCTGAAAACTCAGGTGCTGCCTTACCTCAGCCAGCATTACCGGGTGGATCCCAAGCGGCTGATTTTTGTCGGTCACTCTTTCGGAGCCTTGTTGGGCAGTCAAATTCTGCTGACTGAGCCGCAACTGTTCAGTCATTATGTGCTGAGCAGTCCGTCGTTATGGTTTGATCAGCATTGGGTCTGGCAACAGGAAAAACGCTATGCGCAGAGCCATCAGGACCTGCCCGCTACCGTGCTGTTGTACGCCGGTGCTTATGAACAACAGGGCCCTACAGCCCGGCATTACAAAACCAACACATTGAATATGGTGGCGGATATGCAGAAATTCGCTGCCTTGCTGCAAAGCCATCAGTACCCATCGTTACAGCTCAGACAGCAGGTGATCGCAGACGAGGACCATTTGTCGGTATTCCCACGCATGATCAGCGACGCGCTGCTGCAGTTATTACCAGGCACAGGGCCTTACACACCGGGTTAAGCACGCCGCCACCGAATGGAGACCAGCGCAAGAAGCAAACTCAGATACTGCACCACTCCCGAACAGACAGTATGAAGTGCAGTATAAGTGACATCTTATTTGATGAATTGGTATTGCGTGCTGGCCGTGTCGGTTTGCAGTGCAAAATGGCCCAGCACAAAAGTACTGGATCCATTCTCGCCCCAGATACTGCTGCTGTGGGCGCCATACACCAGGCAAGTGCCGGTAGAACAGACGATTTGGTCGCTGTAACTTTTGATCGAATAGACCCGGTTGCCAAAACGCACACCGTACAGGCTATCCAGAAATGGGCTGCTAACCGACAACCCGTAGGAGCCACAGGTACTGGTCAGCACGTTGTAAGGGTAAATACCGCAGCTGTATAAACCGCGAAAAGCACCAGCAACACCGACAAAGGCATCCACCTGACTCTGCACACCGAGTTTGGTAATTTGCTGCGCAGCCAAAGTCGCGCCCATCGAATGACCTATCACGTCAATTTTTCCGGTGCAGGAACTGGCCAGTGCATTTTGAACAGCGGTTCGCACCGGCGTTTCTTCGCTGCCATTGTGATCGTTACAGGCGGCGCAACTGCTACCCCAGGCGGGCCGGTAAATGTCAGTACTGCTGTAGCCTTTGCTAAGCAGTAAGTTGTAGGTGTTATTCCAGCTGGATGGACTGGCGGAGTTGCCGTGCACTAAAACCACAGCGTCCAGGCATGCAGCACTCAGGCTGTGGCAGCCCAATAACAACAGTGCGATCAGGATTTTTTTCATTGTTATGTCCTTGGTTGTCCGGGCGATTTGCCCGCCACAACCATAGTCAGGCCTGAGCCCGCCCGACATAACACTTTGGTGCAGATAGGACTTTAGTGCTGCCCGTCGCTGACTTCCGGTCGGCACCATAACCAACAGCCAACCGCCAGCAATAGTAAAGGCACCGCAGTTTTCAGCCCAAATGGCGCTGTGGACAACCACAACAGCGCCACACTTAGCAGCATCATCACTGACGCCAGCCATTTGGCTTTGCGCGGTACTGCCCCATGCTCTCGCCAACGCCGCACCGGCGGGCCAAATTTGGGGTGCTGCAACAGCCACAGCTCAAAGGCGGGCCAGCCTTTACCGGCCGCCCAGGCCGACAGCAATAAAAAAGGTACTGTAGGTAAACCCGGCAACGGAATGCCCAGCAAGCCAAGCGCCAGACTGCAAAGCGCTAACACCCGCCAAAACAATGTTTTACTTAATTGCCACATGCAGAAAAATCAGTAAATCCGGTGGCCGCAGTATGCCGTTTATCCGCCACTGCGGCCAGCAGCTTTAATGGCTCAACCGGTAGATTTTCAGCGAGTTGGCGTTAAAGGTCGGCACATAAAGCAACGAGGTTGCCGCGTCATAGCCAATGTCGGCGGTATTAAATTGTTGTTTGCTGTCCAGCAACAGAGTGAGCACGCCATCTGCACTGAGGTGATACACAAACCCCACCCAACAACTGATGAGAAAGCCGCCTTCTTGCAGCGGTTCGACGCCATCAATATTGGCGGCAAAACCTTCGGCCAGCAGGGTGCGTTTGCCGTCTTGTTGCAGCAACAGCAATTGCTGACCCGAACCCACCACCAGACCCTGAGCTGTGGCTTTCAGGCCATTAGCCGATGAGATGTCCTGCTGCCATAGTGCCAGTTTGCCGTGCTGTAACCTGTAGATACGATTTGTTCTGGTATCCGACACATAGACCAAACCAGCAGCATCGACCGTCACATCATTTAAGAACACCGAATCTTTAGCCGGGTAGCGCTGAATAATGGCCGCGGTCGTCAAATCCACTTCCACCAGCTCGGTCAGGTCGGCAACAAACAACGAATTGCCGCGGATCGCCATGCCTTTAGGTGCATTGAGCCCACGCAGCCAATCCTGTTTAATCATGGCGCCGTCGCTCCCCAGCAACGCAACGCCTCCCACTCCGTCCATTGCCGTGCCAGCGCCGTCAATTTCGGAAACCAGCAGCCGGGTTTCAGCTCCGTGCTGCCATACCAGAGCAGATTCAGGCACCCGTAAGTTTGCAGTTTCAGCGACCGGCTTTAAATTGGGCGCGGCCATTCCCAAGGCAGACCATGGTGTTACCACGAACAATGCAGCTGCTAACAATGTAAATTTCATAAAGCTCCCTGTTGTTGGATGTCTGGCGCTTTAACGCTGAAAACGCCGTTGAATCACTGCAACAGAGTGCCACAACTGCCATTTTTTTCGCCAGGAAAAACCCCTGCCCCAGCAAAAACGCCTGGCCAACTGCTGCAGCTGGCTGGCCATGGCTGCCGTCTGTGCGTCAGGCGCAGGTTGCTGCAGTTGCCAGCGATACAACCAATACGCCAGGTGCAATAACATTAGCCGGCGCGCCCGCTCAGGAAGATCAGGGTAGAGGCCAGCCTGCAACTGACTAAAGAAATGCGCCAGCTGCAACTTGTGCCGCTGGTTAACCTGAAAGGACAGACTGGCCGGATGCACGCGGTAGCCATAAAGCGGCAGCCGCAGGTGATAAACCCGCTGGCAGGCCAGGTAGAGCGCCGGTAACGCCATCATATCTTCGCAATAGCCAACAGCGGGCGGGAACTGAAAATCAGGCATCACCTGACGCCGGTAAATTCGTAACCAGGGAAACCATTGGTTTCTGCTGGCAACATCCAGCAGCGCCTGTCCGGCCGGCAGTTCACCGGCCCAGCGGTGTAAATAGCGCGCTTTGCTGCTTTGCAGTTGCTCTGGCTGATGAAAGCGCCGATACCCCAGTTCAATCAGATCAGGTTGTTCAGAGCGGATCGCTTGCAGCACCTGGTCGATATAACCGGGCAAAAGTAGATCGTCAGCATCGACAAAACCAATGTAGGAGCCAGCGGCATGCCGGATCCCCTGATTACGGGCCACGCTGACGCCGGCATTGGCTTGCTGCAACAGCAGATAACAAGGCCGGTGCCCGCTGTGCTCCATAAAGCCCTGCACCAGCGCCACACTGCCATCGGTGGGACCGTCAGCCACCAGCACCAGCTGGACTTCAGGGGTTAGTTGCTGGTCGATGCTTTGCAGCAGTGGCAATAACCAGGTTTCGGCGTTAAAAAAAGGAACGACCAGAGATAACAGCGGCGGAGGCATCCACGGCTCCTTGCAAAAAACTGCAGTCTAGCAAGCCGCAGCTGAACCCAAGCCTGCTCTTAACAACTTCACACCAAAAGCTGCAGTTTTTTACCAGTACGTTAGCGGATCCAGCCTTTGCTGATCTGGCGGAAGGTATCGGTGCCCGCCCGCTGCAACCATTCAAATGCCAGCATCTCTTTGCTGATCAGCACCACTCCAGCCTGCTGCATACGCTGCAAGGCCAAACCTTTGTTCTGCTCAGTACGCGACCCTACCGCCTCGACCACCACGAACACCTGATATCCAGCGGCCAGCGCGTCTAGTGCAGTTTGCAGCACACAGACATGAGTTTCGGTGCCGAGTACCACTAACTGGCGACGACCGGTTTCCGCCAGCCGTTGACGGATATAGGGTTCTTTAAAGGCGCTGAAATGAATTTTTTCCAGCACCGCAGGCTCTGGCACCAACTCAGCCAGCGTCGCCGCTGTTGGCCCCAGCCCGGCCGGGTATTGTTCGGTGGCGAACAACGGCACGCCCAGCTGCAAGGCGACCTGTAACACCCAGGCCGCTGCTTGCTCCACAGCTTTCCCATCTGCAATGGCCGGCGCCAGCTTTTGCTGGATATCCACCAACAACACCAGACTTTCCCCGGCGTTCAGCAGCGCAGCACTTGGTGTCCATGGATTGCTCATGACTGACCATCCTTGTTAGTCGGCATACTTAATACTGCAGCCATAAGGCCGGCTGACCGCAGGTTTGGCAGCTTCCCCCGCCAGTACCGCTGTGGCTGCATTGGAAAAATAAGGGGTGGCTTTGACGATATCTTCAACTTTGGCAGACGGAATGCTGTCGATACCGCCCATATACTGCAGCACACCTTTGGCATCAATCACGTACATATGAGGTGTGGTCTTGGCATCAAAGGCTTTGCCCACAGCACCGCTTTCGTCAAACACCACGGCTGTTGGTGCCGCATTGCGGCTTTGCGTCAGTTGCTCGGCCTGCGCCGGACTGACATGGCCTTGCTTCCCCGGCGCAGACGAAATCACCGACAACCAGACCGTATCGGCCTGTCCGGTAAACTCACGCTGCAACGCCTGCATATTGCCCTGATAGTGCTTTTTTACAAAAGGGCAGTCGTGATTGGTCCATTCCAGTACCACGGTTTTGCCGGCAAAATCCTTCAGGCTGTGGCTCTGCCCTTTGCTGTCGACCAAGGTGAAGTCTGGCGCTGTTTGACCTATCTGCGGCATAGCCGACACCAAAGCGGCACATAACAAGGCAGGCAGAACAGCGAAAATTTTTAGTTTCATGGTGTATCCCCTTGAGTTGATGTCTTGCTGCTAAGTTGTTCCAACGCCTGACGCACCGAGTCCGGCGTTAGGATCTGCGGCAATAGTTCAGGTGGCTGACCGGGCCAATACAACACATACAAAGGTACGCCATCCCGCTGAAATTGCCGCAAATAGCTGGTAATGGCCGGGTCTTTCCGCGTCCAGTCGCCTTTGAGGTACTGTACGTCGTAGAGCTTCATCGCAGCTCTGGTGCTGTCGGTATTGAGGGCAACCCGCTCATTGACCAGGCAGGTGATGCACCAGTCGGCGGTCATATTCACTAACACTGGCTTTCCTTGCTCCAGCAATTGCTGCATGCGTGGTTCAGACCAAGGCTGACTATGCTCCATACCAGCTTCGGAGGCTGAAGGCGCCGCCAGCTGAGGTAACAGCAGTGCAGCAACCCCCAGCAACACAGCAGCAGCCAGGCGGTTTTTCTTCTGCTGGCCAAGCTGCACCAGCCCGACAATCCAACAGGCTGCAACCAGTGCCACCACCCCCACCAGAGCCAGCGCCATCGCATCCAGCCCCTGCTGCCGGCCATAGACCCAGAGCAGCCAGACCACACTCAAATACAAAGGATAGGCCAGCCATTGTTTTAACCTTTCCATCCAGGCGCCAGGCTTCGGCAACCGGCGCCCCAAAGCGGGCCAGAACGCCAAGGCAACAAAAGGCAGCGCCATGCCCAGTCCTAAGGCAGCAAAAATGGCAACAGCAGACCAGGCCGGTTGAGTGGCGGCATAACCCAAAGCGGTGCCCATAAAAGGAGCCGTGCAGGGGCTGGCCACCACCACCGCCAGCATGCCAGTGAAGAAAGCACCGTGCGCCCCGGACCGCCCGGTCAATGACTGACCTGCATTCATCAATCCAGCGCCCAGTTGCAGCACACCAGACAAACTCAACCCCAGCACCAGCAGCAAATACGCCAGCCCCAGTACCACCCAGTCATTTTGGAGCTGAAAACCCCAGCCAATCAGCTCACCTGCCGATCGCAGGCTTAGCATCAGTGCGGCCAACGCCATAAAACTCAGCACCACACCGGCACAGTACCAGAGAGCTTCCCGTTGGGCGGCCTGTGCTCCGGCATTCTGCTGCGCCAGACTGATGGCTTTAAAGCTCAGTACAGGAAACACACAAGGCATCAGGTTCAGTACCAGACCACCGGCAGCGGCCAGCACTAACATCCAACTCCACTCTAACCAGTCCGTCGCCTGGGTTGGTGCTGGAGTGCTGAGCTGGCGATTAAATGTCAGTATGGTGCTGACAGGCCCGGCGGCGGTGTGCAGCACCAGCGGGATCTGTGCGGGGGCCACACTGAAGTAAGTATTTTGTGGCTGTCGCAGCAGCAGCTGGCCATCAACCCAGTCAATTTTTTGCGCCGCCGCATGGTCCACCAACTCGGTACCACCGACAAAAAATGCGCTGACGTTCAGATCTTCCGGCAGCGGCAGTACCGCAGAAAAGGTGCCGTTTTGCACTTCAAACCGGCCTTGTTGTGGCAATGGTTTTGGCAGCCGCTGGCGCGCCAGTTCAAATAAAGCACTGTGATCTTTACTCAGCTCAGCAACGGTACTGACCGGCAGCTTCAGCTGCAGCACCGCTTCAGACGGAATACAGATTTCGGCACAAACCAGCCAGTCCACTTTGGCAGACAGCGGCAGCCATTCGCCCTGAAAGTCCGGGCTTAGCTGCAACTCTGTCAGCAAAATAGTGGGGCCTTCAAAGCCGTAATTCACCAGCGGCGGCACCTTGATGGCTTGCGGAGATGGCCATTGGATGGGGCCGGCGCTGACTCCATCTGGCAATGACCACTCAATACTGGTCGCCAGACCCGAATCGCCTGGGTTCAGCCAGTAGGTGTGCCAGTGTTCAGTCGGAATAAAATGCAGCGCCAGTGTCAGCTGCTGGCCTGGGCGGACTTGCTGGTAGTCACTGACCAATTCAGCTTTCAGCTCAGTCGCCTGAACCCAACCGGAACTTTGTGCCCAGGCGGCAGGGAGCAGCAGACTCAACCACAAAATAAAAACAGAAATTCTCACAACCCGGCTCTGGTGCAATAAAAGGTTCTTTACAGTCTACGGGGTTTTTCCTTTACCGATCAGTCACCAACCGCAGCAGAGCAGCCGTTTGCCTCAGCCTGGATCTGACCAGTCTAACAAGCTAAGCTGCCGCACCAAGTGGTCATAAAGCAAGCGGATCCGCTCCGGCACAGGCCCCCGCTGCGGGCGGTACACCGACAATGGCCAGGGGTCTGGCTGGTAGTCGGCCAGCAGCCGGATCAGGCGGCCGTCACGCACCGCCTGGTGAGCGGTAAAGTTGGCCAGCTGCCCAATGCCGACGCCGCAGAGCACCGCATCCAGCTCAGCTTCGGCTTCCGTCACCAGTAAACGGAACTGTCGGGGTTGCCAGTGTTGCCCCTGCCGGAAATACCAAAGCCAGGGCCGGCCTGTGTTGACGTCCATCATGCCGGTCAGCGGCCAGTCGGCCAGCTCGGCAGGGTGCTGCGGCTCAGCGCGCTGTTGCAGCAAAGTCGGGCTGGCCACCACCCACATACTGACAGCTCCCACAGTGCGGGCAATAAACCTGTTGTCGCGGATCACGCCGGCCCGGACTCCGATATCAATCTGATCATCCACCACGTCACTGAGCTGATCGGTCAGCCGGATATCCAGCTGAATAGCCGGATGGTCCAGCATAAAATTGTTGAGCACCGGCATCAGCACCTGGCGCATCGAACGCGGTGCCGTCAGCCTGACCAGGCCTTCCGCCTCTTTCGGCTGCTGCTGACGCCGGTTTAACAAGGCATCCAGCTGTTGCAACTGCTGCCGGGCCTGCAGCGCAAACTCTTCGCCAAAACGGGTTAACCGCACATGGCGGGTACTGCGATGAAACAGCAGCTCGCCTAACTGCTGTTCCAGTTGCTGCACAGCACGGGTAACCGCCTGTGGCGACACCGCCAGCCGGTGCGCGGCGGCTTTGAAACTGTCGGCTTCGGCGGCCGCAGCAAACAGCCGCAACAGCTCCAGATTGTTTGCCACGTTTATTCCTTGTTTTGGAATTATGAAATCAAGATATTTCCATTTTTTGTTGTAGTCGAGCTTTTTATACTGCTTAGCAATTCAACAGAGGAGACTTAGCATGACGATTGTAAACAAAGTTGTATTGATTACTGGCGCCAGTTCGGGCCTGGGTGAAAGCACCGCTGAACACTTGGCGGCCAAAGGCGCAAAACTGGTGCTGATCGCCCGTCGCGAAGACCGCCTGCAGCAACTGGTCAGCCGGATCCGCGCTGCCGGTGGCGACGCTGTGTACCAGCTGGTGGATGTGACCAAAGCCGAAGAGCTGCAGAGGGCAGTGCAACTGGCGGTCGCCACTTACGGCCGTTTGGACGTGATCATTAACAACGCGGGCCTGATGGCCATAGCGCCAATGAGTGAAGTCCGTACTGACGAGTGGGACCGGATGATCGATATCAATATCAAAGGGGTGCTCTATGGTATTGCGGCGGCCTTGCCGGTGTTCCAGCAACAACAAAGTGGCCATGTAATTAATATTTCCTCTGTGGCCGGCATCAAGGTATTCAGCCCGGGCGGCACAGTCTACAGCGGCACCAAATTCGCCGTACGGGCCATCAGTGAGGGCTTACGCCATGAAGTTGGCGGCGCTATCCGCACCACCATTATTTCTCCGGGCGCGGTAGATTCTGAGCTGAAGCATGGCAGCGCACACGCCGCCAGTGCAGAATTTGTCGAAGACTTCTACAAAAATAACGCCATCCCTGCCAGTTCAGTGGCCCGGGCTATCGCCTATGCCATTGAACAACCGGCCGATGTTGATATCAGCGAAGTGGTGCTGCGCCCGACCGTGCAGGATTTCTAAGCCTGCACCAGCAAAGAGGCCACCCAAAGTGGCCTTTTTTATTTGAGTTTTCAGCTATTCCTGTCGCTCTGATGTCTGGTGCTTTTAACCCTGCCAGTCGGATTTCCAATGTGATAATACTTACATCGCTGCCAACACCAGCTATGCTTGCAGCCACGAACAGCTTTAACTTTGGCTTCTGGATGCGGTTGCTCAGCCTGACAACTCTGGTATTGCTGTGGTTCGGATTTCAGCCCCTGATGGCTTGTGAATTTTCTGCCAGTCTGGAGCAAGATTGCGCGCAAAAACTGGAAGCCCGGCTAACCGGGCCGTTAAAACTGCAACGCAGCAATAATCTGCTGCACCTGCCAACTCAACAACAGGCGCTGGCTTTTCCTGTGGTCCCTTCCCGCAGTACCGATGAATACACCGAACCTTATGTGGTGGCTTATTTAAAAGCAGTCCGGCTGGCCGTGGTCTGGGTCTATGAAAACAAAGGCCGCAGCGTGTATCTGGTACAGATGCAAAGCGGCGAACAAACTCAGGTGAATGGCTTTCCGCTGGTCTCACCCGACCAACGACGGCTGCTGGTGTATTCCGAAGCCACCACAGAAAAAGACAATGCCAAACTGCTGGCCATATACCGACTGACAAAAACCGGCAAACTGACGCCTGAATTAGCGCTAAGCGGAGATGACAACCGACTGCAACCCTGGAACCCAATTGACGTGCACTGGCAAAGCCCGACCCAGGTCCAGTTCATCCGTTTATACGATTCGGCCGGGCAACCAATGCAGCAAAAGCATTTGCTGGAGTTCTCTAACCGCCAATGGCGCTTAGTGCAATAACGCAGTAGGCTCAGGGTTTATCCATACCACTGGCTTGCCACTGCAGTGCTGGCGCCACTTCAGTTGCTGGTAATCCTGTCGCAGTGCTGCAGTTTGCGTCAGCACAGCCAGGGCCGCCGGATGCTCTGCCGCCATCTGTTCAGCACCCCGCTCAAACCAATGCAAGGCCTGACGCAAGATACGCTGCCCGCGGCGCCAGCGTTTTTGTCTGGCGTAAGATTCCGCCAGATTCCGAACGGTCGCCGCCAGACAAAAGGTTGGTAAACAGGCCTGCTCCTGCGCCAACTCAGCCGGGCATTCGATAAAGCAGCTGTGAAACCAGATAGGCCACACATCTTTCAGTGCTTGTTTATAACACTGCTCTGCCTGTGCCGGTTGATGGGCCGCCAACGCCTGATTTCCTGCCTGCATTTGTTGTTGCCAGTAATCCATTTTAGACCTCATTTGAGAATTACTCGCATTTAGTCTGCCTGAACTGACAAAAGTTCACCAGCCCTGCAGTGGGGATTCGTCCTGTTTTGTGCAAAAAAGAAAGCCGGCATTCAGCCGGCTTTCGTCCACCCAAACAGAGGTTAGTCTTTTTTCGCCAGCAAATAGGCGACCAGTTCATTCAGCTGCTGCTGAAAGTGCGCGGAGTCCAGCTCACCAAACTTCACCTGGTATTTGCCATTCACGATCAGCGTTGGGACGCCTTTCAGCACTTCGGCTTTGGTGTAAAAGTCCTGGCGGTCTTTTACAGCTTGCGCTTCCGCCTGAATTTTCGGGCTGACCAGTCCGGCGTCATACACCATTGCCGGTACGTCATTGACCAGCATCAGGCTACGAATGTCGTGTGCATTGCTAAAGCTGGCCCGTTGCTGATGAATGTAATTAAAAATAGCGTCGGCAATATGGTCGCCCTGGCCCACACTTTCAGCGACCAGAAAGGCTTTACCCAGCTCAGCCTGCACTTCAGGTGGCGCCGCCCGCAGAAAATCCACATGGTTACGGATCAGTTTCTGCCCTTTCGGCAAACTCTTATTCAGCTCTTGCGCAAAAGGCTCAAAAGCGCGGCAGTGCGGGCAGTAAAAGGAGAAAAACTCCACCACTTCCGGCGTGGCAGTTTTCGGCGTGCTCAGCACCTCATAGTGCTTGCCGGCTTCAAACTGGGCTGCAAAGACCAGCGATGGCAACAGCACCAGCGAAGCAACTAAAGTTCTTAACATTATTCAGCCTCTTATTTCAGGGTCAGCAGGTAGGCGACCAACTCGTTGAATTCTTTCTCCTGATTGTCACGGCTCAGACCCTGGTTCAGGATTTTGTATTTGCCATTCACTACAAAGGTCGGCACGCCAGTCAGCACACGGCGGTTAGTCATGTTGTCCTGGTCTTTTTTCATCTGCTTAGTCGCACCCACCACAGTGAAGCTTTTAATGGCTTTGTCGTAGGTTGCAGCGTCGATACCCAGACCCACAATCACCGCTTTAATGTCATCGTCCGAGGCAAAAGCTTTGCGGTCGACATGAATATGGTTAAACAGCGCGTTGGCCGCTTCATCGCCTTTACCCAGGTTTTTCGCCACCAGATAGGCACGCACAACAGTATTCTGAATTTCCGGGCTGGCGTGGCGCAGGAAGTCGACATGCACTTTTTTCAGCTCAACCCCTTCAGGTAATTTTTTCTCCAGCGCCTGCACTTTGGTTTCAAAGCCAAAACAGGCCGGGCAATAAAACGAGAAAAACTCTTTCACTTCTGGCTTGGCAGTGGCTTGCTCCGCAATCACTTCATAATGTGTGCCTTCTTCAAACTGTGCGGCCAACGCCGACAGTGGCAGAAGTAAGGCGCCTAAAACCCATGTTGCTAACTTCATCATTCGTAGTTCCTTGGTATTCTTAATAAAATCTACTGTATCAAAACTTTACCATTGCGGCATCAGGCTCAGCGGCGGCTCATCACAGCGTTTGAGCTGTTCGTCCAGCACCTTCAGTTGTTGCTGCCAGTATTCCGGGCTGTTAAACCAGGGGAAATGACGGATAAAGGCCGGATCTCCCCAGCGCTGCGCCAACCAGGCCATATAGGACACCTGACGCATAGCCCGCAGCGGCTCAATCAATGCCAACTCTTTGGCCGCAAAATCACAAAATTGTTCATATTCGTCAAGCAATAAGCCCAACTGCATTTGTTGTTCGACCCTGTCACCATGTAACAACAGCCAGAGATCCTGCACCGCCGGACCCATTCTGCAATCATCAAAATCAAGCAGCATGACCTGCTCATTCACCCACAACAAATTGCCCGGATGGCAGTCGCCATGCAAGCGGATAGAGCATTCAGGCCGATACAGCTGACCGGCCTTTTGCTGCAATTGTTGCAGCACGGCGGCAAAATGCTGTTCCAGTGCCTTGGGCACAAAACCGCTCGACAGCAGCAGATCCGCACTTTGCTTTAGCATCTGTTCGGCACTGAACGCTGGCCTGTGGGCAAAACTGCGACTGCCAGCCACCTGATGCAATCGTCCAAGCAAAGCACCGGTTTGCAGTAATTGTTCGTCCTGATCTGCCTCGAACTGACGCCCGCCTAAACTGGGGTAAATGGCCAGATAACTGCTCTGATAAGCTAACACGTACTCACCATCCCGTTGCACGGCTTGCGCTACTGGAATTTCGGCAGCCACCAACTCGGCGACAAACTGATGCTCTTCCTGCAGCTGGGGCAACGACCAGCGCTCTGGCCGGTAAAACTTCACCACCCAGTTTTTCCGATCCTGGTCTTTAAACTGATAAACACGGTTTTCATAACTGTTCAGCGGTAACAGACCTGAAGCCACGTCAAAGCCATAATGCCAAAGTGCATCCAGCATAAAATCTGGTGTGAGGTGATCGAAATGAAACTGACTCATAGAGGTTGGCATCAGAGCAAAGGTGGTCGCATCATACTGGGTTTAACCGCAAGGACCAAGCCCTGTAAGGCCGCATCCAGAGCTGCAAACCTTAAGGCCTGCAGCTCTGTTTTGTCTTAACGTGCAGAGAAGAATTTACTGCCCTGACTTAAGGTAACCTCTGGCTCGTCTTTGTCTTGCAGCACAAACTCGATATCCAGCACTGGTTTATTGGCATGAACAGGGTCAAGCGCCAGACTGATTGGCAAGTTGGCCGTTTCGCCGCCCTGCACTGTCAGCTCCTGATCACCAATCCAGTTCAATTCATCAATACCACTGACGGACAACAGGTAGGTTTGTTCAACCTGAGATTTGTTAATAATTTTCAGTGTGTAGGTGTTTTCTATCAGGCCTTCGTTGGTTTCACGGTACAAAGCACCGCGGTCCCGCACAATATCCATCATCACCGGCTTGCGTACCACGAGGGTCCAGCCAAAGGCGGCGCAAACGGCCAACAGCACCAGGAAATAACCAACCAGTTTGCCACGCACCACTTTGGTGGTCCGGCCTTCCAGACTGTGTTCAGTGGTGTAACTGATCAGCCCTTTGGCGTACCCCATTTTGTCCATAGTGTCGTCACAGGCATCAATACAGGCGCCACAGTTAATGCATTCGTACTGCAGGCCGTTACGGATATCAATGCCGGTCGGGCAAACATGCACACAGAGGTTGCAGTCAATACAGTCGCCCAGCCCCTTGGTTTTGTAGTCCGCGTCTTTGCGGGAACGCGGCCCGCGGTTCTCACCGCGTTTAGCGTCGTAGGTGACGGTAAAGGTATCTTTATCAAACATAGCGGACTGGAAGCGGGCATAAGGGCAAATATGGGTGCACATAATTTCGCGCATCCAACCCGCATTACCGTAAGTACAAAACATAAAAAACAGCACAGACACCACAGCCCAGAAGCTGGCGTCGAAGCTAAAGAAATCGACAAACAACTGAGTGACAGGCGTGAAGTAGCCGACAAAAATCAGTGCTGTTAACAAGGAAAACGCCAGCCAGCAGAAATGTGTGAGCGCTTTTTTCCAGACCTTGCCTGCAGTCCAGGGGTCTTTGTCCAGTTTCATCCTGTTATTGCGGCTGCCCTGAATTTTTTCTTCAAACCAGATAAAAATAAAAGTCCAGACGGTTTGCGGACACAGATAACCGCACCAGACCCGACCATAAAAGGTGGTCACAAAAAACAGCGCAAAGGCGCCGATCACGAAGATCCAAGCCAAAATAGTGAAATCCTGTGGCCAGAGAGTCATACCAAAGATATTGAATTTCTGTTCAACAATGTCGAGCAAAATGGCTTGTTGACCATGAAATTGCAGCCAGGGCAGTAACATGAACAGCCCCATAAAGATAAAGCCCATGTTACGGCGCAGACGTTGATGAAGGCCTTTTACTGCCCGCACGTATATGCGATCCCGCGGGTTGTATTTGTTCACTCCGGTGTCAGTTTTATGCACTTTGACATCCACCGGAATATTCTTGATATCTATTTTGTTATCCACGCCCATACCTCTTACCACCAGCTAAGCATCAGTCTAGCAGGCGATTCATTGCGCCTTGTTGACTCAAAACAAAGCTTGATTGTTTTTTTGACCCCAATCAGCTCTGCAAAAACTGAACCAGAAGGCTCCATTATATAACACGATGATCTGTATTGGGTTTTAATACGTTAAGTGGAGGTGTCGCTGTCAACAACATTGACAAGCCCCCTAAGTATTGACGCAGAGGTTCACAGTGGCAGCGGCGGTGTACTGTGTTATAACCAATACAAGGCTTCGGATAGAATCTGGTATGCGTAAATTTCTGCTGTGCTGTTTGTTACTGGCCCTGCTGCTGACCTTTTATGATCACCCCAGGGTACTACCTTATTCAGAACCTGTGCTCGACTGGCTGGCTGAACATATTTCATTGCCGGCACAAAACAACGGTTCGGTCATCACCCGCAAAGTGCAAAAGGCGTTTTATGCCATAGGTCAGGATTATGGGGCGGGCCAGCAAGAGGCGTTGGCCAGAGCCAGCTCCGATCTGGATACTTTACTGCAGTTCCAACACAACTATTGCCAGAATGGCGACTTCCACCCGGCTCTGTTTGGTGAAGCCATGGAGCGGGCCTGTAAAGTCCTGAAGCAATACCCTGGCTTAGCCAAGCTGAAACTCTAAGTCAGTGACTACGATTGTGTTGCAGCTGCTGCCTGACACAGGCAGTGACGTCGCTGAGTTTGCCCCGCTCCAACAGGTATACCCGGTCTGCATTCAGAATAGTTTGTGGCCTGTGAGCGATGACGATACGGGTCAGCTGAAGCTCACCGATGGCCTTGTTAATCTGCTGCTCTATTGCACTGTCCAGCTGACTGCTGGCTTCGTCCAAAAACAAAATTTTTGGTTTTCTGTACAAAGCGCGGGCCAATAACACCCGCTGCTTTTGTCCACCAGACAGGCTACTACCCATATCTCCAACCAGCGCATTGTAGCCCATCGGCATTTGTACAATGTCCTGATGGATCCCTGCCAACACGGCGCAATGCACCAACAAGTCCCAATCAGGTCTGGAATCAAAGGCGCAAATGTTGTCGGCCAAACTGCCATTCAGCAGCTGATCATCCTGCATAACAGCCGCCACCTGAGCCCGGTAATGTTTTAATCCCAGGTGCCGGATATCAATGGAATCTGCAGTCACTGAACCAGAGTCGGCCACTGCCAAACCTAACATCAGTTTCAGCAAACTGGTTTTGCCGCAACCGGATGGTCCGACAATAGCAATGTGCTCACCGGCGGCAACCTGCAGCTGCAGATTTTGAAACAACAGAGGTTCGGTTGCTGCATAGCGGAAACTCAGGTTGTGTAGCTGCAATTGGCCGGAAATAGCACGAAAGCTGGCGTCGCCGCCGTCTTGCTCCTTAGCGGTCAAAGAAATATCCGCCAGCCGCTGCAAATGCAGACTGACCATGCGCAGCTCAATTAAGCGGTCAATCAGAGCAGCTGTGCGGCTACTAAACTGGTTTTTGTAAGCCAGAAAAGCCAACAACATCCCTACCGTCATTTGGGTTTGGAGCACAGCCCAAGCCGCCAGATAGACCACCAAAATATTCTCAAGACCAAACAGTAGTTGTTGCGCGGTGCTGTACCCGATCTGCCAGCAACCGAGCCGGTACTGTTGATTGACCGCATCGGCATAGCAGTTTTGCCACTGGCTTAATCTGTTACTTTGCTGACCAAACAACTGCAAGGTTTGGATACCCCGAACGGTTTCCATAAAGTGGCTTTGCTCTTTGGCTTTACTGACAATACTGGCTTCTGTGCGGTACTTTAAAGGTTTGTACAAAGCCAGCCGCAACAAGGCATAAAGCAGCACAGCACCGCACACCACCATCGCCAGTTTTGGGCTATACAAATACATCATCAGCAACACCGATAACGCCATCACCCCGTCGACAACAGCCTCCACTAAGCTGCTACTTAACTGCTCACGGATACTGTCCAAAGAGCCAAAACGCGAAACGATATCGCCCATATGGCGTTTTTCAAAAAAGCTGACTGGTAAATGCAACAGATGCCGGAACAAATTGGTAGCCATCTGAAGATTCAGGCTGGACGACAGATGCAACACCACCCAACTTCGCAGCGCAAAAGTCAGGTTTTGTAATAGGAGCAATAAACCAAAGCCAAGAGCCAATACCAACAGCAGTGGGGTATCATGACTGACCAGCACTTCATCCACCACCAGCTGGCTGTAATAAGGCGCAGCCAATAAAAACAGCTGCAAAATCAGTGATAAAAGCAGTAATTTGGCCAGTGCAGGCCCGAGCCCTGCGCTCTGCTGCCAGAACGAATTTAATCCTAAAGACTGACGCTCATCTTTCGGTTGAAACTCGGCCGTCGGCGTCAGTTCAAGCGCAATGCCGGTGAAGCTCTGGTCCAATTCCTTTAGCGGCACCAGTCGCTGACCTTGGGCCGGATCACAAATCAGAGCGCCCTGGCGTCGCACTCTGAGCAGCACGACAAAATGATTCATGTTCCAATGCAATATGCAGGGCATTCGCAGCTGCTTAATCTCATCCAGCTCCAGCTTTAATGCCCGGGGAGCTAACTGTAGTTGATCAGCCAGCTGCATCAATTGCTGTAAGTTGGCACCTTTCAACGATACCGGATAGCGGCTGCGCAGCGCAGGCAAATCTAACTTTAGCCCATAGTGCCCTGCCATCATCGCAAGACAAGCCAACCCACATTCCGCAGCTTCAGATTGATAAATCATTTAGCATTCCTTGCTAACTAGCTCAACACTCCTGAGAGATATCTTCTAACAGTTGTGCAGTAAACTTCAGCCCAGTGCCATGTTTCTTCCGGTAATACCTTACAGCTTCGGATTTACTAACTTTATATAAATCCATCAGTTGCATATCTTCAATACGAACATTTTCTGGGTCATCCGCTTTGCGCTTCTTTCTGTCTGACAAATGTGCCAAATCCTTTTTTTCTGACTCCAATGCCATCCAGTGTATAAAAAACGCAAAAGCCAAAATCAGAAACACCCAATAGTAATCACTCATATTTTTTGCTCCTGACAAGGAGCGGGGATGATTGAAGATCCCCACTCCGTTTTTCTCACTGCATCATCTGATAGCCGGCATAAAATGCCAGTATTACCATAGCTCCAGCTGCAAATGGCGCTGCACCAAACGCAGCAAATACACCAATTGATCCCAGTGAGCCGCCAAACGTGGATGAGCCTATACCCAAAGCTACCCCTATCGCGGCACTACCTTCACCAAACCCTGCACCTTGCACTTCAGCAACCTGCCGTTGAGTTAACTCTATCATGGCCTAACCTCCCTGCTTCTTTAACTAGCCATCTGGTAGCCGGCATAAAGGGCCAACCCCAACATGACTGTTACAGTCAGAGGTGATGAAGCAAATGCCAATCCTGCACCAACCATACCCCAGCCTGAGCCAAATGATGCACTACCGATACCGAGGGCTAGCCCTGCAGCTCCTGCTCCTTGTAAGAAACCACCACCACTCACCTCTTGTACTTCATTCAGTTGTAACTCTTTCATATCTTCTCTCCTTGAAAGTTCAGAGCCTGCCTCGCAAGCTCACCAATGGCTCAAATACCCAAGCCAACAGGCTACGGTTTTCGAGCACCACATCAGCGCTAAGCAACATGCCAGACTGCAACGGCACCTCATTGTTGTATGCGCGGATTGATTGGGATCCCAGTTGTACCTCCACTCTGTACACTGGTTCCTGAATAGAAAGTGGCATGGCTATGTCCCCAGGTAACACTATGGCCTGGGCGGTTTTTATCACTTTGCCTTGAAAAGTCCCGAAACGTTGGTAGGGGAAAGCATCAAAGCGCAAACGCGCCGCCTGCCCAGGCCGGACAAAACCATAAGCACGGGTTGGGACCAACAGTACAGCAGTCAACTCTGAATGTAGCGGAACCAACGTCAGCAGAGAACCTCCGTTCTGGACCTGACTGCCTAGCTCAGCCCATAAACTGGTGACCCGGCCAGCCACAGGTGCAGTTAACACCAGTTCCTCATCCGCTTTGAGCTGAATACTCTGTTGCTGCAGCTGTGCCAGCTCTTGTTGCAAACTGGCCTGTTGCTGCGCTTGTTCAGATGGTAGCCGGGCTAACTGGCCAGTTAATTGCTGCTGGTAATTCAGTTGATTTTGCTCATTGCTGATGTGTTCGCTGAGCAGTTGTTGAAGGCTAAAAATCTGTTCTTGTTGGTTTTTGATACTGTCCTGACTGACAGCTCCCTGATTCCGCAATTTTTTAAGGTCATTCAGACGCTCGCTCTGAAGCTGAATACGTTGCTCGGTTAAACGCTGCTGATTTCTGATCTGTTCCAGCAACAACAGTCCACTTGCCAGTCTGGCCTCAAGTTCTTGCTGTTGTTGCTGGTATTGCTGGACTAGCTGTTGATATCTGAGTTGCAGCAACTGGCGCTGCTGGACAATGCCCTGCAACAAAGTTTCTGCCAGACTGCGGCCGCCCTCCAACTGCCCTTGCACTCTCAGAGCCAGTAGAGGCTGCCCTTGCATGACTACAGTTCCGTCCTGCACCAAGAGCTGACTGATCACGCCAGAGCGTGGAGCACTGATGTGCGACTGGCCAGAGATGGGCTTCAGATAACCCGCCACAGTTTCACGCCGGTCGAAAGATGCCTGACTTAAAAACAACAAAGCCAGACTGACAGCTGCGACAAGTAATAGAGTAAGAAGACTGGCCGAGACCGGCTGTAAAACCACGACCGAGCCTTCCAGCCGCGAACTTTGGTGTTGTACTGCATGAGGGCGAAACAATCCTTGTGTCATAGTCCGTGCCTTCAGTTTACGGCGACGACCAACAACCACCCATTCAGTTAACAATAAATTTACTCAACAAAGCGTCATTCTGCAAAAAAACTGAGGCTATTTTGCAGGCAAAAAACCTAAGGCGCTTATTTAGTGAGGAATTTAATACTTCAAGATAAATATAGCGCTAACCCCAGGCAACCAAGCGCAGCACCAATCAGCACAGCTGAAAAAGAGTGCCAATACCAAGGCTGCCTGAGAAAAACCGTCAGGTTCAGATTAAGTTCCTCCGGCCTGAACAACGTCGACAGTAAGGCCAGCAACAAGGCTAAAGAAGAATAAAATCCCGATTGTTCAGCTGAATAGTTCGTCAGACGGTAAGCAGAATGAAGGATCAGCAACACCAAAAACAACGTCTTTGCCGCACTCAATGGCCATAAAGGTTGAATGTTCTTTTCCATGAACCTAAGCTCCTATATTCGGGCTTCAACCTTGAAACCCTGAATACAGGTATGAGTGGTTAGTCACGGGCTGTCAATAAACCAGCTGTTCCTTCTCAGCCATTGCTCTTGTGTTTATTAAACCAATAAGTGATATAGGCAGGCTTGGCCATCATATTGCTCGGACGGATGTGAATGCCGTGCGAGGCTCCAGGGATCCGCACCATAGCTGTTTCAACGCCGCGTAACTGCAATGCCTGATAGAACTGTTCTGTTTCAGAAATTGGAGTCCGGTGGTCCGATTCGCCAGTCATTAACATGGTTGGTGTTTTTACATTGCCAACGTAGCTGATTGGGGAATGTTTCAGGTAATGTTGCGGGTTTTCCCAGGGCATCGCGGGAAACCAGTACTGACTGAAGTAGTTATACATATCGGCATTCAATACAAAACTAAACCAGTTAATCACCGGATTTACTGCCACCGCCGCCTTAAAACGGTTGGTATGGCCGACAATCCAGCTGGTAAGCAAGCCACCCCCACTGCCTCCGGTCACAAAGAGCTGCTCTGGGTCAATGAAGCCTTTCGCAATAGTGGCATCCACGGTATCCATCAGGTCGTTGTAGTCCTGACTTGGGAAGTTATGATGGATCAGATTCGCAAACTCCATACCATAACTGGTACTTCCGCGCGGGTTCGAATAAAGCACAACATAACCCTGGGCCGCCATCAGTTGCAGTTCCATTGCAAACACTGGCCCGTACGCTGTATGTGGTCCACCATGTATTTCTAAAATCAGCGGGTACTTTTTACTGCGGTCAAAGTTTGGCGGAAGAATCAGCCAGCTTTGCAGCTTGCGTTGGTCGACGGACGACGTCACCCAAAACTCTTCAACGTCGCCGATATCACGTGCCAGCTGTAAATCCTTATTGAGTTCCGTGAGCTGCTTGGTGCTGCCATTTCTAAAATAGCCCAACTCGGCTGGCGCTTTAGCCGACATCTTTGTGTAAGCCAAAGCCCCATTACCTGAGACGGAGAAACTCCCTCCGGTATAAGGCCTGCTGTACGAGCTGCCGCCAAGCTGATCCAGCAGCACCTTGCGCTTACCTGATAAAGGCTGTAACGCTATTTTTCCTTCAGCAGCATCGTCATATTGAATATAAAGCTGCTCACTGTCCGCAGCCCAGGCAAAACTGTCGATCGAGCGGTCGAGATCTGCAGTCAGCCCTCTCACTGCACCAGAGGCGAGATTCCGCACGTACAATTGATCAGCCTGATGCGCAAGTTTCTTATCGTCGTAACCCAAATAAGCCAGCCATTTACCATCAGGTGACAAGGCTGGGCTATGGTCAGGCCCAAAACGATCCGTAATTTGTTTCAGCTGTTTTTCGGCCAACGTCAGCTGATAAATTTCACTGTTTTGCGCCTGCGCCCTTTTATCATCCTGGCGATTAGCTGAAAAATAAAAAGATTTACCATCTGGTTGCCAGCTGATTTTTCCGCCGTGCTCAAACTCGCCCTGAGTTAATTGAATAGGTGTGCCGCCATCAGCGGACATCAGATAGAGTTGTCGATAGCCGCTGGCCAAATAACCCCGGCCATCAGCACGGTATTGCATGGTATCAATATAAATGGGCGCTTTTGCCCACCCATTCTGTTCAGGTTTACCTGGTAACTGCACTGGGTTTACTGCTTTCTTTGGGGTAAACATCGAAAACACCAGCCATTTCCCATCCGGAGACCAACTCAGATCTGAAGGGGAACCAGGCAAATGACTAATTTGTGCAGTTTGCCCCGTATCCATCCAACGTAAATGGATTTGCGGGCTTCCCGACGCAGCGGAAATATACGCCAGCTTTTGACCATCTGGCGACCAAAGAGGAGAACTTACATCATCTTTTTCAGCAACCAAAGGGCGTAACTGTCCGTTTTTTGTGTCTGAAAGCCACAATGAGCCAAGTCGTTTATCCTGAACCTGGTCAAATCGGTTTCGCACAAAAACTACGGCGGAACCATCCGATTTTATTTGCGGCTCGGATACATACTCCAGCTGAAACACATCTTCATATTGAAGTGGTTGCCCTGCATGTGCTTCAAAAGATCCCAAAACAGCAAAAGCTGTCGCCAATACACTGTAGTGCAGTTTGTTTTTCATCATAATTTTCCTCTGCAATGAACTGAAGATAGTGCTTGGCTTTTCAGTACTTGACCAGAGCAAGTGCGTTTGAAGTCTAAAAATGTCGGATAGTGAGGAGTAAGAGAGCGCGATAGCCGCTACATTTGCTGCTGTTTTAAGCAAACTGCACATAAAACAACAGTAGCAGCCAAGCTCAAGCATGGTTTTTGAACTAAAAAAGCAAAAGCCCGCTCTTATGAGCGGGCTTCTTAGCATTGGGAGCCTGGCGGTGAACTACTCTCGCATGGCAAGCGCCACACTACCATCGTCGCAGCTGCGTTT